>JAGVXH010000002.1 GCA_018303845.1 Candidatus Pacearchaeota archaeon
CATTTTTCTTTTCCATTTTTCATTGCATCACCTCAAAACCACACCTCAACAAAATCTAAACTTTATAAACTTTGTTGTGACTAAATAATTAAGACATAATCAAACCCAAAACTCTTATATACCTCTTTCCCATAAACAACAAGATGAAATCAATGCCCATGAAACAAGTCATCATGACACTACTTATCGCTTTCGCAGTAATAAGTTTCTGGCGCGGAATTTGGGGACTAATGGATATATATTTCATACCAAGCAATTCAAAAATAAGCTTCATGTTATCCACAATATTGGGCGTCATTATAGTCTATCTAGTTAAAGGACGGTTAAAAATACTAGAATGAAACACAAACTCTCAGTAACTTTAATACTTCTAGGGATGTTCCTCTTAACCCAATTCATTGGACTCTTCGTGATAAACGCATACACTCCAACCATCAACGAAACAACTGGGCAAATAGACAATCTATCAAATCCACTCCCCTTCGGACTACAAACTCCAGAAGACGAACCGACACCAACATTCCTCTCCCTCATATTATCTTTCGCCCTAGCTTTCGCACTAATCTTCACCCTAATGAAATACAAATGGAAAATGGTAATCCGGCTATGGTTCTTTCTAGTCATAACCCTTGCCCTTGCCCTTTCAATCAATGCAATACTAAAATACTCTACCTTAACAAACATCTCACTTATCGCCCTAGCAATCGCAATCCCGCTTTCCTTCACCAAAATATTCTTCCCAAATTTCTATGCCCACAATCTAACAGAACTCCTAATCTACCCAGGCATCGCAGCAGTCTTCGTCCCAATTCTAACTCCAATGTCAATAATCGCACTCCTAATCCTAATCTCAATCTACGACGCATGGGCAGTCTGGGAATCTGGCATCATGCAAAAAATGGCAAAATTTCAAATGGATGAACTAAAAATATTCGGCGGGTTCCTAATCCCCTCCGCTTCCCAAAAAGTAAAAGACCAAATACAAAAAATAAAAATAAAATATGAAAACAAAGAAATGCCAAAATCGGTCAAAGAGAAAAAATTCAAAATTAACCTCGCAATCCTCGGCGGAGGCGATGTTATTTTCCCAATCATCACAGCCGGAGTTTTCCTAAGAGCCTACCCAGAACAAATCTTATTCGGAATAAGTGGACTTATCCCAGCACTATTCATAATCTTCGGAAGCTTCGCCGGTCTTCTCTCAATTTTCCTCTTCTCAGAAAAAGGAAAAGCCTACCCAGCAATGCCATACATCACAACAGGAATATTCGCAAGCCTCCTCTTGTGGAAATTATTAATATAAGATAGGCTTCTTTACAGAACTAGGATTAGAAATAACAAAATCATATTCCCCATAAATCTTCCCATACAAAAAAGGATTATAAATACCAACCTTCAAATCAATATCCCTACCTAAAATATTTTCTGCCAACCAGCCAGGATCTTGTTCGAACGAAACAACTTTCCCACTTATATCATAAAATCGTTCCCATGCAGAATGAAATAAATGTAATGAATGCTTTAGCTGATGGTCATCCCTTAATTGCTCAAAAAGACCTACATAAGTCGAGCCTCCATAACAATAGGAAGGCAAACTTTTTTTGTTAAAATAATTACCAATCTCTTTAATTAAATATGACTTACCACTATTCGGCCAACCATAAATTCCAACAAGGACAGGTTTTCTTTTTACACAATTCACAAGTTCAATAATTTTATCCCTGCCTTCCTCAAAATTAAAAACTCCAGACATCTTCATCAATACAAAATCCCCACCGTAACATATTCAATATCCTCAAACCGAATCCGCCCATCCCCAATCATATTTGCGTCCCCTTTAACATCAAACCAAACACCCTCGTCATCAACTCCCTTCTCAATAACCCGATGCACAACCAAAATCCCTCCAATCCTAAAACTAACAATATCACCAACTTCAACGTCGTCCTCGCTCAACGGCACAATCCTAATCCCATTCGCACCCTTATCCAAAACCGGAACCATACTTCCCGAATCAGCATAATTAGAAAGACTAACCCCCCTTATATTCAAAATAACCTTGTCACCCAAAACAATAATATCATCCTCGTTAACATGGTCAGAAGGAGAAATCTCCTTATCAAAACCCGAACCCAAAACTCCAAACCCCGACACCGTCGATGGAACTTCTAGTCCAGAACTAAGCCCAAAAAATAAGATAGCACAAGCTACAAAACCAAGCAAGAAAACAACAACATTGTTCCAACTCATAAATAACAACAAGTCCCAATATTCTTAAACCTTTCTAATGTAGTCCCTAAAAAAAGACAACAAACCAAAAACTTTATAAAAGAAGTTTTAATCATACAGTAATAACAAAATGGTAAACAAAGAAAAACTCTGCGAATTAGCAAACCTAATTTCGGCAACAACTGACTATTATACAAAATATACCGAGGATATCACCCAAGAATTAGGAGTATATCTAAGGGAAACAGCAATAACTTTTTCAGAAGAATTCCAGAGTCTAAACCAAAAAGACAAAAAAAATTTAGAAACTATGCGAAACACCACAATGACTAAACTACATTCTCTAGCAGACATAATCCAAAACTAAAATGATAAATAAACCAGAACTAATCAAAAAATTGAAAGGATATTTCGATCTAAACATCTACGAGACAAAAGTATGGCTTGCCCTTCTCTCCAAAGGCGTTTCTTCAGCAGGGGAAATAGCAGAAATCTCAAGTGTCCCACGCTCACGAACTTACGATGTCTTAGAATCCTTAGAAAAACGAGGATTTGTAATCCAAAAATTAGGCAAACCAGTCAAATACATCGCTGTCAAACCAGAAATCGTAATAGAAAAATTAAAGAACAACACAACAACATACGCCGAAGAAAAAATAAAAACTCTTTCAGGACTAAAAGACACAATAGAATACAAAGAATTAAAACAACTCCACAACACAGGAATAGAACCAATCAAAAATCACGAACTCTCGACCTCAATCAAAGGACGTTCAAACCTTTATCTCCAAATGAAATCCGTAATGGACTCAAGCTCAAAAACAGTCCACCTAACTTCATCTAGCTTCGAACTAACCAAGAAACAAAAAATGTTCAAAGAAACATTCGCAAAACTAAGCAAAAGAAAAGTAGACATCAAAGTAATGATTGGCGACGATGAAGCAGAAGCAAAAAAGCTCTCCAAAAAACTAGGAGTAGAAATTAGGTCAAGACCAATCAATGCACGATTCGTAATAGTCGACAAAACAGAATTAATATTCACAATCAAACCAACAAACGTCCACGAAGACTTCGACTACGGAGTCTGGATAAATTCCCCATTCTTCACAAGTTCTCTAGCATACATGTTCGAAATGGCATGGAAAAACTGAAATGAAAAAATTCGAAAAAGCATTCATCAAAGGTTCATTCAACCCCTTTCAAGCAGGACATCTTCACCTTCTAAACATCGCCAAAAACATTTCCGAAAAAAACAGATATCTACATAGGAAACAAACAACGTCCCAATTTATTGCCAAGAGAGATAAGAAAGAAAGCCGTAAAAAATAATATAGAATATAACAACTGGGAAAGTCATTTTAATTTAATATCAACCGGAAAACACTACGAAATAAATCCAACAGAATACGACCTTTTCATAACTGGCTCAGACCTACTAAACATCATGACAAAAACCACCTCTTCAAGAGGAATAAACATAAATCAAATATACAAAGACTTTTACTTGAAATTCCCAAATATATTAATAGTAGACAGGAAAAATATGCCTCTAGAAGAAGATGCTAAAAAAATACTACAACAAAATTCAAACATTCTATACGAAACATGCCCAATGGAAATCTCCGGAAACAAAATAAGACAAACATACAGAGAAGGAAAAGATATCAGTACAATGGTTTCGCCTCCAACATGGGCTGCAATAAAAGAGCACATTCACATCTTCGCCTAATCACATCTTCAACAAAACATCCGCCTTACTAATCAGCCCAACAAATTCTTTCCCTCTACAAACCAATACAATCGGAAATTCTCGAAGCAACGAAACAATTGTATTCTTCGAAGTAACCTCACTAACAACCGGAGGCGCATCAATCATAATCTCATCAACCTTCAAAATACTTCCTAACCTATCCATATTATCAATCAACACTTTTTCACTCACAAGCCCAACCAACTTCCCGGAGTCCAAAACCGGCAACTGACTAATTCCCTTCTTCTTCATCAACAAAACAACCTCACTAACTCTATCATCAACCTCGCAAAATTCAATTTTTTTCTTCATAAAATCTTTAGCCTTCAATTCACTAGAAATAACCAAAGAATCAAGCGCACCAAAAATTTTACAAGCAACACCATAACTAGCCTCACATCGTCCAGCCTCAATCTTAGCAATCATCGATTGGGAAACCCCACATAACTTAGACAATTCTTTCTGTGTGATTCCAGCCACAACCCGTCTCTTCTTAATCAAATCCAAACTATCCATACACAAAAGAATAATAAACATTATAAAAATATTCCTATAAGAATATATTAATCAAAACATTTTATATACAAAAACATCCTCAATCCTTCATGAAAAATTATCTCTTCACATCAGAAAGCGTAACGGAAGGACACCCAGACAAAATCTGCGACCAAATCTCCGACGCTATTCTAGACGAATGCCTAAGACAAGATCCAGAATCCAGAGTCGGAGCTGAAGCCTGCACAAAAACAGGAATGGTTCTAATAGCCGGAGAAATAACAACAAAAGCGAATCTAAACATCCCAAAAATCGTCAGACAAACTCTCAAAGAAATAGGATACACAAAGTCATCACACGGAATCGAATACGAAACTTGCGCAGTCTTAGTCCATCTAGACGAACAATCTCCAGATATCAGCCAAGGAGTAACACAAGGAGAAGGTGAATTCAAAGAACAAGGAGCTGGTGACCAAGGAATGATGTTCGGCTACGCATGCAACGAAACCCCAGAACTAATGCCTCTCCCAATCCAACTCGCACACAAACTAACTCAAAGATTATCCCTAGTAAGAAAAATCCGAGATCTCCCATATCTTGGACCCGATGGGAAAAGCCAAGTAACAATCGAATACGAAAACGACTCCCCAAAAAGAATAGAAACAATCGTAATCTCGAATCAACATTCCGAACAAATCGACCAAGCAACTCTAAGAAAAGATATCAGAGAAAAAGTAATCAATCCAATTTGCAAAAACCTAATAGATGAAAAAACAAAAATCTATATCAACCCAACAGGAAAATTTGTAAGAGGCGGACCATTTGCAGACGCTGGACTTACCGGAAGAAAAATAATCGTAGACACATATGGCGGAATGGGTAGACATGGAGGAGGAGCATTTAGCGGAAAAGACCCAACAAAAGTCGACCGAAGCGCAGCCTACGCAGCAAGATACATCGCCAAAAACATCGTAGCCGCAAAACTAGCAGACAAATGCGAAGTCCAACTAGCCTATGCAATCGGAGTAGCAGAACCAGTAAGTATAAACATAAATACCTACCAAACAAACAAGGTCCCAGAAGAACTTTTGGCAAAATTAGCAAAAAAACATTTCCCAACAAAACCACAAGACATCATCAACAAACTAAATCTCCGAAGACCAATCTACAAAGAAACCGCCGCATACGGACACTTCGGAAGAGAAGATAAAGACTTCACATGGGAAAAAACAGACAAAATAGAAATCCTAAAACAAGAAACTGCTCAATATATAAAAGGCGCACAAGAAACACGCAACAAACCCCAATATTAATTACTTGCCACTCTTTACTTCACGAACCATCGCCCCCATCTCCTTTTCAAAACCCTTAACAAATTCCAAAACTCGATCTACAGAAACTCGTTTTCGCCACCACCAAAATCCTTTCTTCTTAAAAACAGCATTGCCTTTCCCTTCACAAAACTTCACTGCCTGTTCCTCTAGCCCAATCGACGGACCACAAACCTCAACCTCATTCTTCTCAAGCACAACCAAATATCCTTTCGCCTTCTTTCCAACACCAGAATAATCAAACTCAACTCTCAAAACCCCTTGTTCATTCTTCGCCAATTCCTTAACAAAAAACCTAAAAAACTTATTCATCTTCGTCCCAGCGATATCCCCTTCCTGCCTATCCGTCCTAAACTCCAACTCCAAAAATTTCGCCTTCTTCTTTAAAGCAAACTCTTTCATGCCCTTAACATCAACTTCTCTTCTCTTAAAAAAATCCAAAGACGGACTCTTCAAAAACTTCTCACTCACTTCCAAAAACTTCTCAAAAGTCAAAAGCCCAAGTCCAGCACAAACATTCCTAAATTTATACGTCGGGTCAACAACAACAAGAGGTCCCTGCAATTTATTAGCATTCAATTCCCTCATAATCTCTCTATCGCTCTTAAAATATTTCATAGGGTCAATAACATTCTTCTTCCTAATCCCTTTCAAAAACTTCTCAAACCCTCCAAAATAAATAACCAAAATCTCTAGGCTATAACCACTAAATCCACGGATATAACCCTCTGCACCATAACAACGATTCGCCCGACAAAATGCCTTAGCAAACTTTATCTCGTCGGCAATCTTAGGATTCTTCAAAACCTCGCCCTTAACATACCTAACATGACTAAGACTAACATCAGTAACATTCTCAGCCAATTCCGGATCTTTATTCTCAACAACGGGCACAACCTCTAAAACAACATCGCCACAATCAACGTGAAAATAATCCCTCGACCCATGAACCAGCTTAAGCTCTCCAGGCAACTTCATTTTCTTCAAAATTTTCTCCAACTTCAAAATATCTTCACTATAATCGAACACAACAAAAATATCAATATCCTGCTTTTCTTTCACAATAAGTGTTCCCTTGGCAAGACTGCCACCAATATACGCCGTCAACCCCCTTTTTTTCAAAGATTTTATAAAATCCAAGGCGACCCCCTCTAACCTAGAAACTTCTTCATCACTAACTGAAATCAATTCCAATTCACTTTTCAAAACTTCCTTCATAGCCATAACAAAAAAACAAAATCCAACTTTATTAAACTTCCCGAAACAACCTACCAACCTCAACAATCTAAAGCCCCTCAATATCAATCAAATACTTCCCCTCACTAACCTTAAACACAATCGGCCGCCTATTCATCAAACTCACAATATCCAGCTCAAAACGACCAGGCCCCAAAACCCTAACGCTTTCCAAATCCAAAATCACTGGCTTCTCCTCATCTTCAATTTTCAAAATACTCCGAACATCCGCCTCAATCTTTGTCTTATCGACACTATTAAATTCTGGAATCAATTCATCCCTAGACAACCTAATCCTCTCCGCCTGATCATCCTTAATATAGAAAAAAAATTTCCCACCACAACTATCACATCCCTCAAGAATCTCTTTACTCCCCATATCTAAAATCTTGGAGCACTTAACGCATTGGTGTGGCATGCGAAAACCAGCACTTCACTATATAAAAAACCATCGGAAAACAAAAAAAATGCAAAAACAAAGAGGACTAAACTTTGAAGCACTAAAAGAAAAGTGCGCAACAATCGGGGAATTATTAGTTATAACAAGCCAATATCAAACTCTTTCTAAAACTGCTGAGTCTTGCATTTTTCTCATCAGTCTTTCTAAGAAAGAGCAGGGAGCGACGACATCCTCTCCCTGCCTTAATCCTGAAAATTTCGCGGAGGCTTTAATTGAATCACTATGACAACTTTAACAGAATTTGGGTTTAGGGAATTGCGTGATGATTTTTCTTTGCAGAGAGCAGAGAGGCGAAATATGGAGGAGCGAGATAAGGAATTAAAGTGTCGGGAGAAACGACAGCAGAAGACTTTATGAGCCCACAAGAAGATTTTAGAGAGATTGAAAAACTTTTTAAAGAAATAAAAGATTGTTGGGATGATACAGAAGAATGCTTAATTTGTTCTCTTGCTAAACACAATATTCAACAAATCGCCGAGAGGAATAAGTTTGAAGGTGTATGTGGAGAAGGTTGGTGGGATAGTGGATTTGCATTAGGTCATATTTGTAATAAATCTAGATTATGTCCAGACTGCCAAGCAAGAAAGAAAGAGGTTCTAATTGATGGCTTATAAAAGATGTGATAATTGCGGAAGACGGGGAGATGGGCAAATTTTAGAAGGGTGTGATGGGTTATTTTGTTTTATATGTTATGAATGTATCGACGATAGAGACCCATTTGGGAGGATGCCATGAAATCATTGGTAAATTTAATTTTAAATGAGATATTCCAAGCCGAAAAAATCCGAGGCAAACCAATCCGACTTACACCAATCGCCGACTTCTACAAACAAACTGACCCTAGATTTTTTATGAATTATATGAGAGATTATTTGTATTTTGCAGATGAAAAACACTGCATAACTTTGAGTATGCACACTTTAGAAAATAAAAAAAATCATAGCGGAATTTAATCACATTATTTTTATTTTTTTTAAAATGTGATTTTTTTAGCCGACGCTGTGGAAAAAATCAGGGCTAAAAATAAGGTAAATAAAAAGTAGGCGAGAAAAAAAGATTTTTTGCCTCAAATAAAAAAAGTGCATACTCAAAGTTATGCACAAAAACAACATGGTTAGAGAGTATAAACAAAAGAAAAAAGAAAAGAGGGCTACGATTAATTTGGGAATAGAAGGAGAACCTTTTAGGGATTTGTTTGAGACGAAATGTAAAGGCATGAGTGCAACCGAATTTTTTAGAAATGCTACTTTTTTGATGTATAGCGACGATAAAAACTACAAAGAGCGAAAAATTGATTATTTGAAACACAAACTCTTAATTTTTAATAATGATATTAGGATGTTGGTTGAGGAGAGGATGAAGATTGAGGAGGAGTTATCTAAACTTGGGGTAGATGATTGGGGAGCGGGTGATGATGACAAATAAACAAACAATTCTTAAAACAATATCTCAAATGCGAAAGAAGGGGCTAAGCTACTCAAACATTGGAGAAAAACTAAACCTAAACAAAGCAGCAGTCTACATGATCGTAAAGGGTCAATGGTATCCAAAGTTTCCAGAAGTAGAACTAAGAATTTTAAATCAGATTAGGGAATTAAAATTATGACAAGAAAAAGACATGTTTGTAACGCATGCAAAAAGAAGCGAGATGAGAAATTTATGGTTGAGACAAGCTGGAAAACTCGCTACGGAAAAAGAATTTGGCGTTGTGATGGTGATTGGTGTAAAAAAAGAACTCGTCTTTATTAGGGTCTAATATGGCCATAGTGGACCATCCCTGGGATGGTCTAATATCCGGATAATAGACCAATCAAATAAAAACAAACAATCCCCTACAATATTCCCCTTTCTCACTGTCCCAATACTCTTTCAACTTCGTAACCATAACAACAACTCCAGCAACGAAGCCTAAAACAACACCCCTCCAAGAAAAATCTCCACCAGCCAACGAACCTAAAACGACTAAAGCCCCAGCCAAAAACGAATTAACCAAATGCCAAATAATTTCATCACTATTTTTCTTTAGAACTTCCATGCCTCTCCTTCTTTTTATTCTTAAATTCCGTCTCGGTAATCAACCCCTTCTCAATCAACAAATCTTTTAATGTGTCGTCTTTTTTGTTAGGGTTTTTAAATCTCATTTTAGTAATCCAACATAACGGCATAATCTTTAGCCGTTACCTTATTAGAAGCACCAGTTCCGTTTAAATTTAGTTTTAAAATCATGCTGTCACCGTCGTGAACATCTACATTTTTAGTATTAAGCGCTTGGTCTGTTTCCCATGTAGTCCCACCATCAAAAGAAATATCATAAGTTATATTTGCCGTTCCAGTCAAGGTATTGTGACAAAAAACTTGATGTCCGATTGGATTAGCTGTTATGCTTTGAGCGTTTGTTTGAACTATTTTATCAGCGTCGATATTTGAGTAAACTGCCGATGAATTATCATATAATTCTACACTTATAACATCTGCGAAATATGTCGCTTCATCGTTTCCACTATCTAACCCAGCTATCCAATTCATCCATGTTTTTGTTGTTGGATAAGAGTAGCCACCTGAAGAATTAAGCCTATAAGAACGAGTATAAGAAGACCCACCGCTATCAACTGCAAGATAGTAATTTGTTGCATTAGCTAAAGCTATCGGATAACTAAAAGTGCAAACATCACCGATAAAAGAAGCGGAAGCCAAAACAGATTTACTCGCGTTTAATAAATAACCAGTTGTTGCGGTTGTCGTCGATATTTTTGTAAATTTGTTAATATATTTATCCGCCGACGTTGTTACAAATTTCATTCCACATTTTGTAGTTACTGCCCCAGTTGTTTGATTTGGTGTTCCTAGATTTGTATTTGTTGTTGCGTTTCCATTTCCGTAAAATATTGCCGTTGTATTTCCAGTATCAACAGTATTATCGTATCCATTCGTATCACTGAAAATATCTAAAAACATATCATCGTAATCATTTAAGACACTTCCCGACGCTGAATTTATTAAGATGTTTAGGTTTTGTTCGAGTTGTTGTTTGTTGATTTGAGAAAAGACACTAGAAGCTAACTTATCCGAAGTAATCGACCCATCTAAAATCTCTCCGCCTCCGCCCGAAAACCCCATCTCAAAAAACCCTCGACAAAAGTTTACCAGTATTCGTAATTCCCGAAGTTAAAGTATTAGCTACTTTAGAAACAATTGAGGATTTACTACCTCCACTCTTCGAATCAGTAATACTCAAATACCCCGCCTCTTGTGTTCCGCTAGGAGAAGTATAAGTAGTCGAAAGGTTAGATGCTATCGAAATATTTTGTGCTGGTGTGTTACTAGAAGATAACATAATCGTAGGAGTACTGCTTCCACGATTACTAATCGATTGTCCCAAAGAATAGCTCCCACCAGATCTACCAATAGAAGAATCGGAACGACTAGACGCAGTTGAAGGAGCAACCTCTTCCGAAGTTGTCACCCAGTCCGAAGTACCCCTCCCCCCAGCACTAGATACAATGCCCCCACCTATTTCTCTAACTCCGATATTAGATCCAACACTAGATCCAACACTAGATCCAACACTATCATCCCGAGTAGCAATATTTAAAATATCAATACCTTTATCCCTCAAATAAAAATAAATTCCAACCCCAGTAACAGCCAATAATCCCAACCCCAAAATTAAATTAGAATTCTTCTTTCTCGCCATCTTATTTTTTCGCCAACAAATAGACCCCCGTGACAGCAGTAGCCAAAAGCCCTCCCATTATAATAAACTCCTTCATATCCAAACTACTCACAACCCCACCATTACCCATACCATTAACGGCGTTAATAGCCCCAACGTTAGCATTTTTTGAAGATTCTAATAAATCCCTCTGTGCGTTTATTTTATCTTCTTCATTTTGTGCGTTTTCTCTTTTATTAATTCCTAATGGGGATGTAATCTTATCAATCCCAGCTCCAACCACAGATGTTCCAGCATAAAAAGTTCCAGTCGCGATTCCTGTGTTTATAGCTGTTTTTCCAATTTTAGATTTAGCCATATTTAGAATACTTCCACCCATTTTAGTAAAAGTAGCCCATGCCGCAGTTCTTCCGATAAAACCTAAAACTGGTGGTATAGCAGCAATAACACCCATTTTACAAAATCTCCCCCGTAATAACAGCCGTAATTTTGCCAGTCCCCGACGAATTAGAAGCGAAAATATTAATCGTATCTCCTGGATTCAAAACCAATCCTTCGACAATATGACCATCAGCTAAAATATTTTTATTTTTAAAAGCCCATACAGGAATATCTAAAGCAGAAGGCAAAGGAGACCCATCGGTTTCATTTGTTTGTCCTCCAATCACAAGCCCAAAAGCACCATAGGAAGAAAACACAGCGTCAGGATTTAAAGATATATCAAGAATCCTTATAGGACTTGGACCAGGAATTTCAAAATTTAAAACTTCTCGATAGCCCGAGCTACTAACACTTGCCTCTTTCACTTTGAAGTATATTCCTTGTCCCATCTTTGATATTGTTTTTGTTTTTGTTGGTCTTCTTAAAAAAAATAGAAGAAAAAATAAAAAATATTTAGTTGTTAGCGATTTGATAAACGCTTACCGTATCCGAGCCTGTACTACTAAAATCCAGTCTTGTGTTCTGTGTTTCAACCTTGAAAGGTTCAACAAATAACTTAAAGATTCCAGTTTGATGTTTGTCTCGATAAATATCATTTTCCAAATTGATTATCTGCTGTGGCAGTAATCTTGAAAAATCATCCATATCGCCGTTAGAAGAGAAAGTGACTGAGCTAAGATTACTCTCTGACCCAATCTTGAAGGCTAGTATATGAGTATTAACTCCATTTACTAAATTTTTACCTACAAAATTATCTCCCGACACAACACTCATAGTTCTCTTATAAATTCTTGTCGTAGCGTCTCCCAAATTAGATCCATACCATATATTAATGGTCAAATTAACTATCGCACCAGTAGCGCCCGAAGTAGCGAGAGCTGAATATGGGGCAAAAGTAATTTGTATACTCAATGGCTGATTAGCCAAAACTGCTGTGATACCCAATACATCCCTATAATATTTGTCGGTATTTTGCGTTGCTGTATCTGGAGTACTATATGACCCATTAGGGCTTAATAATAAAGATAGCAAAGGCAAATCTGAACCAGCAACATCCATGACTGGTTTTCCGTTTCTATCCGAAATAACCATTCTTTGAATTGCATTTTCAACAGTTTTCGCACCAACTAGAGTCCCAGCAGCATTAACTGTTAAGTCCCAATCAATACCAATAACATCGGCAAGAGTTGGAATAACAAGACTACTTTGAGCTTGTGCGTTATTATCTAGAGAAACACTAGAATACTGAACCAATGTTCTTGTTTTGTTTTGAATAATAGATTTTCCCATATTCTTATTTCAAACCAACAACATCTAAGATCTCGTTAACCCCAGCCCCTAGTCCAACAGCCAAAATATGATTTCCTCCCATGTCACAAGGTGTTAAAACACCAGTAACTATAAGACCGCCAGCAATGACAACACCATTATATTTTTTAAGAAGAACATTCTTAGGAACATATTGGATTAATCGATATCCCACAATACCTTCACCTACGTAAAGACTTGTTTTGATTTTTGTGTTCACTTTGTTTTTTTCCTCCTTTCAATAATGAGAAAAGAGTACAATGTGAGTAGTACCCTCTCCTCACATTAAAAATATAATAGATGTTTTTATATAAAAATCTGGCGTTAAAGATATTTCCTCAAGAGCTGACAACTTTTTTGTATTTTATCGTCGGTAAGATTATCTATTTTACTATAAATAATACTTAAGTACATCTCCCCTAAACGAATATCCCACGCTTCTAAAATTTCTTTAATCATAGCCTTAGCTTCTTCTTTATTCATTGTTGTGTCATTTCCATAAATCTTTTATTGGCTTCTACTAACTCGTCGACATACAAATCTTCTTTAGGTTTGTTTGTCGTTGATAAATCAATAGTTGCGGCTGTCTGTGCCTCTTGGTTTGTTCGTTTTTTCCTATCTAAAAATTCGAGTATCCTCGGACTCATTATAGCAAAACTCGCCAATGCCAAATTAAAAATATCCGCATACTGAAAATAAAATTGTGCCCGAAGTCTTAAAGCCTCATTCAATGCATTAGCGAATAATTGTTTTTCTTCGTCGGTTAGTGGAGCTAAATCATTCGTTATAAATCTTTTATCTAAAATAATTGTAATAGTATTAGCCACACCATCCCAATTAAGCTTTGAATCTTCGTGAGACTCCTTTTGAGAAGTTTTATCTTCGGCTTTTTCTTCGGCTTTTTCTTTATTGATTGGATCAACTTTATATTCTTTCATGAGTTCATCTGCATTGTTATGCGAAGGAGCAGTCATAACTTCTATTTCTTTATTCGATTGATATTTCTTCTCGGCTTTAGATTTTTTCTTCATGATTCTCTTCTCTAATTTTCTCAAATGAGAAACTCTTTTACTGACATTCGTAGGAGATATATTAAATTTCTCTGCAATCTCCTTATTAGAAATTCTTCCATGCAACTCTAGAAGTTCCTTATTTTGCTCCTCAGTCCATTTTTTCTCGAAAACCATATTTCCTAAAGCACGTTTTTATATAAAAAGATATTGTGAACCATATGAGAAAAATTAAATTTTATTGGAATAAAGATACGGCAACTTTGATCGCTATAAGACAATGGGGAAAAACAACAGTAATAAAAGAATTAACTAACGGAATTCCTAAAGAGAAAATAATAGTGCTTGATTCCAACAGAGAATATAATGGATTTCCTAATAGATGGATTCCAAAGGCATACGACTTGGAAGAATTAGATAAATTCATCCGATATTGTCGCCAATTTAAGAATAGACTTTTAATCATAGAAGATATAGACTTATTTTTCAGTAGTGCGAATCCCACAAAAGAATTAAAAAATTTCCTAATAAACGGAAGTCATCAGGACCTAGGCTTAATCGTAACACTAAAAAGACCCCTCGGCAACCCTAGGCTTCTCATGACGGAATCCATACACCTTTTTCTAGGGAGATTTAGCTTAAGAAACGAAAGAGATTATCTAGAAGACTTTTTGAATAGTAAAGGAGAAATCGAGAAAGTGAAAAGATTTAGTTTTTGGTATAGGAACAATGATCTTGATGAGGAATTCTTATATAAAACTAGGCGTTAGGTTATTTTTTCTTTCGCTTTTGTTGTTCTTTGTATTCTTCTATGATTAGTTCTTTTCCGATATCCTTTTTTGCTTGTAACATTCCACCGCCTAAAAAAAACGCTATGAGAACAGCTAGAATTTTCCACATTACACCAATATCCAAAACAACTATATAAAATAAAATAGGGAGACCCAACGCCACGAAAAAATACAAAAAAATGTTAGACCATTTTAATTCAGCGCATAAACGTTCTGTTCTTTTGCTCATACTAATCCTAAAATCTCCTTAGTATTTAAATTCTTCTTGCCAACAACATTATTCAATAACTCCCTACGCGAACTTTGAGCGTCCGTATGAACATAAATATAAGTCGAACGACACTTTACATCATAATGACGCAAAACCTTCGCCACTTGCTTAATATCTTTCATCTTCATCATAGCGTTTGTACCGAAAGAATGTCTTAACGAATAAATTGATAAATTCAAACGCCTTTTCCCCTGTGCATCCACATAAGAAACCTGTTTTAATTCTTGCGATTCAATCGCACGTGTGAACCCACGGATTAAAGTTCCTCGATAAACTGGACTTTCAGGATTTCGAGTTGAAGGAAAAAGCCACTTTGAAGTTTTCCCGCTCAAAAATTCCTCACGAACAATCATAAATTCCTTAATCAAACTAATAATAAAATCGCTCATTGGAAACATATCTTGATTTCTTTGTTTATTGTTTTGGGCTGGAATATAGATTTCTTTTTGCTCAAAAATTAAATGTGAAACTTCTATGCAAAAAGCTTCTTTTGGGCGGAAGCCTTGATAATAACAAATATAAAAAATTACAACATTCCTCATTCGAGAAAACCGACTATAAAGAGATTTATTTTTTGATTCTTCCAAATAAGTCTTCATTGTTTTTCTAAACAATTTTTCACTAAAAATTTGCGGGATTTTGTTTTGTCTTGCCATTTTGTTATTATCTTATAGTTAAAACAATAGTTTATAAAGTTTATTATCTAAAAATTAATATAAGATGGGTGTTCAAAAATTCCAAAAAGCTAACGGCAAAATATCTATATTTGATATGCGTGAAAAACCAGCCAAAACAAAAACAATAAGTATAAATATACCTGACAATATGAAGGTTGAAGATATTAAAAGAGATATCGAGAAGTGCCTATTCAAAAATTAGAAAATATTTTTGAGCCACACTTAACGCATTGGTGTGGCATAATCACAATAAAACTCAAAACTTAATAAACCTTACTTAAGAACAACAGGCACAACTCTCTTCCTCATCAGAAGAACCAATCCTAGAAATCACATCATCAAGAGACAACTCTTCATCCCCACAAGAATCAGTAAGTGCCTCCAAAACAGCCTCTTCATCAACATTCAACTCGCTAGCAACCTTTTCAGCCAAAAAATTCGCAAGATAATTAAACCGGTCCCAAGACTCAGCCATTTCTTCATAAATAACTTCTAAGGTTTCCCTAAAATTTTCTTCCATAACTTCCAAAAAACTATTCTTATTATAAATCTTTCGAATCCTAAAATAAAAACTTTCAGTAATCTTAGACTTATCAAAAAATCAACAAAAAATCTTAAACATTAATTTAAACAACATTGGATATGATATAATCTCTTTTATAAACAACATTTCTCTTGTAATAATGATATATTGTAAAAATCATACGATTACTTAGATTAATTTTATATATTACAGATCCGTTACAAAAATCAATCCCCCTAAAGTCAATTAATACACAAACACCCTGCAGCCCCGGAAATTTCTACTAAAGTTCCCCCAGCATAATTCAAACCACTCTCGCCACCATTACAATTAAAAATACCACTAAACTTAGCACAAGAATCCTGACAATACCTATTGCAAGCAGCGACACAAAATTTGCTATCGCTAACAGAAGATACGCATCCATCATGGAACATTGCTATTTCAGCCATAGGAACCACGTAATATTTTGAATACGTATTATCAACTCTATCTCTCAAAACAACTAAATCACTATTCAAAGCAACACCTTCAAGCTCCTCAATACTATGCCCCATAACAGATGGACTCAATCCAGAGTTATACCCATAAACAAACCCAACACCAACCAAAATAATAAGCAAGCCGATCCAAATAAAATCCCTTTTCCCAAACTCTAGTCTCACCATATTATAAATCCTAGCAACTAATACTTTTTATATCTTACTTAACCATCTGCTCCGTCCAGAGTCCCACCTGAAATTAGTTATTCTCTAAAGTATTGATATGAGTATGGCGTAAAGCACATTCATTAATCAATAAAATAATCCTTTGGGGAAAGAACTTATGAGCCTTTACCATGAATCTGGTTTGCCAAGACATTCCAACAAAACTAAATACAAAGATTTTGACAACTATCAAAGAATTTCGTTAATCATACTTTTCTGACGGAGAAAGAAAGCTCTTAGGGATTTTATTAAAGAACTTCAAAAATCAAAATTACTTTCGAGAAAGCATTAACTCAATCTTCTTCGGATCCTTCGTAATATCCTTAACAACCGACGCCGGACCAATCACCGTAATCGCATCCTGTTCCCCCACCAAAATCTTCGCAATATTTCGTCGAACCCCCTCAAATAAACTTCTATTTTCATTTTCCCCACTCAAACTCGCAATCTCAATCCCAGCAAATCCTGGAACATTTCCAATCAACATCATCGAATTCTCAATTAACTTTGCCTCCTCATCGCTCCTTAATCTTCCCTGCAAAATCACAATCTTATTTTTCAAAACAATTCCCAAAATCTTCTTAATCCTCCCAACACTATCTTCGTGTGCAATCTCAGAATAAGGCATAAAATGTATCGTCAAATCTTCTCTTCCATTCTTAATCACCTTCTTCTTTTCCTTTGCCACATTACACCTTCTTTACCAGCTTGAAAAGCTCCTCGTAAAACTCCTCAATATTCTCACCAGACTTAGCCGAAATCCCGACAACCTCATAATCTGGGAAAGCCCCTCTAATCTTTTTAATATCTGATTTTTTTAAATCTATCTTATTAGCAACAACCAAAACTGGAATATTCCGTGCAACCAAATTCCCTAGAATAGTAATGTTAACCTGAGAATAAGGATTCGCTGTAGAATCAATCAAAACGACAACAGCATCCATATCATCCAACCACTTTATTGAATCAATAATTCCCTGCGTCGCCTCCTTGGCCCTATCCTGAGCCTCAGCCTTCTTCATCCCAAACTTCATAAAATCCTCAAAATCAATCCTAGTGGCAATCCCAGGTGTATCAATCAACTTAAATTCAATCTTCCTCCCATTCCTCTCAATCACAACCTTCTCCTTAATCTGAATCTCTCTCGTCTCATGCGGCACCTTAGAAACCGAGCCCAAATCTTCGCCCAACCAATCCTGACAAATCCTATTCGCAAGACTAGTCTTCCCAGCATTCGGAGAGCCATAAAATCCAAGTTTAACCTCTCCCTTCTTTTTGAAAACCCCAGAAAAAATCCTCCGAGCAAAATTCCTCACAATCTTTATCATCACCTAAAACCGAACCTCAGATTTATTAATGTTGTCATTGCCTTTTTGTTTCTCTATCATGGTACCCTCCTAAAATCACTCCCCTGCTGCTGGACACGCGTAGCAACTTCCATGGCCCTAGCAACTTCCTGTCTAGCTTTCCTATTTCTAAGCCACGCAGAAACCCTCTCAATAGGGATAATCTCAACCATCCCAATCGTCTTACCAACAGACTTTCGAAGAACATAATCAACCCTCTCACTCGACCAACCCTTAGACTTAAGCTCCCTAGCAATCTGTTTATCTTCCATTCCACGCGCCCGAGCATTAGTCACATACATCAACAAATTAAACAACTGCGAACCATCCCGAAACAAATAAGCCTCATAATGCCTCTTATACCAAATCTGCAATATACTATAAATAATCAAAAAAAACAAAACAGCCAAAATCAAAAAAAACACAGCCTTCTCGGTGGGCTTACAATCGCTTCGACAACTATCCGGATTCTCCCCCATGCTCTCATCACAAATTAAATCAAAATTACAACTCATGTCAATGTCAGCCTCAAGCACAATAGAGCTAAGCCTCGGAGAAACAAAAAACTTCCCACGAGCATCATCCTTATAATAAAACTCAAAACTTTTCTTTGCCCCAGGCTCCAAAATAATAACTACAGAATTCCCAGCCTTCCTCTCTCCGACATTACCATTAAAATACAATTCATCAAACTGCCTGTTAATCACAAAATAACTCTCCTCATCACTCTTAGAAGTTACCTCAATATCAAACACACTTAAAATATCCAAATCTGAACCATCTAAATACGAAACAAAAATATTCCTCCCCTTCATTGTAGCATCCACATTCTCATTTTGCCAAGTCAAAATAGGCTTAACATAATCTTCATTCTCAGCCCCACTAATACTCCCAGAAATAATCATCACAGGCTCAATATCAACATCTTCAAGCTCCGACATTAAAAATGGACTTTCAAAACTATTCGCCCCAACAACAACCGGAATATTCAAACCATAAAGTTCCACCGCAATATCTCTAAAATCCTCCGCATCAAAAGAATTATTCTGCGCCCTCTCCATTCTACTTAACTCATCCTCAAAACGAGCCACTTCAAGAATCTTCATTAATTCACTTCCATACCATTCAGGAAAACTCTCAATAGACCTCCTAACACTCTGCAAAGAGACGCGTCTATCTTTCAAACCAACAGAAACAGCCTCCTCAGGACTAATAACTCCAATCTCAAATTCGCCATCGCTCGTCAAATTTCCACCAGCACTAACAATCAAAGATAAACTATAATTCTTCAAATCATTATAAGCATGAACTGTATATGGCACATCTGTAACAACAACCTCCGAGCCATCCCCAAAATTCCATTTATAGCTCAAACTCTTATTCCCCTCAAAATCAATATCAACATAAAATGGAACAGGAACACCAGCAGGAGGGCTTAATGGGAAAACCGAAGAAATAATTGGAGCAGGTAAAATCTTTATATTCTCCCTAAAAAGATCTTTCCCAGAAAGTTTCGCAGAATATTCCCCCGCCTTAGAAACAACAATCCCTAGCAACCCCAAATCCAAAGTTCCATTAAAATCAACCTTAGCCGAACTTGATTCCAAATCATAAACCATATTATTAGACCGCCATTCCGAGTTATCCGTATAAACCAAATTAACATCTGAAATTCTCAAATTCTGAGGAATCCCAGAAACCTTCAAGGGCAAAACACAACCCTCACTGCAATCCCCACCATACCTTTCATAAATAATCGCATTAGCCGCATCAATATATTCCCTACCAAAACTAACCTCTCCCATCACACTCGCATCCGCATAATTAACCCCCTGAACAAAAATACCATAATCCTTCACACTATTTACAGGCCCATTATCATAGGCAAATCCACAGTTCTTCCCAACATTATCTTCATATATATTATATCCACTAAGAGATTTCGCACCAACACAAACCCAATAATTTCCCTCGGGAAAAATATCTCCAACTTCCGCATTAACCACGCATCCATCTTCAATCTTCGGATCAAAACTACACTCCCAAGACGAACCAAATCCACCCTCAGGATAAACAGCCATATCTAATCCCCCCCCGCTTCCCTCAACATCAGCACCAACCTTCAAAACATTCGTATTATTAATATTAACCATCTCACAATAAAAAGAACTGCCAATTAATGGACCAACTTTTTTCTGCGTAGAATCAAAACATCCCCAATTCCTTAATAAAAATTCATTAGAAAACTTATCAAATCCCCAAGTTTCCTCTTCAAAAAATTCCAACAACAAGGGCTGTCGAGATCCCCTTACAAAATCACTTCTCATCTTAAAACTAATGTTATCCAAAACAATATCCTCACCCTTCAAAACAAACCCGACATACTCCTCTCCTAAAAGCGAAAGCGGAATAATTTTCTCAGTCGCCCCAGAAGAATAATCATAATTCTCAGAACAGTCCCCAGGAAAACACTCAAAATCAACCCCATTATCTTCCAAAAAACTACCTAACCCAATCCTTTTCCCATTACTAAGTATAATACTCTCATTGTAACTCTCACCTCGAATATTCAAATTAACAATTCCGCTAATCTCATCAAAAAGAAAATATTCACTCTTAACATCATAATTATCAACACTCACAGAAGCCGAAGCAAAACTAATCAAAAATAAAAACACCAACCATCCTTTCATAAAATAATCTAACATCCCTAGTTTATAAATATTTCAAATAGCGTCTATTTCTTTGCCTTTTTAGAAGACTTTCTCTTTGCAGAAACTTTTTTCACGACAACTTTTTTAACAGAAACCTTCTTGGCAGAAACCTTCTTAGAAATAAAATAAACAAAAACCAAAGCGACGAAAACCAAAGCAAAATACCCCAAATAATCTCCAGCAGATTTCTCAGGAGGAACATAATCAACAACAGGCTTATCGGTAACATCAACAAAAAACTCAGAACTAATTTCAGAGCTCACAGCGAACACAAAACTAGACAAAACAAGCATCATAAATAATCCCCCAATCAACCTTTTCATAATAAATTAAAACCTCTCTTGTATTTAATCTTATCCAATAACAAATAATAAAATCCAATAATAAACAATGAAGCAAACAAACTAAACAAACTTATACCTGGCAACTTAATTATAGGCTCCCCACAAAATCTAGTAGATTCCCCACTGCTACACCCCAAAACACCCAAACATTCAGGAGGGATAACGCCAGAACCGAATCCACTAATAATATTACTAGAAGAATACCAAGTAACATTCTGAATACCGTCAGTACAATTCCCAAGCTCATAAACATTAGAACACTCAAATTTATCAGGAGTCCCACTGTAAAACATTTCCGTAACATTCATACTAAGCTGACATTTTTTTCCCAAAGGCGCAGTAGCATTCCACTGACATCCACACTCGCCATCAGGAACACCAAAAGTTTTTCCTCCACAATCTATCATAGATCCACAAAGTTCCGTTCCAATACCAGATGTCCCAATATCCCATCTATCCGCCAAACAAGTTGCCTGAGTAGTATAATAACCACAATCTTTCTTCCTGGCATTATCGGTACATTCGCCACTGAGATCCAACCAAATACATCCAGTATTATTACAATCGACCTCATTACTCTGATCAGAACAAACCGCCAGTCTTGGATCACATCTAAACAACCCAGACCCAGCAGAAGTTTCATTACAAAACATACCAGAAGGACAACAAAAATCATCTCCAAGACTATATGTGTCTAATCCCATAGAACAACCTCGTCCTATGTCTGTAGTTGCCCACGAAATAGCCGGAGATCCAGTCTCACAAAAAAAATACCCACTGGCAATACCACTCGAACACTCCCCAGAAGAAACACCGATAGAAGATCCTTCAAAAACAAAAGTACAACCATCAATAATAAAAGAGGCAGCTGTAGAAGAAGTCGCCGCACACCCAAATCCAATTAAAAAAATACTCAATAAAACAACCCATAATCCCACAACATCAACTTTATGCATCATAATTTAACCTCATATCTCAACCCGCAGCGAAGCAGAATTATCCCCTGCAATAGGAAAAGTCGCAGTGAATATATAAGCCGAAGTATTACTAGTATTCAGAAGGTTCCTCTTAATATTCTGAGGATAAAACGTCCAATACCAACTAAAAACACCTCCCTGCGTAGGCCTAATTTCGACAAAAGATCCGCCAGAAGCTCTAATCCCCAAAGTAGTAGAAGCATCAAAATCAACAACACTTCCATGAATATTTGTAAAATCCTTAGGCTCCTTTATGCATGCAGCAACATATTCTCCGTCAACATAACTACCAGCATTTTTATCCAAAACCATAATATTAGAAATAGCCCTACTCTTCTTCCCTCTATCATTAAGAACTTCAGCAACAACCTGAAAATTCCCAGGACTACCAAATGTGTGAGCGAAACTAATTCCCGCATTACTGAAATTCTTTTCGATACCATTAACTTTAACAGTTCCAGTTATTAAATCGTCAGTATCACTAGTACTAACAACAATATTTGAAACAACACCTTCATCAAAATACTGTCCACAATAAGGAGTAATAATACTAACATTCATAATATCATCGCTCCCAACATGGTCGATATCCAAATATTCACTAACCTTTCCCCCAATTTCAAAATAAAATTCATCCCAATCACCAGAAGTCTTTGCCATATCTGCATTATTAATAGTCCAAACCCCAACCCAATCAGAACCAACAGCATTTCCTACAATAGCCGAAGCACCAGTCCTAATATTATCATCTAAAACTACATCATCCTCTTTAATCTCAAAATTCCCGGAGCTAACCCCTCGAGCAACTAATTTCACCGTATCTCCAATCTCAGCATTACTAATCCTATTCCCATTCATATCAGTCCAATAAACTCCAATACTATTACAACAAACCTTTACAGGATAAGAACCAGAAGCATAAGAAACATGTGCATTACTATTAGAAAACAACCTAGCAACAATCTTTCCACCATTACTACATGCATTTCCAGCACTACTATCATAAACACATTCCAAATCCCCATAACAAACATTATAATTGTAAACCGCATCGCTAGTCGTAGATGCATGAGCATTAGAACTACTAGATAAACTCACAACCCTATTCAATCCAGTACAAACATGAGGACTAGTCCCAGAATATGCGGTCCCAAAAATATCCGCATAACAAATTTCCTCAACATAACTCGCAACATTTTGATCCCAAGCAGAAACATGAGAATTTGTCGCAGAATAAAGTCTCATAATGGTCTGATCATCACTACAGCTTCCTGCACTCGCCAAAGAAAAGCTAAGTAAAACAAAAACAAACCCCATCATAAACTCTCTTTTCATGAGTTGTTAACAATATTCTACTATTTAAACTTTATCCAATCACAACCAGCTTCGGGCTCAACCTCACGACTTTCCGACCTAGCCCAACATTATTACAAACTCGCACGACTTCATCCACATCTTTATACGACCCAGGTGCTTCCTCAATCATCCCTTTCTTCCCACCAGCCTCGACAAAAATCCCTAGCTCTTCCATATTTTTCTTAGCCTCATCAAAACTTAAATTTCGATGCGCCTCGCTTCTACTCATTACCCGACCAGCCCCATGCGCACAACTTCCCCAAGATTTCTTCATCGCCTCATTTGTCCCAACCAAAACATAACTCGGCGTTCCCATCGAACCTGGCAATAAAACAGGCTGCCCAACTTTTCTATAATCTTCACAAATCTCCTCCCGGCCAGGACCAAACGCCCGAGTCGCACCCTTCCTCATAACCAAAACATCTTTCTTTTTACCATCAACAAAATGAGATTCCACCTTGGCAATATTATGACAAATATCATAAACAACCTCCATCTTCAAGCTGGGAAAATAATGTTTCAAATTTTCTCTAACAAAATGACTAATAATCTGCTTATTGGCAAACGCAAAATTAGCCGCAGCACACATCGCCCCAAAATATTTCTTCCCTAATTCCGATTTAATCGGAGCATTAACAAGTTCTCTATCCATAACCTCACCTCTATCGTCTATCATCTGTTCTCTATCATCTCGCCGTGCGACATCTCCCATCAACTTAATATAATCACTAGCGACCTGATGCCCAAGTCCCCTAGAACCACAATGAATCAGAATCACAACCTGTCCAAGCTCCAAGCCGAAAACTCTAGCAACTTCATCATCAAAAACTTCATCCACAATCAACACATCCAAAAAATGATTCCCAGCCCCAAGTGTCCCAAGCTGATTCATTCCTCGCCCCTTAGCCTTAACAGAAACAGCCTCAGGCATAGCCCCCGCCAACTTCCCCCCATCCTCAATATGCTTCCAATCTTCCGCAAGACCATAACCAGCATCAACCGCCCACTGCGCCCCCCCAACCAAAACCTCATCCAACTTCTTCTTGTCCAACTTAACCGCACCCCGAACACCAACTCCCGATGGAACACAGCGAGCTAGCGAATGAACCAATTCCTTTTCCCTTCCTATCAAATCACCTTTCTTTAAATTAGTCTTCAATAACCGAACCGAACAATTAATATCATAGCCAACTCCCCCTGGAGAAATAACACCCGTTTCCAAATCAAAAGCAGCAACCCCACCAATCGGAAACCCATACCCTCGATGAATATCCGGCATAGCCAAACTCTTTCCAATAATCCCAGGCAACCGAGCAACATTAGAAACCTGATCCAAGCTATCATCCCCTTTAATCTCCTCAATCAAAGCCTCACTCGCAAAAATCTTCCCGCTATCCCCAACGCCCCATTCAAAATCATTAATTCTTTTCAAATCCATAAAATTACCAAGACTAACCCCCTCTTAAAATTTGCTCTCAATTAAATTACCAATAAAATTTAATCAACCATATGCCAAAGACCTACGAAACTCCCTAAACCTATAAAACTCAGCCCTCTTTTTCCAATCAATAGACTCTAATTCATCTCTGATACTCTTAATCTTGTCAATCGTATAAGGCAAAGGCACCGGATTCCAATGTCCATCAATGACCTGCGAACAAAAATCCCTAAGCAATCCCTGCTGAAAATCAATCTGATACAAATCAAGCTCTAAGCGTTCAATAATCCCACCCCTCATCTCGATTAACTTATGCGTTGTGTGTATAGCATCAACAGTCGCAATTCTGTCTACCATATTATGCTCATACGTTCCCACATCAACCATAATAAAACACCAAACAATTCTTATATAAAAATTTGTATCCTAAACATCCAAAACAACCTGACAAACAAACTTCCCCTCATCTTCCTTAACATACATCTCTGAAAATGTTACCGCCTTGACATCATTTGTAAACTTATAATTCTCCGCCTTATCCCCAGTAACAACACCACTGACTCTAAAACTTTCAACATTTGGCTCCGCGCCTGAAACTTTTTCAACCTTAATCTCCTTAATCTTCGAAACCAAAAAATCCTCCGAATCCAACTCGACCAAAAACCATTCTAAAAACTCATACAACAAACTAACCCTATCCTTCCCCTCGATAACAAATGGCTTCTCAATTTGTCCCAAAATTTCAATATCCCCTCTAATCACATCATTTAAAGCTTCTACAGCAGAAACAAACATTTCCTCAATTGTAGCACCATCGGCACGAAACTTTACATCGGCCGTATGCTCCAAAAAGCTATAACTCATAAAATAACATATTTTTTTGCTTTTTATACCTTTCAATCTACAAAAAAGAACCCTCTTTTACTAAATCTATAAAAACCTTCAAACCAGCGAAGAAGGATGACGACCTTCTCTTACTCAAGACTCCAAACCTTCGAACAATGCCCCTACAAATATAAACTAAAATACATTTACAAAATCAAACCAGAAATAGAAAAATCAATCGAAGCCCACCTGGGAACAGCAACTCACGACGCACTAGAATGGCTCTACGTCCAAATCCTAAATAACAAAATCCCGACCCTAGACGAAGTAATCGAACAATACATAAAAACATGGCAAAAAGATTTCTCCCTCAACATCCTGATAGTTAAACAAGAATTCACTCACGAAGACTACTTCCAAAAAGGAATCAAATTCATAATTGACTACTACATAAAACACACACCATTCAATGACGGAACTCTAGAAACAGAAAAACAAATCTGGATAGAACTTGAGCCAAATTATCCACACAAAATCATAGGTTACATAGATCGCCTATCTTACAATCCCAAAACAAAAGAATATGAAATCCACGACTATAAAACAGCAAACTGGCTACCAGAACAAAAAAAATTTGATGAAGACAAGCAACTCGCTCTTTACTCAATTGGAATCAAGCAACTCTTTGGCAACCACCACAACATCAACCTAATATGGCATTATCTAAACCATAATAAAAAAATAACATCAAAAAGAACCAATGGACAACTAGAAGAGCTTAAACAAGGCATCATAAATCAAATCAACAAAATAGAAAACAACAAAATATGGAACACCAACAAAATAATACTCTGTGATTGGTGCGAATACAAACAAATATGTAAAGCTCACGGGAACAAATTACCACAAGAATTTCAAGAAAAAGAAGGCCAACAAACTTTATTCTGAAATCCAAAGCCCATGTAAATTACAATAAGCCCTCGCCCCAAGAACCTCAAAACAAAACTTACCAACAGGCTTATCCCCAGGCTTCAAAAATATTTTAGCAACTTCTCCACTCTTGCCCCTAGCTTCAATCCATTCAATATAATGTTCTTCAGTCATTGGATGCAAAACACTTCCAACACTAACTTTTTTACCTTTAATAATCGGCACATGTTTTTCCTCAGAAGCATCAACAGAATTCTCCACCCTTAACCCCATCGGCTTTCCACAACAAACCAAAGCATCAGCCCCTTCATGCAAAACCTCTACAATATTACCACAAACATCACACTTCCAAATCTGCCCCTTTTTAGTCATAATCAATATCCCTCCTATTTTCTATCATCTATTTTCTATTTTCTAACCTACGAGTTTTCCGTTTAGCAATTTCAATAAAAATAAAAACCGACAACAAAAAAACAACACCCATTCTCAAATAATTATCCAAAACCAAAACATTCAAATTAAAATAATTCGCCGCAAAAACATTAAGCCCCACGAGTAAAGTCAAAGCAAAATATCCCTTCCAATTAATCGGAATAAAACCCCAACCTTCCTCCAGATTACCAGCCCTATTCCTAAACCAAGGATTCTTCACCCTATCAACCTTCTTGCCTTTTTTCTTCACCATCTTAACAAACAATAGCCTCTTAATTTTATAAACATATTGGCCAATCAATAATTCTCTACAAACAATTCATAATAAGCCCTATCATGTTTACACGCCGGACAAACTTCAGGCGCTTCACTTCCCTCATGAACATATCCACAATTCCTGCATTTCCATTCAACAATACTATTCCGAACAAAAACCATCCCAGAATCAACATTATCTTTCAACTTCAAATACCGTGCCTCATGCCTCTCTTCAACTTCAGCAATCTCCTTAAACGAATCAGCAACGTCATTAAACCCTTCCTCACGAGCAACCCTCTCAAACTCAGGATAAAGCTTACTCCACTCCTCCCTTTCTCCCTCAGCAGCAGAAAGCAAATTCTCCGACGTGTTTCCAATTTTCCCAGCAGGATAACTAGCAACAATCTCAACTTTGCCACCTTCTAAATACTTAAAAAAAATCTCTGCATGTTCTTTTTCATTATCGGCAGTCTCCTGAAAAATTCCAGCAATCTGTTCGAAACCCTCCTTACGTGCAACCGAAGCAAAAAAAGTATAACGATTCCGAGCTTGACTCTCACCAGCAAATGCCTTCAACAAATTCTTTTCCGTCTTACTCCCCTTCATAAAATAAAAAAACAAAATCTCTTTTTATAGTTTTGGAATCAAAATAAAAAACTATAAATAAAAAAAATAAAAAATACAGGTCTAAATTTGATAACAAATATCTTCAAACCACACCGGCTGAGTATCAACAACTTTAACAGGATATATTGGAGTAGTGTGAACAGACGTTCTCCAGCTAGGCAATCCGCAATTAGCATAACACTGATATTCTATACAAATATACAACCCACTTCCCCCACCAACAGTAGCAATCTGAGCTGCAGTTAAACAACTCCCATCTCCATCTAAAAACTGGTCATCAGGACAAAGAGTAATAGTATTAGTATCAACCGCCCCTGCAGGAATAGTCCCACAATTATACCCAGTTATCGCATTACAAAGCGCATTATCGACAACAACTTCCCCAGAACTATGTCCCATAAGAGCAGGGCTACTCCCGCCATATCCATAAACAAATCCAACACCAACCAAAATAACAATCAAACCAATCCAAGCAAAATCCCTTTTCCCTAAACTAAACTTCACATCAACCATCTTACAATTATTAACAATAATTCTTTTAAATATATTCGTATTTCAAAAAAACAGTCCCAAGCCTTTTATACTAAAAACTCTAAATCAAATTATGAAAAAAATCCCCCAAGACATAGTAGGCAACATCGCAATCCTAAAATTTCCAAGAACAACTCTTTGGATAATAAAAAAATTAAAAGCAATGTCTTTCCTAAAATCACATCCACATGTAACAACAGTAGTTGAAAAAATAGAAAAATTTTCTGGGGAGCTCAGAATTCCAACAACAAAATATCTAGCTGGAGAAAAAACATACACAGCCATCTACAAGGAAAACGATTGCACATTCAAATTCAACATCAATACAACTTACTTCTCCCCAAGACTGTCCAATGAAAGAAAAGTTATAGCAGATGAAGTTGGAAAACTCGTCCCCGAACAACCAAACAACCAGACTACCAAACAACCAGTTAAAATGTGCAACATCCTAGTCATGTTCGCAGGAATTGCCCCTTATCCAATCACAATAGCAAAATGCTTGCTAAAAGCTAATCGCCAAAAACTAAAGGCCAATTTCCACATCTACTCAAATGAATTAAACCCAGAAGCAAATAAGTCAGCAAAAGAAAACATAATCCTAAACAAACTACAAAAAGAAATAACCCTCATCCCAGGAGACGCCAATAAAATAAAATCCAAAAAAAAGTTCGACATTATCCTAATGCCAAGACCAAACCTAGAAGACACCTTCCTAAAATCAGCCTTAAAACTTTCGAAATCCGGAACAACAATCTTCTATCACGGCTTCGGAACAGAAGAATCAGTCCTAAAAGAAATTAAAAAAGACGCTAAAGGAAAAATAGAAAAAATCAAAATCAGAAAAGCCGGAGATATCGGACCCTACATTTTCCGTTGGCAAGCCCAATTCAAAGTAAAATAAATTACAACAAGCCTCCACTTTAGTGAGCCATCCAATTACAAAGTAATCGAGCCATCCAAAAAATTCATTTTTTGAACCACCCACCTTAGTGAGCCATCCAGCAAAGCTGAGCTAAAGTCACGGCTTCGGAACAGAAGAATCAGTCTTAAACGAAATCAAAAAAAACACCAATAGAAAAATAGGAAAAATAACCATAAGAAAAGCTGGGGATATCGGACCTTATTTATTTCGATGGCAAGCTAAATTCAAAATCAAATAAGAAAATCCTTTATCTTTTCTCCAAGCTGCCCTTCAGAGACAGAATTCCCTCTAATCTCATCGACAACCTCGCCATCTCTATAAAATTCCAAAAAGGGGAATGCAGATATCCCCTGCCCCAACATATACTGCCAATGCACACTCTCACCAGAACACAAAGCAATCAGATGTCCTTTATTCTCTTGCACAACACTCGACAATTTAGAAAACTTATCATTAAGCCTGGAGCAATGCACACATCCATCCTTCCAAGAATAAACAATCTTCTTGTCAGCCATAACATCCCCCCTTAACTCCTTAACATTTATTCCATTAAGGGGGACCAAAAACCCAAGTTCATTCACTCTATAATTATTCATATTCATATTAATCGCAAAAAAAATTTGGTTTATAAAAATTTGCATACTAAAAATTCTCTTTCCTAATCGCCATCGGAGCCTCTCCGCCATGCCAAGTAAACCTAGGACGTATCCTCATTGGATAAATCCTTTCCGAATTATCATCCAAAATAATTGCCGAACCTTTCAGATGCGGCAACCCATTAAGCTTAGCCGCGATGTCAGACTTCATATAGCTCTGCGTAACATCATTTAAGGCATCAACATCAGCCCGAGCAGTAACCCTATGCGAAATAACAATGTCACTTTGAGTCATCGCATCTGTATGAATCTTCCCAGGTTGCTGCGTAGCCAAAACCATCGAAACCCCAGGTTGCCGACCCTCTCTCAAAAGCTGAACCAAAGCATCCGTCGCCGGCGTCTTCCCAACAGACTCATGCGCCAAAAACTCGTGAGCCTCATCAATGAAAATCCAGACCAAGGGCATCTCTCTCACAACCCGAAATCTCCCATAATCCGCCCCATGCGAAACAGCCGAAATCTCTTCCATCTTCCGAGCCTTCATTCTCTCATTAAAAATTTTCTTCGACACCAACCCAATAATCAAAGCCCGAACATTAAAAGACCCAAGTGAAGCATACATGGACAAATCAATAACCGTAGTAACTCCAGCCTCAATCAAATCACGAACAGCCGTACCCTTTTCCTCATCAAAAACCTTCCAAGTATCAGCCGCATCAAAAAGCGCACTAACAGCATTCTGGACATCCTGACTCACATTCCGAGCTCTCCCCACAAGACCATGAATCTCCTTAAACCCAAAACTTTTCCCTTCCTCTCGAAGCTCCGAAATAACACCCTCAATCAAAACTGCCACCGGGTCAGTAAATTTCAATTCAAAAAGACTAACCCAATCACTAGCTTCCAATTCCGAAATCTTAATCGCAAACTCAGCATCGACATCAATCCCCTTATCCTTAAACTCATTATAATAACCAAACGGCGCAAAAACTTTTACATTAACATTCTTCTCACTAAGCCCCCATTCCCGAAGCAAATCCGCGTCCTTCGCATTCTTATACTTCATCGTCCAATAAATCCCCATAGTATCAAAAATTAAACTCGCAATATTCCCAGATTCCTCGACACCCAAATCTCCAAGTGCCTCAGCCATCACACCTAAAGTATACGATTTACCACTTCCCCTCTTACCTGAAACCAAAACAACATGACTCCGCACAATATCCATATAAATTGGATTCGATAAAGACGTGTAATTTCCCATCGTAACAAAACTCTTTCCCAAATACGCAAGCCCTCGCATCCCAAACGCTTCCCTATCACTTTTATTACGACCAACAATTAAATCAAACGGCATAATAAAATAAAACAAATAAGCTTTATAATTATTTAGCAAAATCAAACAAGTTCACAAATTATTTTTTAAATTCAGACGTCATATAAAAAATAACAAAGAAAAAAATTGAAGTATCGCTAATTAAATTCTCACCAAACATCTTTTTCGCTTAGACAAAAATACATCAAATAAATAAAAGTTATTATGCATAAAATCATGCACAACCAAAACCTTTAAATAGTTTAATTATCTAGTAGTAACATGGAATACAAACCAAACTACGAAACTTCTTCCCTCGGGAAGAAAATCGCAAATACAGGACTAGCCCTACTTGTTGCAGGAACCTTATTTGCAGGAATCGTTGGATGCACATCCACCGGAACCTACAATGTGCCAGTGGAGACATACCAGCATGAAGGTAGAGATGGTGGCGGAAACGGCGGCGGCGGAAACGGCGGCGGCGGAGAAGGCTAATTTTTTATTTTTAAAAAAGAACCTATTCTTATAGGTTCTTTTAATCTTATTCTAATCAATCGCTATAATACAAAATAAAAAAATATCCTTACCAATATTATCTAAGGCCTAGGGCACACAAAACTAATTCCACCTATATCATTTGAAGCATCATCATAAACACGCACATCATAATCCAAATCATTAAAGCACTGACTATTAGCAAATCCCACAGGATCTATGACCAGTCCAAAAGTTCCAGATACTACCTCAATATTATAGATTTTCTCAAAACCAGTTTGGGTTGTCACCCTCTTCCAAACAGTCCCAGCAGCCTCGCCACTATTACTAACACTAACCTTATAATTACACTTATTATAATAACATCCAGCGGCTGAATCATAAGTCAAAACCGTAGTCGTCTGAGCAATACTCGCACTCAAAACCGCAACTCCCGATGTACCCACGACGCATTTTCCATTACTGCAAACTTTTCCACTAGAACACACACTGCAATTAACGCTTGCACCACAAATCGTTTGCGTTCCACATTCAAATCCTAAACTAGAACACGTATCATAACAAGACGCCCCAACACAAGATCTGGTACTATCTAAAACATATCCAGGCCAAAGAGAACAATCCGGAGAGGCCATTTTGCAACTCGTAATTTCATAAACATCATTCCAGCACTCATAACGTTCTTTAAAAAATCCACATCCACCCGTACTTCGCCCATGATCATATGCATCACACTCATCATCAAAATTACTTACGCACCCTCCCTTGATAACCGGGCCATCTCCCCGGCAAACTCCTTCCTTGTACAAACTATCAACACACTCACCACCAACACAAATCTTTCCACGCGAACTACAATCATCGATTACACTTCCAACCCCCCAATTTAAACAACCATCCACATCTTCTACACAATTCTGTCCCAAAACCTTAACGCCATCAGCAGAACAATCAACAAGTAATCCAGCTGCCGAACACTCATCCACACAAAACCCTGAAGGAAGCTCGCCTTCCCAAAAAAACAATCTAACCTTTTTAGGAGAATACACAGCATCAGGTCCTCCGCCAACCTCACTGGATATCACAATTTCCTCCACATAAACATCTTTATCTAAAGTAACAATAAAAATTTTCGAATCCATTTTACAAAAATCTGTCAAATTCCCAAGATCACAAATCCGAAGAGAATATCCAAAAACATCTGGAATTTTTTCTTTAACAAACGCATTCAACTTATCATAGCTAGGATCTCCCGGCGAATCATCCACAACACTCAAAACATCTAATCTCAAATCAGTCCGAAGAGCAATATCTGCCAAAATTTCCTTTTGCAAACTATAACTGTAATCACTAATCGTGACCTCCTCTCGAACCGACTGGTTCGAATAAACCGCAATCATAGCCCCGCTAACAATCATAACAGCAATCGTTGCCTCCAAAATACGAATCCATCCACTCTTCCCCTTCATGTAAATATTTACTTATTTATTTTTATATACTTATCCATCAAGATAAATAAACCCACAAATTAAAATTTTAAATTTCAATCTAAAAAAGCGTTAATCAAATTTTTCTCAAGTCTTTTTATCCAACAAAAATACATCAAATAAATCTAAGACTTACCAAATTCTAATACTAATCCGCTCGTTACTAACTTCCCCATTGCTCTTTAAAACCTTCACGACATAATCCTGAGCCAAAACATTGACGACATCAGGAATATCATTACTGGGCTTCATCTCAACCTCACTCATCCCCTCAGGAACAATCGCAAAATCAAAAATATCAGCAACTCCCAAATCTCGCTTCAACCCGCTATAATCAGTATCATACCTGACCTTCATCGCCTGCAACTTAGAATAAGAAACAACCTCCAACTCAACAACCCCGCCCAATTCAAAATCAGTCAAATGCCCACACGTCGCAACTATCCCATCCGTAAACTCAGGAGAAATTGCAACCCTAAAAAAACTATCATCCTTTTTCAAATTCAACTCTCCTTCAACAAGATTAGAGTCAATACTAGCTCCCCCAAGTCTAGTCACTAAACTACTCTCATCAGTAATAGCATATTTGAAAAGTTCACTGGGCAATTTAATATAAAAACAAGCCTTATCTCCAGTATAATTAGTCTTCACAAAAACACTAGACAACTCAGTATTAACCTCATCACTAAATGAATCATAAACCCCCTCAAGCGCAGATTTCGGAAGTGACGAATCTTTCCATGGACTCAAAAACATAAACAGAAAAAATACAAATCCAATAAAAAACACAAATCCAATTATCATTTCAAAATGCCCCGAACCCTTCTTCCCTCTCATGTCAACAAAATACTTTTCTCATTTATATAACTATTCCCATTTTAACCAAACAATACCCGAGCCCCCATAGTAATCAAAAGCGTCACCGTGAGCAAAATAAACGAATGCCGAATCCCAGCCCTAATTGTCCCCTCCGAAATCTTCCCAATCACCAGTCCAGCAAAAAATGACTGCACTAACAACATCACAAAAAGTGGCATAGAAAATTCCTCAGGATTCATCTGACTTATGCTCACGCTTAAACCTTCTCCAGTCTGCAAGTCCGAAACCAAGGGCAAAATCTTAAACTCCATAACAAGCATAATAATAATAAATACAAAAAAAATCATATAACCTTGAGTCACCAGATTCGAAACCGAAGCCTGTCTCTCCTTTCTCAAAGTCTCAACCTGAGTAACAGAACTCGCAACTGATTCCAAAATCATTTCAATATTTCCACCAGCCCGTTCAGCCTCACTAATCAAACCAACCGCCCTAGAAACAACTGGGCTATTCGTATCCTTCGAAAAAGTAATCAAAGCATTAGTCAAAGTAATCCCAATCGTCAATTGATTCGCCAACTTAACAATATGAAAACTAAGTGTCCCATAATCTCTGCTCCTTAAATTAATAATACTCTTACTAATCGGAGTCCCCGACCGAACCATCTCAACAAGATCCCTAGTAAACTCCAAAAATTTCTCTTCCTTCTCACGCTGTCGAGCCTGCCCAAGCAAAAAACTAAGCATAAATGGAATAACCATAACCAAAAGAGAAATAACAAGTAAAAGATTCAACAAATCCCCAGAAAAAATCCCAAACGAAGCGCCAGCCACAATAATCCCCGCTCCAATCCCCAGCCAATGCATCAAATCAAGCTTCATCCTCACATCCTCGGCTGCTTCATATTTAGTACTACAATAAAAACAATATTCGTAACAACAATCGCGCCAATCGCCAAAAACATCAAACTAGTAATCCCAAGCCCACCCATGCCAAGCCCAGCCACATTCATAACAATAAACATCATCATCAAAACAAGCGGAGCCGCAATCAAAATAGAAATATAAACATCCATAAAAGTCCCAGCCAATGCCGAATACTTTTGCCTTTCAAGTCGATAATCAACCAAAAAACTTTCACTCTTCTTGTCCAAATAATTCTTCAATGCCCCACCACTAGAAATATTAGTAGCGAGCCCAGAAAACAATTCCGCTAATTGTTTATTAGAAGTAGTCTTCGCAACATTCTTCAAGGACGTTACAATATCATACCCATAGACTTCAATTTGAACAACAATCTTCTTCATCTCAGCACCAATATTCGGATATTCTACCGATGCCGCAATAATCTTAAAAATTTTTACAGGCGTAATATTAGACCCAGCAATCGCCGCCATATGAATCGTCGAAAAAGGCAACTCATAAGAAACACTTTTATGCACAGAAGAAGCCTCACTCGAAGGATAAAAATAAAATCCAAACATAGTCAGCCCAACAAAACCAAAAGGCAAAAAGAAATAAATCCAATTCGATAAACTAAAAAGCAACAAAAGCAAAAACATAAACACCCCAAAAACAAAAGCAATACAACAACTCATCATCGCCATCGACAAATAACTCGAAAGTAAAATCGGAATATTCGCGTTCTTCAAATCCTTACTCACCTCATCAAACTGCCGACTCCACTTATCGCTAAACCTTCCGAAATATTTACTCGAAAAAACAATATACATATTCGGCTTCCAAGCATCTGCGCCTACTCCCTCTTCCTTAATCTTCTTAACTCCCTCCAACGCTTCTTCACTAAGTTTCAAAGTTTTAAGAAAATTTTTCCTATCCTCTTTGTTAATCGTAATAAATCTCTTCTCATTAGTAGCAGGCGAAACATAACTCATACTAACAGTCTTCTTCTCAATAGGTGCAGTCTCAATAACTTTAAGTTTTCCAGCCAACTTCTTAGCCTCTCCAGCATCACGACTCGCAATCAAATCCAATTTCTTAATTTCAGGCTTGGCAACCAAGGGCTTCAAAGTTTTCCTCTCAGCAACCAAAGGCTTCGCAACAACAGACTCTGGCATCTCAGCAAAGGGACTCCACTCTTTCAATAACTCAGGCACTGCATTATTCAAATAATCCAACTGCTCAGCGAGAGCCTTCAAGCTCGTACCATAAAAAGCCCTATTCACCGGATCATTCCGATATCCAATCGCAATCGCTCGCATATCCATAATAATTTTTTTCTCTTGCTCCAAATTCCTCTTCAAATCCTCAAACATATTATGTTCTAAGTGCCTCCGAAATTTTCCGATGAATATCAAAAATAAAAACCCTAAGCTTATTCGCGCTAACACTATCATGCTTCTCAATCGCAATCTCTAACTTCGAAATCCCATCTTCCATAGAATCAACTAATTGCCCAATAAATTCAACATCCATATATCACCCACAACTCCAAAAGAAACTCTATTTATTAACTTTATCCAGATAGCCCTGACAAACAAAACATTCATTTGGGAAAATATCTTCCATAAAATTATTATTTAACTTAATTCCCTTAACAAACTCATTCCGCCTAATAGTATTTTTGCCATTATATTGCGCATAAAAGTCCAAACAAAATGGAGACAAATTTTTTCCCTTAACTTTCATTTCCTCTCCCCCGAAAAAACACAACCGCTCATAAACATTACTACTTTCTCTAGAACAAAACCCCTGTTCAAAAAATAAACTACCAACCCTTTCATGCCCTCTCCCAAAATGAAGCGCCGCCATCTCTACTGGTTGCAATAAATAAAACTCTCCACGTTCAAGAATTTCCCCATCTTTAATCTTCATTATATAATCCAAAAACTTATCAAAAACAGAAGGCATCCTAGATTTAAAATCAGATAAACTCAAGAGATTTCCTTTACTCTCAAGACGCCCCAATGCATCATTTAAATTTCCAACAATTTTTTCAGGCGACTCAAAATAATGCGGAACAATTTCCATAAAACTATACAACCCAACTCTTTATAAAAATTATTGCACTCTAATTAATCCTTCTCTCAAGCTCTCTAAAAAACGCATCCCTCACAACCCCACCAACACGCTTCCCAACTTTAATCTCCATATCATATTTTTCATCCCCAAAAGAATCAAAATACCTTCTAGAAAAACCCACGTTCCAACGAGCAAGTCGCATAATATCCAAATAATTATCCAAAGGAATGCTCGCCTCAATTCCCTTGATAGCGTCCTCAAAAGTCATTTTACCTTTCTCAGAATCCCCAACAAAAACACCTAAATCTTCCAAGCTAAAAATAGACAAATCCACTTTATTCAACTCTTCAAAAACACAATCTCCAGATAAAACCATAATCCCACATCAAAACCCTACTTTTTAAAAATTATTATACTCGACTCTTCTTACTCTCAATACCATACTTCTTCAAAATAATCTCAGGCATTTTCGCATAATCATTAATAATTCTCTGAACTTCATCGTAAGCAAAAACTTTATTCTGAAACAACGCATAAAGAAGCCTGGTTCGCGTCTCAAACTCCTGCTGCATCTCTTCCTTACCAAACCCATACCTCGCCCCAATTTTATCAAAAATTTTACTCTCCGTAGCATAATAAAATTTATCATCAGCCGGATTCCACTTGAATGGAGTATTGGTAGTAGTAGTCCCATCGACTGCAATATTCACAACCTCAGTAACCTCTCTAAGTCGCCTAGTCTCTTTCCCATTAACAATCGCATGCGTCATAATCGCCATCGCATCAAGCCCATTAACAAGCATCGGAGACAAACTAATCGGAGGTGTCATAAGTCGTCGAACAATAGAATCAACCGAATCTCCATGCATAGTAGAAATCGAAGCATGACCTGAAGCCATTCCCTGAAATAAAACACTCGCCTCCGCACCTCGCACTTCACCAACAATTACATAATCCGGATTCTGTCTAAACGAACTCCTAAGCAAACTAAACATATCAACTTCACCAACACCAGCAGAAGAAACCCCACTTCTAACAACTGACGGCAACCAATTCTCCCTAGGCAAATTCAACTCACGAGTATCCTCAATCGAAACAACCCTATTCTCTTGCGGAATAAAAAAAGCCAAAGCATTCAGAAGAGAAGTCTTACCAGAAGCCGTCCCACCAACAATCATCAAATTCGACTGATACTGCAAAAGAATCCAAAAATACGCCATCATCTCTGGACTAAGAGTATGAAATCCAAGCAACTGAGTAGGCGTCCAAGGAGTCTTGGTAAATTTACGAATCGTAAACGTCGGACCCTTCGAAGAAATATCCTGAGTATACGTAGCATTAACTCTTGACCCATCCGGCAAACTACCATCTAAAATCGGAGAAGCATAAGAAATATATCGTCCAGTCTTCTGTGCCAACTTCTCAACAAAACTCGACAACTCATCCATATCCATAAACTTCGTCGTAGTCTTAATATTTCTAAAAACTCGATGAACAATATAAAGCGAATCCCCCATCCCATTACACTCCAAGTCCTCAATAAAATAATCCCTCATCATCGGCTCAATCTTATTTAGCCCAATAAAATCTCGATATATAAAATAAAACATCCTAAAATAAGAATCCTCTTCAACCTCTAAGCCCAACTCCGAAATAATCAACCGCGCCGTCTTATCAACATAATCAATCAAATTTTCAACAGACTGATCAACCGCAACCATATTGACATTAACAACCTCCTTCATCGCCGACATAAGCCTATTCAAAATCACCCTTTCCTCCTCACTAACAATCGGCTCCTCAACATCATAGATAACCTCACCAAGCCTCGCATCATAATAAACATGAACCGAAACATATGGCGCAATAACCATATACCTAACATCAATCTGGGTCCTATCTTTAAATGCAGGAATAGAAGGAACCTGTGGATTCAAATTTATATTCATCACCATATCTAAATCTAAAACACAATCAGATTATATAAAACTTCTTTCTTCCAATATTAACCAAAATAATAAAACATCCCAAAATCCACACCAATCACGCTTCCACAAATCCAATCACAATATTCCCACTCACATCCTTTCCAACATTCTCAATAATTAGTCTATACGGAGTCGGCGCAACATCAAATTTTTTCTCTATAAAATCCCCTCCGGCATAGGTCAAATTCATCTTATACCCAATCTTCAACTCAACCTCATAATTCCCATTCTGCGTCGTAGTAACATTCATATCCCCAAAAGGAACCGTCTGTCCAACCTGACTATAGGGAAAACTAGAATCCAAACTCCAAGAAATGCTATCCTCAGCCGGATTAATAATAAGTGAACCTTTCTTTATTTCCAAATTAATAACTCGCCTATTCCCAGCGGCCCGACTAACCTCGTAAATCTTATCATCTATATTTGTCATCGCCTCAATCGACCGACTAATACTCATCTCATCCTTCTTCTGTTCTATCTTCGGCAAAGCCCCCGCCAAAACAAGCCCGATAATCGCAAGCCCAATCAAAGTATAAATCACAGTCTCAACCCAAATCTGCCCACGGCAATTAAATAACCCCCTCATATATACAAAACAAAAATATTCTTTATATACTTATTGCAAATTCAAAAAATTCAAAAGCCCATAAGGGCTAAAAAAAATAAAAATAATTTAAAAATAATTTAACAAGCTATCAATTTTACCGGAGCCAATGCATCACAGGTTTCATTTTTCCCACCAACTGTAACAACAGGAGCAATAGAAACAGAATCAGCAATTACGGTATACGGTCTAACAAAAAGCACTTTCTCTTCATTAACATTAGGAAGAACAGTTAAAGTTCTATTAGTAACAGACATAGTATTCCCATTAGTATCCGTAATTAAAATTTGAATAGCCTCTAATCCAACTTCTTTAGAACCATGTTTAACCTGAACCTGAACATGATTAGCAACATCATTAAAACATGTATGCCCCTTGTTCTCGATTGATAGTGCAGTCATAGCATCCAAACAAACCGTTCCTCTAGCTAATTGATTATTAATCATAGGGATGATTGTAGCCCAAATAATTGTGACAGCAGCAACAGTAATCAAAATTATCAACACCGTAGCGACTACTGCACTTATACCTTTCTTTTTATTCATAATCATACCTCCTTTCATTTTGTTTTAAATTTCATTTAGTTAAAGCGTAACCCCCGAATCTATACAAGTAAACATACTATTAGCTGTTGTCCCCTGCGTCTTCCCAACCAAAACAGGATAAGCAATAATCTTATCTGGCACACTCCCATCCGCCATCTCAAAAGTAGCATAATCCCTCACGGACTTCCCAGCATCAATCTTAAACGAAAATCTTGCTGCCTCAGAATTTCCCTTGCCATCAAACATCTTAATATCCAAATATCTGATATTAATATCCCCAATATTCCTAATTTCTAACTCACTTCCAAATCTCGCAGCATCAAACTTTACCGCTCTACAACTTTCCTCAATTGGTTGTCCAAGCTTTTCAATCTGCTCACCAATAAATCCCCTCGCCCATAAAAAAATAATAACAGCTAAAACCAAAACTAACAGAATCAACAACACACTCGCAATCACAGGCGACAAAGCCCTCTTTCCCACACTCTCTTCCATGGAATCTACCAGTTTCTATATTTTATAAATGTAGCTATTATTAACAAAAAATATCTCTTAGATAAAACGATCAATCCTAACTAAATTCTCAAAATTAAATTATTTGCCCCAAATTTTCCTCAAAAAACTAAGAACAACTAACCTTCTGGGAAGTATGAGACTCACAGCTAATCTTCCCATCATCCATCAAATATGGCTGGACATCAACCAAAGTAATATCCGTAAGCCCATAAGGAAGAAGAGAAGGGTCAGAAAAACGATATACAAATGACTTACTTTCCCCCGTCTTCAAGCCAAGTCCAAGCTCATCAAAAACATAAAATCCAAATTCGGCATCAGGCCTATCATGAACTCTCAAAATAAATCCATCAATATTAAACAATCCCTTATTTTTAAGCGTCACAGTCAAATTCCCACCGGCCCCCTTACTACACTCATAACTAGAAACAATCACATTAACATTCTCAGAACAAACAGCCACATCCTCCCCCTCAGCATAAAACTTCAACCAACCATAAACCAAAACAGACAAAGAAATGGTAATCGAAATCAACAAAACATAAGCAACCACATCACTAAGCCCCTTTCTATCGCCCCCTATTTTCCTCATCAAATCTCTCATCTTACAAACTTTATAAAACTTCGCGCGACATCCAGCCCATCTAAATACCTAACAATCAAACCCATCCCAATCCTTTCTTCATAATCAACTATCACAAAAATTATGCAACAAAATGCCATATTTTTTATTCCACAATAATATGTCGATCATCACCAACATTCTTCTGCATAATAAAAATAACCTGTCGGTATTTTGAAGTAGGAAATTCGAAAACATTCCCTTTAATTTCCACGGTAACATTAGTATTGCTTGCAAGGTTTCTCGCATCATCAATTGCAACTTGCATACTCGTAGAAATTTCACTATCAAAATCAACAATACTCTCATCAATCTCTTGGCACATTGCCTTCAAGCAAACCCGACTCGTTACCCCCGTATTCAATCCCTCAACTTCAACCCCATCTATATAAACACTATCGCTCCCATAATTCTTCAATTCCATCTTCGTACTATTCCCATAAATAAAAATAAAATTACTACCCGAACTCCTCTCCTCAATCTCTCCCGCAAGCAGATTCACAAACTCCGTCAAATTTACACTCGAATCAAAACCACTATAAACCTCATAATCCAAAACCGCCCCAACCTCCCTTTTTACTTCATAGCTAAAATCATAAAAACTCCCAGGCTCCTCATTCCCAATAACCTTATTTGTCCCAGCTCCCAAGCTAATTATAACCGCCGAAATAATCACAGCGGCAAGCAAAAAAAACTGCCCACGCCTATTAATCACCATACAACTATCTATTTCAAATCTTTATAAAATAATCGCAACCAAATTTTTCACAACCAATGGTAACCAAAAGCAAACCAATCCCATCATATAAAAATCATGCACGATTAAATTTTTAAATATCTACCACAAACCCGTACGAAAACCCCATAAATTTTAATTAAAAAATATTATAACATAAACTCTCCAAACACATTTTTATTTTAATTAGACAATTTCGTGGCATAAAAAATTTCGCCGTGTGCAAAAGCACATAAGAAATTTTTTATCAAGAAATTGACAATTAAAATAAAAATGTAGGCGAGCAAGAGCTCAAATCCACATAACAGAGGAAGACACTCATCCTCAGGTCTGCTACCCCCTAAGCACCTAAACCTTAACTTAGGGCTGCTGGAATTCCTCCCCCTGACCCAATTCATCAAAGCAAGATCAAAGAGGACAAACCTTCAACGTCAAAATGTCAACATGTCAAACTTCATATCACTTACTTGCCTTGCGGTCCGTCATAAAGCCCATTTACGAACAGCGTGGGGCTAGCACGCCAACCTGCCTACAAAAAACAAAAGGTAAAAACCTTTAAAAGAGTTGTCATTCTCTTCCCTACATGCCCACATCGCATATCGGTATTGCAGCGGATTGCTAATCCGCGCCCTCCGGGGCCGGCAGGTTCGACTCCTGCTGTGGGCGTTCATTATCGAAACTGACGGCTTGACGGCTGGTTTAAAAAAAAATAAAGTTTTTCTTTAGGAATCTTTGATTCCGTGTCCGAGTGTCTCTGACACGAAGGCGACTCCTACCGTAGGCAGTCTAACAAAAATGCAATGTAATTGTAAACAACATTGTCACCGACGCTGTTTGTAATCCCTATAAGATTACAAGAAAAACTTATAACTATAAACACCATCTAATATCATTCGATTTATCAGCTTTGGCTTCGGTCAATTCAACCTAATCGAATGTTCGGCTTCGGTCGAATGGAAGAGAGGTGATGCATTAGAATCAATACTCTTCCATTTTACAATTACATTCAAAATAACAATATTTTCTCTTCTTCACCTAAATCCTTATAAACAAAATAGAATATCTCGCCATATGGAAAAAGACATCGGAAAAATAAAAAAGAACGACGAGACAGACATCATAATCAGAATCGACGACTTCGGCGGGCAACCAGGTCTAACAATAAGAGAATTCGTTCACTCTCAAAATTACACAGGATTCACAAAAGCCGGCATAAGAATCAAATCAGAAAAATTAGCAGAATTCAAAGCAATGATAAATTCAGTAAGCCAAAGCGACCTCTTGCCACAAAAAATCCAAACCCCAAAAAAAACAGAGAGACAAGAACCAAAAGAAATTGACAGTGACGAATCTGGAATCGACGAAGAAGGATTAATGTAATTCGAATCATCTCTACAAAAATTTATAAAGACAAACAGGCAATAACACAATAGGTGACATCGGCTTCTAGTCGAAAAATATATGAAAAAAAGAGGAATACAATACGTAGTAAAAAAAAGTGACGGATTCTACCCAAGCGAAGAAATGAAAAAAATCGCAAACATTACTGATCCTCAAATTTACGAAAAAGCAGCAAAAGACCCAATTGCTTTCTGGGGCAAAATGGCAAAGGAAGGTATAACATGGGAAAAGGAATGGGACAAAACTTATGTAGAAAAACTTCCATATTTTGAGTGGTTCAAAGGCGGAAAATTAAACTTCTCAGTAAACTGCCTAGACAGGCACCTAGCTCATCCAGACAAAACAGCACTAATCTGGGTGCCAGAACCAGATACAGAGCCCTCAATCAAAATCTCATACGAAGAACTCCATGACAAAGTCTGCAAATTCGCAAACGTCCTAAAAGCAAACGGAGTCAAAAAAGGAGACGTCGTATCAATCTATCTACCAATGGTACCACAAGCCCTAATCGCAATGCTTTCATGCACAAGAATCGGCGCAATCCATTCCGTAGTCTTCTCTGCATTTTCCGCAGACGCACTAAAAGCAAGAATAGAAGACGGCCAATCAAAAATCCTAATCACATCCGACGGATATTACCGAAGAGGGAAACCAGAAGACCTACTAACAAAAGCAAAAAACGCAGCAAAAAAAACAACCATTAAAAAAATAATAGTAGTAAATAGAATTGGGAAAAAAGTCAGAGGAAGAAGATTTCTAAATTTCGAAGATGAAATAAAAAAAGCTCCATCATATTGTAAACCAGAAATGATGAACTCAGAAGACCCAATGTTCTTACTATATACATCAGGAACAACGGGAAGACCAAAAGGAATTGTCCACGATACTGGGGGCTATGCAACACAAGCCTACTGGACATGTAAATGGAATTTCGACCTACACCCAGAAGACATAATGTGGTGCACAGCAGATATCGGCTGGATTACAGGACATACCTACGCAATGTACGGGCCATTATTAACCGGAGCAACAACCCTAATCTACGAAGGCGGACCAGACTTTCCGAATCCAGGAAGATGGTGGAAAATAATCCAAGACCATAAAGTAAACGTATTCTACACCGCACCTACCGCAATAAGAATGTTTATGAAAACCCCACAAAAATGGATAACAAAATACGACCTCTCTTCAATAAAAATTCTAGGAACAGTAGGCGAACCAATAGACAAAGAATCGTGGATGTGGTACTTCAGAACAATCGGAGGTTCTCGTTGCCCCGTAATAGATACCTGGTGGCAAACTGAAACTGGCGGAACCTTAATTAATACGATTCCAGGAATCGGGCCATTCATACCAACAATATCAGGGAAAAGCTTCCCAGGAGTAAAACATATAATCGTAGACGACAAAGGATATCCAATGCCAAAAGGAAGGCAGGGTTTTCTCGCACAACAAAGTCCATTTGCACCAGGAATGTTACACGGAGTTTTCAACAACCACAAAAAATACGTAAGCACATACTGGGAAAAATTCAAAACAATGTACGACACATCCGACGGAGCCTATCTACAAAACGGACTAATAAGAATCACCGGAAGAACAGACGATGTAATGAAAGTAGCAGGACACAGGCTTGCAACAGCAGAAGTAGAAAACGCAATCCACGACAACAAAGTAGTAGGGGACTGCGCAGTAGTTCCAATGCCAGACAAAATAAAAGGACAAGTCCCAATCGCATTCGTAGTTCTAAAAAAAGGACACCCATCAAAAGACTTAGAACAAAAACTAAAAAAACACGTTGACATCAAAATAGGGCCGACTGCAAGACCAGCAAGAATATTTTTCGTAGAAGACCTTCCAAAAACAAGATCAGGAAAAATAATGAGGAGAATCCTAAAATCACTCTTGATTAAGGAAGAACCAGAAGGATTAATGACCTTAGTAAACCCTTCATCCGTGGAAAAAATTAAAGATACAATCACAGAAAACCCATGAAACTAAATATAACTATAGGCGGATACGCAGGACAAGGAATAAACAAAGTTTCGCAAATTTTCTCAAATGTTCTAAGCGCCCACGGCTACTTCACCTTCAACTACCGAGACTACGCTTCCCTAATAAGAGGCGGACACAACTTCAACACGTTAGCAATATCAGACACACCAATAGAATCTCACGACGCCAAAATAGATGTCTTAATAACACTAGATGAACGAACACTAAAAACTCATAAACAAGCCCTCAAAAAAAACGGCATACTAATCTCAGGCGAACAATTCGAAAGCCTAGGCAGAAACCAAAATGTAGCACTAGCAGGATGCCTAACAAAAATATTTGGTATACCATTTGAAACTCTTGAAAACGAAATCAAATCCCAATTCAAAAATTCAGAAGAAGCAATCATCGCAGCAAAGCAAGGATACGACTCACAAGAAACATCTCAAGAACTACCAAAGCTAAAAAATTCGCCTACAATTCTAGCAGGATCCCAAGCAATCGCAATCGGTGCAATCAATTCTGGATTACAAGTCTACATCGCATATCCGATGACACCAGCAACAAACGCAATGCACGAACTAGCAGAAAACCAACTCGAAAATAATATGATAGTATTCCAAGCAGAAAACGAAATAGCAGCAATATCAATGGCGCTAGGTGCTTCATTCGCAGGCTCCAAAGTAATGACCGGAACCTCAGGCGGAGGATTTGACTTAATGTCTGAAACTCTTTCTATGCAAGGAATGTCAGAAATCCCCCTAACAGTATACCTAGCTTCCCGTGCAGGACCAGCAACAGGCGTCCCGACCTACACCGCACAATCCGACCTAGACATCGCACTTCGAGCAGGACACGGAGATTTCCCAAGAGTAGTTGTAGCGCCAGGAAACCCAACCGAACTAATTCAGAAAACCTCCGAAGCATTATTCTTGAGCGAAAAATTCAAAACACTTTCAATAATTTTATCAGACAAACATCTAGCAGAATCCGAATTTTCTTCCACAGAAAAACCATACAAATTCCCAACATTCAATGTAACACGACCTATACCAGGTTCATCCCTAGTAAAAAATTCCTCTTATGAATCAGACAAATTCGGCAATTCAACAGAATCGTACACAATAACCGAAGAAAACGCGAACAAAAGAATCCAAAAATACGAAGACATAAAACAATATGTAAGAAAAAATTTCGAAATGATAAAAATTCATGGAAACAAAAAATCCAAAAACCTAATCATCGGATGGGGCTCAACTTCGGGAGCAATCAAAGATGCAATCAAAGACCTCGATGCCAAATTCCTCCAAGTCATTTATTGCAAACCACTTTCCCCTCAAATAAAAAAAGAAATAGAAAAGGCGGACAAAGTAATCCTAGTAGAATGCAACGTAACTGGACAACTAGGAAGATTAATCAGAGAAAAAACTGGAATCAAAATCAAAAACCGATTACTAAAATATAACGGCAGACCATTCCACACCGACGAACTAAACAAATTAATCAAAAGCATAATATGAAAATCCAATTAGATACAACTTCAGAAAAGACCTGGTGCCCAGGCTGCCCAAACCACATGATACTAGCATCGGTAAAACAAACCATAACAGAACTAATCGAATCCAAAACTTACAAACAAACCGATTTCGCAATAACAACCGACATTGGATGCCACGCAAAAATCTTCGACTACATAAACCTCTCAGGAATCTATTGCCTTCACGGAAGAGCTCTCCCTACAGCAATCGGAATAAAACTAGGAAACCCTTCATTAAAAGTCTTAAGCTTCGTAGGAGATGGAGGAATGTATTCAGAAGGAATGGCACACTTCATCCACGCTTTCAAGCACAACGCCAACATGACACTAATCCTTCACGACAATCAATCTTTCTCCCTAACAACAGGACAACCAAGTCCAACCACTCAACAAGGTTACATCTCAAAAGCCTCTCCATTAGGAACAGCAGACCGACCATTCAACCCAATTAAACTAGCCCTAGCGGCAAATGCAACTTTCGTAGCAAGAACATCTGCAAAAGACATGAAACACATGTCAGAAATATTTACAAAAGCAATCGAACACAATGGTTTCTCATTTGTAGAAATAATCCAAGACTGCCTTATCTTCAACGCAGAAGCAAACAACAAAGACAGCTTAATGTATAAAATCAAAGACAATAAAAGCCTAGAACAAGCAGAAAAATTAGCAAGAGAATTCGACTATAATTCAAAATCAGGAAAAATTCCAATTGGGGTAATTTACCAATCAGCCGAAAGATCCCTAGAAGATAAATGGCCACAACTAAAAAAACAACTTAATCTCAAATCTAACATAACAAAAAAACCAAGCATCTTAGACAAACTAATTCCAACTAAATAAAAGGAGTAAAAATGGCAAAGAAAAAGATAGCAAAAAAAACAGAAATAAAACCCTCACCGGTATGTTCTACAGACGAAACCTGCTACTGCAAAGGAATCATCGCACTGATTATAATTGCACTTACATGGTGGAAACCTGTAGAAATGTGGGCAAACATAACAATAACTGTACTAGCTGCAATAATCCTATTATCAGGAAACAGCTGCTGCTGCAAGAAATAAACCCCAAATTTTTATTTTTATTTTTTAATATTCAAAATTTTAGTAATAAAATTTATTATCATTCTTCCCCTCAAAAAAACAACCTTTCAAAATTCTCCCAAATCTTATCAGCAACCTCTTCCAAAGAAATCCCCTTAATCCTCGCAATCTCCCCTAGCGTAACCGAAACATTAACCGGCTCATTCCAAGTCCCAACAACAGGAGAAAGATAAGCCCCATCAGTCTCCGTCAAAAGTTGCCCAAGCGGAACTATCTCAACCAACATCTTAAAATGCTCAAGCCTCACAATCACAGCCGGCACACTAAAACTCCAACCATTTTCTAGCACTCTCCGAATCAAAGCCTTCTTACCATTAAAACAATGCATCACAACCTTATCCATTTTCTCATCTTCCAAAATCTCAATAGCGTCAAGTTCAGCCTTCCGAGAATGAATCACCACAACCTTATCCAACTTCTTCGCGAGCCTCAAGCATTTCCGAAAAACCTCCTTCTGTTTCTCCCTCATCTCCTCAGTCTGAAACTCCTTAAAATTATAATCCAGCCCAATCTCACCGATAGCAACACAGCTCGACTCATGCGCCTCAATCCAAGAGAGCTCCTTATCAACATCAAACTCTTCCAATTTACGAAGCAATTCATTAGACTCACCCAATTCAACTTCCTTCGCCAAAGCGTCAGTCGGATAAATCCCAAATGCAGCCTTAACACAATCATATTTATTAGCCAACTCCAAACTCCGACGATTCGTCTCCTTATTCACACCCGAAGTAACAATAACCTCGCCACCTTTCTCTCGAAACCTTTCCAAAACAGAATCCAAATCCGCGTCAAATCGCGAATCATTCAAATGACAATGTACATCAACTAACTTCATAAAATCTATAAACCAAACCCTCTTAAAAAACTAATGATAGAATACTTTCTCTTAATACTAGCAATCCCACTCGGAATCCTCCTAGCAAAAACCACCAAAGACGAAAAACAAATCTTCACAAAACCAGTCTACTTCCCTCTAATCCAAAAAATCATCCTAATCCTAATGGCAATCACAATATCTCAAAACCAACAAATTTTCCTAACCTCAACATTCATGCTAATAACAATCTACACCTGGCAAAAGCTTAAACCCAAAACTTCTTAACCAAAAAACTTCTCCTTATCCCATGAGTACCGAACAACCAAACCACCGAACAACCAAACCACCCACCAAAAAAAACGGATTTTTTTTGGTCGGAACCGGCATGACAAAAAATTCCCTAACAGCTGAAAGTCTCGAGGCCCTAAAAAAATCCGACAAAATCTACCTAGAAAACTACACTGTAAACTTCCCCTACAAAATAGAAGACCTAGAAAAAGAAATAAACAAACATCTAAATTCTAATTCCTACAATCTAATCTCTCTTCCAAGAGGAAGTGTCGAAGACGAATCAATCCTCCAAGAAGCAAAAACTCAAAAAGTGGCTCTCCTAGTTTACGGAGATTCATTATCAGCAACAACCCACATGCAACTAATCCTAGAATGCAAAAAACAAAGTATACCTTACCAAATCTTCCACAATGCAAGTATACTAACAACAGTCGCCGAGACTGGACTCTCCCTCTACAAATTCGGGAAAACAACCTCAATGCCAAACTGGGCAGAACACACCAACAAACCAACCTCCTTCATAACCTACATAAAACAAAACCTCTCAATCGACGCCCACACCCTAATCCTAACCGACATTGGACTAGAAATTGAAAACGCAATCAATCAACTAAAAGAAGCATCAGAAAAAGAATCCCTAAAACTCCCAGAAAAAATAATTACAATTTCAAATGCGGGAACTGAAAACCAAAAAATTTTCTACGACACTCCAGAAAACCTTAGCAACAAAAATATAGAAATGCCATTTTGCATAATCATACCAACAAAACTTCATTTTCTAGAAGAGGAAACATTGGAAAAAATTAAAATGATAATTCCGCATTATACATCATATAAAAAGGGTATCATGACGAAATTCGATCTTGTTTTTGAGGAAATTAGTAAGATTACCAAAAATGCAGCGGATAAAACTGAATATGGTCATTCACAATCCGTTTGGCAGTGGGTCTTAAAACTCAAACCAGACGCAGACATTGCATTGCAAATCGCCGCCTTGGGTCACGACATTGATAGAAGTTTTGAAGACTATCGGAAGATGAAGGCAAGATATGCGACTTATGATGAATACAAAAAAGCACATGCTTTACTTTCTGCCAAGATAACATGCGATATTCTAATAAAACACAATTTTGACAAAGCAACGATAGATAAAGTTAAACATTTGATTGAAAATCATGAAATTGGTGGTGAAGGCGATGTCGAGACTTTAACGGAAGCAGATAGCATGACATTCTTCAACAACTTACGGCATTATCGAGACACACATACTGAAAAAGAGACAATCGACAAAATCAAATTTATGTATAAACGACTGTCTGCTAAAGCCAAAAAGTTAGTTAATCAAATCAAATTTAAAGACCAAGAATTATCTAATCTTGTGGAAGAATCAATTTCTGAATTATAGTTGTTTCAGGGCTATTTGGGCGACTTGAGATTTTTACCTTCGGCATCGTTGCTAAAATCTCGTCTTAACGAAAAGCATAACAGCGATTAAGAGGTTACGCTCGGTTTCACCTCACTTCACCCAAATTTTTTCCTGCGAGGAAAACTTCCCTTAAGCCCGATGTTAAAAATCCACAACAAATCTTAAATAACCTTTCAAACAAGAATTACTATGCAAGAAAAATCCCAAATCCAAGAAACCGAAGAACAAATCTCAAAATTCTGGAAAGCAAACAAAACATTCGAAGCCTCACTAAAAAAAACAGAAAAAGGCAAACCCTACATCTTCTACGACGGCCCACCCTTTGCAACAGGCCTTCCTCACTACGGCCACCTTCTGGCTTCAACCCTAAAAGACGTATACCCAAGATTTCACACAATGCTCGGACGTTACGTAAAAAGAACATGGGGCTGGGACTGCCACGGACTTCCCATTGAATCAATCGCAGAAAAAAACCTCGGCATAAAATCTAAAGACGAAATAGAAAAAATGGGCGTCAAAAAATTCAACGACCATTGTAGACAACAAGTTTTAACCTACGACTCCGACTGGCGAACCTACATAGAAAAAATCGGAAGATGGGTAGACTGGCAAGGAGGCTACAAGACAATGGATAACTCCTACATAGAATCCGTCTGGTGGGCATTCAAACAATTATACGAAAAAGGCTACCTTTACGAAGGCGAAAAAATCCTACTCTACTGCCCAAGATGCGCAACCCCTCTAGCAAAATCAGAAATCGCAATGGACAATTCCTACAAAACAGTAAAAGAACTAACACTAACAGCAAAATTCAAACTCCAAACCCCCGAACCACCAAACCCCCGAACCACCAATGGAAAAGGTGAAACCTTTTTCATAGCATGGACAACAACCCCATGGACTCTTCCAAGCAACCTGGCCTTAACAGTAAACCCAAACCTAATCTACACCTTCGTCAAAGATAAAAAAGACAACAACACCTACGTCCTAGCAAAAGAACTAATTCCCTCATTCTACAAAGACACAAATGAATACGAAATAACAAAAGAAATGAAAGGTAGCAAATTAGAAGGATTACAATACGAACCACTATTTCCCTATTTCAAAAATAACCCAAACTCATTCAAAATCCTAACCGCCGACTTCGTAACCGCAGAGGCAGGAACAGGAATCGTCCACACAGCCCCAGCATTCGGAGAAGATGACAACGCCATCTGCAGAAAATACAACATCCCAATGGTCCAACCAGTTACAGAAACAGGACACTTTACAAAAGAAGTAACAGACTACAAGGATCAACTAGTCTACGACGCAAGCCAACAAATAGTAATCGACTTAAAAACACAAGGGAAGGCAATCCAATCAAAAAAAATGGAACACGAATATCCATTCTGCTACAGATGCGACACGAAACTAATGTATCGAGCACTCCCAGCATGGTTTGTCGACATCCAAAAAATGAAAAACAGATTCCTAGAACTAAATCTCCAAATCAACTGGTTCCCATCTCACCTAAAAGAAGGACAAATGCAACACAACATCTCAACTGCGCCAGACTGGAACATCACAAGAAACAGATACTGGGCAACCGCCATCCCAATTTGGAAATCCCCGTCAGGAAAAATAAAAGTCCTAGGCTCAATTGAAGAATTAAAACAATATGCAATAAACCTACCAGAAGGGCAAATAGATTTACACAAAGATTCTCTAGACCCAATCAAATTAAAAATAGACGGAGAAGAATACACAAGAATCCCAGAAGTCCTAGACTGCTGGTTCGAATCAGGTGCAATGACCTTCGCGCAATTCCACTATCCATTCGAAAACAAAAAATTCTTCGACAAAAACTTCCCAGCACAATTCGTCACAGAATACATTGGGCAAACTAGGGCTTGGTTCTATTACATGATGGCACTTTCAACTATCCTCTTCGATAAAATCCCTTTCGAAAACGTCCTAACAACCGGAATCATCCTAGCCGAAGACGGAAAGAAAATGTCAAAATCCCTAAAAAACTATCCAGACCCACTAACAATGATAAACAAATACGGGGCCGACACATTCAGATTCTATATGTTAGGTTCTCCCCTAATGACAGCCGAAAATTTCAACTTCTCAGAATCCGGGCTAGAAGAAGTCTACAAAAAAATAACAGTCCTCTTATACAACGTAACAAGATTTTACAAAGATTACGCAACAGAAGACGACAAAAACTTCGAAACCTCAACAAACATATTAGACAACTGGATAATCTCAAGAACCGAAGAACTAAACAAAGTCGTCCAAGAAAACCTAGAGATATACAACTCCATCAAAGCCTGCGCCTTCGCAAAAAAATACATCGAAGACCTTTCAACTTGGTATATCAGAAACTCTAGGAACCGATTCAACGAAGACGACTCCCAAGCAAGAAAAACAACATACTACGTCCTAAACAAACTCTCCAAAATCTTATCACCACTAATCCCCTTCGTAACAGAATCAATCTTCCAAGACATAAATAACTCCCAAGATTCCGTCCACCTCCAAGACTATCCCAAAGCAAACGAATCCCTAATAAATAAAGAGCTAGAAGAAGAAATGGAAACCACAAGGAAAATAGTCTCAACACTATTACAACAAAGAGACAAAGCCGCAATAGGAATAAAATGGCCACTAGCAAAAGCAACAGTTTCAACCCCAATACGACCAAAAGAAGAACTATCCAATATCATAAAAGAAGAACTTAACATAAAAGAAATAGAATACATCCCACTAGCAGCTAACAGCCAAGAGCTAACAGCCAAATTAGACACAACCCAGACTCCAGAACTAGAATCCGAAGGCTACGCCAGAGAACTATCCAGAATAATCCAAGCGTCACGAAAAGAAAACAATCTAATAAAATCCGACACAATAGAACTAGAAATAATCTCCAATTTCAACGACATTATAAATTCCCAACTAGAATTCATAAAAACAAGAGTCGGAGCGACGACAATATCTTTAAAAAAAACCAGTAAAAATTTTGATTACTCAAAAGTCAGTAAAATAAAAAACAAAGAATTTGAAATAAAATTCAATAAGTTATAAATACGACGACAAAATCCTTTTCACCCCTTAAAATCCAGACAACATGAAGAAACATTTAAATACTATTTAGAGTTAGAACAGTCATGATAGTCAAAGAGGAGTTTCTTAGCAGACTCAGAAAAATATTCGACCTGAACCTTTACGAGGTCAAAGTATGGGCAGCCCTATTATCCAGAGGAACTTCTACCGCAGGAGAGCTATCCAGCATCTCAGACGTTCCAAGGTCTAGAACTTACGACATCCTAGAATCCCTAGAAAAGAAAGGCTTCATAGTAATGAAACTAGGAAAACCAATCCAGTTCGTAGCATTAAAGCCAGAAGAAGTAATTGAACGAGTAAAAAGAAATCTGATAGTTAACGCAAAAGAAAAATCAAAAAGATTAGAAAAGCTAAAAGGCGACGAAGTACTAGAAGAACTAACAAGCATCTTCTCTGAAGGAATCAAATACGTAGAACCAAGCGACCTCTCAGGCGCACTAAAGTCTAGACAAAACATATACAACCATTTAGACATGCTAGTTAGAGAAGCAGAAAGTACAATAACACTAGTAACAACTGCAGATGGACTAACCAGAAAACTAGAAGTCCTACTACCTTCTCTAGAAAAAGCAAAGAAAAGAGGAGTTAAAATAAGAATAGCCGCACCAATAACAGCAGAAAACAAAAAGGTAGCAAAAGATTTCTTAAAAATTGGAGAAGTAAGAGACATCCAAGATCTTAATGCAAGATTCATGTTAGTAGACAGTGAACAAATAATGTTTATGCTCCTAAATGATGACAATGTTCACCCATCTTACGATGTAGGAATTTGGATAAACACAGAATTCTTCGCACAAGCGCTAGAAAGCCTTTTCGAAATTGCTTGGAAAAATTTCAAAGCAATAAAAGCTTAGTCGTAAATCTATAATATCAAAATGTTAAAAACCATTATGATGTAAATCAAAATCCCTAACTTTCTCCAGCCTCAAATCCTACATCTCTTCTAAAGTCTCAATCCCAAGCAAATCAAGTCCCTTCTTAATCACAACCCTAAACACCTCAACAATCTCTAATCTAAACGCCTCACTCTCTCCGCCCAAAACAGGACAGCCGTGATAAAACTCATTAAAATCCTTAGCAAGTTCAAAACAATAATTCGCAATCAAATTCGGGGACAAATCCTCATAAGCCTTCACGACAACATTATCAAACAAATCAATCTTCTTAATCAAAGCAAACTCCAAATCCCCAAAATCCTTATACTTTATATCTTGCCTTTTACTTTCAAATTTAATCTTCCTAAGGATAGAAGAAGCCCGAGCATACGAATACAAAAGATATGGGCCAGTGTCCCCTTCAAAAGAAAGAAACCTATCAACATCAAAAACCATATTATGCTCCCGATTATTCTTCAAGTCTCCATAAAAAATCGCAGCCAAAGCAATTCTTCGAGCCCGCTCATCTAAATTATCACAATCGCCTCGAGCCTCCAAATTCCCTCGAGCCTTCTCGACAACCTCACCCAAAACATCTTCCATATAAACCGTCTTCCCTCGCCTAGTAGAAAACTTTTTCCCATCACTATCTAAATAAAGCCCATGCGCAGCATGCACCAAATCATCCGCCCAAGCATAGCCCATCTTCTTCAAAATACCAAACACCTGCCGAAAATGCAATGTCTGTTCAGCCCCAACCTCATAAATCGCCCGGTCAAAATCATAAACCTTCTTCCTATCAAGTGCCATGGCCAAATCCCTCGTCGCATAAAGACTAGTCCCATCACTCTTCTGAATCAAAACCTTCCCCAATCCAACATCATCAAGGTCAACAATCCTAGCACCCGCATCTTCAATTAGCAATCCCTTCTCCTTCAACTCGAAGATAACCGCATCCATCTTATCATTATACAAACTCTCCCCAGAAACCTCATCAAAACTAATCCCAAGCAAATCATAAATCTTCTGAAACTTCACCAAAGACATCTCTCTAAATCTCTTCCACAAAGCCAAATTCTCAAAATCCCCACTCTCTAACTTCTTAAATTCAAGTCGACACTCATCATCAAATTCATCCGTAGCATTAATCCGAACATAAAGTTCCTGCAAGTGCCCAATGGCATCGCTCTCTAATTTCTCCTCACTACCCCACTTCTTCCAAGCACAAATAATCTTCCCAAACTGTGTCCCCCAATCCCCAAGATAATTAATCTTAACAACCTCAAATCCATTCGCCTCACAAATCCTCGCAATCGAATTACCAATAATCGTCGACCTCAAATGCCCAATCCCAAAAGGCTTTGCAATATTCGGACTCGACATATCAATAACAATTCGCTTCCCATTTTTCAAAACCTTCTTCCCATAATCCTTGCCCAAAACCTTCCGCGCAAAAATCCCCTTATCAATAAAAAAGTTAACATAAGCACCACTAGCCTCAACTCTCTCAATTTCCTTAGGCAAAACCTTCACAAAAGTCAAAGCCAAATCTCCAGCAATAACTCCAGGGGACTTCTTCAAAGTTTTAGCCAAACCAAAACAAGGAAAAGCATAATCCCCCATTTCAGACCTAGGCGGAACCTCAAGCAATCCCTCAATTTCACAAATATCAAAATCAACTTCTTCAGCAATTAATTTAACAACAACATCTTTCATACAACAAAACACAAACAAACACTTATTAACTTTTCTTTTCTTCAATATTCCATGCGAACTAAGATCATAGCGACCTACGGCCCATCATCAAAAAATCTAATCCCCGAACTCCTAAAAGCCGGCGCTTCCATAATACGACTAAACACAAAATACATCTCCCCCAGACAAGTCCAAAACATAATACAAAGACATCCAAAAACATCTTTCATGCTAGACATCAAAGACAGAAATCTCCTTCAAAAAATTTCCCATCTAAAATTCAAATACCTAGCAATTTCTTTTGCAGAATCCGAAAAAGAAATCATCCAGATAAAAGAAATGTTTCCAAAACAAATAATAATATCAAAAATAGAGAACCAAAAAGGTGTAGATAATATTAACAAATTAATAAAAGTTAGTGACGGAATCATGATAGCAAGAGGAGATTTAGGAAAAAGTATTCAATTCCAAAAAGTTCCAATGATACAAAAATCCATTACAAAAAAATGTAATAAAGCAAAAATATTCTCAATAACAGCGACCGAAATGATGCCATCCATGATAAGTTACGTAAGACCTTCAAGAGCGGAAACAGCAGACATAGCAAATGCAATTTTAGAAGGCTCGGAAGCCCTAATGCTTTCCGAAGAAACTGCCATAGGCAAATATCCAGTCTTAGCAATAAAAATGATGAAAACAATAATTCTAGAAACCGAAAAGCATATCAAAGAATTCAAATAAATAAAATCATATTTTCAAACTAACCAACTTAGTATTCCCAAGATTCACCCTCGCCAAAACCCGCCTCGTCTCAAGCTCAGACAAAATCCTCGAAACCTTAACCTTATTCAAACCCGACAAAGCAACCAGCCGATTCTGCTCTAAGCTCCCATTATTCTCAACTAGCAAACCAACAATCTTCCTCTCCCCTTCAGGCAAAATACTCAAAACCCGATTTAACAAAACTTTATTTATCTTACTCTGAAACAGCACAACAATCCCACCACCAACAACAATCGACAAAAACGAAATTCCATAAACAATCAAAGGCAAACTACTCCCCTCTTCAGAGACATAATAGCCATTAACAACAGCAAACAAAACCCCAAGAAAAAAAATCAAAACAAGTCCAACAATCAATCGCCTAACAGAAACTTCCATTATCTCAATACCTTCTTTATTTTCAAAAATTCCTTCTCACTTATTTCACCAGCAGCAAACCGCTTCTTAACAATGTCAATAGCGGACTCATTCTTATTCCCTCTAACAACCCAATAGATAACAAACCCAACGGCAAACAATATCAATAACTGAAAGACCCATCCATAAGGATGAAAACCCATAACTGGCTTAAATCCATCTCTTACCGCACATCCCGTAATTCCAATTGGCATATTCATTTTAATTTCCCAAACCTTTTAACCTTTGCCAAAATAAAAATAAAAATAAAATTTAATTATACTTAGCCCTATTCAGCAAAAGGACATCCTTCATGAGACTTGCCCATTCCACGCCCAAAGCCTTTCTTGCCGCCCATCTGGCCAAAGCCCATTCCACGACCTTCAGGCATAAGCTCTTCTAATTCAGCCATCAAACTCTCAACAGCCTCATCATCTCCAGCTTCACGAGCTTCTAAAAGCTCAGTCCTTAAAGCATGCATCCGAGTCATCCTATCAAAATTCTCTTCACTAAGTTGAGCTATATGCAATTCCTTCCAAGCAGAATAGTCTCCACTCTCAACAGCCGCTTTCATAACATCCCTATCTTCACTAGAAGCAAAAGGCATAGCCACAACAAAAGAAACAGCAAAAAGCCCGACTAAAGCCAAAGCCAAAATCGCCAATGTTTTTCTTTCCATGTTAAATCCTCCCTTATATCTCATGACAAAACCAGCATGAAACGAGATATACTTTTTACTGAAACGAGAAATGCAAAAGAATTATGGGCATATTAAAAAATCCCATCAAAACAATAAAAAAATAAGAAGGAAACAAAATCTCAAATCAGAGAATTCAAATGATTGTTTCCAAGTAATCTAATTAATCCCAGTCGCCTTCTTCAGGATCTTCAATTTCACTTTCGAAATCATCCTCAAAATCTTCGTCTTCATCATATGCCATTATAAAGTTCTCCGAATTTAGATGAAACTATCTATCTAAACATTATTTAAACCTTACTAACAACATATTTCCCAACAAAAATCCTAAAAAACAGCCCACTTTCCAGTTTCTTTCTGCTCCCTATCTAAAACTGAACCCCTCTTATTAATCCTAGGTCTCCCAGATTCCTTGTCTTTCCTAAGCGTAACATCCAAACTCCTAAGCAACTCCGAAACACCCTCTTCAAACAAAACAACCTTTCCAGCCTCACCACGAACTCCACCAACACCACCAAAATTAATAATGGAATCAGCCAAATATGAAATCACCAACAAATCATGATCCACCACAAACGCCGTCTTACCTCGCTCAACCATAATGTCCTTAATCGCCTTAGCAACAGAAATCCTTTCCTCAACATCAAGATATGCGCTAGGTTCATCAATCAAATAAACATCCGCATCCCGAGCCAAGCACCGAGCAACCTCAAACCTTTGCAACTCACCACCAGACAAATTCTTCAACTTCTTCCCCTCCAAAACTCCCAAATTAAAAGTACTTTTTAATCTCTTAGAAATTTTCTCCTTAAAACAAATATCCCGAACCATTGTCTCATCCTCCGAAAATAAATATTGCTTCTTATAAGAAATATCTAATTTCAAATCCAATTTCCCCAAACTAGTTTCAAGCTCCCCAGCCAAAGCCTTAACAAAAGTCGTCTTCCCAGTTCCATTTTTCCCTAAAATCCCAATCACATGATTCTCATGTATCACCCCGCCCTTAACATCCAACTCAAATCCAGTATCAAACTTCAAAGAAAAATCCGGCCAAGTCGCAATCTTGTGCCCCGACATCATCGCATTCCGCGTAAAATCAAACTTCAAAGCCTTATCCCGAATCCTCATATTCTCCTCTTTCAAGAAACCATCAAGATAAGCATTAACCCCCACCTTCGAACTCTTAACCCCACTAACCAAACCAAACGCTCCCTGCCCCCCAAAAAACACATTAACATAATCAGTCAAATAATCCAAAATCAATAGATCATGCTCGACAACAATTAAAGTTTTATTTTTAGAAATCTCCTTCAAAAAATCCGAAACCCTAAGTCTCTCTCCAATATCCAAAAATGCCAAAGGCTCATCAAAAAAATAAATATCACTCTCGCCCAAACTCGCCGCCAAAATCGCGACCCGCTGCAACTCACCACCAGACAGCTTATTCATCCTATTCCCCAAAACCTGACTCACCCCCAAAACCTCAGCCAATCTCTTTATGTCTGCCTCACCTCCTCGTTGCAACAACAAATCCATAACCCCAACATCCAAAGAAAGTACAGACAAATTCTGCGGCTTATACGAAACCTTCTTCCCGCTAAGCCCCTCAAAATATCTCAAAATCTCATTTCCCTTAAAAAACTCTTTAATATCCTCATCACTCGCTTCAGTTTTCCCAAGATTCAACTTCTCCGTCCCAGCCAAAATCTTAACCGCAGTCGATTTCCCAATTCCATTCCTCCCAAGCAAACCCAAAACAGAACCCTCTTTCGGTACAGGCAAACCATAAAGCGCAAACCCATTAGCCCCATAGCGATGCACAATATCCTTCTCTGATACAGAAGGCAAATTCACAATATCAATCGCTTCGAACGGACACCTCTTGACACAAATCGCACACCCAACACAAGTATTTTCATCAATAACACATTTTCCCGAAGAAGACAAAACACCAGTTCCTTTCTTAACAGACGGCCCGGCATCAACCAAACCAATCACAACACAACTATCTGGTTCTTTCTTTTCAACAGGGCAATACTTCTTACACTCCCGACCACAAAGGGTTGGCTTACATTTCTCCTTATGCACAATCGCTAACTTCATAAAAATACCCAATCATTTAGAGTTTTAAGTTTAACTCATATACTAACCCTTATCTCCCCCAGCCAACCGCGCCCTCAAGACCGGCAACTCCCCATTAATCTCAGTCAATCTCTCACCATACTTCTTCATCCTAATATCATAAACTAACCCAGAAAGACTTCTCTTCTTAAACCGCTCAACCTGAACCTTCCTAATCAAATCCTTCAAAACAGTACGCTCTGTCTCCATCTTCAAAATCTTATTCTTCAAGATTCTTTTCACAATATTCTTTCTAAGAAAAAATACCATAAAACCAACTAAAACAAAACCAACTAAAACAAAAATCCAATGCTCCTGAAAAAAATTTTTAGCCCCACGTTGAACCCCCGCAAAAACAGTTCTATCAGCCCTATCTTTTTCAACACTAACTCGATATACTTTAATCAAATCTTCAGTCTCAGAAAATCTCTCCTCATAAAAAGCAGCCTTAGCATCTTCCAATATCTGAACATTTCCAGGAGAAACAATTCCAGGGAGGGGCTCTTCTATAATAATCTTATCCCACAATAAAAACGCTAAATCCCGACGAGCAACAATATCATAATAATAAACCATCACGTCATCATACTCAAGATTTTGCCACTTAATCAACCTCAAAGCCTCAGTCGCTTCAGCCTTATCCTCACGAGAAAGACTACCATTCCTCAAAATTTCGGCATAACTAACCTGCTCAAAAACCCGATTCATCTCTAGTAAAGAATCTTCAACATAAGAAACAGAAAAATTATGCGCCTTCATTTCCGAAATAATATCATCAACATTTTCAAAAGCCACCATCACAGAATCCAAAGTAATATTTTCTTCTTTTTCCAAAATATCACCAGTCACCAAATTCATAACAATAAATAAATAAATAAATAGAATAGGCACACCAAAAACTTTAATTTTATTTTTCATTTTTCCCGCCCTTAATTTTAATCCACTTCCCATGAACATTCCTACCCAAAAAGCCCTTCCGTCCAACAAAAACTTTCTTAGCAAAACCCTTATCTATAATCTTGCTTTCCCCCTTATCCTCCTTATTCCCCGACGCCACAGACTTAGAAGAAATCTTGTTCACCCTCTCCTTCATCAGCAACACCGTCATCCTTTCTCCTTCAATCTCGGCCAACCTCTCATTCAAAATCCTAAACTGCAACTCATAACTATCCGTACCAATCTTCTTATTCTTATAATAATCATTCTGCAATTTCTTAACTTCCGCTTCCGCCTGAATCCTTTCACTATCAAGTTCAGAAATAATCTCCCTAGGCTTCAATATTCCAATTCTCTGATTCCTCAAAGTCAATCGAACTCCCCTTAAATTCGCCAACCTTTTCTCGTACTGATTCATAATCCGATGATATTCTCCAGAAGAAATCACACCCGTAAAATATTGTTGCTGAGACGCAGTCATTAATTTCCTAATATTCTCCTCTTCCCTATTAATATCAATAATCCTAGAACTCGCGACGCTCTTCTGATATTTACGATACCCAAAAATTCCACCCAAGAAAATAAAAAAGACACCCAAGAAAATAAACGGCCAATACAAAAATAAAAACAAAGTAAAATTTCCCTTTCGATTAAACAACAACAAATTCTGAGCCTCTTTTATTCTCTCATTAGCCAAAGCGTAATCTCCCCTTTCAAAAGCAACCTTAGCTAAATTCAAAATATCCTCAACAGACTTATCGCCAAAAATAGCCCAACCAGTAAATATAGAATTCATATTGGCCCGAATACTATCATCAGCATAAGCATCCTTTACAGCGTTTCCAGTAATTACACCCATCTTCACCGGGTTCCTAAGCGATTCAAAAACTCCATCAATCAAACCTTGAGTTTCAAAAGCCAAATCTCTCAAATCCAAAATACTTTCACTTAATTCCAATGCCTCCGCATTTTTTCTTTCTCCCAATTTCAACTTAGCCTTAGCAAAAAAATCCTCAACCTGAATCGTATTAAAACCCGCAAGCTTCATCTCAAGAATAGCCTTCTCCGCCGCTAGCAAAGAAAGACTCGTATCTTCAAAACTAGCCTCCTGAATAATCAACAAAATATTCTGAGTCTCTCTATAACTTCTAGCAGCACCACCCACAACCAATTGACCACTAATCACCGCAACCAAAGTATGTTCCTCCATTACCTCCTTATATGCCGGAACCCGAACATTAATATTAAACTTCCCAGATTCTCTATAGCCTATCGGGCCAACAACCAAAGGAGAAATTTTAATATACTTAGACATAAAACCATTCAAACTCAAAGTCAAATTTTCCAAAGTAGAATTAATATATTTATTATCCACAGTTATCTCAAAACTATCTTCCCCCCCACGAACAATTTCAATAACTTTAGAATACACAACGGATTCTCCACTTGCCCCACCCCCGCCGCCTCCACTTCCGCCTCCACCAGTGATAGAAACCACAGTCGAGGCCACAATCGTCCCAGCGCCAATAGTAACCGCCTTACTAGCATTAGCGGAATCAGCATTACTAGAATTAGCTACAGCAACAATAGAAACAGAGCTGTCCGTAGCCGACGAAGAAACAGAAACAACCAAACTATTTGAACCACTTCCGCCAATAGGCAAAGCCCCAAGACTTCTCGTCAAACTTCCACTACTAACACTAAACACCGAAGGCAAAGTCCAACTTAAATAAACATCCGTCGCATCCGCAGTACCAAGATTAGTAACCGTCGCAACCAAATTCACACTAGAATCCCCAGCCGTCACGCTCCCACTATAAGTACCAATATCAACAACCAAATAAGGTCCAACAGCCGTCTGAAGATTGAGTCGCCTCTCAAAAATTTCCACTCCAGCCGCAGAAACAACAGTCACATTATAACTATACAAACCAGAAATCAAACCAGTAGTATTCACATCAATAGTTATATTTGCAAAACTCCCAGAACCGACAGAATAATTTACACTTAAATTTCCAGAATAATTTACACTCAATCGAGAACCAATAGAAGAAGAACTAAGGCTAACATTAAAATTCAAATCTACATCTCCAGTATTATTTAAAATAACATTTCCTAAAGAATTGTTAGAAGCCCTATCAGCATAAACCAAAGAAACAATAGAACCAATCACAGCACTAACATTATGAGAAGTATCATTCCCAACAACAATCACAGTATTTGCAGAAATATTTCTATTACCAGCAAAATCCGTAGCATTAATCTTAAACGTCCAGTTATCTGCCTCAGGAATAAAAGAACCGTTGTAAACAATCACCGAAGACGAACCTACAACCAAATCAGAATTATTATTCATACTAACAAAACTCCAATTCGTCTCCGTAGAATTCTTGTACATCAAAACAACCGAAGAAATATTATAATCTTCCGTAATACTAGAATTCACATTCACAACAACAACAGGGTCCAAGCCATCCGTTGAGTTAGGAAAATAAGTTATATTATTAATAACAGGGGCAGTGTCATCAAAAATAACAACATCATCAATACTACTATCATTAACTCTCCCAGCTAAATCATAAACATAAAGCCTAGCACTAAAACCTGGCGGAGAATGATTTCCAGAACCAATTGTATAACTAGTGGAATTCAAAGTCCCACTCAAATCAATATCAGAACTATTTACCCAAGTCCCACTAGCATTATAACTAACAATAACATAATCCAATCCAACAGCATCACTAACATTCACAACACAAACAACATTAACAGAATCATTCGAATCACTGCATGAAAAATTATTCACAGCCGGTACAGTCAAATCGACATAAACAATCACCGAAGAATTCCCCTGATTACCAGAACTATCATTTGCATAAAATATTACATTATGCTGCCCCTCAACAAAATTAACGGTAGCATTCCAAGAGGTAGAAGAAGTATTCCCCAAATTAGTAAGCGCACCAGAGTTATTCCTATATCCTGCCCAAATAACATTCTCACTCATAGTCGCATTCAAAAGAACACTCCCGTCCAAATCATAAGAATTATTAGAAGGACTCCAAACAGTTATCACGGGGGCAGTACTATCCGCAGGAACAGCATCAACAGTAAACGAAACAGAGCTCACTCCGATATTCCCAGAAGAGTCCACAGCATAAAAAATAACAGTCTTGCTCTCGTCCGCTCCGGTCGCAACAACGCTATTCCAAGCAGATCCAGAACCAGACAAACTAACATTAGTAGCCCCACCATCCAAAGAATAATTCGCAGCAGTAGCATTCTCATTTAAACTAATACTAAATAAAATATTCGCAGTACCATAAGTCTGATTCAATGGACTATTAATACTAACAACCGGAGCAGTCACATCATTAACCGTAAAAGTTATGGAACTAGAATTAGAATTTCCAGCAACATCACTAGAATAGAAATTACAAACATATCCACCCTTAGCAACGCTACTCATCGTATAGTTCATCCATCCAGTTCCAGTCAAACTAATTGTATGATTCACAAAACTTCCCGTAACATTCTCCCCAATCTTAACATTAGTCAAACCAAAAGCATCCGCGACATAAGCACTACAAACCACATTCTGACTTTCATTCGCAGGATTCGGAGTTGCACCAACATTCGTATAAACAGGAGAAACGCCATCAACATAAAACACAATCGTCTTACTTCCCTGATTACTCGAAGTATCATTAGCATAAACAACCAAAGTATTAGTAGATTCATCACTCAAAGTAAGCATAGCATTCCAATCAACCATAGTCGTATTTGTCAAAGCAACAACAGAAGAGCCATTCAAAGTATACCCAGCCCAAGTCAAATTTTCATTAGCAGTCACATTCAAAATAAGACTAGTCGAAGTGTAATAAGTCGCATTAGAAATCGTATCTATCGTTATCACCGGAGGAACAGTATCGGGGGCAGCAGTATTAACAGAAAAATAAATCACCGAAGAAACTCCAATATTCCCAGAAGAATCATTAGAATAAAACACAATATTATATGCCCCATCTGATAAATTAGTCAATGTACTATTCCATGCCACAAGAGAAGTATTTCCCATACTAACATTCGCAGACCCATTCAAAGAATACCATGCCAAACTAGCATTCTCAGAAACACTAATCGAAGCAGAAACATTAGCAACATTATACGTAAGATTACTAGGACTATTAACCGTTATTACCGGAACAGTCACATCATTAACATTAAAATTAACAGAACTAACATTAGCGTTCCCGGCAAGATCACTAGCATAAAATTTGCAAGTATACCCACCAAAAGTTCCAAGCTGTGCACCAGAAATCAAATAACTAGCTTCACCACTAATTCCAGAAAAAGAAATACTATGATTCTCAAAAGTCCCACTACTATTCTCCCCGATTATAACACCAGTTATATTATACGTATCAGTCCAACTAATAGAACAATTAACATCCTGCGAAACATTAGCAGGACTAGGGAAAGCCTGAGCCAAACTATATCTCGGAGCAAGACTATCAGCATAAAACACCGAAGTCTTATTGTTCAAATTATTAGAAGTGTCATTAGCATAAACAACTAATGTATACGTAGTCTCCTGCGTCAAACTAGTCAAAGTAATATTCCAACTCCGAAGACTACTATTCCCCAAATCCGAAACAGAACCACCATTCAAAGAATATCCAGCCCAACGCAAATCTTCATCCGCGGTAATATTAATCAAAGTATTCGCAGGATTCTTATAACTTAGATTAGCAGGAGAAACAATCGTAATAGAAGGAGGCGTTGTATCAACCGGAGTCGTATCAATCACAAAAGAATTCCCAGTCAAAGTCCCAATATTCCCATAGCTATCATTCGCCCAAAAAGTCAAAGAATAAGTCCCATCCGCAATACTCGAATTTGTATGAGTATAACTAAGCAAAGTAGTATTCGCCATAGAAACATTAGTCGCCCCACCATTCAAAGAATACCAAGCACGAGATAAAGCCTCGCTAACAGAAACACTAATCGTAACAGAATCCTGAGTTATCGTAGAACCATTAGTCGGAGAAACCAAAGTAATAATCGGAGCTGTATAATCAGTCGTATAGCTCCCGGTCAAACTATTGTTAGTTGCCGCTTCTCCAAGCTGATCAAAAACATAAGCATACCAAGTATGAGTAGAAGAATCTAGTTCCGAAACAAGAACACAAGACAAATTAGCGCCACCAGAATCGCTACAATATTCACCCCCAAAACATCCACTTGAATTCGCCCCAGAAGAATTACAGACAAAAAGAGAAATCAATTGACTAGCATCAGAATCATAAGACACACTAGAAATATTAACGGCAACTCCACCTTTAATAATCGTAGCATTATCACTAGCACTCATAAAAGTAGGAAGTTGATTTATATTAATCGTTTTATTTTGAACCTCCTGAATGTTACCTGCATCATCACTTGAATTATATCTCAAATAATTTATCCCACGGTTTACAGAAGTAAAAATAATTTGCCCACCATTATCAACACTAACCGAAGGCACACAAGTTCCAACAGTATCAGTACAATATAGAGTAGTAGGATCCGAATCTACATTATCTGCTTCCGTAATCGTAACAGTATAATTTGGAGCTTGAATAGTAGAAACCGAATTATCCGAAGTTGTTGGAGCAGTATAATCCAAAAAAAACTGCACATCTAAATTTTGACTAGAATTTTGTCCATTAGTATAATTATCTTGACAAGAAACATACCGCGCATAAAATCCCTGAGAAGCTACATTATTCACAGAACAATTCGCCCGTATTCCAGATACGGTGCAATCATTAGACATAGAAGAATAGGAAACATCACTTGAACTCCATCGACAGCTCATATTCGCCTCGCCAGAAACAACGATGTTCGTCACCCCATCATTTACTATATCAAAATAACTAGCAGCACTATCTCCAGCAACACTAACTATCGAAGTCGTTGGAGGAGTAGAATCTGTAATGTAAGTCACATTTGGAACAACCGAAGAATAAGCTGCCCCATCATAAACTCTACAATACTCTGTATAATTCGTGCTCGTAACAGCCGTAGCAAAAGTGCAAGACAAACTATATGGATAAGTCCCACTAGTAGTCCCACCAGTGCAATCTGTATTCGCAGAAGTAGGTAAATTAGTGGAATCACAAAATAATTGTAAAGTATTCAAGTCACTATCATTTACTCCATTACGCGTAGTATTCGCGTAGATAGTTATCGTATCCCCTCCCTTAATCACGGAATGACTTGCACTAATATTCGCAATCACAGGCTCAGCATTTGCAGAATAAGTCACATTAAAATACATCACATCCCAAGTCCCAGTCTCAGTCGTAGCAGGACCAGTTCCAATTCTTGACATTTCAGATTTCGCAAGCCCCCTAGTTCCACTCGCTCCAAAAAAATTCCCACAACTCCAAGTTTCCAGACTAGTTACATTTGAACAAGTTATAGAAGCCGGCTCACTAATTGCAGGACAAGTCGTAGTCACAACACTATAACTAGCTCCTCCATTAGCATCGACAGAAACATCACAATCCTGAGGCGTAGCAGTATTAGTTCTCCACCACTTGTAACAAACAAAAACCTGAGAAACCCCACCACAACTAAGCATGGAGCTATTTACCGACTGTATTCTTACACCCCCATAAGTACTTTTCAAATAAGTATGAGTCTCAAGAGAAGCATCGTCATTAATCAAAAAAGAACCCGTAGTATTATCACAAACTCCCGCAAAACTTCCCTTAATTGCATTATCTTCCGCAGAACAAGTACTCACAACATTCGTGAACACAGCAGCACTCCCAAAAGTTCCAATAAAAACTCCAATCAACAAAACAAAAATTAACCTCATCCGATCTCCTCCATATGCGCCATAATCAACCTCTCAACCCGCTTAGAAAGCATAACATCATTCTTATCGCAAAAATCCTGAAACTTCCCATAAACATCCACGTCCAAACTAAGAGTCACCTTCTTTCTCATAACAAAGCCAACCACTTTTTATTATTAAGAATTCTTACGCACATATACGTACATAACAACACATCCATATATTACAAAGAAATACATAGAAGAAAATACCATAAGTATACCTACAAAGAAATACAAAACCAAACTAACCTAAATCCCAAATCCGTGAGAATCCGTGAGAATCCGTGTGCCAAATAATTAACAAACATTTCCAAAATCCAATCTACAAAACATCCAACAAATAAAAACTAATCAATCTCACTAAAAACTTCTTGCTCAGGATAAACCATTATCCCCTCTCCAGTAATTTGCATCGCAACAATCTTCTTTTGATGTGCGGCCCCTCGAAGCTTCAAAACCTCTATCGCATTTTCTCTAACATTCCCATGTTTCAAATTATAAAACACGATAACCCCATCGGCCAAAAACTCCTCAACACCAGAAGTGCTAAAAATCTTTGGAATTTGCTCAGTTTCCGTAATCAAAAAACTAGTCGCTCCAATCTTCTCAAAAAACCTAAACAACTGCTCGATATAAATCCGATAACTATCCTCCTTGCCAGTAAACGCCGAAGCAATCGCAGTTAAAGAGTCCAGTGCAATAAAGTCAGGCTTAAAGCCGCTTGGAATAATCACCGGGTCAACATCAATTAATAATTCACCTTTCTCTTTAGCAAGAAGCGCATCGACATTTCGAGTAATCTCAAACGGACTAATCCTTTGAATTTTCAACAGCCCCTTCTTAATAAGCTTATCAGCTCCCCATCCAAAACCATTCATATGATCAATCAATCTTTCCTCTCTCTCTTCAAAACTCATATACAAACATTTTTTACCAGCCTCTGCCTGATGAACCAAAGTCTGCAAACTAAAAATAGTCTTACCACTTCCCGCTCCTCCTGCAACCAAAACAGCACTACCTTCAGGGATACCCTTATCCAAAAGTTCATCAAACCCAGGAACTCCAGTCATAATATATTTCCTGTTATCTTTCTTAACTTTTACAGAAGATTTATTTTTCATACTAGCTAAATTTTTAAAAGAGGCTCTCTGACTAGAGATTTGCTCAGCCCTAACCTCTTTTGCAATTTCTGAAACATCTATCTTCCCTTTGACAACTTTCTTCGATACAGCTTTCTTCGATACAGCTTTTTTCAAAACAACTTTCTTTCTAATCACAGACCCAACCTTCTTTTTCTTTCCTACCACAAATAGGAATAGTAAAAACCTTATAATTACCCTTATACGAACATATTTACTTTAATCCACAAGCCCGAAAATTTTCCACATATTTATGATCCATTTTAATCAAATGATCTTCCCACCAACTTTTTAAAAAATTTAAAACATCATCAGCACTACAAGTCCCATTCTGAAAATTTCTATAAAGCAAAAGAACTTTTGCAATATATCCCATATGGGCCGCTACATGGGCCTCGGCTCCTCCATAATTACATTTTGCAAAATAATTTTCTTCCGTAGTAAAATGCACACGAGCAAATTCAATAAGCTCATTTAATATCCTGTTCCCCTTCTCCTTATCTTTATCCCAATCAATATCATGCGCCCAATTAATCAAACCAAGAAGTTTCTTATGCTGGTTATCAATTTCCTCCACATGAACACTAACACTTTCACTCCATTTAATAAACACCACAATCATTCAGAAATATCCCTATTTTTTCAAAGGAATATCTTTCTTCCCTCCTTCATCCTTACTAATATTTTTTTCAGAAAAAACCTTTTTTTCATTTGAGCCAGAAATTTTCTTAGCAGGAACCTCGCATTCATCTCCTAGGCACAAAAAACTACCGCTAGAACCAGTTCTCAAAATTGCTAATTTTAATGACGCTAGTATTCGATTCAAAGAATCTGCCAAATTCTGAATTTCAAAGATACTACTTTTTTCCAGTTGGATTTCCAATTTGCCTTTTGTTATTTCGTCAACATCAAACGCCAATTTCTTGATAGGATTCAAAATAAAAAAAGAAACAATCCACCCAATCAGAGAAACAAAAATGATGATAATGGCTACAATAACAATCGCTTTTCTAATCAATTGATTCCGAGCAATACCGAGTGCTTCAGCTTCATCAATTTTAACAACAAGTCCAACATCCATCTCATCAATATATCTCGTCACTGCGAGAACTTCAACATTACGGTAATCAAACAAACCATAGGCAACCCCTTCTTCTTTGTCCAATGCCTTTTCAATAGGCAAAATGCCAATCAATCTTTCTCTTTCATCAACAGCCTCTTCCTCAAACCTCCTTTCTGTAAACAAAGAAACGCTCCCATCAACAGTACGATAGGCTAGCAACACCTCACCAGTTTCACCTAAACCCGTCCTATCGGATACAAATTCATTAAAACTATCCAAATCAATTCTTGCAACCAAAACATCCTCATGAAAAGGAACAGAGATGGCAATAGATTCTTTTTGAACAGTTTCAGAAAAATAAGCAGGTTTAACATACACATCTTCTCTAACATTAATAAAATAAGCATCCCCTGATTTATCTTTTCCCACCTGAGATTCATCAGAACTAGCAACCACTTTCCCCTCAGGGTCTAAAATAAAAATCTCATAAAATTCTTCCTGCAATTCTATTATCGCCCTTAACTCCTCAGAAGAAAGTTCTTGATGCGTAGCAGCTATCTTTAATTTTTCTTTTTGCTCTTCCAAAACCTCTTCAATAAAATTTTCAAGTGACTGCGCGACAGATTCTAAATTTAAAACAACCTTTTCTTCCAATAAAGAATTAGCCTCAATATAATAAGAATACATTCCAACGATACTCCCAACCGTACCTACAAAAATAAATGACATAATCAGTACAACTAAAAATTTCATTTCTTCACCTCGTAATATTTTTCATAAACGGGGAAAAGCACCCCTTCTTCAAGGTTAATCCTTTTTATAACGACCTGAGCAATTAGACTAAGTTCATTTTTAAATTTAAAATTTTCAAATAAATACTTTACACTCTCGTTCTTATGTCTCTCAAAAAAATCCATACTCACTCCAAAAATTGCCAACATCTCTTCAGAAAATAAACTCCCTAACTTTTTAACACTAGCATCGTCACATTTAGAAAAAAATGGATACAACATCTTATTCTCCAAATCAAGATGGGCAACAAGAATATCTTTTAACATTCTTAAATCCCTCACCAAATCATCAGCCTCAATCAATTGATCAGAAAAATATTCTTGTATATTATTAAACATTCGCTCAATCTCAATATGTTCCTGTTTCAGTCGTAAGATTAATCCAATCATTTTTCATTCTCCTTACTCCCAAATATACTAGAGATTGCTTCTTTAAAAACTTCACCATTTTCTTCTTTCAATATTCCCTTTTCCGTCAAATCGTTAATATATGAAATCAAATCTTTCTCAAATAACTTATCCTTCTTCTCCAAAAGCTCAAACTCCTGTTTTCCCATGGGACCAAGCATTTTAACAAATAAATCCTTAATCTTATCCTTACTATTCTCCTGTATAGAAAACAATAATTTAATTGGCTTAATCTCTTTAGTAGGTTTAAGAGGCAAGGTAAAATTAAATGTAGTTCCTTTACCAACAACACTTTCCAGCCAAACCTTACCACCTTGAGACTCAACAATTCCTTTAACAATAGCAAGACCAAGTCCCGTTCCCTGATATTCACGATAGATCGTCTGCTCAACCTGGAAAAAGGGCTCAAAAAGTCTTTGTTGAGATTTCGCATCTATACCAATGCCATGGTCAGCAACCGAAAACAAAATCATATCTCCCTTTAATTTGGCCTTAACATCAACAGTCGAACCTTCTTTGGAAAATTTAATGGCATTGTTAATCAAATTTCTCAAAACTTGAGATAATCTATTCGGATCGTGCTCAACAATTGGCAATTTTTCTATACTAGGAATAATAGTAATCTTTTTTTCCGGCATAAACCCTTTCATCTCTTCAATAACTTGAAGAACAACCTTACCAGGATCATCTCTAACAAACTTAAACTTTAACCGAGCAGCTTCAATCCTAGAAATCTCCAAAAAATCAACAATAATACCGTCCAACCTCTTCGTGTTCCTAGAAACAATCTCAATAGCAGTCTTCTGCTCGTCAGTCAACTTCCCATAATATTCGCCAAGTAACATCTGCAACTGAGCCTGCATCGGAGTCATGGGAGACCGAAGTTCATGAGAGGTAATAGACAAAAATTCCGTCTTAGCTTTCTCCAATTGTTTATACTCTATTTCCATTCTGTCCAACGCCTCAGCAGTACTATTAAGAGTCTCACCAAGCGTCTGCAACTCATCGCCAGTATCAATATTAGTCCTAGCCTTAAAATTCTTCTTCCGCAACTCTTGCGCCACAACATTTAATTCAGCAATAGGTTTAGAGACTCTATTTGAAACATAAAAACCAAGTCCTACAAAAATAGAAAAAACAATGAAAAGGATAAACAAAATAACAAACCTAATATTAATCATAATATTATAGTCCTTTGTGGCATTTATTGAAGAAAATATCACTGCAGGTTTTTCATTATAAACATCAACCATGGAAAATCCCCCACAAGCAAATACCTCATCATCTAACTTGGAAATTTTCAAAAGAGAAGATTTTTTTCTCAATAACTCAACATTTTCTTCTGAAAAACAAGGAAAGATTTTTTCAGAATTACTGCTGACTATAACATACTCTTCAAAATCATCCCAATTATTTCTTAATCCCTGAGATTTCCTTGAAGAAGCCCAGTCCATTTCATCTAATGAGCCTTTATCTGCAACCATTAAAAAATCATCTCCCTTTCTTTTTTCCATAATATCAAAAAATCCGTCAATCCCTTGAGCTAATTCCACATAACCAATCAAATCATCCCCATCATAATACGGGGCCACTACTCTTAACGCATAAGTAGTTTTCCCAAGTTCAATCCCAGAACTCACCAATCCAGTTTCTTTAGCTTTCAAAAAAGAAGATCTCTTAATCTCATCTCCAAAAATACTTTTATCATGGAGCCGAACAAAACTGGTCCCATTAGGTTCTATAAAATAAAAATGCGTTATTCCATATTCATTTTTAAGTTCCGAAAACAACGGATAACTATACTCAAACAATTTCTCCCTATCTCTTTCAAGATAAAGATGCCTCATACTTTCATCATTTAAAACAACTTCAAGCGTTGCGGATAAACGAGTTATACTGGCCTCCTGCAAATCAAAAAAATCTTCCTCATTTTCAAGTACAGCATCAAAAAATTGACGTTCAAGAATTTGATTTTGATAATAAACGACAAGGGCGCCAATTAAAACTATTTCAAACAAAATAATAAATAGAATCACCATAAACTTTTTATCAATCTTACTAAAAATTACTTCCTTCGAAGATGAAACATTCGTATTTTTTTTCTTACGAACAATAATCCCAACACCAATCGCAATCGCAATAACAATAGCAATCGCAATAAAATAAAATTTGAAACTTATTCCAGGAACAGGTTCAGAAGGCGTCAGTTGAATAGACAACATTATTCCACCAAAAACACCAACATCTTCATAATTAGTATTTGGATTAGAATACAAAACAGGAACAGCTAATGTAACCTTAGTTCTGCCACCAACATCAGTAGCATAAGAGACAAACGTCTCCTTATCTTCCAAAACCTGCCTCGCCATTTCGCTATAAGCAAAAGATCCGCGATACTTATACAAATTAAATATGCTTCCCTCTCTCGTAGAATTAGGCTCATTAAATCCAGCCAATTGCCCATCCTCTAAATAACCTAAAACATTATCAGGCTTTGGATGAAAAATAGTATTCCCCTCCAAATCAAAAACTAAAAGATAATTCCGAGCATAAGTGCTACTGATTACAATTTCATCCCTAGCAGGTTCAATGTGCTTAAACAATTCCTGCAAATGCCTATAATCTAAAGACAAAACAACAACACCCTTGAAAACTCCGTCCCTATAAACTGGAGAAGAAAATCTTATCACTCCTTGCTTCAAAATATCTCTTCCAATAACTTCTTCATAAATTTTCCCCTCTTTCGCCTCGACAGAAGCTCCCTCAAAAACATCATCAAATCCAACATACCAAGTCAAAACTTTCCCAATAAAAACCTCGCCACTATCTAAACCCTTAGTGTCTTCAAAATAAACTTCAGATTTAAATTCTGTATTCTCTTGGACAGAAACATCCAAAAGATTATCCGAAAATCCATCCTCACTATATTTAATAATTTCTTTCCCATCAGCTCCAATAAAAACAATGTCCCTATAAATGGGAATAACTTTTTTTTTCTCTATAGGAAAATTGTCACTTCCCAAATTAAACCAAATCTCAGAATTATGATCAGCATAAAAATCACGAATAGAATTTTTCGCAACCTCAATATCAGAATAATCAAAATTTGCAACCTCAATAGTTTCGTCAACCCTTTTATCTAAAAAAGAACCAAAATTCTCAGCAATCTTTAAACCTTCAGTTTCAAAATCACTTTCATGGGTTGCAAAAATCCCAGGAGCCAGAAAAAGACCAATTAAAAAACCAATTAAAAAAAATCTTCCCAAATACATTTCGTCAACAAGAAAACGTCATTAAATAAAACACCATTTCCTACCCCTCCTTATTAATTTTTATTTTTTCAATTTTTTCATTAGAGAGAACAAAAGATTTAGAAAACTTGCCACGAATAACCTTATCCACAACAGTTCCAACTTTAGCAATAAGGTCTTCATTATTAGAAGATTCAACCGCATAAAAAATAGCTCGAGTTTTAGACCTCTTAACCTTATCAACCAAATCAGCAAGAAACTTATTACACATATTATTATCCTGATAAGTCAAAAGATTAGTCACTGCATCAAAAACCAAATAATCAAAATCATGTTTCAAAAATTTTTTAATAACTAGTGACAATTCCGTCAAAGCCCCAGGACTCGAAACATAATAAACATCTTCAGATTGATCCGGAATTTTCATCATCGCTTTAGAAATAGTATCAATAAAAACAATATTCCCAATCTCAATCTTCTTCTTTAAAAAAATTTCTTTCAAAGAATAAAAAGTTTTATTCGTGGTAATATAACAAATATTCCCAGACAATTTTTTTATCACACTAACAATATTCTCGTTATATTCACCACTAGACATAACAAAAAGAATAGTCTGATTAGATTTCAATTCAGATTTAATATCCACCATCTTAGCCAATTAACTCCTTTACTTTATTCAAAAGCTTATCAATATCAAAAGGCTTCTGAATAAAACCAACAATATTTTTCGATTTCATCAAATCTTCCTTCTCGGCTTCAGAAATTCTAACAACACTCAAATAAGCTACCTTGGCTCCCATCATTTTAGGAATAATATCTCTAACGGGGGTCCCAGGCATCATAATATCCATCAAAACCAAATCCGATTTTTTCTCTGCCCATTTCTTCAACGCATCATCCCCACTAACCGCAAGAATAACATTATAGCCATTTTTTTCCAAAATCATCTTCACCGTAGTCCTATTGTCAGCTTCATCATCAACAACCATAACCGTCTTAACCATTCTTTCCGCTACCTCCTTTTATCCAATCAAAAATACAAACATCCATCTGCATCAAAACCCCTTCTCCTTCAGCAACAATTACCATAAATTTAACATCTCCTTTAACCCTCCAAATAAGACCAAAAAGTCATAACCTCATCTTTTGTTAATTACTTCCTTTACAGTCTTCAATAAAACTCCTGAAGAAAATGGTTTCTGAATAAAACCATCCACATTCCCCATATCAACCTCTTTACGGGGAACAATCGAAACATAAATTATTTTAATTTTTTTATTAGATCTCCATTTCAATAACCTAGAAAAATCATAACCAGAAAGCGTCGGCATCTTAATATCAAGCAAAATAACATCAACCTCATTAACTCCTAATAAATCCAAGGCAACGGCACCATTCCCAGCCATGACAACTTCATAGCCATCCTTCTTAAGAAAACTCCCCATAAGCTCTCTGTCTTCCTCATCATCATCAACAATTAAAATCTTTTTCGCCATAAATAGGAATAGAAAAAACTATATAATTACTCTTATACGAACATATTCAAATCGGAATCTTCTTCCCGCATTCCGAGCAAAACTTCACTCCGCTTTCAATTGGCCAACCACATTCACACCTCTTCACCTTCTCTTCTCTCTTCTCAATAACAGCCGTATAATCCCCTCGTCCAGACATTACCTTCCCAATAATCTTTGCTATCTTCTCTTGCTCTTTCTCGTCATTCTGATACCGCGTCAAATCAAATCCTTCCATGTTCATTTTAGGGAAAACACTAGGGCCTCCCATCCCAAATCTAGAAAATTCAACTTTTAAAATTATCTATACCCAACTATAGTAAATTCCTAACTTTTCGTTACACAACTCTATGAAATCCTATACCTAAAATCACCAAAACAAAACTCCAATACTCTATTTTCACAACAAAAACAAACCCCAATATTTTATAAAGATTACTCAACTAAAATCTTCATGACACACAAATGCGACCTCTGCAAAAAAGAAATCAAAACAACATTCCTAGACAAACTAAACGGAACAATAATCAAAACAGGAAAAAGCGAAACCTCGAAAACCCACTACATCTGCTCATCCTGCCAAAAAGAACACAAAGAAAAGTTAAAAGAGAAATTAATCTAAAGCCTCCGGCGGGAGTCAAACCCGCGACCTCAACATTACGAGTGTTGCGCTCTGTCAACTGAGCTACGAAGGCACCCTCATAAACGTCCCTAACAATTAATAAATCTACCTCACTGAAGCATACCCGCCATCAACCCCACCCTTAGAAAAAACAATCTGCCACAACTGATTCCGCCGAGCCCTAAAGCTCCCCGCACAACTCAGCAAATAATAATCCCACATCCTCTTAAATCTCTCTCCATAATTCTCCTTCAACCTATCCCACCCCTTCGAAAAATTCTCATGCCACGCCATCAAAGTCTTATCATAATCAGTCCCAAAATTATGCCAATCCTCAACAACAAAAACATCCTCACTGCTACTAGCAATTTGCTTTGCCGAAGGAATCATGGAATTAGGAAAAATATACTTTTCAATCCAAGGGTCAGTAGAATTAACCGACCTATTCCCTCCAATACTATGCAACAAAAACAAACCCTTATCATCTAAACACTCACTAATCTTTTTCATATATGTTTCATAATTCTTAATTCCTACATGCTCAAACATCCCTAGGGAAATAACAGCATCAAATTTCTCATAGACATCCCTATAATCCTGAAACCTAATATCAACAGGTAACCCAGTACATTTTTCTCGCCCGAGCTTAACCTGTTCTTCAGAAATAGTAATCCCCACAACTTCCGCTCCATGTTTCTCCGCGGCATATTTAGCAAAACTGCCCCAACCACAGCCCACATCCAAAACCTTCATCCCGCTCTTCAGCCCAATCTTTCGACAAACAAGCTCAAGCTTCGACTCCTGAGCATCCGCCAAATTACTAGCATCCTTCCAATATCCACAAGTATAAACCATCCTCTCACCCAACATCTCACTATAAAGATCATTACCAATATCATAATGATGCCTACCAACCTTCAAGGCCCCAACCTTATTTTGCAAATTAAGCAACTTAGACCTTAACGATAAAAAAAATCTCTGACCATGCCCAACCCTATCTTCCAACTTAACTCTCAATACCCGATTAAAAAATTCATCCAACTTATCACAATCCCACTGCCCATCCATATAAGATTCCCCCAGTCCCAAAGACCCCTGACCCAAAACCCTTCCATAAAACCTATCATCATAAACCCGAATATCCCACGGCCTCTCTCCACCAATCTCAACATCAGCAAAACCAAGAATTTCCTCAACAGCCTTTTTCATCCTACCAACAAACACCTCTAAACATCAACGATTAATTAATATAAATATTTAACTAACAAAAATCCTAAATCTTCGCCATCCGAAGCAAATTAGCATTCCCAACAACCGTCACCGAAGACAAAGCCATAGCAATTTCCGCCACGACAGGAGAAAGAAACCCCCCCATAGCCAAAGGAATAGCCAAAACATTATACCCAAAAGCCCAAAACAAATTCTGCTTAATCTTCATAAATGTCGCCCTAGACAAATTAAAAGCCTCGACAACTCCCATCAAACTCCCGCGAACCAAAACAATATCTCCCGCCTCAATCGCAATATCAGTCCCGCCCCCCATAGCTATTCCAACATTCGCACTTTTCAAAGCAACCGCATCATTAACCCCATCCCCAACAAAAACAACCTTTCCCTCTTTCTGCAACTCCAAAATCTTCTTCGCCTTATCCTCAGGCAACACATCGCTAAAAACCTCATCCACACCAACCGCCTTAGCAATAGCATGAGAAGTTAAAGCATTATCCCCACTAACAATCACAGTCCGAAAACCCATCTTCTTCAATCTGGAAATAGCCTCAACAGAATCGTCCTTCAAACCATCCGCAACAGCAATCACGCCAAAAGCCTTCCCATCAACGCAAACAACCATAACGCTCTTTCCTTCCGAAGAATACTTCTTAATCATATCAACAAACAAGTCCAAAGAAACCTTCCGCTCACTCATCAACAAAACATTTCCAATCAAAACATTCTTCCCATCAACAACGCCCTCAACACCTCGACCTCTCAAAACTTTAAACTTATCAACTTTCAAATACTTCTTCAAAGAAGCCCTAGCAACAACAGCCCTAGAAATAGAATGCTCACTTAAAACTTCCAAGCTAGCGGCAATTTCCAACAACTTTTTCTCATCTTTAGCATAAACATCACTAACCTCGGGCTTCCCCTTCGTAATCGTCCCAGTCTTATCAAAAACAATAGTCTTAACATCCTTCATCGTCTGAATCGCCTCTCCCTTCCTAATCAAAATCCCACGCTCAGCCCCCATACCAGAACCAACCATCAAAGCCGTAGGAACAGCCAATCCCAAAGCACAAGGACAAGCAATAACCAAAACAGAAACCATCACGCCAATCGCACGACCCCAATCACTCGTCACAAAAAAACCCCAAACCCAAAAAGTAAGAAAAGCAACAATCAAAACAACTGGAACAAAAACGGCCGTAATCTTATCCACCAATTCCTGAATCGGAATCTTCGAACCTTGAGCCTCCTCAACCAATTTCACAATATGCGCCAAAAAAGTATCCTTCCCAACCCTAGTCGCCCGAACATACAAAATCCCATCCTGATTAATCGTCGCCCCAATAACATTACTCCCCACGACTTTATCCAAAGGCAAACTTTCCCCACTAATCATCGACTCATCAACAGAACTCTCTCCCTTAACAACAACACCATCAGTCGGAATCTTCTCCCCAGGCTTCACAACCATGACATCTCCAATCTTCACTTCCGAAATCAAAACAGAAATCTGCTTCCCATCACGAACAACAGCTGCATTCTTCGCCCCCATCTCCAAGAGCTTCTTAATCTCCGCACCAGCCCGACCCTTCGCCAAATTCTCAACATACTTCCCACTAAAAAAGAAAGCCATAATCATCGCCGAAATTCCAGAATAATCCTGCACACTAATAAAAAAACTAAGTATTCCCGTAGAAAAAGCAACAACAGTCCCAAGTGAAATCAAAGAATCCATATTAAAATAAAAACTAGTAAAACCCTTCAGTCCCCCTCGCAAAGTATCAAACCCCAAAATAAAAATAACAGGAAAACTTAAGAACAACATCACAACAGTCATCGCCGTCTCACTAAACAAATGAAGCCCAAATAATCTCTCACTCCCCATAATAAAAATCAACGGCAAAACAATCAACCAAGAAATAATAGTCCGCCTTTTCCATTTTAAAACCTCATCAACTTCCGCCATCTTAGAGTGATCCATCTTAGAGTGATCCATTTCTCCACCATCAAAATTAGAAACCTTATAATTCCCAACAGTAGAAACAGCCTTTTCTATCTCCGCCTCACTAACCTTCCCCTCAACAAAACCCTTCTTTGCCAAAAAATTAACCTTAACATTCTCAACGCCCTTAATCTTACCAAGACCTCGTTCAATATTCGCAGCACACGAAGCGCAACTCATTCCAGAAACATCAAACCTAATCTTATCACCCATACAAAAAACCAACACAAAAATTAGTTATAAGGATTTCGCGAACAACATCATTAACATCATCCAACTTCATCAGAAACAACCTCCGCAGGATACTCCTCAAAAACATCCAAACCCAAAACATCTTCTCGCACTCCAGCCTCATAAAAAATTTCAAACTTATTAGGAAAAGAATATTCAACTCCCTTAACACCATTAACGCCAGAAACCTCACTACTAATCAAAGGCGCATGCCCAGGACACGGAATATCAACTTCCAAATTCATAACACGCAAACCAGAAGAGTCCTCAACGCTCGCGCCAACAAAACCAGACAAAAAAGGAAAAATAAAAAAGAATAACAAAACATTCACCCCGACAGTAAACCCATACATACCAAACAAATATCCTTTCTTCTCCCTAATCCCATCAAAAGACAAAGCATCATTTTTTCTCAAATAAAAAAAAGAACTAACACTAGCAAATCCAATAGAAACCAGAATCAAATAATAAAAAATATTTCGACTCATCAAAAGTGGCTTAAAATATTGCATCAAAACAGTTGTTCCCAAAATAGAAACAATAATAAAAAGAATACACCCGACATGAGGAATCAGCCCAAACAAAATCCCCTTACCGACATTTCTCTCGCAACAACTTTTATCTTTAGCCATAACAAATTAAAAAAAATTCTTTATTTAACGACTTCGCTGAAACTAGTTACATCAACAAAATATTTATACCACAACATACAAAACAAATTATGAAAACAAAAATCCTTCCAATTTTCCTAATCGCCTTCGCAACAAACGCAATCTGGGAACTCCTCCACTATCCCCTCTACATCGACCTATCCGGCATCCCCCAATATCCACATCTTTTCCTAGCAACAATAACTGACGCCATCATTATAACAACAATCTTCCTAATCATCTCCCTAAAAAACTCCTCATCCAACTGGACAAAAAACCCAAAAAAAACAGATTACCTAATAGCACTAATTCTACCAATTGCAATAGCAATAGCAATAGAAACAAGAGCCCTAAAAATACAAAGATGGGCATATACTTCTTCAATGCCAACAATTCTAGGAATCGGCTTAAGTCCCCTAATTCAGTTAGCAACAACATCAATAATAACATTTGCAATAATCAAAAAAATAAAATCTACCTAACTAAAACCAAAATATTATTCATACCGCGCCTCTTCCTTTCAACTAAACCCTTAGCTTCCAACTTATCAGTAATCCGCGTCATCTTGACCTTCCCGCATCCAAGCTCATCCATAATACTCTTCTGGAAAAAAGCCCCTTTCTCACGCTGCAAAATCCCAACAACCCTCTTCTCCACAGAATCAAGCCCACTCAAATCAAGCTTCTTCTTCAAAACTTTCTCCTTGACTTTCTTAACAACAATCCTCTCATTTTCCCTAGAAAAAACAAAAAACACCCCAATCAAAAAAACCAACCCCGCAATAATCAAACTAAGTCCCGTCTGAATTCGAATCGTATCGTACATAGTACAACTCGCCCCATGGTCACACCCTTCGTCCATAATATCCTTCAACCCAAAATTAAATAACAATATAATTGCGACTATTAACACCGAAATCCCGACTATCAAAAACCCGACATTTTTATTCTTCATAACAACAAAAGTCATCCAATCTATAAAAACATACCTAAACACCGTTAACAATAAAACTTATAACCCATATAAATATCCAAAATACATGTGGGGATGCCGGAGTGGCCAAACGGGCTGGCTTTAAGCGCCAGTAGCATCTGCTTACGGGGGTTCGAATCCTCCTCCCCACATTTATACAATTCAATTTATTGAATTGTATTTATTTTTGGAAGACGATTCTAATGCTCGAACTTTACGGGGGTTTGCGAAAAATTACGAAGTAACTTTTTCGCAGAAAAATTCAAAGAATTTTTCGTGTCCGAGTGTTCTTCATAACACGAAGGCGAATCCTCCTCTCTACATTAAAAATATTTTTCTAAAACCTTATTCATCTCGTCTGCAAAAGTTGTGTCACAGCAGTTCCTACAAATAAAATCAATCAAAGCGATATACCCCAAAAGGAAAATAAGCCCAAACAATATTGCCATAACCATCCTCAAGCTTCCCGTAACCTGTAATAAAATTTCTCCAGCTAAAACCTTCTCCATAGTAGGATATCCGAATATCAAGGACCCCACTCCGTAAAAAAATTCTCCTACAGAAATACCTACACCTTTGATATCTGCCATAAAACAAAAATGAATCTCCACTTTATATATTAGAGGTATCAAGATTAGATAGCGGGCGAACAATTTGCATTTGAAAAAGAATATTTTTCTTCGAAAAATTTTTTCAAAAGCAAATTGCAAGTAGGGATTTCAAATCCTCGTCAACGCATAGCGGGCGAAAACTTCGCGCGAATTTTGTCCTAGAACAAAAATTAGACAAAATTTTAGTGCAAAGTTTGAGTAGGGATTTTTCAAATCTCTCCCTGCCATAGCGGGGGCAGGATGCGGACAAAAAGTCTAGAAGGCGGCTATCTTATCTACTACTGGAAAAATAAACTATACCTGTCTGTCCAAATTAAGGACAATCAATTATCTTGCTCTGGCCGTATTTATGATCAGAACTTCCTGAATTTATATTAGGTTTTATCTCTCCAGCTTCATAAGATCCAGGCAAATCAACAGAATCCTCCGCCACCCAACTGGTGAAGGAAACTTCTCCTTGCATTCTCTGACAATAATAATTTTCAGGATACATATTCTTAGTCACCATTGTCCAATCACCGCAATCAGTTATATATCCCAAAGGCCGTTGCCCGGAACCATCCAAATAAAATCTTGTTCCCACAGGGCCCTGTGCTTTTCCAGAAGAAACAGCATTATATTTAGTAAGATAACCGTTATTTCCAGCAATTGTACACACCGCAGAATCAATTGTGACTTCAGTCGTAACTATATCTGGAGCCGCTGTAATCTCTCCTCCAGAATCTCCTACATCAATCTTTATCGGATCAGAAGTGGTCATCTCACACTGGCCTGCAATACAACACTTTTGACTTTTAGGTATGCAAAACATACCACACATCTTTTTATCATCGCTACATGAGTTACAAATTGTATTCTCAGTCACAGATTCAAGACAATAACTTCCTCCAGAACTGCACCGGGCATTAGTTGGAATACACCCATCATCGCATCTCTGCAATCCTGCAGGGCAAATAGATTTAACGTTAGAATCCGACATATAGCTAAAGATCATTATACTCGCAAGAATCAGAACAACCCCTCCAATAACAAAAGGCCACTTAATACCTACCATAGAATACACAAATCAAAATATTATTTAAATCTTATCAATCAAGGTTCAAATCTGACTCTATCAAAAAATGAGATTTTACCGACGATAAAAAAAATAGCGGGGACAGGATTTGAACCATGTGACCTCGAGGTTATGGGCCTCGCGAGCTGACCAGACTGCTCCACCCCGCTACACAATTAAACGCCTAAAACGTGTTATAAATCTTTCTTTAAGCAAAAACAAGGGGACTGGATTAAAAGTTCTTTATGAACTTTTAGAAATTCAAGAGAATTTCGTGTCCGAGCTTCTTTGAAGCGAAGGTTGAACTATTGTGACCTCGAGGTTATGGGAATCGCTGGTCGGGACAGACTGCTCCATCCCGCTACACAATTAAACATCTAAAACGTGTTATAAATCGTTATTATAAAAAAGTCGAACTCAATAACTCAAAAAAGAAACATCAAGCTTATTCATTCTCAAATAAAATTCATAATCCGGAAAACCTTTCTTGGACTCTATAAACATTTTCCCAAGTCCTTCCCAAAAAGCAAACCATCCGGCCGGCTCAGAAATTATAAAAAATAAATCAATCAAAAAACTATCCGAACTAAATCTATATGCAAAAGTAGCGACAATCATAATAATCGTTCCAAGAAAAACCCAAAATAAACCTTCAACCCAAATCTTCTTTATTCCTTTTTTTTGAATCACAAAATTTTTATAAAAATGTTCTTTAAGTCTACGCTTAATCCTTAATTCGTCCGGCTTTTTACGAAACTTTCTAGGGACAAGAAGACGAAGTTCAATCTTCTCAGAATCTTTCTCTCTAGCCGCCCGCCTGCATTCTAACAAAAAATCCTCAGACAAAGCACGATCAGAATAAGGCCTAGGATCAAAATCAGAAAATAAATCATTATAAGAATCTAAAATCAAACTGACATTACCTTCTCTTAAATTAACTTTTCCCATAGAGCCAAAAAATATATTGGGTTAATAAACTCTTTGAAATCAATAACAAAAAATATCTTTTTTTTCCGAAATCTCACTGCCATCCTCGTATCTCATAATTTTCATAAAAGAACATCCAGAAGCACCAATATTCTTACCAATATAATCTAATAAAAAATTTCCATCCATATCCAGATTACAGGTATTGAAATCAAACTCCATAAAGCCATCCTCGGGCCAACTATGAGCAGAAGCATGAGACTCCGTAATCCCAATCAAAACCGTAGCTCCTTGTGGATAAAACTGCTTAACAGATTTAGAAAAAATATTCGCCCCAATATCAACCAGCCCATCGCAAATCAACCCGCACAAAAATTCCGCATCATCAATCACAAGCTTACCACTATCAACCCGTCTTCTACAACCAGAGAAACTTGCAATCCAGTGAATTCCATATAATTTCTTTTCCACATTACCATAAATTTTTACTGCTGGGCAAAACAAATTTAAAAACCTTGCCCCTAATACAAAGAAATCTCAAGCCCACAACATTAAAAACATCAATCTCTTAAAATCAAAATGAAACTTCTAGGAATCGACGACGCAGGACGGGGACCAGTCCTCGGGCCAATGGTTTTAGCAGGAATAATCGCAAACCCGCAAGACGAAACAATCCTAAAATCATGGAATGCAAAAGATTCAAAACTTTTATCTCCCCTTCAAAGAAAAACAATCGCAGACAAAATAAGACCACAATTCATTCACTACATCGTAACATCCTCGCCAAAACAAATCGATGAATCCTCAAATCTAAACTACCTCGAAGCAATCAAAACCGCCCAAATCATAAACCATCTAACAAAAGACATTCAAGAAAAAACCACAGCCATAATAGACTGTCCGTCGGTAAACATAGAAAGTTGGACCAGAGACGTCCAAAAACTCCTAGAAAAACCGGAAAATATAATCCTTCAATGCGAACACAAAGCAGACGCCAATCACCCAATCGTCTCCGCTGCCTCAATCCTAGCAAAAGAAAAAAGAGAAGAAGAAATGGGAAAATTAAGACAAACCTTTAAAATTGACTTCGGCTCAGGATACCCAGCCGATCCAAAAACAAAAAAATTCATCTTAGAAAACTTCAACAACAAAGAATACTCTTCAATAATAAGATTCTCCTGGAGCACCGTAAAAAAACTAATTCAAGCAAAAACCTCGCCACAAAAAAAATTATTTTGAATCAACAATTCTTAAAAACCCCACTCACCTCTTCCAAACATGAAAAAAAGAGTCGCTAACGCCCAAACCACCAAACTGCCAAACCACCAAACCACCCCAAGTAAACCAGGGGTTTACAAATGACTTACATAAAAAAAATGACAATGCACGGGTTCAAATCCTTCGCAAGAAAAACCGAACTCCCATTTGACAACTCAATGAACGTAATCGTCGGACCAAACGGCTCCGGAAAATCAAACATCACTGACGCCCTCTGTTTCGTACTAGGCCGACTTTCAATCAAATCAATCAGAGCGGCAAGAGCTGCAAACCTCCTCTTCTCCGGAAACCAGACATACAAAGGATCCCTAGAAGCCTCAGTAGAACTAACCTTCGACAACACAGACAAAAGCTTCGCCATCGACTCAAAAGAAGTCGTAATAAAAAGAGCCGTAAGAAAATCCGGTCAATCCATCTACAAAATCAACGATAAAATAAAAAACCGTCAAGAAATTTTAGAACTCCTCTCACAGGCCGGCGTAGACCCAAACGGATTCAACATAGTCCTCCAAGGCGAAATCCAATCCTTAGTCCAAGCAACGTCAGAAGAGCGAAGAAAAATAATAGAAGAAGTAGCTGGAATTTCAATTTACGAAGCAAGAAAAATAAAATCGATTAGAGAACTAGAAAAAACCGAAGAAAAACTCCACGAAGTTTCAACCGTCCTAAAAGAAAGAACCGCATATCTAAAAAACCTAGACAAAGAAAGACAAGAAGCGATATCTTATCAAAAATTAGAAGAAACAATAAAGCGATGTAAAAAAACACTACTGGTAAAAAACAAAAAAGGAAAAGAAGAAAATATAGTTGAAATAAAAAAATCAATACAAGATATCGACAATGAAATAGAAAAAATAAAAAAATCAATACAAGAAAAAAATTTCAGAGTTGAAGAATTTCAAAACAAAATACTCGCAGTGAATAAACAAATCCAATCCTCAACTTCCAACGAACAAGAAGTGCTCCATAGAGAAATCTCAGACTTAAAAGCAGAACTAGCAGGACTAGATGTCCGACGTGAAAATTTTGAAAACAGGCTAACACAAGGAAAGAAAAAAACAGAAGATCTAAAAGAAAAAATAGAAAACCTCGGATTAGAAATGTCAAGGATACAAACATCTTCACCAGAAATAAAAAAACAACAAGAACAACAAAAAATTCTAACACAGAAATTCGAAATACTAGAGCAACAAAGAAGAAAATTCTATATCTCAAAATCCGAGCTTTCAACCCTAGAAAATCAAAAACTCCAAAAAGAAAAATTCCTAATAGAATCCAAAAAGGAAGTCCAACTAATAGAACAAACCATCACGGCCCTCTTCAATGAAATAAAATACGAAAAAGCTCTAGGGCCAAACGAAAATTTAAAATTCGAAACAGGAGCCAAAATAGAAAAAACAACAGATCAAATATTCGCCTTAGAAAGAGAAATATTAGAAAAAGAAAAAAGAAATGCAATACTAGAAATGGATGTCAAAAGAGAAGAAAAATTAAAATCCGACATAATAGCCCTTAAATCCTGTCCAATCTGTAAGCAAGAAGTAAGCGAAGATCACAAACATAAGATATCAACAAATGCAAACGAAAAAATAGAAAGTGCATCAAAAGAAGTTAAAACCAATCTAAAAATCAAAATAGAAGAGGCAGCAAGAGTAACTCATCTAAAAGAAAAACTTTCAGACCTAAGAACAAAACTAGAAGAAATAAGAATAGATAGAATAAAATTAAAAAATTCAGACGAAAAGAAAGAAAGGATAAAAATACTTACCGAAAAACAAGAAGAAGTCTACGAAGAAATAAAATATTTAAACGAAAAAATCCACGCACAAAGAGCAATCTACGAAAAACTTACAGATATAGAAGAAAAATACGACGAAACAAGACTGGCCTTACAAGAAAATTCTTTCATAGACATGGACGTAGACACAGAAGTCCAAATCAAAAAACGAGAAATAGGAAGGCTCACACTAGACCTAAGAGCAACGGGGCGAGACATAGAAGAATCCCAAATAGAATTACGAAAAATAGAATTACGAATAACAGAAAAAGATAAAGAAGCCGTCAAAAAAGAAATTGAGGAACAAAAACTTTATGAAAAATCTCAAAAATTCTTCGACCTTAGAAACGAATTACAAGACCAACAAAAAGTAATAGAAACTGACATCATCGGACTCCAACATACTGTCAAAAATTTCGAAGACAAAATTAACTACAACAAAATACAAAAGGCACAACTCGATGCACAGATAGAATCCCTAAACTCAGAGCTTGCTGAATTCACATCATTAGAAACCCTGCCACTATCAACTGAACAACTAAAAGAACGTCTCCAGAAAGCCCAATTCGGAATATCAAGATTAGGAAATGTAAATATGCGGGCATTAGAAGTTTTCGACAAAGTAGAAGAACAAGTAAAAATAATAGAAGAAAAAGTAAAAGTCATCCAAGAAGAAAAAGAACAAATAGATAAAATAATACAAGAGATAGACAAGAAAAAAAAGAAATCTTTCCTATCAACTCTTTCAGCTGTAAATGAATACTTCACCAGAAACTTCACACAACTTTCCAGAAAAGGCGAAGTAACCCTAGAATTGGAGAACAAACAAAACCCATTCGAAGGCGGACTAAGCATACTAGTAAAAGTTTCCCACGGCAAACACTTCGATATAACATCCCTTTCAGGAGGAGAAAAAACAATGGTCGCACTTTCCCTAATCTTTGCAATCCAAGAATACAAACCCTATTGCTTCTATGTCTTTGACGAAATCGACGCCGCACTAGACAAACACAACTCCGAACTCTTATCGGCCTTAATTAAAAAATACATGACAACAGGTCAATATATAGTAATTACGCACAATGACACCCTAATCTCCGAAGCTTCAAATCTCTATGGAGTATCAATGCAAGAAAATATATCAAAGATTATCTCTTTGAAAGTATAGTTGCATGAACAATAGACGAAGGTTCCACCCTTCGACAAAATAAGTTCTTTGACTCCAGGGAACCTTTCTTTCTAAGAAAGGGAGCCTAATGCAAGAAAATATTTCTAAAATAATCAGCCTAAAAATCTAAAAAATATTTAACTAACCTAAGCTCCTTTCACCTTAACCGGATTCTTAGCACAAACAACATCAGAAGATGAGCCAACCAACTCTCCATCTAAAACGCCCAAGGCCTCGACTCTCTCAATAACTCCAGTCAAAACAACATGCCCAGCAACAGAGCTGCCAGCCCAAAGACCAACGGCCGAATTAACAACATTAGAATCTCCCCCGGGGAAAATCCTAAACCTCAAAGAACTAATATTAACATTTCCCCTGTTTACCGCCTCAAACTCATAATCATCCCCAATCTTATCAACAACTACAACATCAAAATCAACGGCCCGACATAAAGCATCCGCGGAGACACTCGACCTAATCTCCTCCCCCTTATCATTCACTAAGCCTCGTGCCCAAGCAAATACAACAGAAGACAAAACCAAAACAAGCAAAATCATAAGAACACTTGCAATCACAGGTGACAAACCACGCTTCCAAACTCCCATAAAATCAACAAGTATACCAACTTTATAAAACTACTTTCCCCAAGTCCCAAAGCACCTCTAAAAAATTTCAAGCCTTCAAAAGCGAAGGCAAAATAAAAAATAATAATCAAATTTGAATTTAGTAGTAACTAGTCTCTACTTCTTCAATTGGCTTTTCTTTCTTTGTCAAAAGAACAACCAAAACAGCAAGAAGCACGACGAAGACAATAACCAAGATAACTGTCAAAGCAATAACAGAAGAAGACACAGAGCCTCCAACAACATTAGCGCCAAAAACAGTTTGTTCACCATCAACATCTACAGAGAAAGTATAAGTTCCAACTTCAGCGTCCTTATCAGCAGTAACTGCAACAGGGACAATTTGACTAGCCTTTGGTCCAACAGTAACAACTGAGGGAACAGAAACACTCAAAGCATCTCCAGAAACACTGTTCAATGTAAAAACTTTAATATCATCTGCAGAATTAACAATAACCAAATCATAAGTTACAGTCTCTCCACTCATCAAATTTTGATTCTTTACAGCAGCTAAAACAGTAGTAGATGCAGATCCACCGATACTAACCAACTGCTTAACAGTTGTCTCAGCATCATCGTTATAGACCAAAACTTCCATCTCGTAAACCCCACTAGCAGCACTAGAAGGAATCTTCAGGTAAACAGTTCGGTACATAGAATCTTCTTCATCGTCATAATCTATATAGTCCTCAGCTGGGATTAAATCGCCAACATATCCTCGAGTAGAAACACTCAAGGCAGGAATAGAAACAACAACATAAGCGTCATCCATCCTATTATATCCAGTGTTTTTTACAACAACAGAAACAGGAACAACATCACCAGCCTTAACTTTAGAAGAAAAATCAACAGACTTAACTTCAAAAGTATATGACTCTCTCTGCATACTGATAGTATACCGAGCTTCACTCTGGTCATCCTTGGAAACAATTTCTACGTATAGAGTATATTTCTCAGACAAATCATCAGAATCAGTTGGTAACTTCAAGGCCAAAAGCTTAGTATAAGAAGAACCAGCCTCAATATCGAACCTATCAGTTTTGACAGATACGTCGTCTCGGTGACCTTCCATGTAAACCTTAACCTTAACATCAGCAGCGTCTACATCAGCAGTGAATGTTACTCTAACAGGAACAACATCATCAACATCGCCAACCATAGTGTTAGAGCTAGTCAAATCAACCCCGTTAAAATCAGTATCAATGTCACTAGCCAATCCAGCTGAAGCAAAAGCAACAACCATCAAAGTCATAACAGCCACGAAAGGAATCAAAAGTACATTTCTTTTCATTTTTTCATTTTGAATTTAGTTAAAATAATAACCCTCAAAACCTATATAAACCTTACGTCTGTTGTAATTCCGGAGAGACGAAAAAGCTTAAAAAGTATACTTCGGTATACAACCTATTGTAAAAATAAGTAACAAAAAAATGGCGAAGAAAAAAAATCCAGAAGAAAAAATTACGACGATAAAACTCTTAGAAGAAACAAAAATAAGAATTGAAAAATTAAGAGAGCATAAAAGAGAATCTTATGACGACATCTTAAAAAAAATTTTATACATATTAAACACAGCACGAGATTCTCCAGAAAAAGCAAAAAGAATATTAGAGAGAATATCTGAATTAAGAAACAGAATGTTAGAAGAGGAAAAACAACAAAAAGAAGATCTTAAAAAAGAAAACACTCTAACCTAATCCAACTCCTTCAACAATATCCGCCTCAACTTTTTCAATACTATTATTTCCGTTAACCCTCATAAACTTATACATCTTCAAAATCCTCTCCGTCTCTTTATGGTAAACCTTTAGTCTCTCCTTCAAAGCCTTCTCGTTATCATCCGCTCTCTGCACCAACTCTCCACCACACTTATCGCAAACACCTTCAACCTTTGGTCTAGGCGAACTATTCACATTAAAAATCGCACCACATTTAACACAATTCCTTCTCCCGCTAATCCTCTTAATCGACTCCTCATCACTAATCGAAATCTCAACGACCTTATCGATATCAGTAATCTTCGCCAACTCTTTAACCTGAGAAACATTCCGCGGAAACCCATCCAAAATAAAACCCTTCTTGCAATCCACCTTCTTCAGCCTCTCCTTCAAAATACGAACAATCAACTCGTCTGGGACCAAATCTCCTTTATTCATAAATTTATCAACCTCCAACTTCAAGTCTCCAGTCACTTCACGCAACAAATCCCCACTTGAAATATGACAAAACCCAAACCTCTTCGCAATCCTCTTCGCCTGCGTCCCTTTCCCAGAACCCTGCGGGCCAACAAAAATCAACCTCATAACATTTCAAACTTCTTCATTTTTTTAAACCTTCCCAAATCTTCGCCCCAGCAACAGCATCTCCAACCGGATCCGGCGATTCACAAATCAAAACCACATCCTTATCCAGCTTAAGCAACCATCCTAAAATCTTCTCCCACTCATCAACAGACACAACCAAATGCTTCTTCTCACCCTTATCCCCAAACTCAATCCCAGAAAAATGCACATGCCACTTCTTCATCGGGAAAGCCTCTTCAATCCGCGCAAACTCATGCCGACCATATCTCGCCAAAACATGCGCAACATCAATACAAAAAGAGCACCCAGTATCCGCAACCAATCCAGCAACCTCGCTCAAAGACCCAAACACATTCTTCTTCCCCATCACCTCCGGACAAATCTCAACGTCCCATCCTTCTTTCTTACAAGTTCCGATAATTTCAACAATCCCCTCCTTAATCCTAGCCCCAGCCTCATCCGAAGACATTCCACTATAAAACCCAGGATGAAAAACAATCCTCTTCGCTCCAAGCCAACTTGCAACCTCACAACATTTCAAAATCCTCTTCTTGCTCATCGCAATCTTCTCCTCTTCCTTACTATTCAAATTAACAAAATAAGGTGCATGAATAGACAATACAATCCCAAGCTCCTTTGCCCTATTGCCAATCTTCCGTCCATCATCCTCACTTTTGATATACGGCCCATAAGTAAACTCAATCTCACAAGCCCGAAGTCCCAATTTATAAAACATTTCCAAATTAGAAACAGCTTCGTCCACCGGACCCAACCCTCCAGGCCCGAATCTAATGATACTCATAAGACTAAACTCCTTTTGGCAATCCCGCCATCTCTAAATTCAATCGTCCTAAATTCTGAACTAAATAAGTATGCAACTTCCGAATCACTAAATCCTGCAATCCCTCTTTCAACAACCCATGACAAACACTAATATCACTCTCAGGCGCAACAACTACCCCAAAAGGTAACCTGCATTCCATCGTATGACCTTCAAGCCTCATAGAATCTGCATTATTCAATTCACCCCGCAACAATTCAACCTCAACCAAACAATCGCCATCCCTTTCCCCTCTAATCACATACCTAAAAATCATATCATCTCCACTAACAAACAAAGCGTTGTCGCAATCTTTCAAATTATCCTCGAAACAAACTTTATCCGCACATTTCTCATAACTAAAAAACATAAACCAAATAGACAAAAAAAAACCAACCAAAATAATTCCCGCAATCAACTTCCACCAAGAAAAACCACTATTCTCAATCTCCTCACCTTTCATTCCAATAAAAACAGAATTAACTATATAAAACTTACCCAATCAATTAATTATTATCAAATTTTGAAGCATTATATGCACCAATAACGCTAGACACTATATCCTCTTCCCGAGTAGTATTTTCGGTTAAACAAGCATAAGCATTCCATCCCAATAATTCTTGCAATTCAAACTTATCGCCGTTCCAACCAGGAATAGTAGATATTACCTTAGTTTTATTAGCTAGTTCAGAAAGTAACCTATTGTCCTCATCCGACCTATTACTTAAAAAAACAACATCTGCTTCCCTAATCTTATCTCTACAAACATAAGAACACATACTTAAAGAAAATTCATAGTCCTTAACATTTGCTGAAAATAAAGCCGATTTCACCTTCCCGAGAAAAGAAGTATCTTCATTAATAGCACACACTTTAACAAAATTCTTAGTATGTCTTGCTTGAATATTCCCCATAATACTCATAAAAAATATCTCTATATAAAATTAACTAAAAAAGGCTTTGATAAATTCCTTATTTTTGTTACACAAGTTATTAAAAATAAAATTTCAGAAAACGATACTTTGCCCCATGATGGGTACTAATCTAATATAAAATATTTCTTTAATGCGTCAAAATTTGGATATTTGAAAATCGAAGACTTCAGTTTTTGGTGAAATCAATTTGCATTTCACCAGAACCCAAAAAAATAAAAAATAAAAAAAGCCCCAAATGGGGCACGAAATTAAATCAGCTTTTACAAAGATACTAATTGAACTTGGGTTACAATAGTCTTACCAAACGTCTTCGCCGCAACTGCACGAGAACCAAGTTTCTCAGCAGCCTGAACAACAACATCAGTGGCTTCCGCAACCATTAAAACAAATGCATCCTTAGCGTCAATCGAACTAAGCCTTAAAACCGAAACGTTCTTAACAACTTCCAAATCATCATTGATAACTAGGACATTCTTTCCCTTGATTTCTCCACCAAGACTTCGAAGCTTTGAAATATCGTCATCAGTCAACTCTCGCCTAGCAACGTCTTCCACGGATGCCGAAACCCTATTAGAATAATTCCTAACAGGAGGAGAACTATTCTGATTCAAGAAAACCGCAGCCGGAACTTTCTTCCGCAAAGCCTGCAATAATTCCTTACCAGTCAATTCTTCAACTTCCTTGCCGTCAGGCGCAGTCGCAATGTAAACAATTCGTGCATTATTACAAACGTTTTGAGCAATCAACTTACCACCCCGATCTCCATCAACAAACAAAGTTAATTCCTTTGTCTGCCCAAGAGTAGCAATAGTCTTCGGGAAACGAGTTCCTTCCATGCCAATAACATTCTTAATGCCATACTTCAAACAGTTAACAACATCAGCTCGACCTTCACAAACAATCAATTCTTTCTCAGCGTCAATATTAGGACCAGCAGCTAAACCCTCAGGACCATACTCAACAGCCTTCGAAACACGAGTAGACTCACGAAGTTCAGTTCCCATTTCAGTGGAATCCATCCCTTCATTAGATATACCAGCCAGAAGTGCCTTTGCCCTCTCCATGATATAATCTCGCTTACTTCCACGAACATCCGAAATTTCCATTATCTGAATCTTCGCATCAGTCGGACCAATCTTATCAATCGTCTCTAAGCTAGCCGCAATAATCGTAGTCTCCGTTCTATCAAGTGCAGTCGGAATAGTAATCTCTCCAGTTGTCTTACCATTTTCAGTATGTAAATCAACTTCAATCCTACCAATCTTTCCTTCTTTTTGAAGTTCACGAAGTTCCATGTCAGCACCGAGCAAACCTTCTGTCTGCCCGAACAAAGCCCCAATCACATCAGGTTTTTGAAACGGCCCGTCAGCACTAAACTTAGCTATAATCTGATACTTTATCGACGTTGGACTTATTTTTGCCATATTTTTTCTCCATTTAGTTACAAATTATTAGAAATACTTTCTCTTCCCTACCCTCAAACGTGAATGTGATGATGATAATAACCTTCAAAGCTATCTCTAACAACCAAGAAAAACCTTAACCATTTAAAAACTTTTGCACACCAAAAAATACATGAATTTCAAGAAATTCTTTCTTTAAATCATTTTATATTTTCAAAAAAACAAAAAATTCCGCACAAATATTTATAAAGATTTTAACTCAACAAATTTTAAATAAAAAGAGGGCAAAATGAAACTCGAAAAACAAGATGATGATGACTTCGAAGACGAAGAAGAATTCGATGACGAAGAAGAACTTGAAGACGAAGATTAGCCCATAAATAAAATGCCAAAAAGAGAGAGCCTAAACGACGAATACGACGAAGAAAGTCTCGGAGAAAACGCACTAGATCTCGAAGAAGACCTTTAATTTTTTTTATTTTTTTATTTTTTTTAAAATTCTTTACCCTAATAATCGAGCTTCACGAAACATTCCCAAAGCCATATAAGAAGTTCTCAATTTCTCAGTAACATCCGCCTTTTCAGATTCATCCAACTTCATCTTAATCAACTTCTCATAAAATTTAACCGCACTTGCCCTTTTGCCTTTCTTATCAAAATCATTTGCAAAACTAAAAAAAACATTCTTCCGAGCCAAAGAAATCTTCTTCTTATCTATCTCCCCAGCATCCCTAGCAACACGATTAAACATCTCGTCTGCATCATCCAATCTCCCAACACGACAAAACATCTCGGCCGCCATTACACAAGAATCCATTCTATCCTTAAACATCGGCTCAACTCCCGCCAAATTACAAAGCGCCCGAGCCGCCCTCTCAAACATCATCCGCTCCTCATAAAGCCGAGCAAGCTCACTCCAAATAAATCGTTTAATCTCAAACCCCCCACCGACAACTTTCAACGCACTTTCCAAATAAACAATCTTATTCAACGCCGTAGCCATAGAACTCAGTTTAACCTTCATATCCTCAATATTTCGCTCTCTAACTTGAACTGCCATAACTAAATCTAAATTAGAACCTTTTTAAGAATTTATATGTTTCTAATAATCTAAAATAATCTCTTCCCCTTCAAGACATCCATCACAACAGCGTCACAATCCATACCCAATTCCCCAGAACAAGAAAAAACACATTCCAAAATCAAATCCCGAACATCATAAAAACCTTTTTCATGAAACAATTCCGCATCAGCAAGTTCACAAGGAATTGCAACTAGATATGCAAGATTTTCAATGTGCTTCAACTCAGAAATCATCGCACCAACATTCCCCCCATTAATGGCTCCAACATAATCTATCCCATTCACAATATCAACAATACCTCGAACACAATCAGCGAGCTCTTCAAGTCTACCCTTACCAGCAACAAGCTCAGCATCCAAAAAAAGACCAGACAATTTAACCATCCTCGTCAAACTATACTCCTTACACTTTCTCCCAATTTCGAAAACATCTCTCCTAACCACGAAATTCCCCTGCACAAAATTCGACAACGTATCCCTAAAACACAAATCCGCAAACTCAAAAGCGTCCGCCCTTAAACAAACATTCGCAACATCAATTCCGTCACTAATACCCCGCAATCCATCTCCCATTAATATAAAACAAATCCATGGCTTATAAAAACATACCCTACCCCAATCAAACAAATAAAAATTTTAAACCCAAGGGGAAAATTCCCCAAGGGAGATATTATAAAAATAAAAAATAGGTCTTTTCGACCTTAAAGTTTCTTAGCAACAAGAGATTTACAAACCCCAGCAGCAACTGTAACACCAGCGTCACGGATTGCAAATCGAGCCATATGTGGATTTTCTCCAGCAGTCTCCATTACAAGGTTTCCGATCGGTTTGATCCTAACAATAGCGATATCTCCATTTTTCAGGAAGTCCGGGTGTTCTTCAGCAACTTGTCCAGTAGCAGGATCCAACTTAGCCTTAATTTCCACGAATTGACATGGAACTTGAGCTGTGTGAACGTGGAAAACTGGTGTGTATCCCTTAGCAATAACTGTTGGGTGATTGATAACAGCAACTTGTGCCTCAAATTCCTCAACAATCTTAGCCGGATAAGCAGCGTCACAGATAACATCGCCTCGAGCCATATCTTTCTTACCAACACCTCTGATGTTGATACCGACATTGTCTCCAGCTCCAGCTTCTTTCAACTGCTCGTGATGAGCTTCGATAGATCTAACTTCACCTGGGATTCCAGTTCCAGATCGTCCAGGTAATACAATAACCTTTTGACCGACTTTCATAATACCTGTTTCAATCTTTCCTACCGGAACAGTTCCAATACCAGTAATTTCGTAAACATCCTGGATTGGCATACGCATTGGTAAATTTGTTGGTTTCTCTGGCATAGGGAACTTATCAATCTGTTCTAAAACAGTTGGTCCTTTATACCAAGGCATATTCGCAGTCTTCTTAGCCATATTATCTCCCATCAAAGCAGAACCTGCTATGAAAGTAGTTTCATCTGGTTTGTAACCAGCTTGCTTGATAACAGCTTTAACTTCCTCAACAGTTTTGTTAAACCGAGCTTCGTCGTATTTCACAACATCCATCTTGTTAATAAGAACTGCCAAGTGTTTAACACCCATAGTTCGAAGTAACCAAACGTGCTCTTTTGTTTGAGGTTGAACACTGTCTTCACATCCAACAACTAAGAAAGCCGCGTCCGCTTGAGAAGCACCTGTAATCATGTTCTTAACAAAATCCTTGTGCCCTGGAGCGTCAATAATTGTAACTTCATAATTCTGAGTCAAAAGCTTCTTATAAGATAAGTTAATAGTAACTCCTCTCTCTCGCTCTTCCTTCAGGTTATCCATTACATACGCAAACTCAAAACCTGCTTTACCATGCTTTGCTGCTTCTTCCTTAAGCTTTTTCAAGTCTTGTTCAGAGACTGCGCCTCCCTCGTAGAACATTCTACCAACTGCGGTAGACTTCCCTTGGTCAACGTGCCCAACGAAAACAACATTCATTCCTGGTTTTTCTTTAGCCATTTTTTCTATTTTTTAATTTAGTTAGTTTAATTATACCGAAGAGATTTCATCCCAAACGATACAAAATAGAATATCGACTTCGGTTTTTAAAGTTAGTGGTCTTCAAAAAACTTTCCCATAGCCCCTGCCAAAAATCTCATAAGCACGACTACCCTTTTCCCATGTCATCTTACCTCTAAAAATATTTTCAACATCCACACAACCAAATCCTCTCAAAATATCCGCACAATCTTTTAACCAAGTCTCCATCAAGTAAGACCTTCCATCTTTCTCCTCATCATACCAAATACTTATCGTCTTCCAATTTTCAACCATAGGCAAAAAAACATCTCCCATTGCCCTCAAACTACTCACGGGCATTTTACTTCTAAAAAAAGAAAAATCCCTAGAATTAATATGTGCAGTCAAATCATGACAAACAGAAAAAAATGTAGCATACTCAAGTCTATCAAAAAACGAAACTTCTTTCCTGACTCCAACCAAATTCAAATATTCTTTCCCATCAGAAGAAGGCAATTTGTATATAGCACCCCTTTCAAACTCTACGCCATCCACAACCTTGGGCAAATCAAAAACAGGGACCAAGCCAGCCATAGAACAATAAATCATCTACACTTTATAAAAATAATTACACTCCAGTAAAAAACTTCAACCTACTGATTCTCACTCAAACCCTTTCTCTCTCTAATTCGCACAATAATCTTCGCCTGCATTTCCGTAGGCAACTTCTTAAAACTCTGCGAAACCAAACTAGAAACCCCTCGCCCTTCAGTCGCAGACCGCAAAGCGCTAGTCCAACCAATCATCTCCGAAACCGGCAACTCGGCCCTAATCGTAACCCCACTCTCATCCTGCTCGACATCAACCAAGTTCCCCCTCTTAGTAGAAACAAGCGAAGTAACGGCACCCATAAAACTAGTAGGAGCTTCAATCTGATGAATCTGGACAGGCTCAAAAATAACCGGAACAGCTTTAGCAAAAGCCTCCTTAATAGCATCACGAACAGCTGGATAAACCTGCGCAGGTCCTCGATGAATAGCATCTTCATGCAACTTCATGTCAACAATCGAAACTTTCATTTTATGACAAGGTTCCCGCGCCAAAGGCCCAGCATCCATAACCTGCTCAAATGCATCAATCAACAATTCAATAACTTCACCAATCTGAACAATACCTTTTGTCTTATCAAGAAAAACCGAACCCTTGTAAATATCTCTATACTGTTGTGCCTCTTCTCGAGCAATCCCCATTCCAACCAAAACCTCATCTAAAGTTTTATCTTTCTTCTTAATCCTGCCAGAAGGAAGCGTCCCATCAGCAATAGCTTCAACAACAGTATCTTCAAGCGGCTCAACTGTAACAAAAAAATCATTATGCTTGTTCGGAGTTCTACCAACGGCAATATCACTAGCCTTCGCAACTGACTCACGATAAACAATAATAGGAGGACCCATAGTAACTTCCAAGCCCTTCTCAGTCTTAATCCTATTCTCAATAATTTCCAAATGCAATTCGCCCATCCCTGACATCAAAGATTCTCCAGTCTCCTCATTAATTTCAATTCTTAAACTAGGATCTTCCTTTCCAACCTGCCTCAAAATCTCAATCAACTTAGGCAAATCGGCAGTCTTCTTCGCACTAATCGACTTCGTAACAACAGGCTCAAACAAATGACTAATAGCCTCGAACGGAACAATCGGATTTCTAGAAACAGTCTCACCAACAACAACATCTCTAAGGCCAACAATACCAACAATATTCCCAGCAACAACTTGATCAAGCTGAACTCTACTAGCTCCCTTGTAAATAGAAACCTGTTGAACCCTAACCTTATGCTTAGCAATATTCATATAAAGTTCATCTCCCTGCCTAATCGTCCCACCAAATAAACGACCACAAGCAACCTCTCCAGCATGAGGATCAACAACAATTTTAATCGGAACAAACGCAACCTCACCCTCAATATTACAACTCATAAAATCCTTCGCAGCAGAACTTTCCAAATCACCATGCCAAATCTTCGGAATTCTATAAGCCTGCGCAGTCACAGGATTAGGATGATTAGCGATAACCATACCCAAAATAACTTCATGGATCGGAGCCTTCTTGGCCAAAACTTTATATTCTTCTCCCCCAGCATTATAGGCATCAATAATTTCCTTAAAACTAATTCCCTTTTCTTTCATATATGGAATACTCAAAGCCCAATTATGAAACGCACTACCAAATGCGACAGTCCCATCCCCAACAGCGACCTGCCACTTCTGTTTATACTCAGGCTCAGCAATCTCAGCAATCAACCTATTAACAGAATCAATAATCTTGATAAATCTCTTCTGCATTTCCTCAGGAGTAAGTTTTACTTCCCTAATCAAACGATCAACCTTATTGATAAAAAGAATCGGCCTAACTCGCTCCTTCAAAGCCTGACGAAGAACAGTCTCAGTCTGAGGCATAATCCCTTCCGAAGCACAAGATAAAACAATGGCCCCATCAACTGCCCTCATAGCCCGAGTAACATCTCCACCAAAATCAACATGCCCAGGAGTATCAATTAAATTAATCAAAAAGTCTTGACCCTTAACAGAATGAACCATAGAAACCGAAGCCGAATCAATTGTAATACCTCTCTCCGCTTCATCCGCATGAAAATCAAGCGTCCTAGCCTTCCCTGCCAAGTTCTCGCTCATCATCCCAGCACCAGCCAAAAGATTATCACTAAAAGTCGTCTTCCCATGATCAATATGAGCACAAATAGCAATGTTACGAATATGCGTCGGATCCCTCTGCAACTCCTTAACCTTTGCCGTCAAATCAACTGCCATCCCAAGCAATCGAAAAAACTATTTATAAAACTTTGCCCTATCAAAAATTATTTTTCCGACGAGAATAACACAATTAAGAAAGCACAGAAGAAAGATCAATCTCTCGTCTAAGATAATAGCTACCATCACCGGCAGGAGCATAAATAAGCTTCTTGTCACCTTCAATCTTGTAAACATATCGGCTGAAACCTTCCTCACTAAGAAGACAACATCCTTCTTCAATCAGACCTAGCATAGTCTCTTTTTCCAACTCCAAAACTATCTTATCTCTTTCACTAGTAAAGGCACACATATAAAACAAAATAGCTCATACTTTATAAAAATAATTACAATCCAGTTATATTAGACCAAAAACCATACTGCCTAAAAAACTAACAACACTAAGTCTCCAACATCTACAAAGACCAAACCGCAATAATCGTATGGGCAACCGAACCCCTAGCCATCCTAATAAAAAACCAAGAGATAACTTCTTCATTCAGAAAATACTTCGAAATAATTTGGAACTTCTCAAAATCTTCTTAATCTATTTTTAATAAAAACATATTAGACAAACTTCCATAAGAAATTATGCGGCAAAACCCATAGTTTTTTATGGAATTAACCAGCAAGAATAAAATCAAAATTTTATCTTTTCCTCTTCTGCACATAAACCAAAAACCCAGTAATCGCAAGCAAAAACAAAACTGCCCCGACCCAATTCGCACTCGCCTTCCCAAAATCTAAAACCGCATTCCCAGTAATATTCTGCGACCAAAAAATCATACTTCCCAAAAAACTAGCAACACTTAATGTCAGCGTCATCCGCCTGCTCACAATTTCTTCGCCACTCTCGACAATAACAACATCTTTAACCGACCCAGAGTCATCTTTCTCCTCTCCAATACTCTTAATCTCACCTTGCCACCTAACCATCAACAACAAAACAGCAATTCACTTTAAATAAGTTTTGAGCACAAAATCATTAACAATAACTACGCTTTAATATATTTCTCACGTCCATCATAACCACCATAAAACTTCCCGCAAACCATATCCAGCATCATCTCTCCCTCATTAACATCAAGATCACAAACACCTCGAATAATCACATTCTGGTATCTAACAATATCATTTAATAACCTCTCATTATCAAAATCTTCCAAATGCTTCAACAGTGTAACAGCGAAACCTCCCTCGCTAGTTTCCGCCTTTCTATTTTGAACAATACAATAACCAGGAAGACGCATTGTCCTAAACTTAGGGTTAGCCTTAATATCAATAATCTTGCACAAATCTTCTCCCATTCGAAACAAAACCATCCAATCTTTATAAAAATAATTATACTTAGACGTTATCTGAAAAGAAATAAATCTTAATTTCAAAAAACACTTTGAAATAATCTGGAATTTCTCAGAATAACAACCAATAACAATTTTAATTTTTAACAGATAATTTCGCAGTGTAAAAAAATGCGCAGCGTATCGAAATACGTAAGCATTTTTTTACCAAGAAATTAGCGTTAAAAATTAAAATTACCGAGCCGCGTCAGCCTGTTTTTCAGTATCAATTCTCTTCCTAACAGCATAAGACTCACCAGAATTATCAGCCGCAAGCATAATCTCTTTCGCCAAAGCTTCAACAATACTAGCCTTCTTATTGAAAGCCTTATCATAAGATCCGTTAACAAAATATCTCAAAACTAAATTCAACCTTCGTCGTGGAGAAACATCCACAGCCTGAGGATACTTTGAACCACCCATAACAATAGTAGTCGTCTCATCTCGTGGAGCAGAATTCTCAATCGCCTTAACAAAAACCTTCAACGGATTTTCCCCAGTTTTAGCCTCAATAATCTTAAACGCATCAATAACAATCCCAGTACAACGAGTATGCTTTCCAGTAATCCAGCCAGTAACAATCCTATGCTTCTTCCCTCGACTTCCAGGGACTTGCAACAAATTGACGAGTCTCTCAATAACATTAACCTTAGTCCTAGCCGGATCCCATTTAATCCTACCATGCGACTTCAGCATCAACTTAGCATTCAAATTAATAACCTTCTTTAATCCAGGGTCTTCAACTCTAACTTCACTAGCATCAAACAAACCAAAAACCTTCATCTCTACCATATTAACAAATATACCTCCTAAAAGCCTGCTTAAATTTATCCATTTGATTAGGCATACCTTCAAGAACATACTTTTCCACAACCTCACCATTTTTTTGAATATCAGCTTCAACAATCATTCCAATTCCTGAATTTATCCCACCAGCTGAAGTCCCTACTTTATATTGCGCAAAAGTAACAACTCCACTTTCATAATCAATATTCCAATCCACCAATTTAAAACCAGCATACTTGGGAACAATCTTCTTTTCAGAAACATCTTTGCTACAATCACGGGCCTCAAAAAATCCTCCTCCGATATTCCTAAATTCAACTCCCATCTTATCTTCGTCCCTTCTCAATCTTACCCATCCAAAGTCTTGGCAAAGGTTGGTCATTTACTTTAATAAGTTGAAATCGAACACCAGACAAATCCCCCTTCGTCCTTCCCTGCTTTCCACCAATTCTCTCAATCATAACTTCGTCATGCTCATCAACAAACTTCTGTGCCAAATTCCCAGGAATAAAAGCCGTAATCTCTTTCCCGTTTTTAATCAACTGAACCCTACAACATTTTCTCATCGCTGAGTTAGGCTGCTTAGCTTCCTTCTGAACTTTCTTAATAACAATTCCTTTCGCCTGCGCAGCACGGCCAATCGGATCAAATTTCAAACTAATACCAAGTCGCTTCTTTTTATCAGGCAACTTATTATCACGAAACTGTTTCCGCTTATTCTTCATCTTACGCCCATTCATCAATCCCATTGTAGTATTAAGTGAAAAATCCGTTTATAAAACTTTGCCCCTCAAAAATTAATACCACCCAAAACCACCGTCGGCAAAAGCAAACTACTCAATAACCGACTACAAAATATCAAACAAAAATAATAGAATTCACAAGGTCAAATCTACAATTCAAATAAACAAAATAAAATCACGCAATTCTTAAATTATTAATCCCAAAAAAACTCTTCAAAACATCCGCCAATTCTTTCTCTCTAATACGATTCCTTCCAATCAAAGCCGCCTTACTCTGTCGACCAGCATTAACAACAGCACTTCCGCCCTTCAACTCAACTCCATTAAATTCAATCGGAGAAACAACGTCCCCAATAAACTTCTTAATCCCTTCAACATCATCAACAGCCGGCATAGCAACAACCCGAATTTTTCGTCGAAGCGTCTCACTCATTTTTTTAATATTACAAGCGCCTTTCCCAATCGCAGTCGAGACTTTAGACTTCGGAACTGCAAAAATAATCTGGTTATTATAATAAAAAACCTTCGTAGTAGAAACAGTCGTGGTACGCGCAAACAAATTAATATACCTCATAAATTGCATATCAATTACTTCAGCCATTCTACTTTAAGCAAAAAACCTCAGCGCTAAAATCAAGATTTAGTTCCTTAGTCAATTCCGCCTTAGACTTCAAAACATCAAACTCAATTCCGGCCCCCTCTAATTTCTCAACAGTAGAATCCCTTGTATCCTTCGCAATAAAAACGCCCTTAGCCTTCTTACCTAATTTCAACGCCTGCTTAATCCCGAACAAAACTCGTCCCTCTTCAATGCCTTCCTTTAAATCTTTAACACTCATTTTTTCTTCTCCTTTTTACCAGATGCTAAACTTCCAGTAACCTTAACAAGCAAACCAGGAAGACCAGTTCCAACAGGTACAGGCTGATTCAAAATAATATTTTCGATAACCGACTTCAATTCATCTTTCTTTCCAGTCTTAGTCGCCTGAACAAACTGCTTAACTGGAGTCTCAAAAGAAGCACGAGCAAGAATCGAACTCTTGTCCCCAATAATTCCCATACGAGTAATCCCCTTAACTGTCCCAGCAGCAGTCATAGTATCAGCAACAAGCATCGCATGCTTAGCATCAATAGCCAAACCTTGAGAATTAATAACCTTGTTAATCTCATTAATAATCAACTGTCGAGCAGCTTCAATCCCTAAAATCTTACAAGTCTCATGCAAATCATTACTAACAATCTTATCGGCATCAACTCCCTTAACTTTCATAACATCTTTCAAATTCGAACCAGCGGTTAGGATAACAAAATCCTTCTCTCGCTTTACAACCAAAACCTGCGAAACACCCTTGACGCCAGTCAAGATAACTTCCTTAATCTTTTCCTTCGTCTTGTAAATTGATTTGTAATCTTCCTTGCCCATATCCAAAACCAAACCATCACTAAGCTTCTTCGCATCAAATCCTTTCTCGCCCAAAACTTCAAGAGTCTTGTCCAAAGTTATATGGGCAGCCTTCAAAGCCTTCATATCAATCCCAATCTTAATCTTCTTAGACCCAAAATCAATCGCAATATCTGACATAACTTCCTTCAATTTAATCTCTTTAATTTTCTCAGCAACAACTCGAGCATCACTTTCATTATTATGATCTTTACTCAAATAAATTTCCATAGCAGGAGTCTTAGGTAATTTTCTAGCATCTAAAATTTCAATAATCCTCGGAAGACCAGTAGTAACCTGAACCTCGGCTACACCAGCGGAATGGAAAGTATTCAAAACCATTTGTGTCGAAGACTCACCAAAACTCTGAGCAGTCACAACACCAATGGCTTCACCAGGTGCAACCTTTTTTCCCAAATGTCTAGCCGAAATATCAACACCGTCCATCCCATAAGTAAATTGCACAATGTGACCAGAAGCATCTCGAACAGTTCCATCATAGGCCATAATCAAATCTTGCAAAGCATTAGCCAACCTTCGATACAAATAACCAGACTTCGGCGTCCTAAGCGCAGTATCCATCAGACCATCTCGTCCAGTCATAGCACCAAAGAAAAATTCCTGAGGAGTTACTCCCTTCATAAAAGAACTATAAATAAAACCGCCAGCACTAGGAGACAAATCGCCCTTCTTGAAAAACGACAAAGTCCTACCGGTATACCCAAAATCAATTCGCCCACCATTAAGTACCTGCTGTCCAACCGAACCAGCAATCTGCGAAATATTCAAAATACTACCCTTAGCTCCAGAAGTAATCATCTTGCTTGCCATACTAGTTCGAGAAAATCCATCCTTAACACTCTGCCCAATATCAGTTCTAACGCCGTTCAAAACCTGCAAAATCTTCGTCTCACGAGTAGCCGCAGGACTAAGCCCAGGAATCAATTCCAAACTCTTATCATAATAACTCTCAATAATCTTCTGCGACTTTCCTTCAGCAACATCAATAATCTTTTTGTTCTTATCTTTAACTGCCTGAGGAACATCCAAGTCTTCTAAAGAAATAGAAAATCCAGTCTTAGATAAGAAAGTAGCACCCAAAGCAAAAACCTTTCCAATTAATTCCATAGTCTCATCTCTGCCCAAAACCTCGTCGCTCTTTTTAATCAAAGTTCCCTTCCCACTCTTAAACCCAGCATAAGTCATGTCTTCAGTAGCAACTTCCTTAGGAACAATTCTCTTCAAAATATCCGAACCCTTATTCATCTTATTCAAACTAAACCCGCTAGCACCAATTTGCCAAAGCAATTGCGAAGCATCTTCTTTGCTAATCTCAGACTCATTCAACATATAATTACCAGAAACAGCATCCTGAATACAACCAAAATAATTCATATTATTCTTGGGAGAAAACAAATTAGTATTAACATTCAACAAAACTTTAGCCTCAGCTCGAGCCTCTTCAGTTTGAGGCGCATGAATATTCATTTCATCACCATCAAAATCAGCGTTATAAGGACCACAAACAGCAGGATGAACTCTAAATGTTCTACCAGGAATTACCTTAACAAAATGAGCCATCAAATTCGCCCTATGCAAAGACGGATGTCGATTAAACAAAACAATATCTCCATCAACAAGCTGTCTTTCAACGGTATACCCAACTTCCAACTCTGCAACCAACTCAGCCCGAAGCTCATCAACAATTCTCTTCCTCTTTCCATCTCCCCTCAAAATATAATTAGCAGCAGGATATTCAGTTCGAGCAACAATCTCTTTCATTCTCTTCAAATTAATAGTATTAACTTTCTCAGCAACAGTCAGCATTTTAGCAATTTCGAATGGTATACCAACTTCATTCAACTTCAAACTAGGGTCCGGCGAAATCACAGTTCTAGCAGAATAATTAACTCGCTTACCAGCCAAGTTCTTCCTAATCCTACCTTCCTTACCCTTAATCCTTTCTTCAATAGTTTTCAAAGGTTGACCACTTCGGTGTCGAGCAGGCGGAATCTTCGCAATCGAATTATCAAAGAAAGTCGTAATATGATATTGCATCAAATCCCACAAATCCTCGATAATAACTTCAGGAGCACCAGCATTCAAATTCTCCCAAAGTCTCTGATTAGACCTAATAATATCCGACAACTTATGAGTCAAATCATCTTCACTTCGCTCTCCAGATTCCAAAGTAATCGAAGGGCGAACAGTCACAGGTGGAACAAGAAGCGATGTCATAATCGCACATTCAGGCCTAAGCGTGTTCGCATTAATTCCCAAAACTCTCAAATCAGCATCCCCAACCTTCACAAGCCTCTCACGAATCTCCGACGGAAACAATCTCCTTCGTCCACTTCTAAAAGAAGTCGGCTTCTCGAGTCTAACTCTTTCCTGAATAATTCCACAGTGCGGGCATTTCTTTCCATCCTTAGCCTTCTTAATTCTATCAACTAACCCCTTAGCCAACTCCTTCTCATCCTTAATCAAAACCTTACCACAAGCCTCACAAGTAGATCTCAAAACCAAATCAATAATTGGCAAATACTTAATATGAACAACAGGTCGAGCAAGCTCAATAATACCGGGATGACCAAGACATTCTTTAAGTCGTCCACCACAAGTTCGACATCTTACCCCAGGGTCAACGGCACCAAGTCTCAAATCCATCAAACCACCATCCACTGGATAACCATCAACATCATAAAGTTCAGGCGTAACAATCTTCGCAACCGATAACTTCTTTATCTGCTCAGGACTAAGTAAACTAAACTGCATTGCCTTAACTTGCTTCTTAACAGGTCTCATCTACTCCCTCCATAATCACGCATACATTTTGTTTCACACGAATTATAATCAGCAGAACAAGTATTGAGAAATATGTCTCCGATTAGAGCAGCAAGGCAACCATAATCAGCATATTCACAAACATCCCATCCATGAGACATATTACTATTCTGGACTTCACCAAAAACTTTACTATAAGCAATATTTGTCCTACTTCCCCAAGTTGGCAAAGTTCTAAAATCCTTAGCACTATTACCCTTAATTTCTCCGCCTTCAATCAAAAAATCAATTGCTTCTACCATATTATTCGTATTTGTTCTTCAGTTCGAATTTAGTTAATAAATGTAATCCCTGCAACTCTTCAATCAACAACTTAAACGCGTACGAAACCTCAACCGGCTCAACTTGGTTACTATGGCAAAGCGAACAAACTCTCTTATTGTGAATCTGGTCGTCGATAACAATAGCACCACACTTACTACAAATACTAATCACAACCTTGTCTGAATCATATCTTTCCTTCAATAATAACGAAGCCCCATGTCCAACCAAAGCTTCCTGCTCCATCTCACCAAGTCTCAAAGCTCCACCACGTGCTCGACCAGCAATAGGTTGTCTCGTAAGCAAAGCAATCTTACCAGAAGCTCGCGCGTGCATCTTGTCCGCAACCATATATTTCAATTTCAAATAAAACATATTCCCAACAAAAATCTTAACAGGCATTCTCTCTCCAGTCACAGCATTATACATAATCTCTTTCCCATTCGCCCTGAATCCAAGCTTCTTCAAACCATCTTCCAAGCTATCAATAGTCTCACTAGCAAAAGCAGAAGCATCCACAATAGAACCTCTCAAAGCCGCAAGCTTACCAGCCAAAACATCCATCAAATAAGCAACAGTCATACGAGAAGGAATACCATGCGGGTTAAACATAATATTAGGTTTTATTCCACTAACACTAAACGGAACATTCTGCTCTTCAGCAACAAGACCAACAATACCTTTCTGCCCATGAGGAACCGAAAACTTATCACCAACTTCAGGAATTCGAAGCTCCCTCATCCTAATCTGCATAATTCTATTTCCTTCTTTATCGTGTGTAATAAAAACAGCATCAACAGTTCCACTTTCTTCCTGATGAAGAGCCGAACTATTTTCCTTCTTGGTCTGAATCGAAATCTCACGAGCCTCACTCAAAAACTTAGGTGGCGAAATCTTTCCAATAACAACCTCGCCCTCATTCATCTCAGCCTCAGGATAAACAATACCATCATCCTCCAAAAACCTATAACTTTCCTCAGTTCTATAACCAGAAACATCTTTATCTGGAATACAAACCTCATCCTTCAATCCACCTGCATAATTCAACTCAACCGAAACATAAGGTCTAAGCCTACTACTTCGTCCAAAGCCACGGTCAACAGAACCCTTATTCAAAACAACAGCATCGTCAACGTTATAACCCTCATGCGGCATAACCGCCAAAACAACATTCTGCCCAACAGGATGAACATTCAGCGTATCATAAGTAAAACTTCTAACTAGAGGCTTCTGTGCATAATGCAACAAGGAAACATCAGTATCAATTCTCACCGGAAAATTCGCAGCATAAAGACCAAGTCCTTGACGATAAGCCCTCGAACCACCCTTAACCATACGAGCAGGCGGATCGTGCTGTCCAAATGGAATAAGCGAAACACTAGCACCAAAAATATCAATCTTATCAACCTCCAGATGCGTATGCTCATCAGTCAAATCCGCCTCATCCATACAAATATAACAATCGTCCTCTTCAGCCGCATCCAAATATTCCAAGATCCCTTTCTCAAACAAATTCTTCCAAGTCAAAACACCCTGCTTAATTAATTCGATATGTTCTTCCTTCAACCTGGATTCCCCATTCTCAACAATAATCGCAGGACGGATAACTCTACCAATTTCTGAACTAATAAAAATCGCATCTAAAAATTTCTCAAACCTAATAGAAATCTCAGCCGGCAAATTATTCTGCCTTCTTTCATTTCGAATAGCCTTCACAAACTTCTCAGCATTCTCAGTCGCACCAACAAATCTACCATTATAAAAAACATCCGTAGCACCCTCTTCCTTCATACCAGCGCCATCCAAAACTTTAATCACATCATCATATTCCATCGTAGTCCTAGTCGACACACGAGCAAGCAAAGCCAAATTCTTCCTTAGACCAATCTCAGTTCCCTCAGGAGTTTCAATCGGACAAAATCTTCCGTAATGAGTTGGATGAACAGTTCTCGCAGCCAAATTCTCTTGCTCTCCAGGCAAAGTCGAAGTCACTCTTTGAAGTTGCGACATAATCGCAAACGTATTATTCTTATCAATATTTTGAGTAACACCCTTTCTCTCTCCAATCCACGAACCAGTCGCAATCGCAGATTCAACACGATGCGTAAACAAAGTCGACTTCGCAATCGTCTTAATAGAATAAAATTTCCTACGCTTAACCGTCTTCTGCAAAGTATGCTGAACTTCACGCAACAAAATATTAATATTAACTCTGAACAAATCTGCCAACAAATCTCCACTCAGCCTAACTCTCTTATTTGCATAATGATCCTTGTCAGTCATAGCCTGGTCAGGATTATCCTTAGCCATGTAAAACTGTTTAATAAATTTACAAAGTGTACGCGCCTTTTCCTTCCGATCCTTTTTATCAAGACCAATATGCGGCAAAAAGTAAGAATCAATTCTCTGCTTAACACGATCCAACATTTCCTTATTAGTCCCTTGCAAACTACTTTTCTCAGCAATCCACATCAAAGCATCATTATTATTATTGATATTAGCATACTCATACAAATTAACAATCAAAGAATCAGTCTGCTTCCCAACCAACTTCGCAATCTCAGCATCACTAGAAATTCCCAAAGCCTTCAACAAAACAACAGCTGGAATATCTCTAAATCTAGAAAACGAAATCTCTAAAATCCCCTCGCTGCTTTCAACTAAAGAAACGGGAATCTTATAAGCCCCTCGCTGAGAAAACAATCTCAAAATCAAACGGTTCCTAATTTTTTGCCACTCAACAAAAGTCTGATTACTAGCAAGCTCTTCAGCCATAATCATAATCCTTTCATTTCCATTAATTAAAAAATAACCTCCTTGGTCCTTAGGGTCAATATAATTCTTAATCAACTCGTCCTCGCTCATCCCGTCCAAATTACAACTTCTACTCTTAACCATAACCGGAATTCGTCCTAATTCAACTTCTTCAGTTTCAACCTGTCCAGCATAATTAATCATCATCTCCATCCAAATCGGAGAAGAATAAGTCAGTTTCCGAAGCCTAATCTCAGCAGGAGTAACTGGTCGAGAAGAACCATCACTCTCAACAATATTTGGCTTACCAACACGAACCCTACCAAGCTTAATTTCAAAATCCTCACTCGGCAAAGCATCAGACAATTCCTGAACAATTTCCTGCATTCGCTTCTCAATAAAATTATTAAACGACGTAATATTAGACTCAACCAAAGAATGATTTTTCAAAAATTCCTTAACAAGTACATGTTCCGCCATTAAATCACAACCCTATAATACTCTTCATTTTTTCTAAGAACCTTCACCACGTCCCCAGTATTACAACCTTCTGGACAAGCAGGATCCTTTTTAGAAATCTTAGGCAATTGAGCCAAAGCAATATTAAGCCGCTCAAGAAGTACTCCAACTTCTTTTTCGGTCAATTTCTCGTGCTTCGGTTGTAATGCGTGCATTTTTCCTTTTAGAATATCCCTTTAGATAACAAAAATATCAAAACTCCCTTTAAAAACCTTTCGACTTATCACCCTTCTAAAGTAGTCCGCGTCAAAACATCCATAAAATAAAAACATGGCCCCGAGGGGATTTGAACCCCCGACACCTGGATTAAAAGTCCAGTGCTCTGACCAGACTGAGCTACGGAGCCAATAAAACTAAATCGAAAGTCAGTTTAAAAAACTTATTGCTTCTAATATTTTTCAATTTCATTAACCAACACTTCAACCGAAACCCCAGCTTCCTCAAGTAAGCTCTGTGCCCCACTCTGATATCGCTTCTCACAAACCACTCGCAAAATCCCAGAATTAATAATCATTTTAGCACAAACAGGACATGGCTCCATCTTACAATAAAGAGTAGCACCGTCGATAGAAATCCCAAGTTTTGCCGCCTGACAAATCGCGTTCTGCTCAGCATGCGTAGTCCTAATACAATGCGTCCTCTTAACCCCATCCTCATGAATCGTATCTTCAAACTGATGCCCAACTTCATCACAATGAGGCAGTCCAATTGGCGACCCAACATAACCACTAACCAAAATCTGCTTATTTCGAACAATCACACAACCGCTTCGTCCTCTGTCACAAGTTCCCCTCTTAGCAACCGCTCGACAAATCTCCATAAAATACTCATCCCAAGTCGGTCGAACATATCCTTCTACTTTCTGATTTCTACTTTCTACTTTCCGAAAATTCTGATTAAGAATCTTCTCAACTTTTCCTTTCAATTCTTGTATGGTCCAATCATTCCGAAAAACAACATCCGCCATCTCAATACACGCCCCCAAATTCTGCATAGTCGGATCCCGATTTCCCATTTGAAACTGCTCTTTTTCAACAAACTCTTGGAAAGAATAATTCTTCTCTGCCTGGGTACTACTCTTTCTCTCAATAATCCGAGTATATCTATTTTCAACATCAGCATCAACCGCCCACAACACAAAATCCTTCTTGCCCCTCAAAGCCTCAATCTCGCCCGGACACCTCAAGCTTTCAATAACAACATTTCCACCCTTCTCAAATGCTCTTTTATACATCGCTTCAACAATATAACTAGCTCCAAACTTCGCTCTCAAATCATTCGCAACCAAAGCCATATTATGCTGAGCAACCTCCATCCCTCTCTTCTTTAACTCCTCAGTCAAAAAATCCCGAACAGAAAAATGCGAAAAACCCCTCTCCTTCAAAATCTCAACAACCGTCCCTTTCCCAGCACCAAGCGTCCCAGTAATTCCAATAATCATAATTAAAAAAAATATTAAAAATATATAAAGACTACTATAATAAACTAGCTACAATAAATTAACCACGGTTAGGGTTAATAACATAATTATAGTCCCCACAACTAAACGCAATCTTACCTCGCATCCCTTGTCCTTCAGGAGAATACACTTCTATCTTATCCAACCCAGCAGGTAAAGACAATGGATTAGAAAAATGTATATTACCAGGATATAAAGTACATCTTTTTTTATCAGGATCATAATTAACCATCATATGGTCTGTCCCTAAAAGATTTTCAGGAAGACAATCAATAGCATCCTTAGCATCATCTATCAAATGCCCAGGGACATGAAAAGTAATTCTTTCTAAATCTTCCATAATAAATTAAAACATATTCTCTTTATATTATTTATTGCAATTCAACCTATATATTGCTCCCACCACTCGACCCAAACCTCTTATCCCCTCTCACACTTTCCCCCAACTCTTCAACCTCGACAACATCCGCCGTAGCAACCGGAGCCACAACAACCTGAGCAACCTTATCCCCAGCATTAACAACAAAATCTTCACTCCCAGTATTCAAAACAATAACCCCATAATCTCCTCGATAAGTCCACTCAATCACTCCCCCCAAAATACAAATCCCTTTCTTATACGCAAGTCCACTCTTCCCCCGAATCGAAGCAAAATATCCTTCAGGCAACTCCATCGAAATTCCAGTCGCAATAAGCTTCCTCTTTCCCGCACCAACAACACAAGAATCAAGCGCACACAAATCCATCCCGGCATCCCCCTCACGAGCATAAGACGGCAAAACCGCATCCTCTCGAAGCTTCTTCACCTTAACCTTAATATTCATAACAAAATCAAACACTCACCTTTTATCAATCTTTTTAATCAATCCAACAAATCCCCAGTAGTAATACCATACTTATGGGAAAAGGACTGTATACTCTCCCTAATCTTCTTACCATCGCTAGAAGAAATAAATCCGTCCAATCCATCTCGAGAAGGATTGGCATGAATTATCGCAATAACCGGAAGTCCCTTGCTAGAAATTTCTTCAGCCCTAGAACTATAAGTTACAATAATATCCTCACGAAGACAAACAAAATCATCATAACTCTTCTTATTAATCTCATACTCAACACCTTTAACAAAACCAATCAAACCCCTCTCATCATTCATCTTCCTAACAGTTAAAGACAGCCCGTCAGACAAATCCTTATACGCTATCTCACTCATCTCAACCATAAAACAAAAAAAAATCTTACCTTATAATCTTTTATATAATAAAAAATACTATTTTCTAATCTTCATCTTCAACAAACTCAAACTTCTTAACCTTTCTCCCATCATCTAAAATTTTAAACCCACAAAAATCCTCAACATCGCGAATCCAAATCTGTCCAAATCTAAAATCATCGCTATCCCAAAGTTGCCGATAAACAACAAACTCACGAGCAGGATTCTCACAATCCCGAGCAACCCCAATCACCTCATAAAATTTATTTTTATAATGCCGATACTTTCCCCTCTTCAATTCGCTCATCCAAAAACTCTCTCTTTAATTTATCAAAATACCCGTCCAAATCAAATCCTTCAATAGCAACACCACTTTTAACAGCAGCAGAAACCACAGCCAAAGCAACCCCAACAACAACCTCCTCCTCAAAAGGACTCACAATAAAAACATCCCTAGTCGGTTCCTCAACCAAACCAGCCAAAGCATGAACGGCCGCAACCTTCATCTCCTCATTGATACAAGAAGCCCGACAATCAAGCGCCCCACGAAAAATCCCAGGAAACGCCAAAACATTATTCACCTGATTGGGAAAGTCGCTTCTCCCCGTAGCCATAATCAAATCATCTCGAACCTTATGTGCAACATCCCAATCAATCTCAGGATTAGGATTAGCCAAAGCAAACACAATCGGATTCTTATTCATAGATTTAAGCATCTCGCAAGTCAAAAGCAAAGCCTTAGAAACTCCAATAAAAACATCACTACCTCTAACTGCATCAACCAAATCGCCATCACCATCGACAGCAAACTCTTTTTTTGACTCATGCAAATCCTTACGACTAAAAGAAATAATCCCTAAAGAATCACACATAATAATTTTCCTAACTCCTAAATTCTTCAACATCTTACCAACAGCAATCCCAGCAGCGCCAGCTCCATTAATCGCAACCTTAACCTCACCAATCTCCTTTCCAGCAATCTTCAAAGCATTAAGCAACCCAGCCCCGACAACAACAGCCGTCCCATGTTGATCATCGTGAAAAACTGGTATACCAAGTTTCGCCTTCAACCGAGCTTCAATTTCAAAACACTCCGGCGCCTTAAAGTCCTCCAAATTAATCCCACCATAAGTCCCGCTAATCAATTCGATAGTCCGCACAACCTCGTCGACATTTTCCGAATCAATCTCAACATCAACCGCATCAATCCCTGCAAAATATTTGAACAACAAAGCCTTCCCCTCCATCACAGGCTTCCCAGCGAGACTCCCAATATTACCAAGCCCCAAAACCGCAGTCCCATTACTAATCACAGCAACACGATTTCCTTTCCCTGTATACTCATAAACCTTCTCAGAATCTTTCGCAATTTCAAGACATGGAACCGCAACGCCAGGAGAATACGCCAAACTCAAATCCCTCTTCCCAGAAACCTTAGTCAAAATAGAAGTCCCAATCTTCCCAGGTCGCTTCTCACCCCGATGATACTCCAAAGCCTCTTCATTAAAATCCATAACAACCCAGAACCAATTTCATTTTAATATCTTTGTAATCATTGAAAACAACAAAATAGTTTTACACTCCAAGGTATTCAGAATTATCCCTAGTATTCCGAATGTCTTTCAACGCAACCGTCACACATCCAATATTATCAACCAACTTATCATAACTTTTTCCTTCTAAATTGCCAAAACTTTTAATTTTTAACATTCTAGAAAGAATTCGCCAAGTTCTTTTGGATTCCCCCACATAAAAATTATACAATGGGAACAAATCATCTTCATGTTCTGTACAATACTTCTCAGCACGCTCATCCGCTTTCTGAATAATCCTGTCTCTTAAAATTCTACTTAAACCGCCATCTTGCATAAAATAAAACCGCCTCATCACTTTATAAAAATTATTATACTCTAACCCCACAAAACAACATCCAGCCCAAAATCGCCAAGTCAATACGTCTTTTCTATTGGGCTCCAAGAACAACCCTAATAGCTAATGCAAATAACAATCTGTCTTTAGGTATTGCCAAATTTTCGATTTAACGCCGTAGCGACTCTCTGGAAAAGGCAAACGCGCCAAAGAGCAAACCAAAAATCAAAAACAATTTCATTTTAATATCTTTGTAATCACCGAAAACATCACAACAACTCTTTCTTAAACTTCACACCGTCAATAGCCTGAATATTAACCTGGGGAATAAACATACTAGGAGAAACATTCTGCGTAGGAACCCAACCACTATTAGAACCACATGTTCCATTCCCAACCTCATATTTGTTCCCAGTAACCGCAATCTGTCCAAGCAACTCATAAGCATTAGCAACCATTACAAAATTATGAGCAGGTTCCCGTCTACCATCTGGAAAAATTTTATAAGCCCGACTAGGAACCATAGCAAATTCACTAGTCCCAATATTAACTTCTCCAATTCCAGAATCAATATACAAAACACATTCCTTCCCAAGTTCCACGCAACTCTTCTTCGCAATTTCTTCAAGCTCAACCTCGCTAACACAATTTTTACTAGAAACACTCAAATTACTAACGCGTGGCTCAGGAGCAACAATGCCGTCATATCCAGTAACCCATTCCATTCGCGACCGACCATTAGAACGCATTTTAAAATAACCAGCAGAACCTCTATCTAAAAGATAATTCCTAAGTATACCATTCTCAATCAAAACAACCCGCTCCGAAGCAATTCCCTCATCGTCAAATAAATAAGAACCCGAAGCCCCCTTTAATCTAGGATCATCAACAATACTAAGAAACTCAGGCAAAACTAAGCTCCCAATTCTACCTTTAAACACAGTAGAAATTCCATCTTTAATATATTTCCCAGAAAGCAAATGCCCTCCAAGCGCTTCATGAATCATCGTCCCAGCCGCTCCTCCACTTAAGATAACAGGATAATAATCACTAGTAGGAGTAACCGCATTTTTCAATTCACCAACAGTAGCACAAAAATTATTCTTGATCCTATCAAGTTCATTCACATTAACTCCATCCACAAAAACCATACTTTCCAAATGGCTAATCACCTGCCCGTTATTATGAGCAAACTTTCCCTCCAAATAAATCTTGCCAAGTCTCAAGTCCTCACGAATCCGTCTACCATCACTATCCACAAATCTCTGCCTAGACAAATTAGTACTAATAGTAGCATCAGCCTCACGAACAACACCATCTTCATACATTTCCCTAGTAAAATCAGCAAGAGATTTCCTAATATTTTTACAAACAGAAAGCTCTCTTATTTTTTTCCCAGAACAAGAATCAACCTTCTCACTAGACAATCTAGAAAACAAATCTTTTTCATAAACAATATCGCCAGAAATAAAACCAAGATAAGAAGAAACTGCACTTTTAACAGCCAAATCTAAATTAGGATCCATTAACTTTTCAAGCAACGCAGGACTCCTAGGAATTCCATCTCTAGCCGACCAAGCCTGCCCATAGCCCTGAGCCTCATCCCCGATAACAGCACGAACAGAATAACCCGAATTAGTAGATTTCTCCTTAACCGCATCTTCGACCCCATTCAAAAAAGTCCAAAAAGCCTCATCTTTTTCCTTATACAGAATAGAAACATAGTCAGGATTCTTACCGACAATACTCCCAAAAACATTAACTTCAGGTCTAGCCCTCACCCACTTATCAACACTTTTACTCATCACCTCCAAAAACTCATCCCTCTCTCCCATGCAAAAAATAACACCCTCGCCTTTAAAACAAAGTATATTCTGTAATATATATTTTAAAAAATTACTATACTCTATCACCAATCTCCAAAATTCTCAGGCTCTCCATATTCGCCCCCACCCGTAAGAGTATCAAAATTATCAGCATAAAAACGCTCTTTCCTTTCTTTAGCAACAATTTTCATCATCTTCATCTCAAACATAGAAGCTCCTTCAATAACTTGATTCAAACAAAAAACATCTAGACCTCTTTCAAACCTACGACAAAAAACATCAAAAGCCTTCTCGGTATAACTGATAATCCTATTGCGTTCTGCTTCAATAGCCTCATAGGGCTTACCATACACTCTAAGACAAAGAGTTCTAGCAACGTCTTCTTTTCTCATACAACATAAACAAAAATCCACCTTATAAAAATTATTATACTCTAACACAGATCTCTCCAAACAATTCACTCAACAATTTTTTCAACCTAATCAATTCCCCTTCCAAAACCTCATCCTTCTCCATAAAAGAAATATCAATCATACTCTCTCCATGTTTAAATCCCTGCAAAAAAATCTTTGACGGTTTCTCCCCACAAACACCTCCCATCCATTCTCCCATCTTAATCAACTTCTCGCCATCATGTAAACCAGGAACAACCGTAGTCCGAAACTCCGAACAACCTTGTCTGTGCTCGTCTGTGCTCGTCCGTGGATTATTTTCCTTCCCATTAAATTCGCGCCCATTCACGCAAATTCGCGGACTAATGTTCCCTCTCCCAAAATCATCCACAATCTTAATAGACCTCTCGATATTCCCTAAATCAATCTCCATATTCACAATCTTATAATAATCCTCTCGCGCACCCTTAACATCCATCGCGATATAATCAACAAGTCCCTCACTCACCAACTCCAAAAGCCTCTCAGGAAAACTCCCATTCGTATCAATCTTAATCTTAAACCCCATCTCCTTAATTCTCCTCACAAAATCAAAATCCAAACTCATTAAAGGCTCACCACCAGAAATACAAACCGCATCCAACTTTCCAATCCTCTTTTTCAAAAAACTCAAAACCTCTTCAGAAGAAAACTCTATTTTACTTTCACTAACAACCAAGCCCGAATTATAACAAAACCCACACCTAAAATTACATCCCCATAAAAAAATCACACAACATATCTCCCCAGGATAATCAATCGTCGAAACTTTCTGTAATCCAGCAATCTTCATACATAATCACCTCTACTTCCAAGTACCCAAGAGAAATCATACATGCAAAAGACATCTTGATTTTGCATAAAACCCAAGCCACCAAACCACCAAACCACCAAACCACCAAAAAAATTTTCAATTTTTTCCAATCCAGCAATCTTCATAACAAAAAAAACCAGTCAACCTTTATAACAATTATTACACCAAACAACCAAGCATCCACAAATCTAATCTCTAATTTCTAATCTCTAATCTCTAATCTCTAATCTCTAATCTCTAATCTCTAATCTCTAATCTCTAATTTCTAATTTCTAATTTCTAATTTCTAATTTCTAATTTCTAATTTCTAATTTCTAATCCTCTTCTCCACAACCTTCTCCAGCACAAAACTCCTCTTCTCCAAAATCAACCCGATCAAAATCATCATCAAATCTCTCGACATCGTCCTCTCCCAAATACTCTCCCACCTGAACTTCAATAACTTCCAAAGGAATCCTCCCCATATTTTCCAACCTATGAATAACCCCAACAGAAACATACGTCGATTGCCCCGACCTCAAAACAATCTCATCATCATCCAGCACAACTCTCGCAATTCCACCAACAACAACCCAATGCTCCGACCTATGCAAATGCTTCTGCAAAGAAATCCTTTTACCAACATCCAAAGTCAACCTCTTAACATGATAACCCTTACCACTCTCAATAGAAACAAACCGCCCCCAAAACCTTTCAACGCAATTCCGCTTAAGCTCTTTCGAGAACAAAGCAAATTCACCCTTTTCTCCCACCACTCTCTCTTCCATAGAAGAAATAAAACTCTTCTCCTTATAATTATTATTATACTCAAAAACCACTTTTCAAAAACAAACAATCCCAACTTTCAGCAAGCAAATTCTAAACATAAAATTTACTATGAAAATTAAAAATCAACACTTGCTTTTGAACATGGATCTATCCCCGAACTCAGCCAACTTCCCGTCATTCCATCGAGCAGTTGGTCGTAAATACCCAACAACACGACTCCAGACTTCACACTTAGTCCTAGCCATCAATATCACCTCTTGATTTTATTTTAGATTCTTCAACAACTTCAAAACTTTCAACATCATCTTCACTCTCTCTCCTGGTCTCAAGAACCTCGCCTCGCCCCTTCCCTCTATCATCAAACGCACTAACAATCTTTCTACTGCTCGTCTCCCGCCTAACAACATCTTTCAACTCCATAACCTTAGCCTTAGCATCCGAAGAAATCTTCCCAGCTAAAGCAATCTCCTCCTCACTAACTTCCAACTTATCTTCCTCGACCAAAACATCTTCTGCCTCCCGCTTCCCCTCAGCAACTTCCAAATCGCACTTCGGACAATACTCATGTTCACCCGACAAATACCCATGAATCGGACAAATCGAAAATGTCGGAGAAATAGTAAAATAAGGCAAGTGATAACCAAACGCAATTTTCTTCACCATTCTTTTAACAGCGTCAACAGTCATCCTCTCGCCAACAAAAGTATGGAACACAGTCCCACCAGTATACTTACACTGCAACTCATCCTGCAAATCAAGCGCCTCGAAAACATCGTCAGTAAAATCAACTGGCAACTGGCTCGAATTAGTATAATAAGGCTTAGCTCCTAAATTCTGCACAGCCTCTTCATTCGCAACAATAATCCGCCCAAATCTCTTCTTGTCCATCCGGGCAAAACGATATGTCGTCCCTTCTCCTGGCGTCGCCTCCAAATTATAAATGCTTCCCGTCTCTTCTTGATAGCCGCCAAGCTTATCCCTCATAAAATCCAAAACCCTCAAGGCAAAGACCCGCCCCTTCTCCGTCGTAATATCTTCACCAGGCATAAAATTCTTCACCGCCTCATTCATCCCAAGCAAACCAATAGTCCCAAAATGATTCTTCCAATACTGCCCGAATCTATCATAAACCGCCCTTAAATAAAACTTAGAATAAGGATAAAGCCCCATCTCAGTAAACTTCTCAATCGATTTACGCTTAATCTCCAAACTCTCCTTAGACAATTCCATCAGACTCTCAAGCCGCGCAAAAAAATCATCCTCGCCCGTCGACACATAACCAAGTCGCGCCATATTAATCGTCACAACTCCAATCGAACCAGTCAAAGGATTCGCACCAAAAAGCCCACCGCCCCTCTTCTTTAATTCAGTATTGTCAATTCGCAACCTACAACACATAGACCGAGAATCCTCTGGCTTCATATCACTATTAACAAAATTAGAAAAATAGGGAATCCCATATTTCGCCGTCATCTCCCAAATCAAATCATACTCAGGCTTCTCAAAATCAAAATCCTTCGTAATATTATAAGTCGGAATCGGGAAAGTAAAAACCTGTCCACTCGCGTCCCCTTCAAGCATACACTCCGCAAAAGCCCGATTAATCATATCCATCTCCTTCTGAAAATCCCCATACTTATCCATCTTCAACTCACCACCAATCACAACATACTCATTCGCCATATAACTCGGAACCTCCAAATCCATTGTTATATTTGTAAACGGTGTTTGAAACCCAACCCGTGTCGGCACCGCCATATTAAAAACAAACTCCTGCATCGACTGCTTCACCTGCTTATAATCAAGTCCATCATAACGAATAAACGGAGCAAGCAAAGTATCAAAATTACTAAACGCCTGCGCCCCCGCCGATTCACCCTGCAAAGTATAAAAGAAATTAACCATCTGCCCGAGTGCCGTCCTCAAATGTTTAGCAGGCTTCGACTCAACCTTCCCCTTAACTCCCTTAAACCCAACCATCAACAAATCCTTCAAATCCCATCCAACACAATAAGCTCCAAGCGTCCCCAAATCATGAACATGCAAATCCCCAGACTCATGAACCTTCCGAACAGCCTCGGGATAAATCCGCCTCATCCAATAATTCGAAACAATTTTCGTAGCTATATAATTATTCAAACCTTGCAGAGAATAACCCATATTAGAATTCTCCTTAACCATCCAATCATTCAGTCCAATATAATCTTCGACAGCCTCAATCGTATCAAACAAACCTTTAACATCCCGAAGGTCTTCCCTGGATTTCCTATACAAAATAAAAGCCTTACCAACCTTCGCATGCCCCTCTTCAATTAAAACCTTTTCAATTAAATCCTGAACGTCTTCAACGTCGGCAATCCCATGCTCTCCATGAATCCTATCCAACTTCTCAACAACCTTATTCGCAATAACCTTAACCCTTTCCCTATCCTTCCCGCCGACAGCCCGAACCGCCTTCCAAATCGCGTCCTCAATCTTATCAGCCTGGAAAAACACAACACTTCCATCTCTCTTCCTGATCTTTTTTACCATTATTTCAAATTTTTTATCTCCTCCCTAAAATCATCAATGTCCGCAAACTCTCTGTAAACCGCCGCAAACCGAATGTAAGCAACCTTGTCCACTTTCTTCAACTTCTTCATCACAAGTTCCCCAATCTTCGAACTCAAAACATCCTTATCCTTCGCAGCCCGATAAATCTGCGCCTCAACATCACTAACAATTTCATCAACCTCCGCACTCGAAAACGGCCTCTTCTGCAAATTCTTGGCAATCCCAGCAGAAAGTTTATCCCGCGAAAACTTCTCCCGCTTCCCATCCTTCTTAACAACATTCAAATCCAGCTCAACCCGCTCATAAGTCGTAAACCTCTTCTCGCACTTCAAGCACTCACGCCTCCTCCGAGTCTCTGACCCAGAATCTCGCTTATCAGTAACCTTCGTCTCAAGCGTATTACAGTACGGACATTGCATTGTTATTTTATAGTGAATACAAGATATTGTATCTGGCATCACCAATAACCACAATTTCTTGTAGCTACAAGGCGAAACTACCGCCCAACCTATTTAAAGATTATTATATTACAGAGCACACTTTAGTTTGCAATAGTTAACAAACAAAACGACCAGTTACTTTTTCAGAGTAATCGCGCATCTTTAAGAAGAGGAAAACTCGCAAAACAAATTTAACAAAATCAGCAAGGATATTCTTTAAATTAAAAGAAACCTTATCTTCTATAAATTTATACTTCAAACACACCTAACAATCTCACAAAACTTACAAACTTTCCCTCTACAAACCTCTCCACAAACCTCGCACTTCATAATCTCTCTAACATCTAAATTCTTATCTCTAATTCCTGCACTCCGTGCCATAAAACCATCAACAACATCCCGCTTCGCCTCATCCGTCATATTTTCCCTCATCCATCCCCGCGTATCAACACGATAAGTCCCAAGCGCACAAGGACACCGGTCATACAAAATATCAAAATTCTTCTCCTGAGCATATTTCCTGACCTCTCCCTCCGGAACAAAAAACAAAGGCTTAACTCTCTGAATAAAACCTTCAACCTTGCCATGTCCAGTCGCCGGCCCCATTCCAATCCCAAGCTCGACATTCCCCTTCAAATAATTCATCAAAACATTCTGCGCCTCATCATCCAAATTATGTCCAGTCACAATAACATCCGCTTTCAACTTCCGCGCCCATCGATTCAAAACCCACTTCTTAATAACCCCACAAACCGTACACCCAGTCAACCCCTTCTTTTTAGCCAAAACAGCCTTAACAAAACAAATCCCCTGCCCAATCTCTTTCTTCAAATCCACAACAGTCAAAGGAACCTCATTCTCCAAACAAAACCTCTCCATATTTCGCCGATGAATCTCACTCCATTCACCCAAATACAAATCAATCATCAACCCTTCAACATTATACCCCAACTTCTTCAGTATATATAAGACAGAAGTCGAATCCTTCCCTCCAGACAAAGCCACCACAACCTTATCCGTTTTTTTCATCAAAGAATATTTTTTAATGGTCCAAACAACTTTCCTTTCAATATCCATTAACAGCGATAGCCCAAAACATTTATAAAGAATTGCAATTTCAACAAAACATGTCGACAAAAAAAAGTAGCAAATTTCTAAAAGCAATTTCACAAAACTACTGGACAATATCAACAATCTTCCTATCTGTTGTAACAATCATATTAGCAGCGGCACTTCTAACAGGCGGAACAACAGGAGCAGTATCAGCAGAAGTAGCAGCACAAAACGTTTTAGACTTTGCAAAAGCACAAGGAGCAGACGCAACACTAGTAAGCTCAACAGATGATGGATCCCTTTACGAAGTCGTTCTATCTATCGAAGGACAAGAAGTACCAGTTTATGTAACAAAAGACGGGAAAACATTAGTCCCTCAACCAATCTCACTAGAAATAACAGAAAAAACACCAACAAATTCAGCACCAGAGACAACACCCACTCCTACAAACATTCCAAAATCAAACAAGCCAGTCGTTGAAGCTTTCGTAATGTCACACTGCCCTTATGGAACCCAAATCGAAAAAGGTTTATTGCCAGTAGTTAATGCATTAGGTGACAAAATAGATTTCGAACTAAAATTCGTTTACTACGCAATGCACCCAAGCTACGGAGAAGTAGAAGAACAACTTAACCAATACTGTATACAAAAAGAACAAAACGATAAATTCAATGACTATCTAACTTGCTTCCTAGAAGCAGGAAATGGGGCAGAATGTTTAACCGAAACAAACATCGACAAAACAGCACTAAAAACTTGCACAGATGCAACAGACAAAGAATTCAACGTACGAGCGAACCTAGCAGACAAATCTTCATGGTTAAGTGGACAATATCCTAAGTTTGATATCTACAAAGCAGACAATGAAAAATACCAAGTAGGCGGTTCTCCAACTCTAGTAATCAACGGAGTAAAAGCACAAGTAGGACGAGATTCAATCTCTCTATTAAACGCAATCTGTTCAAGCTTTGAAACAGCGCCAGAAGAATGTAATACTAAGTTCGAAGCAGCTTCTCCAAGTCCAGGATTCGGCTGGTCAACAACAGAAAACGCTAACAACGCAGCAGCTTGCGGAGCTTAAATTTTTTATTACACAATTCTTAAAAACTACAAAGAAACTATTTTAATATGAAAAGGCAAAATCCTTTAGAAAAACTAATGCATGGATACTGTGAAATACACAAACAATTATTGGATAATAAAATCCCTTATCAAAAAGCAAAAGAACTTAACGGATATCAAGAAGAGGAGGAATTTAAAGCATATAAAAGTGCAATGGGGAAACTTTCAATGAAAGGAAATGTACTTTTAAAAAATCCTCATTTTGCAGAATTATGGATATACACAATGAGAAAGATAAAGATGATATCTTACTTAACAAATCCGATATCCCTTAGAAATAAAAAATTAAGAGATAAAACTGAATTGGAATTAATTAGCGGTATATCTGCATTAGAAAATATAAATTTCTTAAAAGAAGATTTGGAACATCTTGCACTACAAGATTAAATTAGGATTAAACCTTATCCAAATAAGCAATCTCATCCACTGACAAATCCAATTCCTTCCTAACTTCACCTCTAGCCAGAATCAACCGAAGCAACAAGAAATCCTTCATCGCATCCTTAACCGAAATATGAGCCACCCGAGCATACTTCTCACAAATCGACTTCTTCTTCGCCGCCCTCTGATTCTGCAACCAAATCTTCAAAACCCGACTAGGCTTCTTGTATTGCACCCACCCACTCCTATCATACTTCTTAACACTTGAAATCCCAGCCCCAAGCAAAAAATACTCATAAACCAGAAACCTATAATGCCTCTGTCTCCGAATTCTCCCCCGATAAACATCTGCCAAACTCAAAAAATCAAGGGCCTTGCATAGTTCCTCACCCTTATACGCAATCGGCAAATTCTCTTCAACCCACAAAAACAAATCATCAATAGGCATATTCACATCATCATAAACCTTCAACATTTCCTCGTCAATACCAACCCCCTGAAACACTTTCTGCAACGCATCAAAAACCGACCTCTCCTTATCCCTGTCCCCGACCTCTTTCATTAAACTCTCCTTATCCATCCCAGACAAAACCTCCAAATCATTAAGCGCCGCACGAATGTCTCCCCTAGCCCGAATCGCAATCCCACGCAAAACCTCGCCAGAAACAACAACATTCTCACCCTCACAAACTTCCATCATAATCTTCAAAATCTCTTTATACTCAACCTCCTTTAGTGCAACAACCTCGGCCTTCTTTCGAAGCATACTAAACTTACTGTCCCAAATATCATTGGCAGTAATTATAATAGGAAAAGCACTTTTCTCCATCAGCCCAAGCAAAGCCGCCAAGCCCCCCTTGTCCTTCATCGCCGAAATCCCATCAACCTCATCAATCAAAATAATCTTCCCCTTCCCGAACAAACTCGCCTGCCGAGAAGCCGGTCCAATAATCTCCAAAATCTTATCTTTATTTCGAAAGTCACTCGCATTCAACTCCAAAATCTCCGCACCCATCTCTGCACTCACAGCATAAGCAAGACTCGTCTTTCCAACACCCGCAGGCCCATGCAAAATAATCGCCCTCTTCTTCGGGAAAACCTTCAAAAACATTTTAATCTTATCAACCGCCAAATCCTGTCCACGAACATCCGACAAGTCACGAACTCTGTATTTCTCGCACCAAGGAATATTTTTAACGTTCATCATATTAGCCCCTCTTTACATAAAATTTATTTAATTTATAATTTTCCAAAATCCTTTTACTTGGGAAATACAAAGGAAATGGTAAATCATTCAAACTAAACCATCTCCACTCCGTAATCTCATCAGGCTCCATAACCTTAGCCTCCCCACTAAAAAACTCACTAAACATGCCAACCGTCACAAAATGCGCAGTATCAACCTTGCAATTATCAACACAAATAACCCTAACCTTATCTAAGACAATTCCCGTCTCTTCCCTTAGTTCTCGTCTAGCCCCCTCCTCAAAACTCTCCCCAAATTCAAACTTCCCGCCAGGCATCGTCCAAGTTCCAGCTCCATTCAACTCGCTATCAGCCTTCTCCGGATCATCATGTCTTCTTCCAAGTAAAACCTTACCACTTCTCAAAAGCATTATCCCAAAACCAGCACCAACTTTTTTGTCAGCCATAAAAATCTATTTTCCCCCCTTAACTCCACCAACACAACCCTTCCCTGCTCGAATAAAGCCTGCCAATAACGCCTCCAACTGAATAAACTCGTCAGCTCCCTCAACCAACCTAAACTCGATTTCCCCAATTTTCTCAGTCAAAGAAACCTTCAACTCATCATCAATCGCCAAATTCCAAATCTCTCGCTGAATTGCCTTAATCACATCCTGCCCAGAAATCGACTCTTTCAACATAATATCCAATAGCTTCTCCTTCGCATTCAAAAAATCTCCACTCAAAGCATAATCTAAAACAACCTTTATATCACTAGGCTTAGCTTTAGAAACAATTGTATTAACCAAGTCCACCGTAATATTCGGACTAATCGAAGCAGTAGCCTGCAGCAAATTAATCACCCGACGACAGTCCCCTTCACTTGACTCATACAACGCACTAAAAGCCGCATCATTAATCATTAATCCTTCTCTCTCCGCAATCAAATCAATCCTTCTCTTAACATCTTTCTTATCAAGCATCTGAAACCGAAACACAACAGCCCTAGACTGAATAGGGTCCAAAATCTTCGAAGAATAATTACAACTCATAATAAACCTACAAGTACTCGTATAATTCTCCATAGTCCTTCGAAGTGCCTGCTGAGCCTCTCTCGTCAAAGCATCAGCCTCATCCAAAAAAATAACCTTAAACGGAACGTCTCCAAGAGCCTTCGTTCTAGCAAAGTCCTTAACCTTCTGTCGAACAACATCAATTCCTCTTTCATCACTCGCATTCAATTCCAAATAATTCTCTCTCCAAGAAGCCCCAAACAACGTCTTAACAACAATCAGCGCAAGTGTCGACTTCCCAACACCAGCCGGGCCAGCAAACAACAAATGCGGAATATTATTAGAACTTACCATTGCCTTAACCCTCTTAAGAATCTCTTCCTGTCCAACCATATCACCAAAAACATGCGGCCGATACTTTTCAGTCCAAACCTCCGAATTATAAATCCCACTCATAACTCAAAATCACAACTTAACTTTATAAGGATTATTGTGATAAATCACATTTCGAAATCAATTGTCATATCTACGAAATTTTTCTCTACGAAATTTTTCCGCAAGGTCTACCGGAAGCTTACTCAAAGAATCCTCAAGCTTATCGGGAAGATTGTAATCTCCAAGCTCAACAAGACCTATATCCCTGTAATCATTTGGATTTGCCCCTATTCTGTCCGAGAGAAGACATAATAAAGATTTTTTTTCTAAATAATGCGCCACCGCACGATGATGTCCGCCATCATAAATATTCTTAGAATTAGCTTCGCCTGCGGCCAATCTATAAAAATTATCACAAATCCTAACAACATATACAGCAGGAAAAATGCTCCCTATCCTAATCCCTTCACGCATCGCAGCAACAACAAATGAGCTCTTATACAATTCCCAAACTTGCAAAGTATCTTTCTTCCAATCCAAATAAAATTCTTCTCCCATCTTTCGAAAACTAACATCCGAATCATAAATCCCACTCATAACCAAAAAATCTATCTCAACTTCATAAAGATTATTATAATAAATCTACCATCTACAACCCTCAACCTGCGCAGAAATACTATCCAAATACTTAAAAAAATCTCCTTGTCTATTCTTTTCACAAAAAGCTTCAGCAACATTTCTAGGAAGATAAATCAAAGAATTCGCCAACCTTTGATATTCAACATCTCCCCTTATTTCATCTTTAACATTATAAGACTTAACAATGCAATTTCCGAATTCGCCAAGAACAACATACCCCAAAGATTTTTTCTCGAGAAAATGAGCAGAGGTTCTATGATTTCCTTCTAAAATAGTATAACTACCATCTTCATTCTTAGAAACTTCCACATCCTTCGCTTTCCACCCTAACTTAATTCCTTCACGCATAGCCGCTACAGTCAAAGGACATCTTGTAATCTGAGAAATATATATAACATCCTTCCCAAAATCAAATTCTCCTCGCTCATTACTATTCATTTGGCATTTCCTATCAACTCTTCCAGAAAAATCTAGCTTTACTTATTTCTCTTCAACTTTCTCTTCCGCTTTTCCTTCTTAAGTCTCTTACGTTGCCATTTCCAACGATTTCCAACGCATCTGACCTTTCTTCTTCCATCTTCTACTAGATCGCTTCATAACAAACTAATCCAAATTTCACTTTATAAAGTTTTAGGCACCCTAAATCCAAGGAACTTATTATCAAAATCAACAACCTTTCCATCGACGACTACAACTCCTTCATTCCTAAGCATCTCAATTTTCCTCTTAACCCCAGAAGCGAATCCTCCAATTTTTCCATCGCCCAAAACAACCCGATGGCAAGGAACCTGAGGAGCATAAGGATTTTTATTCATAGCTTGCCCAACAGCACGAGCCCCGCCAGAACCAAGAGCCAAAGCAATCTCTCCATAAGTCGTGACCCTCCCCCTAGGAACTTTCCTAAGCAAATCATAACATCTCTCACTAAACGTCGAAACCATAAACACACAAAATCAACAATCTTCAAAAACATTCCTAAAAACATAAATTTAAAACTCAAAAAACTTAAGTGAAATTAAAGTCCCATAGTCTAGTGGTCAAGGATACGAGACTCTGACTCTCGTGACCCAGGTTCGAATCCTGGTGGGGCTATGCCACAACAGGTTGAGAACCATAGGTTTAAAGAAAATTGCGAAGCAAGTTTTCTTGATAGAATCTTAGATTCCGTGTCCGAGTGTCTTTGACGCGACGGTAAAGAAAATTGCGAAGCAAGTTTTCTTGATAGAATCTTAGATTCCGTGTCCGAGTGTCTTTGACGCGAAGGCGAATCCTGGTGGGGCTATCCACCAATAACCAACATGCAAAAAATCCAAACAACCCTCCTAAAAAACAGCCTAACCTCCAACGCTAGCGAAGCCCACGCCCTTTTCGAAAAATCCAAATTCGGAGAAAGGCTCGATCAAAAAATCCTCTATTCCGCCTGCGAAGCATTTTTCCTAGTCAAAGAAAACAAAATGCAAATCCTAAACTTCCAAAACAAACCAATATCAGAAAACATCCTCCTAAAAAAACTCTGCCATCTCGACAAAAACTTTCTAACAAAATATCCAGTCTTCGAAGACCTAAGAAAAAAAGGATACATAGTAAAAACTGCGTTAAAATTCGGAGCAGATTTCAGAGTATACGAAAAAGAATCCCAGACGAACGACTCCCATTCCAAATGGCTCTGCTACGCCACACAAGAAAACAAACAAATAACATGGCAAGATTTCGTAGCCAAAAACCGGGTCGCGCATTCAACCAAGAAAAACCTACTCATCGCAATCCTAGACGAAGAAAACCAAATCTCTTACTACGAAATCAAATGGACTAAACCATAAAGTACCCAATCTAATCCAAGAGAATAATACATAGAGACATAAAAACCCTTATAACTCCCACTAGGCTCTAAAACCAATGATAGATGTACAAGAAAAGAAAAGAAAAATAATAGAATTTCTAAAATCAAACGGGCCCTCTCTCCCAATCCACGTCGCAAGAATAATCCAAATGGAACCAATCTTCGCCTCAGCAATACTTTCCGAACTCCTAGGCACAAAGCAAATCAAAACTTCAAACATACGAGTAGGCGCATCCCCCCTCTATCTACTCCCAGGACAAGAAGAATTACTCGAAGCCAAAACCGAAAACCTAAAATCAATAGAAAGAGAAACGCAAGAAAAACTAAAATCAAAAACAATACTTATAGATGAAGAAGAAGAGCCAGCTACAAGAATTGCCCTAAGAAACATAAAAGACTTCGCAATACCTTTCAAATTCAAAGACAAAATAGTATGGAAATACGCATTTACACCACAGGAAAAAGTAGATAACATCCTATTCCCAAAGGAAAAAGAAGAGACCAAAAAGGAAGCCCAAAAAGAATCAGCAACTAATAATGAAGAAGTTCCAAAAGCATGGGAAATAAAAAGAAAAGAAATTCAGGAGGCCAAAAAACAATCAGAGTCTACCCTAATCAAAAATAAAAATGAATCTCTGAAAATAAAAAAAACAGAAAACATATTAGAGAAAACAAAGGAAAAAACAAAAACACAAGAAACATTCCTAAAAAAAATAGAACAATTTCTAAGCACAAAAAACACAAAAATAAAATCACTAGAAGAAGTAGACAAGAAAAAAGTCGTAGCCATAGTAGAAACAGAAAATTCCACATCAATGCTCTTCGCCTTCAATAAAGCCAAAATAGACGAAACCGAACTCCTAAAATGCTACAAAATAGCCGACAAAAAAAACCTTCCATATCAAATAATAATCAACAACGAGCTAACGAAAAAACTTCTCGAAACAATTTCAGCACATCAAAAACTGATAAAAATAGATAAGCTAGAAAACTAGCAACCACAATACTTATAAATCAAAATTAGCACCTCTAATTATGGGAAGAATTAAACCAACACTAGTGAAAAGAACGTCTAGGCAATTAATTGAACAATCAAACGAATCCTTCGGGAAAACATTCGAAGAAAACAAAAAAGCCCTAAATCACGCACTTTCAAGCAAAAAAATGCGAAACAAAATCGCAGGCTACATCGCAAGACTTAAGCGAAACACAAAGACAATCATAGACAACAAAGAACAATAAAATGACAACAGAAGAAACACGGAACACGGAAGAGCATTCTATATTTATAGGTAGCAAACCATTTATGAATTATGTTACAGGCGTAGTAATACAATTCAACAACGGCGCAAAAGAAGTAACAATTAAAGCACGAGGAAAATTCATATCAAAAGGAGTTGATGTAGCAGAAGTCGCACGAAGAAAATTCCTAAACGACAAAAATGTTTCAGTAAAAGGTATAACCATCGGAAGCGAAGAATTCGAAAACAAGGAAGGAAAAATGGTCAACGTATCCGTCATAGAAATAATCCTAAAAAACAACTAATCACTTCTTTTTCAACAACCTATTCAACTTCTTATCAATCGCTTCCACCCTCTCCTCGATCAAATCAATCTTCTTCATCTTCCGATAAGTAAATATTTTTATAACAATCGCATACAAAAAATAAACAATCGCAATAACTCCTAAAGTCTTCAAAACAAAAATTAAATTCAATATTTTATCCAAAACCTCGACTGGCAAAACCGAAATCAAATCATTTAAATCCCCCATCACACTTTCTAAAGCCATAGAACAAAATAACAAATATCCTATATAAAACTAACTAAATGGCTCTAGGGAGTGCTGACCTCCCGACCTCCGCCTCATGAGAGCGGCGCTCTACCGCTGAGCTATAGAGCCATATCTAACCCCAAAAATAGAGCCATAAATTAACATCAGCCAAATCAATTTAAAAGACTTACTATCTAAAAATATAATCCCACCAACTCCTCTCCACAAAAGTATCCGCCTCGCACTTCCTACAACTTCCGCCACAATCCACATCCTCCTCGTCCCCATTCATCTTTCCATCAAAACAATAATCACAATAAACCCCATCCTGGTCATCAAAATAAATATTCAAATAAGCCTTGTTTTCATTTCCTTCTTTCAAAACAGCCAAAGTACTATCGTCCAAAATATTGTAAACCCCAACATAATCTTCACCACATCGCTTAAACCTTTTCGTATAAACGTCCACACTAATAGAACAAACTTGATCCTCTCTCTGTGTAGAAATACATCCTTTCTTATCAGCACAAATCCGAGATTTACTTCCACTAAGTTGAGCTAGTCCACTTACTCCAACCAAATCAACAAAATTATAATCTACCTCACAAGCCGACCAATCACCACAGACCACGTTAGGAACACATTTATCATCTCGTTCTTGACATGCCAATTTATCAGGAATCTCGTAATTAGTCCCACAGCCACTCAAATCATTGCAACTAGGGAAACTCCATCCGTTCTCACAGCTACCCCACTCGCATTCCCAATTCTCAATACAACTCCCATCACATCTCTGCGCACGGATAGGAGAAGAAGTAGGGATAATACAATGATTAGAATCATTACAATCTCGACGCTGAACCCCTTCCTCACAAGCCTCCCACCTACCACAATCCCAATTGGATTTACATGTCGATTCCCAAATCTTTTCCTTCTCAGCTAAATCCATAGCAATAACATCCGATTCAAGCTCAGGCAAACTTTTTACCTCAACAAAATCTTTAATTCCCACTCCATCAATCGGACTTATAGAAACATCAACTCCATTTCCAGCAATACCTACTGGACAATAATCGACAAAAACACTTCTATCTTCACAAACCGGCTCAACAAAATCCCTAACAACCCCTAACCCAATATTAATATTCTTAGGATTCTTCTTCGCTAAAATCTTATACGCACCCTTCCCCCCAGCAACAGGAACATCTTTCAAGTCATAAGACTGAGAAGAAAGATCAACAAAAGAAACAGTCAACTTATTAATATGATAATTCGCCTTCTCCCGATTCGCCTTCAAAAAAATCATCTCTGAAGCGGCATCATAACAAGCCTCATATTTAAAACCTTCAAGCTCAGCAACATCAACACAACTTCCAACTGAAACAATCTCACCATCTCCATTATTTTCACTAATCTGGGGAACTCCTAAAATCATCCAAACTGCGACGAAAGTCACAACAACTAAAACGCTCCAATTAATAATCGCCCAAATTTTACTCTCCATAATCCTCCGATAAAAATTTCATTCAACTATCCTATCAACCTTGAGGGCCAAGAGCCTCCGTCCCCTCAAGCCTATTTTTTTCCTTCTGAATAATCCTCTGAGCAACCCCATCCTTGCCAACATAAATCCGGGACACGGCCTCTTGCCTGGCGGCTTCAATAGCCTCTTTATCATAAACACTCAAAACTTTCTTCATCTCATACTTACTCCTCCTCCCATCATCAAGCAAATTAAGAATTTTCATCTTATCATATCCCATCTGAATCGCCTTCCTAACCCAACTCACCAATTCATATTCCTGCCGCGCCGCAACCCGAGCATCTCGCTCCAGCCTCTCATTTCGAATATTTGCATATTTCTCAAATCTATTAATAATCGCATCTCTTACCCCCTCGAAGGCCCCATTTATTCTATCTCCAAAACTAGCGATATTAGAAATATTATTAGAAACTTTTTTCTTACGAAAAATTTCACTCAGTACATTCCCAAGCGCATCAATATCTTCATCAGTCAATCTGTGATCAGAATAATAAGCCTCAAACATTTCTTCACAAAATTCAACCTCTGCCTTCTTGTCCATCTGTCCAAGCGCCTTAGCCAACTCGCCATAATCCGACATTTCAGATAATCCATATTCTTCCTTAAAGAAATGCTTAGCGGTCCTACCGACAACATCTAATTTTTCCCTAACACTAACATCCTTCGCCAAAAAAATCTTCATCATATCAATTGGAGTCTTCTCTTTTTTAATTGCAGCCTCTAACGCCCTCCTCCGGCTTAGCCGAATTTCAACAAAAATAAGAAATACAGCAACGACAATCGCAATAGAAATGAACCAAACTAAAAACGCCACACGTGCGTCACTCATTAACGAAACCATAACACACACCTCATAACAACTAAGAGATACCCGAATATAAAAAGCTTACTCCAGAGTAGAAAAATACTCTAGCAAACTTTTAAAAAGAGGAACAATCACTCATCTTTATGGTAAACGGAATCGATAGACCTTTGGATTTGCTGAATTCAGCAAAAGGTAAAGAGATTTTAGTTCAGCTGAAGTCTGGCAAACAATTTGTCGGAAAACTTCTAGCTTTCGACATCCACATCAACGTGGTCCTTGAAGGCACTAAGGAAGTAGAGGATGGGGAGCAAAGAAGAAGCTACGGCTTAACTTTCCTCCGAGGCGACACAATCGTCTTCATTTCACCTTCAGTTAACTAGATACGAGCGTTTTGTCCGATTAAATTCGCAGGACAACACTTCTCAAAAACTCTACGAATAGCAATAGCTCTAAAAAGCAAAAATTATTCGAAACTTTATTTTTTTAATTGTGATTCTAGCTTCCATAAACATTTTTCCGATGACCAATCTTTAAACCAACCAAAACAATCCACCCTACAACTCAATACTCTCCAAATCCTCAGGCACAACAACATTTTCAAAAACCCCCCTAGCCTCGTCTCTTATTACCTTCGGAATCCCCTCATATCTCTGTGACAAATGAACCAGGGCCAAGGCCGTTGCCTTAGCCTTCTTCGCAATTCCAGCAGCCTCAACAGAGCTCAGATGCGCCCTCTTCTCCAACAACTCCTCACTTTCTTGCTTAGAATAAGTAGATTCAATAACCAGTAAATCAGCATTTCTAGAAAGCTCAACAGCATTATCACAAACCCGAGTATCCATAACAAAAGAAATTTTCCGCGCATCCTCTACATACAGCAACTTCTTCCCATCAGCTCGTTTACCATTAATCTCAACAGTTTCCCCCTTAGCGAGCCTAGCCATCAAAGGAGAATTTGGAATATTTAATGCCTTCAACTTTTCAACATCCATTCTCTTCTTCTCCTTAACGACAAACGAATACCCAATCGCCGGACAATCATGATCCATCTCGTAAGCCTCTACAAAATATTCGCCTTCATCAAAAACAATCTCTCCTCCCCTCTCCGATTTCCGACCCCTAACTTCCTTAATCTGAATATCTAATTTCTCAACTCCTCTCCCAACAACATCAAAATATTTCCTAATCCATTCTTTCGTCCCTCGTGGTCCATAAATCTCAAGCTTCCGATTATATCCATTCAAAATCAAGGTCTGCAAAATTCCAGGCAATCCAAATACATGGTCCCCATGCCAATGCGTAATAAGTATCTTCGTAACCTTGCAAGGATTAAGTCCCGCTTTACGGAATTGCCTCTGCGTCCCCTCGCCACAATCAACCAAAATATTTTCAGCCTTATACTTCAAAAGCATAGCCATATGATTCCGTCGCACAGTAGGAATAGCCGAACCAGTCCCCAAAAAAGTCAATTCAATTCTCTCTGCCATGTATCTACCATCCAAATCATACTTTTTATTCTTTCCCAACAAACTTAAAAATCAATCCAAACACCTAATATTAGGCTCCCGTAACTCAGCCTGGATAGAGTGCTAGCCTTCTAAGCTAGAAGCCGCAGGTTCAAATCCTGCCGGGAGCGTACGCGAAAGTAGATTTGGAGCAAGGCTTCAAGCCGTTGGTTTAAAGAAAAACTGCTAGTTTTTTCTTTAGGAATCTCCGATTCCGTGTCCGAGCTTCTTTGAAGCGAAGGCAAATCCTACCGGAAGCGTAGGGTTTATAATAAACTCTCACAAAAAAATACCGTGCAGGTATAGCCAAGCAGTAAGGCAAGCGGCTGCAACCCGCTGATCTCAGGTGCAATTCCTGATACCTGCTTTTTCTAATTTAATTTTATGCAGATATAGCCAAGCAGTAAGGCCGAACGATTCGCTTTGAGTGAAAATAAAAATAACTAAATTTTCACGAGATGCAAATTGTGAGCTAGGCTGCAACCCGCTGATCTCAGGTGCAATTCCTGATACCTGCTTTTTCTAATAATTTCCAATATAAATCGCCCCTTTCTCGTCGACAATCAAACCAAAATCTTTATAAAAGGAAAAACAGCCTCCTTCTAGTCAAAACAAATCAAGAAGTGAAGACATTTTATAATGACAACAATGGAAGAAAAATACTACAACAGAAGAGAAGCTCTATGCAAAATCGGAAAAACACTAACAGGATTAGTCGCGACACTTTCCTTTCCATCAATAGCCACGGCATCTCAAACTCCCTATCCATACAAAACCCCAACATCAAGAGAAGACCTCTACAACATCCCAGAAAACCATCTCCTAGCTAGAGCAATTTACGGAGAAGCCGATAGTTGTGTGCCAGACGAACAAATAGCAATAGCTTACACCTCCATAAATAGACTCCACGACAACAAATCATACAATGGACAAAATTCCCTAACAGAAGTTCTACTACATATCCAAAACGGGAGACATCAATACGACTGTTTCAAAGACATCTCAACCGATCTAAACCTCGTCACAAACTTCCAAAGAACCTTAGACCCAGCAAGATACGATATGAAAAACTGGCTACAATGTCTAAAAATAGCAAATGATGTAATAGTAAACAAATATCCAAACCTAAACAAAAAACAAACTAGCTATGTCACCAACTGGAAAATAAAAGAATGGGAAAAACATGGAAGAACACCAAGCTGGTTTAGTAAATCCACTCCAGTCTTAATAGACTCCCCCTACGCACACCTATTTGAACACGAATTTATTGAATAGCCATAATCCTTAAATATCCAAATATCGTTATTAACAATAGGTGATAACAGATGAAACTAATTCAAAGGAGGCTACCTGTAGGGAACCTTGGTTCCGTCAGAACATGACAAACATTCTAAGTTTCGTATCAATCAAAGGCGGCGTCGGAAAAACAACCCTAGCCCTAGAAACAGCCACCTCTCTAGCAAAAAACTTCAACAAAAAAGTCCTCCTAGTCGACGCCAATTTCTCCGCACCAAACATCGGACTCTATCTAGACCTAACAAGCGACTACAATCTCCAAGATTCTCTAAATGGAAACACAACACTCCAAAACACAATCTACGAAGCCCACGGAATCGACATAATCCCATCCGCTCTTCACTACCACAAAGAAATAGATCCATATAAATTAAAAAGCCTCTTACAAAAATACAAATCAAGATACGACTTCATCATTTTAGACACTTCACCAAACTACGAAGAACTTCGTCCAATAATTGCAGCTTCCGACAAAATCTTCTTAGTCTCTTCCCCAGATCACGTCACTCTCCACACAACTCTAAAGGCAGCCAAACTAGCTCAAGAACAAAAAACACCAATCCACGGAATCATAGTCAACAAAATAAGATCCCCTAAACACGAATATAATCTCCAAGAAATAGAAAAAATATCCAACATCCCAGTCCTAGCAAGAATCCACGAACACAAAGAAATGGCAAGATCCCTCCACAAAAAAACCCCACTCTCAATTCTAGCACCAAGACACCAAATATCAAGAGAAATAGAAAACTTCGCTTCAGCAATCGCAGGTCACACAAAAAAAGAAAAATGGTTTTACAAATTTATTCCATATGAACCCTTCGTCCCGAAAGAAGAAGTCAACCGCCAATTCTACAAAGCTCAACTATAACTCCCTACAAGAAACACTTTCATTTCAACCACATTTCCCATGGAATAAATAAAAAATTGCGTTTAATCCATGTTATATCTAATAGAGCTATTTCTCTAAATAGAAAACGCCCCTTCCATGAAAAAATCTAATAAGTCCTAATAGTAATAAAGTTTATATTAAAATAACATTTAGATAATTATATGAATAATGATATTCCCCATGAAAACACTTTAAAATTTATTAAAGACATTCAAGCAAGAGATAAAAGAATAGCAGATTTTTTAGGAGAAAAAATAATTATAAACAAAAATGTTTTTCCTGTAGATTCATCTTTTTCTTTTTCATCTAAAATAACTGCCAAAAGAATTCCAAAAAATCCAGGTGTTGTTTTAGACGTTGGAACAGGGACAGGGGTTCAAGCAATTATTGCTGCAAAAAATGGGGCAAGCAAAGTTTTAGCAATTGATATAGACGATAACTCGTTATTAAATGCTCAAGAAAATATTAAATATCATAAATTAGAAAATACAATTGAATTAAGAAAAAGCAATCTGTTTCAAAAAATAAATTTAAATGAAAAATTTGATTTAATAATATCTCAAATTCCTTTGTCAAATGTGGATTACAAATCTCCTGTTGGACATTTTTTATTTGATGCTGATTTTAAAATTCATGAAGAGCTTTTAAGAGGAGCAAAAAATCATCTTAATTCAAATGGAAAAATTTTGATTCCTAGTGGAGATGTTGCAGATGAACCAAGATTAAATGAATTAATTAGAGTTTTTAATTATAAGATATTAGAAGTCATAGAAGAAAATCAAGGTGATTTGATTTGGAAATTATATATTTTAGGTTTATAAAAATTAATAGAAAAATAACTAGAAGAAACGGGAAGGGACTTAATTTTAGTCTCACTTCGTTCGGAGAAATAGTTCTATACTTCTTCGTCGCTTCGCTCCTCTACCCATGTTGCACTCTCGCAAGCTCGGGGCGCATAACACCCGTTTAAAGATTCACTCGCACACTCGTTCATCCAAATCGCACTATGTGCGACTTCTTTAAACGTGGAATGTCAAACCAAACCACCAAACCACCAAACCCCCATGAAAATTTTCAATTTTCACAACACCAAACCACCAGAAATTTTCTCTTAGAAAATTTCTACGGCACAATCTTAAATCTAAAATTATTCAAAACCCAAAGAACCGTAAGCATCAAAATAGCCGCAATCAAAAAATAAAAACTCAAATCAACCGTCACCTCTCGATTCATCGTATTCATCAAAGTATCAAACAACAAATCAAAATCCTGAACATCTCGAACCCTAAAAAATTCGCCTCCAGAATTAAATGCTAAAGACTTCAAAATATCCTCGTCAACCTGCGAAATCGTATTAAACCCAGTCAACCCTCCCTCTGCCGTCCCAACCGCAACCGTATGTACAGTAAGCTTATTCCGATTAACATACTTAATCACTCTAGACACATCCCCAACATTCAACTGCCCATCACTAATCAAAATCACCGCTTTCATCTGCCTATCCCCAAACAACTTATCCGCACCAATCAAAGCATTGTAAATATTCGTACCTTGAGTCTCCCCATATTTAATCGAATCAAGCGCAATATTCACCTTAAACTTATTACTATCAAGCTCCTGCAAAATACTCGCGTCCCCAGAAAACTCCAAAACCCCAACCTCAACTCCAACAGGAAGCAACCCAACAAACTTCTTCGCACCACTTCTAGCAGCATCTAACCGATTAGGAAAAACATCATCACTAGACATACTCGAAGACGAATCAACCGCAATGACATAAGAAAAAACCGAAGTATCTGCCAAGAAAGAAACACCAGTCCCGGCCAAAGACAAAACAAGTAAAATCAAAACCGCCAAATTCACATAAAGCGCAAAAAAATTCTTAGAAAAAAATTCAATATCATAAAATCTTTCCATCGCCTCAAAATTCGAAAACATAACCGCTTTCTTTTTATTATAAATTAAACTAAAAAAATAAACAAAAACAAAAAGTGGAACTAACAATAAAAAAACCAAAAATTTAGGATAAAGAAAAACTAACTGCATTGGCCCTCACCCCCTAAATCAACTAACCCCACAATAACAAAATTCCCGATCCTCATACCCTCCCCTCCATCGCCCTTCCTTTCAAAAAAGAAGAAACCACAATAACAAAATTTTTATCCGTAACCAATTCCAACATATCAATTCTAGAATGTCTCATCATCTCTCGAATCCGTGCCTTCTGCCTCAAAACATTTTCATGATATCTCTCCCTAGCCATCTCTGGATCCAAAATCATCTGCCTCCCAGTATATGGATCCTCCACCGCAAACTGATAATTCGACTCAGGCAAATCCTCATCCAACTTATCTCGAATCATAACCGCCACACTCTCAAATCTAGTCCCCATCAACTTCAAACTATCAACACTAGTTTGTTTCGTCCGAATAAAATCCGACACCAAAATAAAAATAGTATAGGGAGACTTAACGGTTCTAATCACATCACGAATAGCCTTATCAATATCAAATCCACCGCCATATAAACTAGAATCTTTCAAAAACTTCGTAAACAAAGCAAATTGATTACTGGTCCGAGATGGTCGCAAGAGCTTAACAACTCTATCGCTAAACATCACCAAACCGATATTATCTCCACTACTCAAAACCAAATGAGCAAGCGACGCCACAAATTCCGCAGCATATTCAGACTTCAACTTATCCCCACTCCCAAACAACATACTGTTGGAAACATCAACTAAGAAATAAACGTTCAACTCCCTCTCCTCAATATATTTCCTAGCCATAATATGATTAGACCGCAAAGTAGCCTTCCAATCAATCAAGCTCGAATCATCATCGGGCAAAAATTCACGATAAGAATCAAACTCCAAGCCCTTCCCCCTAAAAAGATTCTTATACAAAACCTTCTTCACAGGAAACTTCTGCATCGCATTTTCAAACTCCGCAATCGCTCGAGGAAAATTAACCTTAAGCTTGCCCTTCTCAGAATCATCTGCCATTATGGAACACTAACTTTTGACAAAATTTGTTTAATTACCTTATCCGTAGTAATCCCCTCAGCTTCAGCCTCATAATTCAGAATAATCCTATGCCTCAAAACAGGATAAGCAACTTCCCTAACATCTTCCGGAATAACATAATCTCGCCCATGCATCAATGCCTCAGCCTTAGACGCGATATAAAGCGCAATCGAAGCTCGAGGACTACCGCCATAAGAAATATATTTACCCATCTCCCAATCTTTATTTCTACTTTCTCCAACAATCCTAATAATGTACTCTTCAATAATTTCTGAAGTAAAAACTTCCTTCACCTTCTCCTGCAACTCAACAATTTTTTTCGGATTCAAAACCGCTTTCAAATCATAACTCTCAAAAGTAGAAGTCGTAGTATTCTTCTTCAAAACCCCCTGCTCTTCCTTTGCACTCGGATACCCAATCAATAACTTAAACAAAAATCTATCAACCTGAGCCTCAGGCAAAGTATAAACTCCGCTATTCTCCAATGGATTCTCAGTAGCCATAACAAAAAACGGCTTGGGCAAATCATAAGTATCACTAGCAATAGTAACCGACTTCTCCTGCATTGCTTCCAGAAGAGCTGACTGCGTCTTCGGGGGACTACGATTAATCTCATCAGCCAAAACAAAATTCGTAAAAATCGGGCCCTTCTCAACTTTAAACCCCTTCTCAGGACTATAACTCATAATCCCAGTAATATCCGTCGGCAACAAATCAACCGTAAACTGAATCCTTTTCATATCACAACCAAGAACCGTAGCCATAGACTTAACTATCAAAGTCTTCGCCGTACCAGGGACACCCTCAACCAAAACATGCCCATTACAAAGAACGCCTCTCAAAATCCCATGAATAATCTCTTTCTGCCCCACAATAATTCCGGAAACCTCTTTCTCAATTTCCGTCAAAATTATACTCACATCTACTTCTTTATTTTTATTCACCATCTCCTCATCTAATATACATATCTTCCTCCGATTTATTAAACCTTATCCTTTTATACACATAAACAATAAACCCCACAAAAAACATAACTAAAGTCACAAAAGAAATATAATAAAAGTTTCTCTCAACAAAACCTTCAATCCTATATTTAATCTGTTCATTGGCGATAATCGCATCCTCACAAGCAGCGCTAACTTCTTCAGCTAGTCTAATGGCCTCAATCTCATCCCCCGCCTCAAACGCCTCACGAGCCCGACGAAAAACCTCAGTCAATTCCAAGCACTCAGGGTTATCTGCAATCAACTTCTCCGTAAAAACCAACAACTCCTCAGCCTCACTCTCATTCGTTCTCCTCAAATCAATAAAAAAATCCCCCCAGTCCATAAACTTCGGAGAAGTAATGTTAGCAAAAATAGTGGCCTTATATTTTCCGGACCGATCCGTATCCGCCAAAATCTTCATAGTATAATCCTTCCTTTCCCCAGCCATCAAAGACTCAACATGACTAACACCCAAATCAATCTTGACATCATCAGCAAATTGATTATTATATAAAACAGAACTAGACAAATCAATCCCATGCAAATCAATCGCTCCAGTATTTTCCAGTCCAAATGGAATTTCGATATAATCTTCATCACTTATAATTACATCCTCGGGAACAATAATTCTCAACGAATAAAACTTCAACTTAGTAGAACTGCCACCACCAGATGAAGTAGTAGTCTGGGGCTGGGTAAAGCTAAGCTGAATTCGCTCTGTCGTGTCTGAAGTAGAATTGTCGTCACCAAGAATAAAAATAGACGCCTCATGCACACTCTTAAGCGTAGTCCCAATCTGAATATTCCATCCACCCGAATGCGTAACAAAAACATCACCATCACCAGAAGCCTTAGTAAAAGTCACATCCTGCGAATAATAAGGATCGTCAACATCCTCGTCTTCAAAATACCCTTCAAGCGAAAGTGCGATATTGGTATTATAATCAGCTTGCAAAAGACCAATGTCCGCGACATTTCTCATCGGAGCATTTGAGTGAGTTATATTTAATTTAAAACTAAAATTCGAAGCAACCGACCTACTCTGATTTAAACTTAAACCAGAAGCATTAGGATAAACCCTCACGGTCAAATTCTTTTTTATTCCATAACTCTCATCTAGAAAGTTAGGCAAAAAACTCCAACGCAAAACGCTCCCATTCCCAAAACCAACTTGCGTTTCTCTCAGGCTCAAATTCCCATAACTACAATTAAGCGTAGTCCCATTCTCCAACCAACACGACATATTATCAACCCAAAACTGATAAACCAAATCATCCCTAACCGAATGATTAATCGTAAAATTCAAAATACTAGAAACATTCTCAATCAAATTAAAAGAAGAATTCGCAGCCGGCAAAAACAAATTAGAAAAACCATAAATAGACAGATTCCATTCCTGCCAATCCGCCATACTATCATTATCAACAACACTAATATTATACCTCCACTTCCCACTCAACGACTGGTTAGAACTCATATTAAACAAAACATTCTTTCCCGTAACCGTCAAATTCGGAGCACCAGCATCAAGTGCCAAAATAAAATAACTCAAATTTAATCCATAATAATCATCCTCATCATCACTACCATTCACACTAAAATTCAAAATATCATGAATCGTCAAAGACACATTACTTACAGAAAACAAAATCGGAGGATCCAAATTTTCCGTAACATTCAAATTCCAGGTCCGATTAATTGAATTACCAGCGACATCACTAATATTAACAAAAACAACATAATCCCCGACATTCCCGACACTAGGCAAAAAATTCGCAGAATAAGCAGCACTCTTCGCACTTGGATTACCAAATTCAACAAAAGAAAAATTAAACAAATTAACTCTTCCCCCAGTAGAATTAGTAAATGTCACATTAATGTTCAAAGATTCATTATAATACAAACTTCTCTGCCCAACCGGAATCAAAAAATCGTCATCGTCAACAATCAAAGAAAAATTAGCCAATGTCCCCTCCGCAACAATAAAATTAAATCCTTCAATTAAACTACTCTGTGTCCCGTTATTCCCAGTAAAAGAAAAAACGACAGGGACATCTGCAACGTTAGAAACATTGAAAACAAAACTCCGAGAACTATTCAACTTAGAATCACTTGCAATAATATTAACCTCATAATATCCCACACCACAATCCGTAGGAGTAAAATTAATAATTCCAGAACTAGAATTAAAATTAGAAGAGTTGAGAGAACAAAATTCCGCAGAAACATTTTCATAATAAAAACTGATAGGGTCGTTCTCATCATCCGTTACATTCATACTAACATTATAACTAAAAGCAATCCCTTCAGTTAAATTCAAAACAACAGGGCTACCTAAAGAAACATTCCATTCAGGCGCTGACTCATTCAAAATCTCCACAATAAAAATTTTCCAATCCCTATTCCCAGCAGTATCAACGACACTAACATTAATACTATAATTCCCCTCACCACTTTCCAAAAACTTAGTATGATTAATATTCAAACTAGCAACAGCATAATTTTTAGTGTGGTCCTCGACGGGAGCAACCACAGAAACCCGAGAAGAATCATTAGTAGAAAAAGTCAAAATCTCTCTCTTAATTCCATAATCCTGAACAAGCAAATCCTCATCACTAGCATTAGCATAAATAACTCCATTCTCATAAAGACTAACCGGACTAATCGTAGCCAAAGAAACGTTAGCCTCACTAATATTAACAAAAATCCCAATCCTCTCAACCTCCAACGTAGACCCATCGCCAACACTAACATTAATCGTCCAATTCCCGACCTGACTTTTGCCAGGCGTTACCGAAACAGGAAGACTATAAAAAAAATCAGTAGCATTATTTGTCATATTAGCAAAAAACCAACTCTTATTTCCAATATAAGATCTTCCCACCAAATTCGCCAAACTAGAAAAATCCAAACTACCGGTTTCCTCTCGCGCCGTAACATTAATCGTACAATTAAAATTACTCCCCTCAACAATAGAAACCCCGCTACAATTCGACGCATCAATTGAAAGCGACGAATAAACATTAAACTTCAAAAGATAAACCGCGCTAGATTTATTACCATTATAACTTGCAGCATCACAATACTGGTGAGGACAAGCCCCATTAAAATCATGCACACTAAAATTCGCCCAATAAGTTCCAACATCGTTAAAACCAGAATTATCAAAATCAAAATTAACAGAAGTAGATGTAGCCCCACTTAAATTAAAAATACTACAATTCTCCCCAACATTACGGCCAGACCAAGAAGCATGAGTACAATTATTAATAAAAGTCAAATTAAACCCAAGAGGATAATGCGATTCCTCATCAGCAGCATTAATAGTATAGCTATCACCTCCGCCATAAGAAAAATCATAACTAGAATTCAAATTCAAAAAAACAGGAATATCATTAGTCGCATTAATTTGAAATTCAAAACTAGTAATAGTATCGTCCCCCGAAGCATTATTCGCTTGGATTGGAACAATAAAAAAACCAGTCTGATTATCAAAGATAGCATTAATGGTCAAATTACCAGTAGTAGAATTACTAATGAATAACCATCCAGCAACATCATCTTCAGTAACTAAATTAGACGTCCCATTACTCCAATTAATATCACTCTGGGTATCTATAGCAAAAGTAATCTCGGAATTAAAACCAGTAATATTAGCACTTAAATTATGATAATAAATAACATCTTCATTAATATAATAATTAACATTACTCCCAACCCATACAACCGCTCCAACCCATACAACCGCTCCAACGAAAACAAGAATAAAAATTAAAACCCCAACAACAAAAAATCTACTCCTCATCTTTCACCTCCACCACCATCGTCCCCTTTGCCGCATCAAACCGAATCTCAATCTTCTGCCCAACCTTCAAATCAAGCGTATCAACAACAGCCTTAGGAATCTTAATTCGATGCCCCGTCTGAATACTATTATCCCTAAATATCGTTTCTGCCATATACTTTTAAAACCCCTTATCAACCCCTCTTTTATACCTAAAATATACCTTATAGAGTATTTAAATTTTCTGATTCAAAACTAATCACCAAATCGAGCCCTATCCCAAGCCCACCACAAACCAACAACCCCAATAAAAACAATCAACACCAAAATAAAATTATAAACATCTCCCATCAAAATATAATCCCAAAAAGAATACTTAAAACTTTTCTATTCTCATCATCTTATCTCTTCCAAGACAAAAACAATTTCAACAAAACTAATAAAATTATTATAATTAAAATAATAGCGATTAAAGTCAAAACAGAACTAATCATAACAAACGGAACTTCAGGCTCGCACATAAACGGACAAGGCCCGCCACAATCAACGTCTTCTTCCCCCTGATTTTGCTTGCCATCCGAACAAGTTGCACAAGCACTACAAGGACCGCCACAATCAACCAGCAACTCGCACGCCCCATCATGACAATTTGTCACTCCATCAAAACATCCAGGATTCTCCGTAAAATAACAAAACCTTTTCTCATAAGGCCTAGCCACAAGCGGTTTAACTCGACTACAATTATTCAAATCATAACAACTCGTAATCTGAAAACCACAAAATCTTTCATCTTCTTCCTTATTCTGGAAACACGATTCCTTTGCAACAGAATAATCCTCTAAAGAAAGAATCTCGGACACAAAAGACCTCTCCACATTCTGACAAACTTTCCAATCTTCACAAAACCAATTTTCAACACAAGACTCACCTCCACCACCTCCACCACCGCCGCCAGAAGACGGCAAAGAACATGCAACTTCATTCACACTAACAGACCAACTTTGCGAATCATTAAGCAATCCATCGCTCGTAACTATCCTAACACTATGCGCGCCAGAAACCTCGCACCCAAAATTAGAAACAAAACTATCAGTAGAAACATTTTCATTATGCTCTTTCAAAACACCATCAACATACCAATCAATATCGGGAATCGTCCCATCTGCATCATAGACTCCAGCAGAATATCCAACATTTAAAGTCCCATTAATCTCAAATACACTGCTCGTCGGACTAAAATTCAAAATTTCAGGAGGCCTATTCTGATCTGTCACAGTCAAACTAAAATTATCACAAACAATTTCCGAATCCCCATCTCGAGGAGAACAAAGACTAATATTCTGATGAACAAAATCCAAAGCATTATCTTCAACACAAATCTGCAAACTATAAACCCGACCTTCATGCCCTACGACAGGGCTATAATTCATTACACCATCATTTAACCCGACACCAAACAAATTTTCATTCCCACTCCAAGTCAAATTAAATTCAAAACTTCCATCCCCCGTAACGCCATCCTCAATATCAGAAACATTCACAATAAAATAAAACGAAGAATTCTCCCCCATTAGATAAACAGTCTGCGCTCCGATATTCTCCAAAATAGGCACATTGTTTATTTCAATAACTTCCACGTCCACATCACGACTATCAATCGCGTCCCAAGGATCCACAGCAGAAACACTCTCAACATAACTCCCAACATCATCCTTATCTAAAACCCCAGAAACAATATCAAAAAAACTAAAAGTTCCATTTCTCTCATACAAACTCAAATAAAACGGATTCTTCGGAGAAATATCCCCAACCAAATCCTCTTCATCAATATCTGTAACATTAAACCTATAATCCAAACTCTCCCCTTCACAAACAAAAATAGGTTCCGTTATATTCCCAATTAAAGGAGCCGAATTGTTCACATCAACATAAAAAACAACACTAGAATTATACCATTCTCCCCCATCAGATAAAGCAAATACCGTCAACAAATTCTCCCATCTCACAGCAGTAATAGAGCTATTCGGACTGAAAAAAGTATCATTCTCAATATAAACCGAATGCCTCAAATCATAAAGCGAATACTTCCAACCATTCATAGGCTCAAGTGCAAAATCGGCAGAAACATTCAATGGAAGAATATATGCATCCCATTTACTAAAATTATAACTCCTATTTTCTGGAGAATAAATATAAACATTATACGTCCCCAAAACAAAAATCTGAACTATCCCAGTATCATTAACAACATGCCCAGTAATCGCAACAGGCAAAAAGGGCACCCCCATAAAATTGACAAAAACAAAATTCAAAAATATAAATAAAAGCAATGTTGCAGCAAGCGTCACAATCACCTTCTTCTCCATACTAAAGTTCAACAATTTCTAATATAAAAATCTACTTATCTTTCTCCAGACTCCAAGCCCTAGAAAAACCAAAACCAATCCACTCAGTCCCCAAATCCACCAACCAATCTTTTTAACAACATCAACCCTTACAACTTCAGACTCAACCTCCCCATCAAAATAAACATCAATACTAAGCATAATCTCTCCCTCAATTTCCTCACTATCAAAATACCCAACCAGCCTTTTCTTCTCCCACGCACCCAAAGAAACAATAGAACTATCAAACCCAACATCCCTTTCCAAAGAAACCCCATCATCAGACTGCCTTCCAATAACCCGAACCTCAGCATAAACTTCCTCCATATCCTCATCCCACAAACTCTCAACTTCAATCTCAAACTTCCCCAACCCACCAGACTTAATCTCACGAGTATAATTCGAAATTAAAACCGCCTTTTTCCCCAGCCTAAAACCGTCCTCGACAATTTTTTCCTCTCCCCCAGAATCAACAAAAGCCCTAACTGAATAATCTCCAGCAGAATAATTAAAACTATTAAAAACAAAATCATAATCATAAATTTCCGAAACTCCTAAAAATATTTCCTCTCCCTCAAACTCTTGAGCGACCTCACCATCAAAAACAACCTCTACCCTAGCATCAACCACAGCATCCACTCTGCCAAAATTAGAAACCTTCAAATTTATATTAACATCCTTACCAACATTAACATTAGGGGCAGCCAGTTTCGCATCAACATATTTATCAGGATAAGGAACCAAAATCTTAATCACTCCCCTAGCATTCCCAGCAACAATCCAAATATTATTAACACCAGGATACAAATTAACTTCACTCAATTCAGAAAAATCCTGAGGTAACTTCAACCTCACAACAACCCGATTCTCTCCCCAAACATAATCCCTACTCAACTGAACATAATCTCTCAAATCACCTTCAATAACCAAGTCCTGCTTATCATCTAAAACAAAATCAAAAATAAATTCTCTCTCAAGCCCCAATTCAAAATCAACACTATAACTTCCAGGGCTAACCCCCTCAACTGCCAAAACATTTCCCATTAAAAAAAATAAAAATAAAATAAAGCCAACTCTCACTTCCGCCCTCCCATCAATTTCTTCCTAAGCAAAAAGAACCACAAAAGATTAATCAGCACCATAAGCACAATTATAACAACCAGAACAATCACAATCGTATCAATTTCACCCGATGAATCTTCAGCAGAAATCACATAGCCCAAGCCAACAATAACCAATTCATTTTGACTAACCTTAAATTTCAAGCCCTTCTCACTAACCTTATCAGCATACTTAATAGAAACCTCAGCATCATAATCTCCCTCAAGAACTCCATTCGTATCCCAATAAGAAACAAAGACTTGTTTAGATAAGGCATCGATATCATTACTAGACGACTTAAAATCAGAAACAACTCCGCCCTTATCATTCAAAATCTTCGTCTCAATATAAACCTCACTAATCTCCGAGCTCCACTTGTTCTCAACGAGCATTTCAAGTTTAGCAATCTCACCCAAATTAAAATCCTTAACATTAATCTCCTGCAATTCCAACTCCTCGCTACCAACACTAAAACTTTCCTCTAAATTAATAATCCCATCATCATAAATCAAACTTGCCTTCGCGACATAATTCCCGATTGGAACATTCTTAACCCAGTCATAAACCAATTCTTTCTTTGTGCCACTGGGAACACTAATCGGCCCAATATTAAAACTATCGATCTTCTCCCCGGCCCCACTATAAATATCAACATTCGCACTAACACTAGTTAAATCAAACTCCCCAACCGAAACAACCGGGATAACTATACGAACGGCCTCGCCAACATTCGCACCATAAACATACATCTTTGCATTAGCATATTTGCCAGGATAAGGAACATAAAGGTGAACCTGTGTAACAACAGCCAGAGTAGCAATTATTTGAGACCCAGCACTCGACCCTTCAGTAGGCAACTGCGAAACAATAATCTCGCCGGTATTAAGCCCAGGCTCAAGAGTAGAGGGTAAATTCAAACTATAGCTAAAACTTTTAGTTTTCTCATTTCCTAAAATAACACTTTCCCTAACCGGTAAAGAAATATATTCAGCTAAATCACCCTGCGCAGAAAAAACAACTTTAATATCCGTCCCACCAGAATTAATAACATCAAAAGAAATATCCTTCTTCGCACCAGATTCAAAATCAATCGTCGTCCTACCAGGCGTAATCCCCAAAGCCAAAACCGAACTCATAATAAAAACCCCAATTAGCAAAATAAAAAATCTCTTATCCATCTTGCCCTCCCACAAATTTATCCCCACCATCAATATCTCCCCCAATATCCAACTTCTTCTTCTCAACCAACTCATTCCCATTATAAACATCAACATTGAGTCGTACATTCCCGGCATTAACAACACTAAATCCATCCGGAGTCTCAACCAACCTCAACTCGACACTAGACTTAATCGTCAAAATTCTAATCTCACTTCCCAAAACACCTTTAACTTTCCAATAATAAATTCCAGGCTCCAACCCAACTTTCACTCCCTCAGCAACCCTATATTCATCCGGAGTAGTAAAATCCATATTATCATCAATCAACAAAACATCGGCCCGATCAAACTCAAACAAAACCTCACCGTCAACAGACTCATATTCATCCAAGGGCGCAATCACTAGAGGTCGAGCATAACCAACAATCCCCATTAAAACAAACACACTAACCAAAACCAAAACCAAATCCACTTTCCAAATATGCTTATTCATTTCTCACTCCCCTATTTAACAAACATTTGTTATTTTTCAAACTATGCTCTACATAAGATTTCCATAAGAAATCATGTGACGAAAGCCCGTGATTTCTTATGGAATAAACCAAACAACCAAACCACCAAACCACCAAACCCCCCGCAGAATAATTAAATTTTTCAAATTTCATTATTCTGCTAGTCCCCCCGTAAACACAATCATAGCATTCTTAACACCAGGTGCTTCATTCGCCGGAACTTCCAACCGAACATCAATCTCAGCACTGTCCTCACCGTCATTATATCTCAACTCACCAAGTCCAACAACATCATCAGCAATCGGCATATTAAACCAATCAACAATCGACATCAGCCAAATAAACGCCCCTTCCTCGCTACTAACATTGTCAACTTTAAACTGATACTCACTACTACTTCCAGATCTCTCATTCCAAATCGCCGTAGAATTCAAACTGACATTTACAACGACATTCCCATCGTTATCCAAAACAAAAGGACTAGGCGCCCCATCACTACTATTTTCAACGTCTCCTGGCATCATAGAACCAAAATTCATCTCACTAGCAACAAGAGATATAGAAACCTCGGCCGTCAAATTAAAATGCCAAGGACCTGCCCAATCCCCCCAAATATTACCAGAATCGTCCGTTGCCCGAACCGACCAATTATAATAATCCCCATTGTCATACAAACATTCCCAATCGCTAGTCGGAACATAAACCGTAGAAATCAAACTATCATTATTCCTATCATCATCACAAATAGGGCCACTAAACCACTGCTCATGAACGTCGACCTCATAAATCAAACTATCCCCATCGGCATCAAACCCACTCCAACTCAATTCCTGCGTTCTGTTTGTAGTAGAATTCCAATCTGCAAGGCCAATTAAAGTCACAACCGGCAAACTATTCAAAATCTCAAGCTCACTAGAATTCTCCCACTCACTCCAAAGGACCCCATCAAAAACTCGCAATGAACAACTCCAATTCTCTCCCTTGCTAGTATTCGAACTATTTAATATATCTGAGAACACCGTCCCATTCACATAACTATTATTATAATCAACCGACATATTCAAAACCGAATTTTTATACCATCTTATTGTTACATTTAAAGAATCCCCATCGCTGTCGATAATAACCGAAGAACAATTCAAATCACTCGTAGTCAAATTCAAAGAATCAACAGAAACAAGATTAAGAGTCATATTTTCAGGAGCAGAATTTCCCACAATCGTAAAATTCCCACTCCTGTTAACAACCGTCCCGCCTGAATTATTTGCAAACACCGTATAATTAACTTGCCCAAATCCGAATGTAGAATTAGTCCCAAAAGTAACACTCCAAAAAGAACCAATCCAACTTAAGAATCCCTCCCATATCACATTCGTTATACCAACCGCTCCCTCCCAAACTTTGACCCAAACCTTATCAATACCCTCATTAGAAGCAAGCGTAACATTTATCGTAACATTCTCCCCAATCAAAACATCCCCACCAACAACCCCACTCTGATTAATCGCAACCGCTGAAGTTATATTCGGAAAGTCCACAACAACTAAATCTTCACTAGAGCCTCCACTAAATTCTCCATAAGTCAAATTCACAACAACAGAATAAGCCCCATTAGAAGACGGCGCAGTTATAGAAAAATTATAATCTCCGTTAGAATCAGTAATTACCTCAGAAAAATGCGAATTTTCCGAATCAAAATAAATCTTGGTAGAATTGTAAATCTGTAATATCTCCGCTAAGGTTAGCACTTTATTATAAATCCTAACCTCATCCATCTTCCCAGTAAGGGGGTAAGTCCCACTAAAATCATCTGATCTCCTACCTAACCGCAAAACACCAACCGAATCAATAGTACTCGCTACAGAAGCCCGCCCGATTAAAGAACCATCTTTATACAAACTCAATGTGGACTCATTAGAAATACCAACAAAATGATGCCAGCCAGTGCCAACCGAACTAACACTGTCTCTAACCCCCGCATTATCTGCTCTTCTTACAATCTCAACTCTTCCAGAATTGTCATACGCACGCATTTCTACATTATTTTGACCATTAGTACCATAAGAAACAAACATGGGATAACTTCCCGCTGCATCAAGCCTAGTCCAAAAAGAAAAACTAATATCCGTCCAACCACTTGGATCAAAATCTATTTCTATATAATCACCATCTCCACCAAAACTATATCCGCCACCAAATTTTCCACTAACATTCCAGGTCGCACCACTAACAACCCCATCATATCCATTTCCAGAAAAATCATAAACACGTGTAGAATTCTCCCCATAAACAGAAGAATTATCTAAATGTAAATACATAATTAAATTATCATCCAAATTATCATAATCCGTCTTCAAAGAAACATTAGCATTCCCATAATAAGCATAAATCGACTCATTCCCATTTCCAGTCGTATTCATCCAAACCCAAGCAATTGTATTAGAACTATTACAAGTAGAAGTCTCAATCGTAAACCCTAACTCATTAGAATCACTATCAGGCTGTCTATAATCCCAAGAATTGTTCCACCAATTACTCTCCCCACTCACCAAACTTCCATTAACATAAACATTCACCGAATTATTCGAAACATTAGTCCCATCACTCAAATTAACATGCCCAGAAACATAAACAGTCCCTCCAACACTAACTGGATTAGGATTCAAAGCCTCACTAATATCCATACCCAAAACATTAATCGTTCTGTTCGAAGAACTAAACGCACAATTGCTAGAACCATCACAAGCTAAGCAAGTCCATTCATAACTTCCTCTAGATAAACTTCGATTAAAAATATAATTCACTCCATTTAATCCAGAACTATCTGTTCCATTCAAAACTCCATCTACATACAAACTTACATTAACAATATTCAAATTATCCCTTGCCAAACAACTAAAATTAAATTCCAAAACAGATTGATAAGAA
>JAGVXH010000006.1 GCA_018303845.1 Candidatus Pacearchaeota archaeon
AGCAAACTTGCGACCCTTCTTTTTTATCTTTTCAAATATATCCCAACCAGACATATCTGGAAGCATAATATCCAACAGATACAAATCAAAATCTTTTTTAGCCATACGAATACCACTCTTCCCGTTATAAGCTAGTGCCACCTCATAACCCTCACCTTCAAGAATAATTTTAACAGCACTCGCCGTATCCCGATTATCCTCAATATAAAGTATCTTTTCTGCTGTCATAATCCCACCCCCTTATAGCAATTCCAACCATTTTTCCAACCAACCAGTCCATAAGCATCATAAATATGTATACAAAAAAGCTTATTATAGAATAAGGCTAATATGTTCGAAAACTTTTTTTGATTTTCCACCCCTCATTTTCCTTACAAACTTGCTTTTCACAAAACCATATGTCTTCCCAAATAAAATCCCTCTATAAAAGGCATATGCCAAAATCACAAGGCCACAAATAATAAAGATATAAGATACAGATTTAATTCCTTCAGACAAAACAAACAGCTTCGTGCTTAAACGGATAACTTCACCAATCGCAAGAAAAAATATGGCAAAACCCATACCCATCACAACTTCTCTAAAGTCTCCTTTCGTAATCTTTCTTCCGTATCTATAAAAAAGAATCACCGCGATAAAAGCAAATGCCACAATTAAAATTTCTAAAATAATATTAAAATTCATTTTTTACCCCCATCCCATAACTTTCACTTATATCCCGAACTTTCAACGCAGAAATTACAAAACAAATAAAGGCAAACAAAATAGACAAAAGACCAAAAAACTCTAAATTAATTGCTCTATCAAGTTCCATAATAAGTTGCAAAATATTACCAAACATATAAAACACAACTCCATTTAATATCCACTTAAACACCTCATCTATTCCTCCAATAAAATACTTCCTTACAATAAATGCAAAAATAACCACAACTATATCTATAATAACAACAATCAAACCAAGACCTATATTTAGCAAACTAGCTTCCTGCAATATATTTCCCCCCACCTGAGCCAAAACCATCGGAACAAAAAACAACAACCCCGCAGCCAAACTCATTATCATTTTCCCCTTTCGGCCTGCCCCCTTCATCTGACGCATAAAATTTTTACTTCCAATAAAAATCATTACAACACCCGCAATTAAAAACAGCTCAAAAATTATCTCTGTAATTAAACTCAAAGGGATTATTCCTATCTCCGTTATAAATTTCCAGCCCATTGAAACTATCATAAAAAAAATACCCGATTTTAGAAAAACCATTTCTTTCTTTATATCATCACCTCCAAATCTTCGATAAACAAGCATTATAATAATCACTGCCAAAACCGCCAAGGTTGGCTCTAACAACCTAAACCAAAATAATATTTCTTCCGTCATTTCTCCTTAATCTCACTAAAAAATTGTGAAACCTCTTTAATTAAAATTTCATCTTTCCCTTTTGACGACAATACAATTACTTTTGTTTTGCTTTTAGGAGCATTTTCTAAAACACTTCTTATGAACCTCAAAACAACAGCTGCCTCATTATAGATAGTTAGCACTCTAAGTGAATCTATTATAATATATTTTTCACCTGGAATTGACTGTAAAAATTCAGAAACCGCAATCCCAATACCCGTCAAATCCTTTGGACTCCGAACAAACAAAATATTATCCGTCCTCACAACTTCTCCAACAGTATTCTTCGTAACGCAATCAATAGTAAAAATTTTCTCAGCATTTATTTTATTTTCTGCCAAATCCCTTAGTATAGAACTAATCGGCTTAATTAAATCAATATATATAATCGGCTTGTCAATAGACTTCAATATTCCCCGTATTGTTTTCTGTATTTTTTGTGCTTCTTCAATTACTAAAACATTTTCATATCTTTTTAGATTCCTTATATTTTTCATTTTCATTTTAACCTCCAGACTAATCGGCCCCTCCAATCTCAACAACATCATCAACAAACAAACATAAGTCATTAAGTAAATCACTACTGGCATCATCTTTCAAAACAATAAAAACTCCTCTTTTTTCAAGTACCCTTATTTTTGAAATTAAATTATGGACAAACCTAACCACAGTCAATCCAGGATTATAGAGCATAAAAGTTGATAATGAATCAACAAAAACAATGTCTGAATCTGATTTAATAACCTCTCCTATAACAAGGCTTAACCTCGTTAAATCTTTTGGAGTACTTATGAAAATTGTTTCACCAGCAACCCCTCCCTCTTCGCCGAATTCACCAGCGATACAATCAACAACCAAAATTCGTTTTCTATCAATTCCCTCTGAAGCAAATGTCTCAATCAAACTCTTTCTAGGTTTGTTCGCAGAAACATAGCATATTTTTTCATTTTGTTTTTCAACAATCTTAACAATCTTTACCAATCTTTTAGCATATCCAACCTTTGGCACAACTATTATAAGAACACCCTCATTAGCCATCTTCTTTTCCAGCATTTTAAAACTTATTTTTTTTTCTATCATTTTATTTTTATCCCATATCCATCAATCTCTCCGAATAAGAGCCTATTATTTATAAGCATAATCACGAATCACCCTTTCAAAAAATATATATTATAACTAATCCTTTTTTTCTTCAAACCTCCCTCTAACAATTCTCCGAACCTTAAACCCAATCAAAAGCCTTCTCCAAAAATCTCTAAGCAAAAATCCAAAATAAATTATACTTAACAAAAACGCAACTCCGAGAACAACAATAGACCAATTCACCTCTTCATTCACAACATTAAAACTAGCGCTAGCTTTACCAATCGAATTTTCACCGTCCTTTATCTCAATAGTAATTGTATACAAACCAGGCTTTGAACCCCTTGGGATAACCATTGAATTGAATACAGACAGCTGTGCCTCAATATCTCTCAAGCTATCTATTCGAGCAATTAAGTTTCCTTGCTCATCAAACATTTTATACTCTAATGTCAAATCTTTCTGCTCCAAATTTTCAGGATACTCGACATTCATTTTAAAATATACCGAGTCCCCCGCAAGAACATTGGTGTATTTATCCAGAATTTCTATAGAAAGTGCAAATGCAGAAACAGCACAAGTTGAACTGATTAATAAAAATATAACAAAAATAAATTTTTTATAAACCAATTTCATTTTCCCTTAACCTCATCAAAAAAACTAAAAATCTTATTCAACAACTCTTCGCCTTTTGTCTTAGCACTAAACGCAACAACCTCTACATCATTCTTCGACGCATACTCAGTAATGTTACGAACAAACCCCGCAACCTGATTCTCATTATTATATATCAACAATACAGACAAAGCATCAATTATCAAAAACTTCTCTCCCAGTATTTCCTTCATGAAAGAATTAACTGCATAACTAAGATCATTCAGTTGTGTTGGAGAAATCTGCAAGACATCCTCCTCGACCTTGCCAGAACTAACACAATCAATAAAAAATATTTTTTTCACATCAATTTTCCTTTCATCCAAAAGTTTCTTCATCCTCTTCTGATTTTTATTAAGTGATACATAAATCCCCACACCCCCCAAAGAACGTATAGCACCAACTATTCTAGGCTGCATTTTTTCAATTGACGCAATTTCTAATTTCGATTTTACCATTATACGGTCTACAGTCAACGGCCAAAGCCTGCCACTTTCTCCAAAATCCCCTTAACCCTTCAAGCCATATCAAATAAATATACTTATTATAAGATAAGACGAATATATACGACACACCCAAACAAACCAAACCCACCAACATTGCCAAACCAACAAACCCACCAAAACCCCAATCCGTAAAAATCCGCATGCTAATAATTAACAAAAACCCCAAGTAATCCAACCCCGAATCAAACAAAACCACAACCCAATCAAGCCTTCAAAATTTTTCCAACCCTCTTAATCAAATCGGCCTTAACAAAAGGCTTAGTGATGTAATCCGAAACCCCAACTTTCTTAAGCTCTCCAACTCTCTCTTTGGATACCGGAATAGCACTCAAGAAAGCAAACTTGCGACCATTATAAGCTAGTGTCACCTCATAACCCTCACCTTCAAGAATAATTTTAACAGCACTCGCCGTATCCCGATTATCTTCAATATAAAGTATCTTTTCTCCTGTCATAATCCCACCCCCTTATAGCAATATTAAACATTTTTCTCACCAACCTTTTCAAATAATTTATCTACGAACTCTCCTTCTTTTTCTAAAGGATTCAAAGTCTTCACAACTTCCCCTTTCTCAACAGCAATCACTCCACTTCCCTCCTTCGTCGCATTCTTACCAAGAGCAATATATTCATCAGATTTTCTATACCTAATAGGAAGTCCAATCGTAAAAGTAGAACCTTTTCCATAAACACTTTTAACACTAATCATCCCACCCTGCAACTCCAATAACTGTTTCGTAATCGAAAGCCCAAGTCCAGAGCCAGCATACTTACGAGATTGTGCCTCTCCAGTTTGATAAAATTTTTCGAATAGATGAGGAAGCTGGCTCTTTTTAATCCCAACCCCACTATCAATTATATCAAAAAAAACAAACCCGCCCTTTTTCCTACCCTTTATCTCAATAAAACCCTTATCAGTAAACTTAATCGCATTAAGAATCAAATTATTAAATATCTCCACTAATCTATCTCGGTCAACACTAATCTTTGGAATCTTGTGCATCTCCGTTACAATTTCTACCCCACTTTGCTCCGCCAACACCCCAAGCCCCGCAACAACCTCCAAAGCAACCTCGCCCGCATCCACCTTACTAATATTAAGTTCAAACGTCTTAGATTGCAAACGAGAAACCTCGAGCAAATTACTAATCAATATCTTCAACTGATTATTATTTCTCTTAATCGCCCCCATACTCTCAAACCAAGCATCCTTATCCTCCTTCTCCAACTTAAAATCCCTATCCATCAAAATTTCCAAATGCGCAGAAACAGCAGTCAAAGGCGTCTTGAGCTCATGAGAAATCATATTTAAAAAATCACTCTTCACAACATCAAGCTCTTTCAGTTCCTCATTTGACTCCCTTAAACTATCCAAAATTCTTTTCCTTTCTGTAATATCTCTCACGGTCGCCTGCAAAACATTTTTATTTTTTATTTTCATTCTTATAAGCGACACCGTAGCAGGAAATTCCTCACCACTTAATCTCTTATGAGTCCATTCGAAAAAATTAGCACCTTCTTTCATTGCAATATTAATCATCTTCATAGCTTTCTTGGAAGACAATTCACCGTCCGACTGATACTTTGGAGATAATTGAATAGGCGTTTTAGAAACAAACTCTTTTTCATCCTTTGCTTTAAACATCTTGAATGTAGCAGGATTCCCCGCACTAAATCTCCAAGTTGGAGATTCCAAAATCATAATAGCATCTTTTGAAGATTCATACAAAGTCTTAAACTTCATCTCACTCTCTTCCAATTCCGAAGTTCTCTCCTTCACTTTCTCCTCTAATTCTTCCCTCAATTTCGCCAATTCCAATTCAGCCAATTTCTGCACCGTAATATCCTCTATGGTCTCTAATGCTCCAATAATTTTTCCATTAGAATCTCTCAAAGGCGCCGCAGTAAAATGAAGCCAAGCTCCAGACTTCCCAATAGACGGGAAAAAATCGATTCCCTCATACGCATCTTTAACTAATTCAGATTTCCGCCCCTTCCCTTTATACAACTTATAAATTTCGGAAATCTTCCCGTCCATAATTAAATCCGCCATGACAAATCTCTTCTTCGGATAAAATGGTTTCCATTGATTTTTAGTCCCAAGCATTTTTTTAGAACTAACTCCAGTCAATACCTCCAAGACTCTATTCCAAGCAATTATCTCATGATTTTTATTTATAGCAAATTTAGCGACAGGAGACTGCTTAAAAATTTGTCTATTTCTTTCTTCGCTCTCACGCAATTCAACTTCAATCCTTTTTTTCTCAGTTATATCTTCTCCAGAACTAAGAATCCCAATAACCTTACTATCATCCCTCAAAAGAGTATTGTGCCATGAAATTAACTTTTCCTTTTTTGTTTTAGTTAAAACAAAATTTTCATAATCTCTAACAAAATGGTTCTCCCCAAGCATCAACTTATGAAAAACCCTTTTCACCTCCGCTCTCATATTCCACGGAACAAAATTACTAAACCAATTCTTCCCAATAATCTCTTCCTGCCCAGCCTCTAATATTTCCGCACCCCTTTTATTAATCATCGTAACCTCCCCCTTTGAATTCAAATTAAGAATAATAACTCCCGCCAAATCAAGATATCTTTGAGCCTTTTCTTTCTCCTCAATTAAACTCTCTTCAATTTTCTTTTTCTCCGTCATATCTCTAAAAATCCCCTGAATCTCAAGTCCCCCATTAGTCTGTATTAGAGAAGAGTTAATAGTCACCGGAACTCTAGTCTTTTTGTCTTTCTTCAATATCTCAGTTTCAACACTAATTTTTTCACCCTTAGCCTGCCTCACAAATCCTTCCATAACCTTCTCCGCCTTATCTTTAGGATGCAAATCATCAGCCCTCATACCAACAATTTCTTCTTTAGAATATCCAGTTAACTTAAGTGCCCTTTCATTACAATCAGTCAACTTCTTTGTTTTCGGATCCGCAATAAAAATAGCATCTGCAGATTCATCAAACAACTTAGAGTATTTTTTATTAATTTTCATCAACTTTAATTCCACCATCTTCATCTCGGTAATATCCTGAAAACTCCCACGAATTTTCACAATCTTCCCCTTCTTTCTAACTGGGCCCCCAATCGTTCGAACCCATTTATGGACCCCCTTCGCGCTAACCATCTCAAGCTCCAAATCATAAGAAACCCCCTTCTTTATCGCTTCCTCCAAAGCCTTCTCAATTTTTTTCCTATACTCCCCATGATAAAAACTAAGTCCCGATTTAACATTCGTCTTCTTTTTAGGGTCCAAATCATGAATCCGTGCCGTCTCTTCAGTCCAAGTCCCCTCAAGTGTCCGAGCATCAAACTCCCATCCTCCAACCAAAGCCATCTTCCCAGTCTGCCGAATCAACCTATCTTTCAATCTCATTACCTCTTCCACTCTCTTTGTCTCAATTTTATTCCTCAAACTAATTATCCCTCTAGACAAACTCTCCGCTAAACCAACCAGCAACTTCACCTCTTTTTGATCAAAAACATTCTTATACCTAGAATAAATATTCATAACCAAAACCTCTTTAGAACTAACCCTAAACGGCACACAAATAGAAGAAACGTATCCTCTCTTAATCGCTTCCTCCCTCCAAGGTTTGAACTTAGGATCTTCCAAAATATTCTTACAAACGACTACCTTCCCACTCCTTATTGCTCTCCCAGTCGGACCACGCCCTCTTTCACTATCTTTCCAAGTTATATTCAAGTCTTTCAAGTAACCCTTCACAAAACCCGCCTGAGCGATAGCATCAACACTTTTCCCCTCATCATGTTTCGCAACCCCAACCCAAACCATTTTGTATTTCCCAATATGCACAATAATATTACACACCCTTTCAATCAATTCAATTTCATCAACACTCCTAAGAATAGCCAAATTGGATTCAGCAATAACTCTAAGCGCACGGTTAATCCTTTCTATTTCATACTTAGAATTAACTTCATTTGTCACGTCCCTAAAAATTTCAAGTATCGCTTTCTTCCCTTCGTAAATAATTCCAATATGTGAAACTTCCATTATCTCTCCACCCATAACTCCACGAATAATCAAACTCTTAGACTCTCCAACCTTAACACCTTTCTTCAACGGACAATATTCACATTGCTTCTTATCATCCTTATACATCTCATAACATTTCTTCCCAACCATCCTCTTCCCAAGCCTTTCCAAAATATAATCATTCGCCCAAAGAATATTACACTTTTCGTCCACTATATCCATTCCCTCAGGAATAGACTTCATAATCAAACTAAGCTTCTCCTCACTTATTCTTAAATCCTCAACCGACTTCAAACTCTTAGTAATATCCTGCTCAGTCGTAGCAATCTCAATAATCTCCTCGTCCTCATAAATAGGCGAATAAGTAATCCAAACATCTACCCGACCTCCGTCCTTCCGCTTTCTAATCTGACTCACTCTAAATGTAGGCTTCCCATTCCTAACAGCTTCTATGTTCTTTCTAGCGACTTCTCTATATTCTTTATCAATAATCCTAAAAATACTTTTCCCAATCATCTCCCGTTCCTTAAATCCATAAATCCTTTCAGCTCCATGATTCCAAGACTTAATTCTTCCATTAAAATCCTGAATAATAATCGCATCATTAGAATCCTTTATCGTTTTCTTATAATACGCCAATCTCTCCTTAATTCTCTTCATTTTTTCTTTTTCAAAAATAAACTTTTCAAAATATTCATTCTTTCCAAAATCAACCTGCAATTCTTCATCCAACTTTTTCTCTTCCTTCATAACTTCTTTCAATTCTTCCCCCTCATCTTTTCCCCCTGACATTATTTAGCACCGCCTTCTTTTCTAATCCCAATTACTGCAGATTTTTCACCCTCTTTTCCAGCTCCAAAAGAAACATATTCCTTTGATTCTTTGTACTTGATAGGAAGCCTTATTGTAAAAGTAGAACCTTTCCCATAAACACTTTTAACGCTTAAATCTCCACCCTGCAATTCCAACAATTGTTTTGTTATCGGAAGCCCAAGACCAGTACCGCCATGTTTAATCGAGTTATCGCTCGCCTGATAAAATTTATCAAATAAATGTGATATTTGCTCTTTTTTAATTCCCATACCAGTATCCGTTATATTAAACACAACAAACTCACCCTTCTTTTTGCACCCTATTCGTATATATCCCTTATCGGTAAACTTAATTGCATTACTAAGTAAATTATTAAATACTTCAACCAACCTTTGCCTATCTACACTAACCTTAGGAACCTTATTGCATTTTTTTATAATTTTTACCTTATCTAATTCCATCAACGCTTCTAAATCATCAATAACCTCAAAAGCCACTTTTGCTGCATCCAACTTTTCAATATTTAATTCAAGAGTTCTAGATTGGATTCTTGAGATTTCAAGTAAGTTACTAATTAACATACCTAATTGCTTATTATTTCTTTTAATCGCATATATACTCTTATTCACCTGACTATTCCCATCGCTATCAATTCTTTCATCTTCCAAAATTTCTAAATGTGCTGACATCGCAGTCAACGGAGTTTTTAATTCATGAGAAACCATATTCAAAAAATCAGTTTTAACTAAATCAAGATTTTTTAATTCTTTATTTACTTTTTCTAATTCATTAAAAAACATTTCCTCTTTCTTGGCAGTCTCGGCAAGCTTCTCCGCAGTCCCAACCAATTCCAGCCTAACCCTTTCTTTCTCTTTTTCAGTCTGAGCAAGCTTCTTCGCAGTCCCAACCAATTTTAACCTAACCCCTTCTTTCTCTTTTTCAGTCCGAGCAAGCTTCTCCGCAGTCTTAACCAACTTCAACCTAACCCTCTCTTTTTCTTTCGCAATCTTAGCAAGATTCTTTGTAACTTCAGCCAATTTCAACCTAACCCTTTCTTTTTCTTTCGCAGTACGAGCAAGCTTCTTCGCAATCCCAACCAATTTCAACCTAACCCTTTCTTTTTCCTTCGCAGTACGAGCAAGCTTCTTTGTAACTTCAACCAATTTCAACCTAACCCTTTCTTTTTCCTTCGCAGTCCGAGCAAGGTTTTCCGCAGTCTTAACCAACTTCACCCGAGTCTCCTCTTTTTCCTTCGCAGTCCGAGCAAGATCCTTCGCAGTCCCAACCAATTTCAACCTAACCCTTTCTTTCTCTTTTTCAGTCCGAGCAAGCTTCTCCGCAGTCCCAACCAACTTCAACCTAACCCTTTCTTTTTCCTTCGCAGTCCGAGCAAGCTTCTCCGCAGTCCCAACCAATTTCAACCTAGCCTCTTCTTTCTCCTCATCAGTCCGAGCAAGCCCCTTCGCAGCCTCAACCAAATTTAACCAAGCTTTTTCTTTCTTTTTTACAGACACACCTTGCTTAGAATCGACCTGTAACTTCTCATCTAACTTCCTCTCTTCTTCCATAACCTCAGACAACTTCACCTCTTCACTCATTTTACAAAACCCCCTCTTCCATAATCACACAGGCAAAAAGAACTTATTATAAGATGAGACGAACATATCCAAACGTCCGACAACCCTAATAATTATTCCTCCTATATTTAGTAGAATCATCCTTCTTATCTTGTTCACTAGGCACAACAGATTCAGAAGACACATCCTCAATCTTATCAGTAAAAGAAGGCAAAGGCTTAAACCCAAGAGGTTTTTCCTTATCTAAACTATCGATAATAGAATCCAATTTTTGCTTATCAAAAACCTGACTAGAAGATTTATTACTAGAAACCTTATCAAGAGAAACAAGACTCGGCAAATCTTCACGAACAATCTCTTTTTTCTCTTCAATATTTTTAGAATCTAAAACAGGATTTTTTTTCTTAAAAAAAGTTCTAAAAAATTTCTCCTTAAGCGACACCCTTTCAGGAACAACATAAGGTTTCTCTAAAACCCGATTACGATTATCAACAACATTTTTGGGAACAGGTTTCAAATACGGCCTCAACAATTCTTCATTTTTCTTCTTAGGTCTAATCCTAAAGGATTTTTTAATAGCGTCTAAAACATTAAAAAATTTAGAAGTCTTCTTCTCTATCTCCTCAAGCCCCTCGACGCCTTCCTTTATCCTCTCAAGTTTTTCCAGCCTCTTCCGACTCTCTTCCTCTCCCATCTTCTTCTCCCTTAACAAAATCCTCTCACGTTTCTCATCCTCTAATCTCTTCAATTTCAACAATTCAACTTTCTCCTTCTCGGTTTCAATTAATTTCAATTTCAATTTCAAAGCCTCCTTCTTCCCTTCTTCCTCTTTTCTTTTCCTAGCCAAATTTCTTTCATGCAACCTTTTCCTAATCTTACTAAAAAACATCAAAGCCCGCCTCTTCAACTCCTTTCTCCTCTTCGCACTTCTTTTTGCGAGAACCAATCTCTCAGCATCTCGCCTCTTCGCCTCATCCCTAGATTTCAAAACCTGAATCTGCTTCTCTTCTTCAAGTCTTTTAAGCTCAAGCCTTTTCGCCTCAAGTCCGAACTTTCTCTCTTTCTCTAATCTCATTTCCCTCGCCTTAAGCCCAACCCTAATCCGGCTAGAAAGACTAACAAAATAATTCGAAACATTTCTAAACATAACCTTCCGCTTCCTCTCACTAACTAACTTCTCTCTAACTCTTCTTCTCTCATTTTCCTTAGCCTCCAAAATCTCAAGTCTCTTTCTCTCCCCTGCCGCCTTCTCCTCAATAATCCTCGCCTCTTCAGCCTTCAACCTCTCAGTCCTCTGTTTTTCTTCCGCAATTTTAGCTTCGATTCTCTTAGTCTTTTCAATTTTCTCCGCTTCGACCCTCTTCCTTTTCGCCTCAACCCTCATCTCAAACATTTCCCTCTTACGCCTTTCAATCTCTTTCATTCTCATCTCCTTCTTTATTTCTTTAGCCTTAGAAATAACTCCAAAATAAAAACGAACAAAATAATTCTTAATTTTCCTAGACTTCTCTTTAGCCCCCATAGCCCCTTTCACCTTAGACTTTTTCTTCAATCTAAATTTCTTAAAAAATTCAACAAAACAAAAAGAAGTTTTTTTCCTAGAACTCTCAGGCTCCATCAAGGCAGATCTATATTTAGGCCCTTTGGCTAAAACCCCTTTTTCCTCTTTCCTCTCCTTTCCAGCCTCCGCAATATTTTCAGAAAACCTAATCCACATTCTCTTAAACCAACCAGGACCACCACGAACTCTAACAATTCTCCTACCAGTCTTAGGAACAATCCCATTAAATCCTCTAGATTTATCTCGCGTCTTCAAAGCCTTATACAAAAAAACAACCAAAAAAATCCCAAAAAGTCCCACAAGATAAATATAATAATTCTTCAAGTAAAAAACTATTCCAAATAAAATAGCAAATAAAATAGCAATAGCAATAGAAACCCTATATTTTCTAATCCATTTTTCTTCAACATAAAGCAAATTCTGCAACTTATTCTTCTCCCAATAAATAATAAGTCCAATAATTAGAATAGCAACAATCGTCAAGACAACAAGCCAAGACCCCTCGCCAAGTTTATCAATAACTTCTCCAGTAATAAAAGACTTTTTCTCAATCGTAAAACTTTGTGTAAACCTATTCCTGACACCCTCGCCGTAAACAATATTCAAAACCGCAATATATTCTCCCTCAGGAATATCAAGCCCAGCATAATCCCATTTCAAAAACTGCTGCGTAGCAATCATCATTTTATCCTCAGCATGATACATCTCATTCCCGTCTAAATCAAGAATGGTAAAAGTCAAATTAACATTCGCAGGAATCTCTCCAAAACTATCAAAATTAATAAAAGCAGAAAGTTCACTAGAGCTCTCAATCGTAAAATCCGCCAAATCAAAAGAAACATCCAATAACTCTTCAAGCATACCGCCCTCTCCAACCTCAATCATCCTACCAGCTCTAGCATAATAAGAATCATAAGCAACCTCAGTATAAAAATTATAAACCCCATCTTCAATAGATTTGGGCAAAAATAATTCAGAAGTTTCCGTAATCTCATCAAAATCAGCCATATAAATCGTATCAAAACCTTCCGTCACAACCTTCCCGTCTTTAACCATCCAAAACCTAACCGTAACATCCCCATGAATCGCAGCAACACCCTTTATGTAATAAGTAAACTCAAAAAAATCCCCAGAAGCAATCGGAGACTGCACATCAATTATTTTCATATCAAATAACTTCACGCACCGATTCATCCAACAAGTTTTCGTGTCATTACAATCCCCGTCGCTATCACACTCGTAAACATAACACTTATTCTCAAAACAATACTCTCCAATCTCACAACCCGAATCATCCACACATTCTAATACAGCTCCACCACCTCCACCACCACCAGGGGGAACAACCGGGCTAGGCGTAACAATGTCAGCCATTATAAAAAATTCATTTTCTTCATCAAAGAAAGTGCTCTCACCAAAAACTAAAGGCAGCAACAATAAAACAAATAAGAATGTTAATCTCCTCATTTAAAACATCCTCCTTCCAAACAATAAACTTCACATCGATTAATAGAATCAGCCCCAGCAATCAATAAATCAGAAAAATTTGTAATGTTAGCAGTTGTAGAAAAAGTTCCAGTTCCAACAATAGAAATACTATTCCCGAGTAAATCTACATTTGAAGAAATCACACAATTATGCGAGCAATCTACGTTCCAATTCCCAGAACCTGAATAAGTACAAGAGTCACTAAAAACTTCAGTCGAAGCAGTACTATTCACATCCGTGTCATTTACGTTCCCAGAAGAATCCTTCGTATGAACAGTAATAGTATAATCCGTATTTTGCGTTAATCCAGTCGCATTATAATAATTATTCGAAGTATTAATCTTCCAAATCCCATTCAGATAAACAATAGCTTCACTAAAATCACTAAAAGGATTCGTCCAATTCCAATAAATCCAGTTATAACTACGAGATTGATTTTGTAAATTGGTTACAGAAGCAGGAGGTATAGTGTCTGTATAATTTATTCTTAACTCAACTGTATCAATATACCATGATATAGGATCATTTCCTGTATTTCTTGCAACGCCAATAATTCTAAATTGCGATGCATTTAATTTAGTCCAACTATTTAAAATAGATGAAACATTCCAACTACTTGTAGTATCTGAAGTAGGCGGAACTGTTCCATCATAGGATTGTATTATCTGCCAAGAAGTGCCATTATAAATTTCCAAATTTAAACCGTCATCAATATGCCCAGACTGATAATGCTTAAGATATATAAAAACCGAATTAATTACCCCCGTAGAAACTACAGAATTATTTATAACAAATGTCCAAACTTGATTATCCCCAGCCCACTTGGTATCAGCAGCAACGGCATAATTACCAGTCGTCGGTCCATTTGCGTTTGCAGAATTTGTAAGAGAATCCATTCCGACAGAAACAGAATTACTTTCTGCCCACAAACTCTCTTCAGATGCCGAGATAAAACTAAAAGAAAAGAACAAAATAATTAAAAAAAATATCCTCTTCATCAACAAATATACATCGTAGACGTATCTCCCTTTATTATTACGCAACTAGCATTATCATAAATTCTGTGATTAGTAACATCATTTTCAAATTTAATACCTTCAACTGTAATGTTCCCATCAAAAGTTTCTTCAACATTCGTAAAAGCAACATTCGTCATATTCCCACTCCAATAAGGATCAATCTCACTAGATACAGGAAGAGTCGTAGAATTATAAAACCCAAAAGGATTCGAATTCAAATAATAGTCCATAATCGAAAAGTCAGTTGAATTATAATAATTAAAAGAAAGTAACGTTGATAAATTTAAATAATTATTAAAATCAAAGTCAGTTGAATTATAATAATTGAATCCTAATATTCTATTTATTGCAGGAATAGTCTGATTGTACGCCCAAGCATTATAAGTTGAGTTATATGTAGAACTCCAAGAGGAATTATACAAACTAAAATTACCAGACCAATAAGGATCTGTCTCGGTATAAGAACTAGTTGACCAGTTCTTAATATATCCAGTCGAGTTCCAATCTTGTATCAGACCAGTTGAGTTGTAAGCATTATAAGTTGAGTTATATGTAGAACTCCAAGAAGAATTATACAAACTAGAATTACCAGACCAGTAAGGATCTGTCTCCACATAAGAACTAGTTGACCAGTTTTTAATATATCCAGTCGCATTCCAATCTTTTATCAGCCCAGTTGAATTATATCCATCGTAAGTTAAATTATAAGTACTTGACCAAGAGGAATTATACAAACTAAAATTACCAGACCAGTAAGGATCTGTCTCCACATAAGAACTAGTTGACCAATTCCTTATGTAACCAGTCGAGTTCCAATTCTGTTGTAACCAGTCGAGTTCCAGTTCTGTATTAGACCAGTTGAGTTGTAAGAATTGTAAGTTGAATTATAAGTCGAAGACCAAGAGGAATTATACAAACTAAAATTACCAGACCAGTAAGGATCTGTCTCCACATAAGAACTAGTTGACCAGTTCCTTATGTAACCAGTCGAGTTCCAATTCTGTATTAGCCCAGTTGAATTATATCCATCGTAAGTTGAATTATAAGTACTTGACCAAGAGGAATTATACAAACTAAAATTACCAGACCAGTAAGGATCTGTCTCAACATAAGAACTAGTCGACCAGTTCTTGATATATCCAGTCGCATTCCAATCTTTTATCAGCCCAGTTGAATTATATCCATCGTAAGTTGAATTATAAGTACTTGACCAAGAGGAATTATACAAACTAAAATTACCAGACCAGTAAGGATCCGTCTCCACATAAGAACCAGTTGACCAATTCTTAATATATCCAGTTGCATTCCAATCTTTTATCAGCCCAGTTGAATTATATCCATCGTAAGTTAAATTATAAGTTGTTGACCAACTAGAATTATACAAACTAAAATTACCAGACCAGTAAGGATCTGTCTCGGCATAAGAACTAGTTGACCAGTTCCTTATGTAACCAGTCGAGTTCCAGTTCTGTATCAGCCCAGTTGAGTTGTAAGTATTATAAGTTGAATTATAAGTTGTTGACCAACTAGAATTATACAAACTAAAATTACCAGACCAGTAAGGATCTGTCTCCACATAAGAACTAGTTGACCAATTCCTTATGTAACCAGTCGAGTTCCAATTCTGTAGACCAAGAGGAATTGTACAGACTAGAATTACTAGACCAGTAAGGATCCACTTCACTAAAACTCGACCGAGCATCGATACTATCGTTCAACTTACTCTCATTAAAAGTCAAAACTCCACTATTACTATAAAACCATCCAGAAACCCAAGACGAAACAGAAGCCCACCAAGTAGAAGAATTAACATCCAAACTTCCTTCACTAATTCCCAAAATATATTTCGTATCAGCATAACTCTCATTCCAAGAAGCATTATCCCCAAGTCCACTAGTCCGAACATCAATCGTAACATTCAACCGACTCTCATTAAACGCCAAAACGACGCCCCCCACATCACTCCCATTATACAAATAAACCCCGTCACCCTGAACCGAATTTATGTCCCCACTTCCAGCGACTCCCGTCAAATAACTTCCGTCGCCCAAAAAATAACTAGCACTTATATTATCCGCAACTTCCAAATTTCCAGACTGAATATCTGGAACATCTCGTCTCAAAAAATCACCAACCGTCAACCTTCTCCTAGGCGTCATATCACTCCCTGCAATATTAATATTCAAAAAATAATCCTTCGAAGCATTATTGCAACTCGCCCAAGGACTTTGCTCCGTTCTCCATTCCCCCCAGTTCCCAGTAGTAAGACTAGTCGTGTTTGTAAAACAAATACTTCCTCCACTGGACGAGTCATAAACACTAAAATTAAAAATATACGTCCCAACATTAAAAGTCGTCCCAGTATAATATTGCCCCTGCCAAACAGAAACAGAAGACGCAAACACCCCGCTAGAAAAACAAATCAAAAACCCCAACCCAATTAAAACAACAAATATTTTTTTCATATTATCACAGAATACAATCTCAAAAATAATATATATACAATTATGCGAACATATTCACCATAACCCATCTCTTATAAAAAATTATTATTATACTTTCAACCCTAACATACTATAAACCCTAATCCAAAACAAACCTAGAATCAATCAGCTCATCCAAATCCACAGGTTCACTAATGACACCCTTCTTCATAAAAAAATCAACAATAAATTCCCCTCTAGCATAAAGCGAAAAAGCCTTCGTCTCATTAAAAATATCTTTATTCTCCTCCCTATTCAAAATCTTAATACCTTTCAATTCTTCATTTAAATCATAAGATGTAACTCCGGTCCTTTCACTAATATAAGAACGAGACTGTTCAGGATTCTCAACCAAAAATCTCTCAGCAAGGAAAAGTCCTTCTATAACTCCTTTAACTTTTTCGGGATGGTTCTGGGCAACATCCTTTCTAACAACAAGAACATCAACGATAGAACCAGGAACATCTGCAGAACTCGCAATCAAATTATAGCCCTTAGCAATTGCCTCAGACTGAAATGGCTCGAAAGTATGCCCAGCATCGATATAACCCAACTCCAACATTTTAAGAACCTCTGGCTCCGGAACAACTACGATATTTACATCATTTTCATTTAATCCATTTTTTTCAAGCAAATCCAAAACGAACAAATGAGAAAAACTATTAAGCTCAGCAACACTCACTGTCCTTCCCTTTAAATTCGAAACATTCCTAACATTAGGACTCGCCATAATTACATCTCCACCATTAGAAAAATCTGAAACATAAACAACGCTGACAGGATACCCCTCTGCCGCAAGCGAAATAGCATCACTATAAACACCAAAAAATCCATCAACCTTGCCATCTCTAAAAGCATTCAAAGAATCCATATATTCATTAAACATATTAATCTCCACATCAACCCCTTCCTCTTCAAAAAAACCATTCTCAAGCGCAAGAAAAGTATGATGAGAATAACCAGGCCAAGCATTCATAGCGATTCTAATAGGAGAATAACCCTCATGCCCAAAAACAGAATATCCAGAGAAAAAAATCCCTAAAAAAATAAAACAAAATAACAACAAAATAACAAAAACAGAAGATTTCCACCAAGAACAAACTTCTTTCTCGCAAATATGATCATCGTCCATTAGAGAAAAAAGAAAAATATAATATTAAAGATAGCCACATATATATTCGCAAAGTTCATTCAATCTCAAGCATCACTCCCCAACCATCACTCAATCTATCATCCACAAAATAATCCCTACTAACTCCAAGAAACTTAAAACCAAGCCTAAAAAAAAGCCTATTAACAATTGGATCTTCCAAAGCCAACCTTTCAACAATTTCCTCGTTCAACTCATCAACTCCAAATCTCTCTTTATACTTCGAAACAAAAGGAGCAGTATATCCAACTCGCCAAGGCAAATCCCTAGGCCTAGCAACTTCATCCACAACAGATTCAAGAAGATTATAAGCAACCTTAGGCCTAACAGAATCAACAGCAAAATTAACGCCATAAATCTTATTCCCCAAAGGATTATGATTAGTAATATATCCATCAGCTGTAATCTCACTCCATGTAGGAAACCCACTCTCAGGATATCTCACAATATGCACAACTGCAACCCCAACAACCCCTCCCTCATCAGCAGCAACCCGAACACCCTCGGGAAAAATCCTCATCCTAGACTCCCACTTATCATAACCAGCAGAAACATTCTCCTCCCACTTCCTCTGATCCAATGCAACCAAACCAGAAATATCATCCAAACTAGCAGCACGATAAACAACCCCATCGCGAATCATTTTAAGCCACCAACCTTCTCATCTCTAAAACGAACCAGCGATTCCAAATCTTGAGTCTTATTAAAATTAACAAAGGCCTTCTTAAAATCCTCATCACAAAATTCACCAAACTCTTTGCAACCAAGCCCTTCCGAATCAAGACCCAAATAAAAACCAACCTTATCAGAACCAAGCCTAACAACACAAGAATCAATCTTCTCCAAAGCCGTAACAACATCAAAACCATTAGGCAAATTCTTCCCATTCGAATAAGCCTCCTTCCAAGGACCATAAAGCGCAGAACCCTTCGCAACATACATCGGATTCAAATGAATAAAAGTTGGCATACCACAAGATTTCGACAAACCATGAAGATAATCAACCGTATTCAAAACATCATCAACCATCTCCCTCCGACTAAGCCAAGGAACCGCCCCCATCATAACATAAAACTTCACCTCAGCCAAAGCATCGCTAATACATCCGACAGCTCGTTCAAAATCCAAAACATCAATCTTCTTATTCAAACCAATCCTCCCTAAAGAATTATCATAATCACCATTCCTCACCCTCTCATCAGAAGACTCATACCCAAGAGCAACCTCAAGAGTCAAGCCATCGAGAACCTCAACAGACTTACGTAATAAATTTGGTTCAACAAAAACTTCCCTAGACTCAACAGAAACCTTCTTCAAATTAGGAAAAACACCAATGTCCCTATGACGAACTGCCTCAGAAAACAAATAAAACAACGCCCCTCGAGGAATCTCCTTCTGATTAAAAGCAGACCCACCATTATACATAGAAATCGTCTTAATACCCAAAGCCTCGAAACTATCTCCAAATTTTTCGAAAGCATAATCAATCTGTGCCACAAGAGAACCTTCACTAACAACTCGCCCAACAGAATAACTAGGAAGGCGGCAATGATTACATCCCTTTCCATTAATTTGCGAAGTCCTAAAGTATGGACAAAGCCCTCCCTTCAATCCAACAACACCCTCAACCCTTCGAGCATCATAACTATTCGAATTAACCTCGACAAAAAGCGGAACATCAACATCTGAAACAATAAAGTCTTTCATCAGACAAACCACTAAACATAATTTTTATATTAAGCCACGAATAGATTAGTGCCATAACACAAACCATATAAACAAATCCATATTCCATTTTACATGACAGACTCGATAACTCTTCTCCAAGAAATAATAGCAAAAGAAATAGAAGAAAGAAATTTCACCCAAGAACAAATAAAAAATTGCACATTAATAAATAAAATATATGACCTTCCAATCTGTTGTATGAAATTTTGAGTCAATAAAATGAAAGATGAATTAATAACTAATATTGCCAAAAAATTTAATTTAGAAATTAAAAAAACAAGAGATGCGTATTATGCAACTCTACCTAATTGTAAGAATATTTCTTGTGACATTGCAATTGGTCGGGATGCATTAGAATGGTACATTACTTTAATTGATACACAAATTAAAAAAAATATTTTTAAAGATTGGATGGATTATTTAGGTTACGATAAAAGTCCTGAAGAAAAACTAATTAATATAAAATATAATGATTTATTGTATTTTATTGAAAATTGGTTAAAAGCAACTGAAATAAAAACTGATTACGAAAAATATTTTTTTAAATTATTAAAACGAAAAATATGCTATTGGAAAATAAATAATAAATGGCAAGAATTAACAATGTGTAAAATACAAAATAAAAAGAACAGCAATAGATCAAATTAAAAATCTATCTCCTAATCTCAAAACCTTCAGGAATACTAAAGCACAATATGCTAGCCATATCCCTCAAGCCATCCTCTAGAGTATGGTAAATAGCTATCTCAGGGATATCATCACGCTCTCCGATACGAAGAGCCATAGCAAGCCCAGCGTTAGAACCCTTTGGGAATAAATAGAAATCTCTATCTTGATACCCAAGATTAGGAAGATGGCCCGCTTTTTCAAAAAGTATCTTCCTCGCCGCATTAATCGAATCAGAACTAACACGGATATTATTGCACATCCAATCATGAGATTCCTTGCTCCCAAACCCTAAATAAAAAACATCCCTCTTAATCATAAAAACAAAATTTCCTCAACCTTTAAAAATAAATCTATACTCGAATGTACATGACAATCCGCCAACCCATTGTAACCGTAGCGGGTCATGTAGACCACGGCAAAACAAGCTTACTAGATAAAATTAGGTGCACCTCTCTACAAGAATGTGAAGCCGGCGGAATCACCCAAAAAATCTCCTTCACAACTCTTCCAAAAGAAGACATAGAAAAACGAGCCAAAACAACTCTAGACAAATTCAAAATCCCACTAGAAATCCCAGGACTCCTTTTTATCGACACGCCAGGTCACGCAGCATTCACAAACATCCGAAAAAGAGGCGGTTCCCTTGCAGACATCGCAATCCTAGTAATTGACATCAACGACGGGATAAGGCCACAGACTCAAGAAGTCCTTCAAATCCTAAAAGCAAACAAAACACCCTTCATCATCGCCCTAAACAAAATCGACAACGTCGGAGGCTGGAAAACCTCCCCAAATCTCCTCTCACTTGAAGCAGTAGAAAACCAAGCAACAAACGTCAAACTAAACTTCGAAGAAAAATTCTACACAATAATAGGCTCGCTACATTCTCACGGAATTACAGCAGACATGTATTCCAAAATCGAAGACTTCACAAAAGCAGTCGCAATCGTCCCATGTTCAGCAAGAACAGGTGAAGGCATATCAGAAATCCTAGCAATGATAACAGCACTCTCACAAAAATTTCTAAGCAACAGAATTCAGACAAAAGAACTAGGCAAAGGAGTAATCCTCGAAGTCAAAAAAGACAAAGCAATGAACTTCCTAGAATGCATCCTCTACGACGGGAAACTATCCCAAACAGACGAAATTGCAATCGCCTCATTCGAAAAAACCATTTCCACAAAAATCCGAAATATCCAAGAAGCAAAACCATTGAACAAAGGATACGAAACAAAAACCGAAGTCAAAGCCGCAACCGGAATAAAACTCCAAATAATGTCCAAAGAAGAGATTCTACCAGGCATGCCATTCCAAGTAATAACTAACGAAAACACTCTAGAAAAAATTCAGGAAGAATTCGCCAAAGAAATATCTGAAGAAATTATATGCGACGAAACAGGAATAGTCGCAAAAGCCGACTCTCTTGGAAGTCTAGAAGCACTCCTTGTCTTACTAAAAGAAGCAAGAATCCCCGTAGTCAAAGCAGGCATCGGACCAATAACTAAAAAAGACGTATACCTAGCAAGTACACTAGAAAAAGAAGAAGACAGAATTGTATTAGGATTCAACGTTGAAACTCAAGAAGAAATAATAAATCTCGACGAACTAAAAAAAATAAAAATCCTAACAAACGAAGTCGTATACAAACTTATCGAAGACTTAGAAAAATACCAAACAGAAAAAGTCCAAGAGATAGAAAGGAAAAAATTATCCGAACTCCCAACAATTTGCAAACTTAAAGTCTTAGATTTCTGCTTCAGAAATTCATCCCCAGCAGTCTTCGGAGTAAAAATAGAAGCAGGAACATTAAAGGCCCACGAACGATTCATCAATCGAGACGACAAAAAAATCGGTCAAATAAAAGAAATCCAACACGAAAAAAAATCCATCAATAAAATAGAATCAGGAAAAGAAGTCGCAATTTCAATGCCAGGCGTAAACTTCGAAAGACAAATCGCCGTCGGAGAAAACCTTTACACAAACCTAGCTGAATCAGAATTTCGAAAATTCAAAGAACACAAAAACCTACTTAGCTCAGAAGAAAAATCAATCCTCCAAGAAATCGCCCAAATAAAACGAAGAGAAAACAACACCTGGGGAATCTAAAAACCAAAAATCATTCTTTAGATATATCTCCTAAATAAGACCCCATAAAAAAAGACGCTCCCAAGACATAACTCTCCAAAGTTTCGGCAGAAATTCCTAAAGCACTCAATCCACCCAAAGACAAACACCCAGCACCTGCAAGAATATTCCTATTATTCCTATTATGATCTGCCTTCCAAAGTGCCGCACTAGCAGTAGTAAGAAACCCCGCCATGCCAACTGAATAACCAATAAATTCTCCAACAACTTCAGTACCGGCATCACTAAATGCAAATCCAGTCAAAACAGCAGCCCCAAAATCCCAATAATCACTAATCAAATCTCTAGCTGCAGACAAAGAATACTCTCCAGGGTTTTTGCAGAAATTATCCCACCCACAAATAAAATCATCAGATAAATTTCCCATATCAAGAAACAAAAAATAGAATATAAAAGCTTTATTGCAATAAATCACAACGGTAAACCTCTAACCCCCTAAAGCGTGTCCGTGTTTATCCGTGTCGTCCGTGCGCCATTACTTAACATCCAATTCCAAAACCGTCAAAATCCTACCCAAAAACCCTCTCTTAAAATCAACCATCTTACCAATACCAAACAATCCTTTCCGTGAATATCCGTGCTAATCCGTGGGTAAAATTCTCACTACCATTTCCCAAACCAATAAAAACCCAAATCTCCAAGTCCAAGTATGAAAACCAAATTCGACTCCTACATAAACACCGACATGTGCGACGGCTGCAAACTCTGCCTAAAAGGCCAAAAACTAGTCCTATTCGTCGGAGGCAAATGCTCAAGAGCCTGCTGGTATTGTTCCCTCTCAGAAGGCAGAAAAAATTCCCCACAACTCTGGGCAAACGAAAGACCTTGCAACTCAGACCAAGAAATAATTCAGGAAGCAACAGACTCAAACGCTCGCGGCGCAGGAATAACAGGCGGAGATCCAATTGCATACCTCGACCGAACACTCTCCGCAGCCAAAGCCCTAAAATCCCACTTCAAAAAATCCTTCCACATCCACGTATACCTTCCGCTTCCCCTAGTAAACAAACCAACACTAGAAAAATTACACGAGAACATCGACGAAGTCAGATTCCATCCTTCTTTCCTAACTAATCCAGACGAAATCCTAATGCAAGAAGAAATAAAAAAAATATCCGAAGCCTCATTAATCTTCGGCAAACAAAATACAGGACTAGAAATGCCACTACTCCCAGAAAAAAAAGAAGAAATAATTTCCTTCATAAAAAAAACAGAACCATACATTAGCTTCGTCAATCTAAACGAATTCGAAATTTCAGACACAAACTTCGACAAAGTCACAAAAGAATATTCTCTAAACGAAGACACATACACAATCTATAAATCACTAGAAACAGGAAAAGAAATATTAAAACAATGTAAAAACCTCCCACTTAAAATACACGTCTGCACCGCCTCAACAAAAAACCATCACCAATATGCAAACCGACTCCTACTCCACAAAATCCTACCCTACGGAACAAAAACTGACGAAGGAACCGTAATCTACTTCACAATAATCCCAGACAATATGGAAGAAACCGTAGAGAAACTAAAAAAATATACAAAAAATTTCCACATAGATGAATCCCACAAAAGAATCCTACTAAAAAAATCAGAACTCCATAGGCTCTACAAAACAAAAAAATTCGTAATCAATCTCTGCGAAGAACATCCAACATTCGACGCCGAAAAAATGTCATTTTGGAAATTAACCGACGAGGATTTCAATTAGAATGAACCGCCTAATCATCGACACCGAAACAACCGGACTTTCCCCTAACTTCAACAAAACTCTAACTGTCGGGCTCCTCTTAATCGACGTAGAAAAAACACACCTCGACATCCTAGCCCAAAACCACATCTTCATCAAACACAAAAACTACAACATAAATCCCCAAGCCCTAAAAGTAAACGGAATAAACATAGACGAACATAATCTCCACGCATGCCCACCATCAAAAGCCTGTTCGCAAATCAACACCTTCATCAAAAAAAATTCACTCCAAAAAACTCCAATCGTCGGACACAACATCCACTTCGACAAAGCATTCCTCAATTCACTTTTTCAACAAGGAGAAACAAAGCCCATCTTCCACGACGAATATGAAGACACAATAAAAATCTGGAAAGAACTTCAGAAAAAAGAAATTATACCCTCACACTTAAGAGCAACACTAGGAACTTTAGCAACCCACTTCGACATCGACTACGAAAAAGCCCACGACGCTTTAGCAGATTGTAAAATCACAGCCCAAGTCTATCACGAAATGTTAAAACTAAAATAACAAAGTTGCCCAAGTCTGCAAATTAAAATTTTAGGTTCAGGCGCCCGGCTCCAAAGGAGAGAGGGCGGAACCGTTAAGAAATTTTAATTTGCATTAAATACGAAACGTCAGTTTCGCTAACTAAGTTTTGATTCCAGGGAACCTTTTTCTAAAAGGGAGCCTTTCGACATCGACTACGAAAAAGCCCACGACGCTTTAGCAGACTGCCAAATCACAGCCCAAGTCTATCACGAAATGTTAAAACTAAAATAACAAAATTAACCAAGTCCAGCAAAGCCCTTCTAATATCTAATATCTAATCTCTAATTTCTAATTTCTAATTTCTAATTTCTAATTTCTAATTTCTAATTTCTAATTTCTAATCTCTAATATCTCTGAAGGCAAAGCTTTCAGCACTTGTTCTTAATCAATCCTCTATTAAACCTAATTTCACCCTCATACTTCCGCCTATCAACACCCTCAGGAGCCATATCCAAAAATCTCTCAAAAACATCTAGTTGATCAGAATCATGCCATGGCAAATCCGCATAGTTTTCAAGAGCACGGCCCAAAGCCTTCTTCCAAACATCAACATTCCCAAACCTTAACCCAATCATTAAATTCTCCACCCCCTCTTTTACAGAAAAATATTCAACTGGGGAACCATTTTTGTCCCGAGTTTTAACTCCAAAATAAGCATCCCCCATCCTATCCAATTTCCTTCCAACCTCAGAAACCTTCCTATAAACAACCCCTTTATCAACTCCTTCAAGCAAACCCCAAAACATCGCAGCCTCCAACTTACGAATATCCTTATGCCTTTCCGCTCGACTTATAGAATCACTCATCCGATTACAACAAACTCAAACCTTATAAAAATTATGCCACTAGACAAAACACATTTATACTCAATTAAACACAAAAAAACATGAAACAGGACCAATATCTAATAGAAGAACTAGAAAAACTAAAACTCCCAAAAAGCGGACTTAAAGAAATAATAGAAGAATCAACGGGTTTTATGGCAACCATATTAGGAACCCGAAAAGCTACGATGGTATTAGTAAAAGAACTACAAGAAGAAGAAACATTCGGATACAAAGCATACGAAGCAATATACGAAGGATTAAGACATTACAACAAAAATATAAGAATCGCGCTAACTCTATAACCTCACCAACCCCAAACTTTAAAAACCAAAACAATCATCTCCTATTACAATTATAAGCTGAGGAAAAGCTTTCAGGCTAATGACCCTCGGAAAATATAAACAAAATGGCATTCAAAATAAACGTAGCCCACAACGGTAAAACCTTCAAAATAGAAACCGAGAACGAAGACCTAGTAGGCTATTCAATTAACGACAAAGTAGACGGGAAAGAGTTCTCATCCGACTTAACAGGCTACGAGCTTCTAATCACAGGAACCTCTGACAAATCCGGATTCATGGGAAGAGCCGAAATAGACGGACCAGCATTGCACAAAGTTTTACTGGGCTACGGGAAAGGAATGCACAAGAGGCCAAAGGGAGAAACAAAAGTCAACCGAAAACCAAAAGGACTAAGATTAAGAAAAACAGTTCGAGGAAAAGAAATTTCTCTATTCACAGTTCAAATTAACGCAAAAGTTCTAAAAGAAGGAAGTAAAAAATTCGATTCTTTATTAGAAGCACAGCCAAAAGAAAAAACAGAATAATCCCATAAATCTTTATAAAAAACTTAATTCTAAAAATCAGCCAATTATATGAGTAATCTTTCCATCGGAAACAAAATCCGAATCTTTAACAGGCAACAAACAATCAAAATCCTCCAACCTCTTCAATAATCCAGCATTAAAATCCCCTCCACGAAGAGCAGCCAAATCATTATTAATTTCCTTAAGACTAGCCATAACAAAATCCTGCACCCTCTTCTGCTGCTCAACAATCCGAGACAGTCGACTTGAATAATATTGCATAGTAACACAATTAAGAGCCTCTTCATAACTCTTCCCCCCATCATAACTAACCATATACCAAAAAAGACTACTCATTATTTAAATTTTTATATTCTAAAAGAATAATCCACGAATAAAAACATTCTCCCACAAACTTAAAAACATTCCAACCCTCAATTACGAAGGTAACATAATGCTAGAAGAACTTCCAATCCTATTCACAACAGAAGAAAATCTAATCCTAACACTAGCCTTCTTCACGACAGTTATCATCCTCTACTCAATCTTCGTATTCTACTTCTACAGATTCCTCGCCAAGAAAAACATCATCGAACTAAATCTCAACCAATACAACCAATATGAAAACCCAGCCCTCATTAAAATCTTCGCCGGCGTCTTCTATATAATCGAATATATAATCCTCCTACCTGTCCTAACATTCTTCTGGTTTGGAGTCCTAGCAATCCTAACCCTTCTCCTAGCAAAAGGTATTGCAGTAAAAACAATTCTCCTAATCGCAGCCGCACTAGTAACTTCAATTAGAGTCACCTCGTTTGTTAGCGAAGACCTAGCAAAAGACCTGGCAAAAATGGTCCCCTTTACTCTTCTAGCAATCGCAATATCAACCGCAGGGTTCTTCGAAATCCCACTCTTTTTCTACCGAATCTCCGAAATCCCATCCCTGTTCTCAAATGTCCCATATTATCTTCTCTTCATCGTAATAATAGAACTAATCATGAGAATTGCCGAATTCGTCCAAGCCACACTCAAGCCGTCCAACACGACGGAAAATGAAACCCTATTCGAAGAAGAAACGGAATAACTTAAAAACCCAAAACAGCTAAAAGCTAATAGCTAAAAGCTAATAATAAAATGGAAGACATCTCAAAAATAGACACAATCAACGTAGGAATAGTTGGACACATCGACCACGGGAAAACAACCCTCCTTCAAAGACTCTCAGGAAAATGGGCAGACACACATTCAGAAGAACTTAAACGTGGAATTACAATTAAATTAGGATACGCCGATGCCATAATACGAAACGAAGACGGGAAACTGACCATAGACAAAGAATCCAAAGGCAAGCCAATCCGATACATAACTTTTGTCGACGCGCCAGGCCACGAAATGCTAATGGCTACAATGCTTTCAGGCGCAGCAATAATGGATGCCGCAATTTTAGTAGTCGCAGCAAACGAAGGAATAAAACCACAAACACGAGAACATCTAGTAGCACTAAAGGCAAAAAAAATAAAAAAAATAATTATCGCCCAAAACAAAATCGACCTAGTATCAAAAGAAAACGCACTAGAAAATTATAAAGCAATAAAAGAATTCGTCAAAGGAACAATTGCCGAAAACGCACCAATCATTCCAATCTCCGCAATCCAAGGAGTAAACATCGACAAAATCCTAAAAGAACTAATTCAAGTAGAAATAACAAAACCTTTACCAAACGAATCCCCGTTATTTCTAATTGCCCGAAGCTTCGACATCAACAAACCAGGAACCCCAATAGAAAACTTACACGGAGGAATCCTAGGCGGCGCGCTAAAATGCGGAACACTAAAAGTCGGAGACATAATAGAAATAAAACCCGGATATTCTTACAAAAAAAATAATCAACATTTCTACAAAACAATAAAATCCAAAATCATCTCCATGCAAAAAGGCGACCACCAAATAACACAAGCATTCCCAGGAGGATCCCTAGCAATCGAAACAGAGCTAGATCCAACTCTAACAAAAGCCGACGCAATATCTGGATCAATGGCGTCCACAGAAAACTCCCTTCCAGAAATAACCGAAAATATCACAATAAAATACACACTATTCAATGAAGTCCTAGGAACCGGGAAACACGAACCAGTCCAAAACCTCAAACCAAACGAAATGCTAATGCTTTCTCTGAACACCTCAATCACTGTAGGACAAGTTATCAAAACATATGCAGACGCCATAGACCTTACCTTAAAAATACCAGTCGTCCCACTTAAAGGCGAATCCATAGGAATAGCAAGAAATCTAAACGGACACTGGCGACTAATCGGATTCGGAGAAATAAAATAAACCTCACGAACAAGTTATTTAAACTCTAAACCCTCATCTCCTTTTATGGCAAAAAAAGAAATAAATCAACCAACCATAGAGGAACTCACTCCACAAAAACCATCTCAACAAACACCAAAACCTACCCCAGAAATAATCCCAACCCCACAAACTCCAATCGAATCAACCAAAAGACTAAAACCAAAATACAAATACATAAGCGAAGAGACCATAAGCCAAATAATCAAAAAGTCCATCCCAAAACAATTCATAGCGACAAAAAGATTCGCAGTAATTCTCGGACTAATCTTCTTAGTAATAATAGCATTGGCCCTAATCCAATTCCCCTTCAACAAACTTCTTTCAGGAGAGACAAACATAATAATTGGAATTGGTTACCCATGGCCATTCCTAGAACTAGGAATAATGAACCCCGAAGATCCACCACTAAGACCCAAAAACCTATTCTTAGACCTAATAATCTATCTCCTAATTTCCTACCTAATAGACATAGCAATAAATTTCATACTTGACACTAAACTAATTAAATCGAAAGAAGAACTAAAGGAAAAACCAAAAATTATGGAAACAGCAAAACCTACACTAGCAGACAAAATAACAAAAAAAATATTCGACGAATAATCTTCCAATTCACTTATCACTAAAGTGAAAACGCCCCTCAATCTCCGTAGCCATCTTATCACAAACCTTATGCACAGTCCGCGCCAAATCCCAATCCGCAGCACTAACCTCAAAAATATCTGTAGGAGCAACAACCCTAAACCCCATCGCAAACTTCTTCCGAATCCCAAGCCTCTTATACATCTTAAGCAAAATCTCAAACGAAACCTCATTATTGAGCATCCGCTTCACTTTAGGATAAAAGTTCTCAAAAAGTTCAACCACTAACTTCTGGTCAATCTCATCCAAAAAATCAAAATCTCCACTAAAACTAATCACCTGAGTCATGTGCCCCATAAATCGCCAACAAATATAAACTTTCCTACCAACCAATTCTTATTCTAAAAAACAAAACAACTTACTCCCCAACAATCTCTTCTTCAACCGGAACCCTAGACAAATCCGAAACCACATCCCCACTTGCCAAATTAATAATCCTAACACCCTGCGTCGCCCGACCCATAATCCTAATATTCTTCAAAGAAGTTCTAATCACAATCCCTTTCTTCGTAGTAACGATAACATCATCATCATCCAAAACAGACCGAGAAGTAATAACCTCTCCAGTCTTATCTGTAACACTCATATTAATAACACCCTTCCCAGCCCGACCAGTGAGCCTATAATCATCAATATCAGTCCTCTTCCCATAACCTTTCTTGGTAACAGTCAAAATAGAAAACTTTGCCCTATCCTCCATCGGCAAAACCTCTAAAGACACAACCTTATCCTCACCATCCATCTTAATTCCAGTAACCCCATAAGAAGCCCGACCCATCACACGAACCTCGTCCGATTTAAACCGAATCGCCTTACCGTTCTGAGTAACAAGCAAAATCTCTTGCCCTTCCTTCATCGGCTTAACATCAATCAAAGTATCATTAGTCTCCGCAACCTTAATCGCCTTAATCCCACCCTTCCTAGGACTAGAAAACTGCGACAACTCAATCTTCTTCACAACACCTTTCGCAGTCGCCATCATCAACAAATCATTAAATTCTTTAACGGCCAAAACGCTCGTAACCTTCTCATCCTTCAACTGCAACAAATTAATAATCGCCTGCCCCTTCGTAGACTTAGCCGAAGACGGAACCTCGTAAGCCTTCAACCAATGAACCTTACCTTTATCAGTAAAGAACAACATATAATCGTGCGTCGAACAAGTAAGCAAATCCTTAACAAAATCATCCTCAGTCAAACCCGAACCAATCACTCCCTTCCCGCCTCTCTTCTGCTCCTTATACTGAACTAAATCCAATCTCTTAATATAACCTTTATCAGTAATCGTCACAACAACATCCTTCTTATCAACCAAATCAGCCTCCTCAAAATCACCAGCCTGTCCAACGAGCTTCGTCTTTCTATTATCCCCATACTTCTCCTTCAGCTCTTCCAAATCCTCATGAATAATCTTCAAAATCAACTTCTCATCCCCAAGAATCTTCTTCAACTTCTCAATCAACTTCTTCAAATCCAACTCTTCGCCCTTCAACTTCTCAAATTCCAAACTAGTAATCTGATGCAACTTCATCTCCAAAATCGCCTCAACCTGAGCATCCGTCAAACCATACTTCGCCTTCAACTGTTCACCAGCTTCAACTTTTCCCTTCGCCGCCCGAATCAAACGAACAACCTCATCAATATTAGACTGAGCAACAAGCAATCCATCAACAATATGCAATCTCTTATCCGCCTTATCCAAATCAAACTCCTTCGTCTTTCGAATCACGCCCTGTCTATGCGCAACATAAACCTTAATGTATTCACGCAAAGTCAAAATCTTCGGCACACGGTCAACCAAAGCAAGCATATTCGCGTTAAACGAAACCCGAAGCTGCGTATACTTATACAACCTATTCAAAGTAAATTTAGGTTCAGCATCTTTTCTAAGCTCAATCACAACCCTAACCTTCCCCTTACTAGATTCATCCCGAATATCCGCAACATCAGGCAATTTCTTATCCCTAGTCAAATTCGCAATTTGTTCAACAAGCACAGATTTATTCACTTGATAAGGAACCTCAGTAATAATAATCTTCGTCTTATCCTTCCCTTTCCCTTCTTCAATAACAGTCTTCCCATCAAGCGTCAACTTCCCACGACCCTCAGTATAAATCGCCTTAATCTCCCCACTAACAGTCCCACCAGTCGGAAAATCAGGTGCCTTTATCGCAGCAATCAATTCCTTATCATCACATTCATTATTATTCAAATAAGTAATAATCGCATCGCAAGTGTTATTCAAATTATGAGGAGGAATATTCGTAGCCATACCAACCGCAATACCAGAAGCTCCATTCAAGAACAACTGTGGCAATTTCCCCGGCATAACAATCGGCTCATCCAAACTATTATCATAATTCTTCATCATAGGAACCGTATTCTTATCAATTCCCTCCATTATCTCCATCGTAATCTTCTCCATCTTCGCCTCAGTATACCTAGAAGCAGCAGCGTTATCCCCATCCATCGAACCAAAATTACCCTGACCAATAACAAGCGGATATCGTAAACTCCAACTCTGCGCCATTCTGACCATAGCATCATAAATAGAAGCATCTCCATGCGGATGATACTTACCCATAACGTCACCAACAATACGCCCCGACTTCTTCGTCTGCTTATTATAAAAAACACCCATTTCATTCATCCCCCACAAAATACGACGATGAACCGGCTTCAAACCATCTTCCGCCGATGGCAAAGCCCGTGCCACAATAACACTCATAGCATAATTCAAATAAGCCTCACGCATCTCGCCAGAAATCTCAGCATCAATCAATTCCTTCGCCTTAACAGAATTTCTCATCTCTTTCCGCATAGCCTCAAAATCACTAGCCTCCTTCATCGCATCTTCAACACCAGCAGCATTCATTTCCTCTTCACCTCCCTTTTCTTTTTAACAACTTTCTTTTTAACAACTTTCTTAACAACTTTCTTCTTTGCCTCTCGCTTCATTTTCATTCCCTCAATAGCTCTCTTCAATTCCTCTTCACTAGTAATCAAAATCGGGAAACTCGCCGCATCAAAATCACAATCCCGACACTTCATCTTCGGAATAACTCCGAACAAATTCCCAAAACCAAAAACAAATCCAACATTTCGCGAATTACATCTAGGACAAAACGAAACTCTTATATCCTTCCCGCATCCATCCTCGCAACATTTACATTCTCCCATTACAAATCAACCTCCATCAATTGTTTAACCAAACCATCTGAATTATCATATTCAATAACCCTATTAGCTAATTCTCTCAAATAAGTATTCTTTACATCACTCTTAACCGCTAAAAGTATCTCTTTATTATTAGAAAGACAATATCCAATTTCCATTAATAATCCTTCACTCTTTCTATCTGACCTAATAATTGCAAAAAACACATCTGAATCATCAATTTTTCTAAACGCATGTTCCATTATTTCTCGCTTAGTATTATTCCCCTCAAACTTCTCTTGATTCTCTCGCAGGGTATCGTAAGAACTATGCCCCTTATCTTCCAAAACTTTATACACTCTACCTAATTCAACACGCAACTCATCTATATTCTCTCCAGTAACAGCCTGCCCAATAAAAAACTTCATCTCTTCACCTCCAAGCTCCGTGCGAAGCACAGCCCTCGTGATTGAAAATCACAACCCTCGGCGAAGCCAGCTATCGGCGAAGCCAGCCATCTGAAATTTCGCAGAAATTTCACAAATCCACCTCCGCCTTATCCGCATTCTCTTCAATAAAAGCTCGTCGTGGAGCAACCGCGTCCCCCATGAGCAAACTAAAAGTCTCATCAGCCTCAACAGCATCCGCAATCGAAACCTGCTTCAGTCTACGAGTCTTCGGATTCATCGTCGTATCCCACAACTGTTCATCATTCATTTCACCAAGACCTTTAAACCGACCAACTTCAAGTTTCCCGCCAAGCTCAGCCGATTTAGTTTTCAACTCTTCAGCATTATAAACATAATATTCCTTCATCCCTTTCTTAATTTTATAAAACGGAGCAACCGCAACAAAAATATGCCCGGCCTCAACCAACTGCGGCAAATACCTAAAAAACAACGTCAACATCAACGACTTAATATGCTGCCCATCAACATCAGCATCAGTCATAATAATAACCTTATTGTAACGAAGCTTTGTTATATCAAAAGAATCCCCAACACCAGTCCCAATCGCCGTAATCATATTTGAAATCATCTCGCTAGAAAGCGCCCTCGACGGATTCGATTTCTCGACATTCAAAATCTTTCCACGCAAAGGCAAAATCGCCTGAGTCTCTCGGTCCCGTCCACCCTTAGCAGTACCACCAGCCGAATCACCCTCAACAATATACAATTCAGTATTCTCTTTTTTCTTCGAAGAACAATCAGCCAATTTACCAGGAAGCCCCGAACCAACACTCAATGCATTCTTTCGTCTAACCAAATCTTTCGCCCTCTTAGCAGCTTCTCTAGCTTTTAATGCCGAAGAAGCCTTAACCAAAATCGCCTTACCAACAACGGGGTTCTCTTCCAAGAAATCAGTCAAAGCTACCGTCGCCATAGAATCAATAATTCCCTTAATCTCACTATTCCCAAGCTTAGTTTTAGTTTGCCCCTCAAACTGCGGATCCTGCATCTTCACCGAAATCACAGCAGTAATCCCCTCTCGAACATCGTCCCCGCTAAGCTTTTGCCCTTTCTTCAAAACCCCTTTCTTTGTACCATAATCATTAATCACCCTCGTCAACGCCGTCTTCAAACCAATAACATGCGTCCCACCCTCAATCGTATTAATCGTATTAACAAAACCCTGAATGTTCTCATTATAAGAATCGCTATACTGAATCGCAACTTCAGCAACAGTCTTCCCCTCTTCTCTCTTAAAATAAATCGGCTTCTGATGAATCGCATTTCGCGTCTTATTCAACCACTTAACAAACTCAACCAAACCACCCTCATAACGAAACGACTCACTCTTAATCAGCTCCTCTCTCAGGTCCTTAAAACTAATCTTCAACCCAGCATTCAAAAAACAAGTCTCTCTAAATCTCGTCGCAAGAATCTTATATTCAAAATCAAGCGTAGTAAAAATACTTTCATCTGGCATAAATGTAACCTTCGTACCATGCTCCTCAGTCCCACAAGTTCCAATAACTTTCATATCGCCAGCCGGAACACCAATATTATAAGTCTGAGCATAAATCTTCCCAGCTTTCCGAACCTCAACAGTCATCTCTTTAGACAAAGCTGCAACAACCGAAATCCCAACACCATGCAACCCGCCAGAAACTGCATAAGCCTTATTATCAAACTTACCACCAGCATGAAGCTTCGTAACAATAATTTCCATAGCAGGCCTCTTGTAAACAGGATGCATATCAACTGGCATTCCTCGCCCATCGTCCTCGACACTCACCGAACCATTCTTATTAATCGTAACCCGAATCTCTTCCCCCGCACCAGCCATATGCTCATCAACAGAATTGTCAACGACTTCGTAAACACAATGATGCAAACCATACTTATCAGTAGACCCAATATACATCCCAGGTCTTTTACGCACTGCCTCAAGCCCCTCTAAAACCTTAATATCTTTAGCCGCATACTCATCCTTTCCAGCAACAGATTCATTTACCATCACAAATATTCCTCTTACACCAAAAAAACAACCTTTCTTTATAAACATTTAGGTTAAAAAATCAAAAACCAGCGTCGATGATTTTCAAAATAAATAAAGTAAAATGTCTCAACCTAGAATACACTCATCTTGCAAAAATTACTTCTTCGCAACTTCATTCCGAGCTTTCCAATCTGCCTCTCTCTTCACTTTCTCGCTCTTAACAATATCACTTTTAACAACCCACTTAACCTTCTTAGTCAACCTTCCCATCTCCATATTCTTCCGACACTTACTAGAACAAAAATATCTCACCGAAGAATCTTTCTGAACAACTGTAGTACCTTTCGGAAATTCATACGCCTTTTTACAAAAACTACAAACCGGCATTTTATTTGCTCCCCCTCTGCGGTCTCTTTCCCATCCTTCTCGCTTCAATTTCAGTTTCACGTAACATCAAAACATCTCTCTTCTTAATAGGACCTCGAACATTTCGTCTCATAGATTTTCCCCTATTCTTACCTTGCAAAATCTTACACATAACCTGACTAACTTCTCCTCGTGTCCCACCTCGAGCAACAATAGCCTCTACAATAGCCGGAACAACACCCTCTTCAGTCAACTTCTCACTGCCCTTAGAACCAGCAGACTTCTTCTCCTGCTTACTTTCCTTTTCCTTCTTCTTATCAATTTTTGCCATTTTGTTTTTTTAATACGACACTACTTCGAGCATCTTCAATATTAAGCTGTAAGGAAATTATCCCAAAGAGTTAAGCTTAGCTTCGCCTTCTTCTAACACAGCAATTGCAGCCGTAGGCCTATTAATTCCAACAGAAATTCCTAACTTCTCCTTAGAATCAGCCACGACAAACTTAACACCTTTCTCTCTACAAAGAATAGGTAAATGCTGCGTCAATTCCTTAGGGTCAATATCAGATGCAACAACAACCAACTTAGCAATTCCTCGCTCTACTGCCTTGGTCACTTCATTAACACCCTTGTCAACCTTTCCGGTCTTAGCCGCTTTCTCTACAACATCATATACCGATACCATTTTCGTTTCCTATTTAGTTCCAACCGAGAATTTCTCCTCGCGAGCCCAGCTCGTTCATTGGTACAACTTAATCAAAATTTCACTTTATAAAACTTCCTACCCAAAAAAATTTTTCTGCCATAAAACCTCAACCTCATCCGTCCTCTCTCTTGGCTTAATATCAACATTCTCCAAATCTCTCGTCGCCAATCCAGCCTGAAACATCTTGAGTCCCAAATACCCAATCATCGCCCCATTATCCGTCAACAAATCATTCGGCGGACAAAAAAATCTAGCACCCCGTTCCTCGCACATTACCCGACACATCTCCTGCAACCTACTATTACAACCAACCCCACCACCAATTAACAATTCATTTTTTCCCGTATGCGCAAGCGCCCTTTCCGCAACCTCAACAAGCATAGCAAAAACAGTTTCTTGCAAAGCATAAGCAATCTCCCGGTTATCAACCCCGGCCTCAATCAAACCCCGAACCTTAGTCTGAATACCTGAAAAACTAACATCCATACCCTTAACAGAATAAGGCAATTCCAATAGCCTAGGCTCTAATACCTTATTTTTAGTTTCTAATTTCTCAAATTCTAAAGCAAGCTTTTGAATTTGCACCCCAGCCGGAAATCCAAGCCCCATACTCCTCCCAAGGCTATCAATAAAATTTCCAACACCTAAATCAAGCGTCTCTCCAAAAATCCTAAATTTCCCACCAACAAAAGCGACAATCTGCGTATTGGCACCCGAGGCGTAAAGCATGACAGGACTCTTAGCGCCACAAGTTTCCCCAATAACCAGATGTGCAACGCAATGATTCACCGCAATAATTGGTATACCAAGGTATACAGCTTTCTTCTTAGCAAAACTCATTCCCTCCAGCAGACAAGGAGCAAGCCCAGGCGCGTTAGAAAAAGCAATACATTCCAAATCTTCCTCCAAAATCCCAGCCTCTTTCAAAGCTTTCTCAAAAACCATTTCACCCACCTTAGCATGATGTGCCCGAACCTCCAATGGAATCATCCCGCCTTCTTTTGTGGTATACGAATCTTTAATATTCGCCAAAATCTTACCATCTAAACCAACAATCCCAACTCCAAAAGTATGAGCAGTAGATTCAATTCCAATAATACATTTCATAATTACCAAACAAAACCAAATATTAAAAATCTTCCCAAACAAAACCAAAACACTCAAACCTCCAAAATCTAAAGTCTAATTCTTCAAAAAAACAAAAATTCCTCACATAAAGTATAAATACTAGAAATCTTTCTTTCGAACATGGTGATAGAAAAAGACAAAACTTTCCTAGATTTCCTAAAATTGGTATCTCCAGGAACATCCCTTAGGAATGTAATAGACGATATTTTAAGGTCCGACCTCGGAGCACTAATTGTTTTCGACTCAAAAGAATTACAAGATCAAAATCTCTTCGAGGGTGGCTTCAGAATCAACTCAAGATTTACATCCCAAAAACTTTTCGAGCTCTGTAAGATGGACGGAGCAATAATAGTTTCCCAAGATTTAAAACGGATTCTCTACGCCAACGTCTTAATGACACCAGGGACAACCGCAAGTTCAATAGAAACAGGAACAAGGCACAAAGCCGCAGAACGAACAGCGAAACAAGCCCACACCTTCGTAATTGCAATTTCCGAAAGAAGAAAAAAAACTACTCTATACCACGGTGCATCTAGATATTATTTAAAATCAACCGAAGAACTAATTCGAAGCATAACATCAAATCTCCAACTTCTAGAAAAACAACGTGAAATCCTAAACGATAATCTAGCAAACCTAAACATTTTAGAAATGTCAGAATTAGTCTCAGTCAGCGATGTTTGCCAAGTGATACAACGATCGGAAATGATTCTAAAAATATCAGAATCGATGAAAAGGAATTTCACAGAACTAGGAAAAGAAGGAAGCATAATGTATATGCGATATAGAGAAATTTTAAAAGGTGTTGAAAAAACAGAAAACGAAGTTGTAAGAGACTATACAAGTATACCATTAAAAAGAGCAAAAACCCTTCTAACAAACTTGACATTTGAAGGACTGCTAGAAACAGAATCGATAGCGAGACTAATTGTTGAAAAATCTCTTGAAGAAACAGTCTCTCCAAAGGGATACAGATTCCTCTCACATCTAGTTCTCTCAGCAAAAGAAATGTCACAAATAATAAAATTGAATAAAAATATAGATAACATCCTAAAAGCAGATTCGTCCTCGCTAGAACCAATTCTGAAGAACAGAAGCTCCGACACATATGAAAAAATAAGAAAACTTAGAGAACAGATATTAAACGGAAAAATAATATGTTAAACGCAAACCAACTGACCCAAATCCGCGACCAACTTGAAACATCACAAAATCCCCTTTTCTTCTACGATAACGATGTAGATGGACTCTGCTCATTTCTAATCTTAAGAAGATCTCTAGACAGAGGACGCGGCGTAACAATAAAATCCTTCCCAGATCTAGGGGAACAATACATACAAAAAGTAGAAGAATTAAACCCAGACTTAATCATAGTCCTAGATAAGGCAGAAGTAAGCGAAAAATTTGTAGGCCATGCAAAAATCAACAATATACCAATTCTCTGGATCGATCACCACGAATCAAAAACCAGAAAAGAAATAATACAACAAACATCCTACTTCACAACATTTCCTTCCGCCGAACCAACTTCCTATATAGCACAAAAAATATTCAACCGCCAACAAGATATTTGGCTTTCCATAATCGGATGCATCGGGGACGTATACTTGCCAGACTTCGCAGAAAAATTCAGCAAACAAAATCCAGATCTTCTACCTCTAAACATCAACGCCTTCACCGCACTCCAAACAACAACAATCGGCAAAATCGCAAGGAAACTAAATTTTGGACTAATGGACACAACAACAAACATACTTGGGCTAATCAAATATCTTTTTAATTGCAATTCTCCCTACGACCTCCTCGAAGAAAACGCCTCCACAAAACAATTTCACAAAAGATCAAACCAACTAGAAGAATTCTTCCAAAAACAAATAGAAAAAGCGGAAACCCATTTCAACAAAAATTCCAAAGTCCTCTTTTTTACCTATTCTGGTAATACATCAATGTCATCCGAAATCTCAAATAACTTAGCCTTCCGTCATCCAGACTCTCTAATTATAGTCGCCTTCCTCCGACCAGAAAAAGCCAACATCTCAGTCCGAGGGAAAAACGCACTAGAAATAACAAGAGCAGCGACAAAAGATATTCTAGGAGCAACAGGCGGTGGGCACTGCGAAGCCACAGGGGCCATGGTTCCAATTTCAGACTTCGAAAAATTTAAAGAGAACATAAAGAATCTAACGACAACTCAATATTAGAATTCACCATTCAAAATCAAAACTCAAAGCTTTATAAATTTTATTCCTAAAATTAAACCCTAATATACTATCCTCAAAACGACAAATACTTATAAGCTCAGAAAATTTCTTCTTGTATGGGAGGAGTGCTGATGACAAAAAGATGCAAAAAAGAAACGCGTCTTTTCCCTTGTCCAAAAAAAACAAATCAACTTCCAAAAAAAACAAATTCTCATTTCAAAAATATTCCAATTCCTACATCTTCATCAAAAATACAAATTTTAGAAAATATAATAAAAGCAGAACGCAAAAAAACAGCAAATCAAATAAAAAATTCCATAACAAAAGAAGAAAGAAAAGCGAATGTTCAAGACTGGAAAAACAAAATCGCGCCACAAAAAGAAATAATGCAAGATTTAATCTCGACAATAATAAAAAGTCCAATGTCTCTGATAGACAAAGACATGGCCTATACATTCGACATAATGGCAGTAGAAGGTCGTGCAGAAAACGCACATGGAACATTTGAATCCCATTATCCCAATACAACAAAAACCGATGTGCTGAATGCAATAACAAAAGCAGATCCAGCCCAATTAAGAGAATACTATGCAAAAACAGGAATACAAAAAGAATCCAAGGATTTAGTAAATTACCTAAAAGAGAATTTCACAAAAATAAAATTTCAAAATAGAGTCCAAGGATATATAGATTCTATAGTAGAATTACAAGAAGATTGGCTCGAAGGAATAGAAAAAAACATATCTACAATAGATAAATACTCAGATTCTATAGTTTTCAAAAATAGTAAAAATGGTGCTCCAAACAAAATGTCTTGTCTCAAAGGAATGGAAGTAAATATGTTAGCATGGTTAAGAGGAGCTTATCTTACAGCCAGCATGGACACGCTTAGAGGAATAAGAGATGAAGGATTCAAAAAATACGGAAAACAAACAGGAGGAGGAGAGGGTTATCTAATTAACATGAAAAAACTACAAGAATATGGAATAGATTTAAACGACTTATCAAAAATGAACTACAGAGGCGCACTTGAACCACTAAATAATATGCCACATGACAAAAGACTAGACATCTTAGAAAATCTTAAAATCATAACAAGAAAAAGTCTTCCCTTAGAAGACATCGCGCAAGGGGAATACACTTGGGAAAAAATAAAGACACATCCAGGCACAACAAATCTACAAAAAAATCCAGGATTTGAAGACCAATACATAAGAGAAGAAAAAGGACTCGGAGTAGGAGACGACAAAGTAATTTTCATGTGCGGGTTTCTCCCGCAAGAATTCTATAAAGATGGACATAAAAGATCCGGAACAGAAACGGAATCAGGAATACTTGGCGGACTATCAAGCGATTTTATAGATACAGTATCAAAAAGCTCACACATCATCATGCCAGGAGGACAAGATTACATAGCCGGACTTCATTTAAATGGAAGATGGAAGAAACTTGCTCAAGATAAAAGAGTCAGAAACAGATTCGGAATAAGAGAAAACCCCGACGGAGATTATGATTTATTAACTAAAGACCAACTGATAGCCTACACCATGGCAGGAGCAAACACAATAGGAAAAACATTACACTCTTCTCAAAGACATTTCTTTCTAGACAAACCAGGAGAAACATGCATGGTATCTGAACTCCTAAAACTTGGATACGCCCATGCCATGATACGTGGAATACCAATGGATTTAAACAATATAAGAAATTTTAAAATAAATTTAGGAAAAAACTTTGACGAAACAAAATTCACATTTGAAAGTAAACCATTAAGAGAAATAAAACCAATGCTGAACGAATGCCTAAATCTAGTCGACACTCCAACCCAGCAACAACGAGAAGACAACCTCCGAAAATTCTATCTCCCAAACTAATCCAACCTACCAAAAAACAAAATAGACTTCTCTTCCAAACACAACTTTTCACAACCTCCAAAACATTCAACCCCAAAATAATCTTCGACACAAATCCCCTTTCCCTTAATATCCAAAGCCAACTCTTTCAAGGCCTCTTCTCGACTTCTAAATTCACCAGTTGGAATACTAGCCCTAAACCAAAAATCTCCAGAAACATACTCAGCCTTTAAAACTCCGCCCTCATCAAACCCAACATAAAATCCATCCCGAACGTCCATCTAAAACTAAAGACCACATTTTATATAAAACTTTCTAAATACTAAAAAGAAACCTTAATTTCGAACATCCCACTCCCTATTCCCCCTTCAACATCTCCAGAAACACCAACAAAAAATCCATCTCTAATTTCTAACTCCGAACTCAATCTAAAATTTTCCACGCCACCCACATTAGAATACTCAATCAAAACCGAAAGCTGATCTGCATCAACCTCGACAAATAACTTCCTAGAATCATCTTCTCCAGCAACCCCACCACTAACACAAAAACTCTTCCCACAAACCGCACCTCCAAATTTCTGAACATCCTCACTCTTCTCAACAAATCCATAAACTCCTTCCTTCCCCTCCAGCAACCTATTCACATCAACACTCCCTCCAACAAAACTCCCACGTCTAGAAATATCATCACTAAAATTAAACTTACCCCTTCCCCCAAACAACTTCACCAAACCGAAATAACCCTCGCTGTCAACAAACCCATCCATAATCCCACTTCGAACAACAATTCCCAATCCAGATTCACCCTCAGAAAAGTTTCTAGAAAAACCATAAGCATCAACACCAACATTCTCTCCAGCAAAAATCCTCTTGCCTAAAACTCCGCCATAAACAACATCACCAAAAGACTTCCCCTTATTCTCAAAAGTCTCCACCTCCATTACACTATCTTCCAACCCACCAGTTCCAACATCAAGCCGACTTTTCATTTCAGAAAAAAGTTCCTTCCCCTTCGTTTCCACCCCAACATTCCCAAAACCAAAATAACCCTGATTCTTAAGCCCCCCATTCAAATACAAAACACCTTCCTCTAATTTAATCTTATCCTTAACACCCCTCTCCAAAAGTTCAACATAATAATCTAAAACCCCACCACCCCTATTAAAATCATTAACCCTCCCAGAAACATCATGAGCAGGAGAACTCTCATTCAACTTACGCCAAAAATAATCTTTCTTCTCCACGCCATATCCAAAATTCGCATTCCCAGATACATGATTTTCCAAAGACAAACTAGGCAAATCAGAAGAAACCTTACTCTCAGAATTAACATAAGCGACCCCATTTTCAATCCTAACTCTCGAAGATAAACCACTTTCACCTTTCACCTCCTCAGAAATCGCAGCAACAGGACGAGCTGCCAAAACATAATTCCCATTAGAAACACCGTCATATAGCTGCCCAGATGCAACAGAAAGCATACTTACAGCCCCAGCAATAATTTCAATCGTCATTCCGAAATGACATAGTAACATTACTTAAACCTTACTCATCCAAAAATCTTAAAAACCATACAACTCTCCAATCCTCATGACTACAAACCTAGCAATCCCAATCCAGAAAAACTAAACCTAGTCACAACTATATCTAATGACAACAAACAATAACCCCGCAGAAAATATATTAAAAAAATCCGTTGAGTTCGACGGCCCATCAGTAAAAGGCTACGATTTCAACAACGGAGTAGACTTTGAAAAAATCCTAGACAGCTTCGCCACGACAGGAGCTCAAAGCACAAATCTAGCAAAAGCCTTCGACATCATAAAAGAAATGCGAGAACAAAAGGCCTTCATCTACTTCGGCTACACATCAAGCATGGTCTCATCAGGACTAAGAGATATCTTCCGCTACCTCGTAGAGCATAAAATGGTAGACCTAATCGTAACAACTGCCGGAGCAATAGAAGAAGACTTCATAAAATGCTTCGACGATTTCAAAATTGGCTCATTTAATATGGATGGTTCAATCCTCAGAGACAAAGGACTAAACAGAATAGGAAACATGATAGTTCCAAATTCAAGGTATACCAAATTCGAAGATTGGGTCCTTCCAATTCTTGAGAAATACAAAGACGAGAAATTAACCCCAAGCAAACTAATAAACCTACTGGGAAAAGAAATTAACAATAAAGACTCAATATACTACTGGGCACACAAAAACGACATCCCAGTCTTCGCACCAGCCTTACTCGACGGGTCCCTAGGCGACATGATCTACTTCTACAAAAATAAAAATCCTTCTTTCTCAATAGAGATAACAGACGACATGGTAGAAATGAATAATTCATCTCTAGGAAAAGAAAAAACAGGAATGCTTATTCTGGGTTCAGGTGTAGTAAAACACCACATCTGCAATGCAAACCTCTATCGAAACGGAGCCGATTACGCAGTCTACATAAACACGGCACAAGAATATGACGCCTCCGACGCAGGAGCAACTCCAGATGAAGCAATCTCATGGGGCAAAATCTCGCAAACGGCAAAATCAGTAAAAGTCCACGGAGACGCGACAATAATTTTCCCATTAATAGTAGCTAAATGCTTTAAAAAATAAAAAACCTTTTTAATGCAAAAATTTCCTATCCCTTAATTACCTTTAAACTGCCTTCAATGAAAAACATTCGTCTAGCAATCTCCGCAGAGTTAGAAACTCCTCGCGACTCCAAACGACGAAACATTTCTCTTGCCCGTTCCAATTTGTCCATTTTTCCTCCCATTTTTTAATTATAAGGAAAAGCGACAAGCTCCCTACTTGCCACTCTCCAAATTCACGCCCTTTTCCTCCAGAAGCTGCATCACCGCAGTATCGACAAAATTCCTCTTAGAGGGAAACTTTATCCTCATCTTCTTATCAGAAATATAATCCCCAACAGCCTTATCCAGCCATCGACTAATCCTAACCGCCGTATCATTTCTCTTGTTACTGATTACCATAAACATATCATTGGTAACCAAGACTATATAAAAGTTTCTATCTAAAAAATATAAAAATTAATTCAAATCTTCTATTCCTTTTCTATTGCTATTTCCTAATCTTTCAAATTTACGAAAAGCCAAAAGTTCGTAATCCAAATTTGACTGAATCAAATAAGACTCACCACTCTCTTTTACATCTGCAACAAAATTATAAGTATTCACAAGAACTCCCTTAACAGAACAAATATTTGATGAACTAATAGAAGGAGTTCCAAACACTCCCTTCCCATCAAACCTAGAAATCTCAATATCTTTAGCCTTAACCCCAAGCTTCTTCGCAAGAGACTTTTTCAATCCCCAATACTCAGGATCCCCTTCGCCACGAGAAAACATTCCACCAACATACTTTTCAAACCAATCAATCATAAACAAAAACAAAAAAACCACTTTTTAAACATTCACATTCTCAAGAAAAACAAATCACCAAGCAACACTCTTCGGTTCCCGCCTAACATATTCAAAATCCCCAACCAACTCAAAAACCTCAATCGAAGTCTCAATCTGATCATCAAAATACCGAACCTGATATTCCCTCTCGTTCGCTGGATTATAAACCTCAATAATCATCTCATTCGTATCCTTATGCGCCATAAACAAAAACTGACTATCCACAATCATCTCACTCCCATTAATAAAAAACTTATCTCCCTTCACAAGCTTACCCAAAGGCTTGCTCTGCTTTTCAATCTTCAACGCAACGAATTCTTCCATAATCACAATAGCACTTTGCAACTTATAAATATTTACATAAACAAAAGAACATTAAAAAAATTCTTTAATCAAATTCTCTATTCCGCCTACCGCCTCTAACCTCTTAACTGCATCTCGAACCTCAACAGGCACAACTGCATCATACAAACTAGACACTCTATGATTAACTTCATATCCAGTTCCAGTCAAAGATTCCTCTGCCCCAATTTCCTTCGCCGCAACAATCATAGCCGCGACCTCTTCTATCTGCTTCACATTATATGCCATAGCAAAAAACTCATTAATTTTCCTTTATAAAAATTATTATCCTAAACTATCTAATAAGTCCGCCCAACCCAAAGAAAATACTCAGCCTTCTTGGAACAAACAACACAATGTTTACCCTTGACAGAACCCCTAGCAGAATCAACAAATAAACTCTTTAGCCCAGGAAGAATTTCCTTTAACTTATCCTCACAAGCCTCATTTTTACAAAACGGAACCTTAACCATATTTTTATCCTTAACAAGCCCAACAACCTCATCAATATTCTCGCCAGATTTCATCCTGCTATCTAACAATTTCTTAGCCGCATCATAAAGCTCTTTTTGCATCTCTTCCAAAATCTCGAGCAACCTAACCTTCAAGTCTCCGAATAAAACAGACACCTTTTCACCAGAATTTCTCTTAACAACAACAACTTGCCCCTTCTCCAAATCTTTCGGCCCAACCTCAATCCTAAGTGGTATACCCTTAAGCTCCCATTCCGCAAATTTACGACCAGGAGAAACATCTGCCCTCAAATCAGATAAAGGAGCAAATTCCTTCAATTCATTTTTCAACTCCTCAACTTTCGCCAAAACTTCAGCCCTAGAATCTTCAAACAAAATAGGAACAATAACAATCTTATTCTTCGACAACTTAGGCGGAATCACTAAACCTTTATCATCCGAATGAACTGTGAACATTGTCCCAAGCATCCGTGTCGTAACCGCCCAAGTATTTTGATAAACATAATCTTCCTTCTCATCTTTGCCTAAAAACTTAATATCATACGCCTTAGAAAAATTCTGTCCATCATAATGGAAACAAGGTCCCTCAATAACTCGCCCATTAGGTAACATATAATGAATCTTTTCCGTAGAAACAGCCCCTGCAAACTTTTCCTTCTCCGTCTTCATCCCAGCCACACCAGGCAAAGCCATCATCTCGCCAACAACTTTATCATAAATTCCTATTATATCATTTCGCTCATTCAAAGCCTCTTCAGCACTAGCAAAAACACTATGCCCCTCATTCCATTGAAATTCTCTCGTTCTAAAAAACGGCACAGGATTCTTAAATTCCCAACGGATAACCGAATTCCACTGATTATATCTCATCGGCAAATCATTATAACTTCGAATCCACTTAGCATACGAATCATAAATAATCGCTTCACTCGTCGGCCGAATCGCCAACCTTTCACTAAGCTCGCTATTCCCAGCATGCGTCACCCAAGCAACCTCAGGAGCAAACCCTTCAACATGATCCGCTTCCTTCAACAACAAGCTCTCAGGAATCAGCATAGGAAAACTCACATTCTCAACACCAGACTCCCTAAACAAATCATCCGTCGCCCGAACAAACTTATCCCAAATCCACTGCGACTTCGGCCTAAAAACGATACAGCCAGAAACCTTCGTATAATCCGCAAGCTCCGCCTTAATCATCAACTGTTGATACCATTCACTAAAATCATCTTCCTTCTTAACAGTAAGCCCTTCCTTCGAAATCTTCGTACTCTCAACCATGCCAATCAAAAGCAAACCCTAACTTATAAAATTAACTAACCCCAAAACTTAAATCCAGAAAACCCTAACAAAATATAATGGAACGCCTTCAAAAAATCATAGCCAACTCCGGCTACTGCTCAAGACGAAAAGCCGAAGAACTTCTCGAACAAGGAAAAGTAACCCTAAACGGCATTCCAGCAAAACTAGGCGACAAAGCAACGCCAGAAGACAATATAACAATAAACGGCAAACCTATAAACACAACAGAAAAAAACCGATACTTCATCCTCAACAAACCCAAAGAAATTCTCGTAACAAAAACCGATCCAAAAAACCGCCGAACAATCTACAACCTAAAAGCCATTTCAAATCTAGGACTAAACTTAAACTACGTAGGCAGATTAGACGCCATGTCAGAGGGACTCTTAATCCTAACAAACGACGGCGACCTAATCCAAAAACTAACCCACCCAAAACACGACATAACAAAAACTTACCAACTCCGAACCGATCCAGTAATAACAAAACAACACATCACAGACCTAAAAGAAGGTATACTTATCGACGAAAGAAAATTTTTCGCAGAAATCACAAACAAAAATAACAACACCTTCCACATATCAATTAGCGAAGGCAGAAACAGAATAATCAGAAGAGTCCTAGAAAAATTAAACTACAAAATCTTCGAACTTAAAAGAATCCAAATTGCAAACATAAAACTTGGAGACTTACAACCAGGCGAAATAAAAGAAATATCAAAAGAAGATATTCTTAATTTAAAATAACAAAAAACGAGCTCGGGAAGAATTGAACTCCCATCCCCAGGGCCGAAACCTGGTATTCTATCCATTAAACTACGAGCTCATCGATAACATAACAATTTAATCTGATTTTATAAGATTAACTACTAACCCAAATCAAATCACTATAATTTCCCACTGCCAATTAAATTCTTAATAGAACTTATCTCAACGAAACTAGCCCCATGCTCAACTCCATAATTCCCAGCCAAAACAACAACCAAATCCTCCTCCGAAAAATCCGCCCTCTTAAGCAAAGTCCCAAGCGACAACCCAACAAAATCATCCCCCATAGTTTCCTTATCCATATACGCCGAATAAACCCCATAAGATAAAGCAAGTTTCCGAACAACCATTTCATCATAGCACTCACAAAAAATCAATTTATCCCCTCGAAAAGCCGACAAATACCGCGCTGTCCGACCACTTGTACTATCACAAACAATCGCCCGAATCTTCAACTGAGAAGAAGCCAAAACCGCCATCTTCGCCAAAAAAGAAACAATCTCATTACTACCACTTAAAACCGCAAAACGATTAACCTCCTCAAACTCCTTCTCAACCTCAAAAGCAATTTTAGACATCATCTTAATCGTCTCAATGGGATACTTCCCAGCAGTTGTCTCATCGCTAGTCATAATCGCATCAGCTCCAAGTCGAATCGCGTTAGCAACATCACTAACCTCTGCACGAGTCGGACGCGGAGACTCACACATCGACTGCATCATTTGAGTCGCAACAATAACAGGTTTCCGTCGACGAATACAAGCTTTAATCAAATTACTCTGTGCAAAAGGAACCTTCTCAATGGGAATCTCAACAGCCAAATCACCACGAGCAACCATTACAGCATAAGCCTCATCTAAAATATCTTCAATATTATCAAGCCCTTCCTGATTTTCAATCTTCGCAACAACTCCCGTCTTCCCGCCAAACTTCGCAATAATCTCCTTAACGCCCAAGACATCCGCCTTATTCCTAACAAAAGAATGTGCAATAAAATCAATTCCATTCTCAGCAGCATATTGAATATACTCAATATCTTTAGGAATCAGCGATGGATAATTCAAAGAAACATTCGGAACATTAACACTTTTCTTATTTTTAATAACACCATCATTCAAAACTCGCGCAACCAAAACCCCATCAATCTTTTCCTCAATCCTCAATTCAACTTTTGCATCGTCCAAATACATTAGCGACCCAACCGGAACATCCGTGACAAACCCATCATAATTAACTAAAACAACATCTTTCATCCCAGCCTTATCGGAAAACCTAATAATATCTCCGAACTTAACAGCAATTTCTTTTTCCAAATTCATAACTCGAACCTCGGGTCCCTTTGTATCAATCATAATCGCAATTTTTTTAGACACTGCACGAATATTGGCAACAACTTTCTTCGAATCCTCCAAACTCTGATGCGCCGTATTAAGCCTCATCACATTAACGCCCGACTTGTACAACTCTCGCAGAAATTCCACGTCACAGCGAAGGTCCGATATCGTAGCCACAATCTTAGTTTTTTTCATATCCAAAAAACTTTTATTCCCTTTATAAAACTAGGCACTACAAATAAATAAAAACAAAGACAATAAAGAGCATTATGAAAACACCCCAAATAGACCTCATCAAAAAAAATTCTCTAGTCTTCATATGCCAAAATCTTCCATACGAAAAAACAATATTAGAAGAAAACGGATTTTGTCAAGAAACAAATCCAAGTTGCAAATACTACGAAACAAAAACATCAATATGTAAGAAAAAAACCTATACACCGACAAAATCTCTTTTAGAATATTTTACCGACTAAAAACCCTCTCCAAAACCTTACCACTTTTCTCCATCCCCAAACATTTTGCACAAACCTTACTCCCATCAAGCGCAACTCCAAAAAACTTTTCCTCGCACATCCCATGACACCGAAGGCAAGCCCTCAAACAAGAAACACATCTATCCTCACCTGAGACACAATCCTTCCTCAAATGCGTAGCGCAAACCACCCCCGAACACCCTAAACACATCTTCACGCATGCCTTGCATAACTTCCTGCCACAAACCTTACAAATCCTCCTTAAACATTTCACACAAAACATCCCACCACATTCTCCGCATTTTTCCAAACAATCCTCACAACAAATATGCCCATTCTCACAAAGATTAATTCTAGCCAAACTCTTCCCACAACCTTCACAATCCAAACCACTAAAACTTTTAGTCAAAGGATCATAATTAACTTCAATAAATCTTTTTGAATTACCTTGTCCCTCCAAACAAATCTTAAAAGAATAAACAGGATAATAAATCACCGTCGTATTCACAAGTTTCCTATCAACATTTAAACTATGTTTATGCATCGCATCCCGAATCGTCATTTCCTTTTCACGCTCCACCGTAGCCATAGCCTCATCATTTCCAGCCTTCACTAAACTACCTTTTAATCTCTCAATTTTCTTCCTCAAAACATCCCTATTCTTTTCCTCGCAACTTCTAAGTTCCAACTCAACCTCACGAATTTTCTCCAACTTTCCATTTAAATCTCCACCTAATTCCTTCAACGCCTTATCATAATGTTCTCCTATCCTCACAATTTCAATCTCCGCCTTCTTTTTCAAAACTAAACTAACCTCTTCCAGTTTCTCTCTAGCCAAATCAACAACTCTCTCTTTTGCAACCAAATAATCTCGCTTAACTTTTTCGTTATCTATAGACAAATTCTTTCCGTCTACCACGGTATACCCATTCAAATCCCCCTCCACAACTTTTCCCTCATGAATATAAATCTCACTCACCACCCTCTCCGATTCATTCAAATAATTAAAACTAGTAACAAAACTAAATCTAGAAAAAAAATTATTCTTATATCCTTTCGTCAAACTCGCAATTTCACAATTCTTCAACCCAATTCTTTTTCTAATCTCAGCCTCGGAATTCACATCAAAATCAATCCTCAAAAGCGTAGCCTTTCCAGATCCTTCTAAATACTTCATCATAGCAACAAGCATTAAACTGCCCTTCCCAACAAACTCCACTTCTTGATTACTATGCTCAACAAAACTAAGTCTATACGGAGAACTCTTCCCAAACAAATCCTCAAACCCCTTAGGAACCTTATTCACAACTAACACTTCCCCATCCCAAGCCATCTCACATTTCAGATTTTTAAAAAACTCCTCTGCAAACTTCTTTATTTGATTCATCTCAAAAAACCATCAATCCACTTTAAGAATATTATTGTGATAAAAACAATTCCGCTTCTTCCATATTTAAACTATCAAACGTATCCTCTCTCAAAACAAAAACCTTCATAGCCTTCTCAGATTCCCTTCCGTTTCCTTCTTCCTAAAGCAAAAAACAAAATTACTAAAATAATCAAAATCAACCAAAACCAAAACCCATCACTAATTCCACCGCTCGAAACCTCAAACCAAACCGAACCACCAGTCACCCTCTCCTCATGTTTAACATTTACATACAAAATATAATTCCCATCTTCAAAATCCAAAGGAACCCTAAATGTCTTCGGCAAAACAAGTTGCGTATCAATAATCCCAGCTTCATCTTCCAAAAACAAAACCTCACCATCTTCGCCTTTCAAAAAATAAGAAATCACGACATTTCGTCGTTTCGGCTCACCCAAATTTACAATATCAACCTCAACAACCAAATAATCTCCAGGTGCAACAATCTCGCCCCCCTGCACAATCTCCACATCAACATCAAATAACCCATGCATCGACTCAACAAAAACCGAAAGCAAAACCTCTTTAGAGACCCCATTCCCTCTAAAAAACAACTTTCCCAAATAATTATCTACGGAAACATTCTCCCCAACAGAAATATCAATATAAACACTTTTTGTCTCACCAGGATCTAAAACAATATTCCGGTAATCATCCAAAATCAACAAACCCTCAAGCCCACTGCTTAAAACCTCAACGCTCAAAACAGCATCTCCTTCATTCTTTAAAAGAATCTCCCGCGTTTTAATCTCGCCCTGCCGAACCGAAACACTCATCTTCTCATAATCAACAACAAGCATTCCCCTATCAACCCCATCGTAAGAACTAGCACTAAAAGAACCACCTCCTCCTCCACCTCCGCCTCCACCAGAAGAACTCCCCCCATCACTAACAGGTGCAACATAACTTTCCTGTACCAAAAAAGAACCAGACTCCAAAGCTACAAAAGTCAAAACACCACCAACATAACTTTTATTCATACAAATCTCAGGAGAACAAACAGCCCCATCTTTCAAAAGCCTTGGAGCAATCATCCCCAAGTCATAAAAATAAATCCTAGAAGAAACATTAAAATTCGGAAGCGAACTCAAATTCACACCAACAAATCCTTTCGCCATCTTAACATTCGCATCCAAATCAACAACACCATCACTATTATTTGAATCATTCACCACATTAATCACATCATTAAATTCAATCTTCCCAAAAGCAATCTGCTCCAAAACGACATCGCTTAAATTCTGTAACTCCTCAAAACTATAATCATTAAAATCACTAGAACTCCCTCCAGAACTTCCCTTGTAATTATTATATCGAATCTCCAATAAAAAAGGATCAATACTAAACCAAACATCCTCATGAGAAACCCCGTAAACATTTTGCGCATAAAGATTAATCACATGACCTCCTGCACTCAAAAAAAGCTCCGTAGGAAAACTGATAGAAGCATTCAAGCCATTATCAACATTATACCAAAGATAACTAGAATACCCAACTAAATAATCCAAAAAAACCCTATTCCAAATATATGTCTCATTTCGTGGACTAACAATACTCAAAGCAGGAAAATTCACAACAGCAATAGCCATAGAAACATTACTATTAACAGCCTCACCAGTAACAATTATATTTCCAGTAATAATATCTCCAGAATCAGATGCATTCACCAAAAACGTCTCAGGATATGTTTTCAATATTTCACAAGACCCAAAAGAACAAAATAAAATCAGAATCAGCAAAAGCCATTTACCATTTACCATTTACCATCTACTTCCTGCCACCTCGCGGAAAACTCTTCTTCCAAGCAAACCAAACCAAAACCAAAACCAAAACTACAACCAAAACCCATACCCAGAAATAAGACTTCTGAGGAACCTCTACCTCAGGCTTAGGC
>JAGVXH010000003.1 GCA_018303845.1 Candidatus Pacearchaeota archaeon
GATGATAAAAACAAGTAGAGAGTCCATCTTTTAAAGATTTGCAAGAGGAACAGCCCCGGGCTGGAGCCGAGTAGACTTTTCACTTATCCGATGGACCCGATATAAACTACACGACTTTTAAACATCCCGCCAAACCTCCGGGCAAAGCCCGAGCTTTTCCAATCTTAAAAAGATTGAGTCCTCCAATAAACAGAGTTTATTGAGCCAACCATTTTACAAGGAAAATGAGCCACCAGAAATTAGCTCGCTAATTTTTTCATGTCCTCAATCTCAACCGACGAAATCGCACATCCCTTAAACTTCATACCATAAAGCAAAGCATCCAATAAATTCTTATCCTTGCCAAATGAACCTATCTCCAAAATCAAATCCTTTTTCCATGCAACATACATTAACTCAGCACTTCGAATAAATTTAAAATTTTTCCACCCATCAAGTAAATCCAAAGTAGAGTCAAGTGGCATATGCAATTTATTCTCAACCATCTTCTCCAAATTCTGTGGCGCCTCACTAAGCATCCGAGTCGTTCTCTCATCAATTACAATCACACAATCTCCCTTGACCAAATTAACAAAAGCAAGACAAGTGGACTCACCCTCCTGAATAATAGGAATCTTTTCTCCATTGCTACTTAATTTCAAAACACTATTAGCTGTCTTCATAATTTTCTTAGCCTCTTTATCTAATTTTTGATCCGAAATAATATCGCTAGACATTTTAAACACTCCCTTATCAATCAAACTAGCAACTTGCAAAGCCTCCAATTTAAACTTCTTAATTTTTATCGGACTATCAACAACTTCACGCTTAACCGCCGGAGTCAAAATAAACTCCCCATCAAAACCCTTCTTCAACCTCTCAATAACGGGAAGCATTCCATTCAAGGTCAATGAAATAATCGGCCCCGCATCAAAAATCAAATATTTCATAATTTCTTCTCCATTCTGATAGATTTATCCTTGAATTCCAATTTCCTGTAAAGATTAATTGCTCCTATATTCCAAGACTCTACATGTAGAGTCACATTTTTTTTACCTTTCTTTCTTAGCCACTCTTGGGCCTCTTTGATAAGTTCAGATCCCAATCCGCTCTTTCTATATTTCTCTTCAACGTATAAATCACTAATGTATCCAGCAGAATTTTTCCCTGCTTTTTCTTTAGGAGGAATTTTTACTACAAAGACATATCCTATAAAACCCTCTTCATCTTCCGATAAAAAAACAGCACCTTTACCAGAAGAAATATCTTTTTCCAGAATACTCCTTTTACTTTTCATAAAGCTAGTAGGAGCGTTTTCTCCATCTTTTTGATGACTATCCTCAAGTTTTTTACAAAGAATCAAAATCCCACCAACATCTCTAAGTGTAGCCTTCCTAATCCTCATCCAAATTTACCCCCTAAATAGACCAAGCCGTCCCAACCACCCAACCACCCAACCACCCAACCACCCTCAATGCTACGCATTAAAAAACTCCTCCGCAATTTTAACCCTCTCCACTTCAGGCATACAAACCGCAACCTTAGCATCCCCAATATGCGACTGCCCAATATAACTAGCTAAATCCCAAAGACTAACTCCCAGCAATTCCGCCGTAGCCTCCGACGACAAACCATGTTCATACAATTTAAACGCCTTATTAATCTCAGCCTTCCGAAAAATATCCTTAATGTAAACCCCCAAGTCTCCTTCAATCTCATTTAACGAATTCCGAATCTTCCCCAAATTCTTCCTCGCACCCTCAACATCGGCCTTTTCCAACTTCAAAACGGCCTCTCCCAAATTCTTAATAATAGCATCATAAAATTTCTTCCATCCTTCCATCCCTCTATAATGGTTCCGCTCCATCGCCTTCCCCAAAGAGTAAACCAAAACAGCAACGATAACATTATCCGCATCCTGAGAAACCATCGCCGTATGAATCGTCTGATTAGACAAACTCTTCAACTCATTCGCCCGGTCCTCTTCAACAAATCGCCGAGCCTCACGCAAAATCCGAAGAACATTATCGACCTCTTTCATAACATCAACAAGCAAAAGAATTATTTAAATCTAACTAACTATGGCTCTGATGAAACCATTAGTTTTTATGCCTTTAATCAAACAAGTTATTATAAATCAAATTTCGATTGGATTTACTCTGTCGAAATTTGGATATTTGGAAATCGAAGATTTTCACCAAAGCTCTAATTATCAATAAAGAGGAATATCATTGACGATATAAACACCATGAGAAAAAAGAATTTTTTGTCGGTCTTTCTGACTCAAAGGATCCCTAGTGGTCAATATTGCAGAAGAGATATCCCTAGCAAAAACAATCGCATAAACGCAATCTATCTTGTCCAAAATATTTATTAAGTTTGTATTAGAGCAGGGTTCTTCAAGCGGCGATGCATTAAAAACAAGATTATACAAACCCATTCGTTTCTCTGCCACATTACTAATTTTCATAAAAAAATGTTTAAACTTATTCTTTTAAACATTTATATACAACATTTACCTACAAATCAAATGCAAATCCTATTAGACACTAACTTCATCTTAACTTGCGTCAAGCAAAAAATCGACTTTCCAGAAATCATAAACCAATGCACGACAGAGCCAGTTGAATGGCTTCTTCCGCAAGACGTCTTAAACGAATTAGGTAATCTCAAAGACAGGCCGCATATGAAAGTTCCCGACAAGCAAGCAGCGACACTAAGTTTCCAAATCCTTCAAACTATAAACCCAAAAATCATAAACCTCCCAGGCAAAAATCCAAACATCGACATCAAAATTGTAAACTACATTCTAGACAAACCAATCGTTTTAGCCACTCTCGATAAAAATCTAAAATCCAGAGTCGCCAACAAAATCCTTACCATTAGGGGAAAGAAAAATCTAGAACTCCTATAGTAAACCTTTTAAACCAAAAATTTCTCTGTTCTATTATGTTCTACGAAGTTATAGTAACAGATCATGTAAGAGTAGAGCCGAACAAGTTCGGCATGGACACAGACGAGGCAGTCCGAGCTCAATTAGAAGAGTCTTTTTCTGGTTTTCAGGACAAAGATATCGGAACAGTAGTCGCAGTTCTCGACGTACAAGAAGTAAAAGAGGGAATCATAATTCCAGGCGACGGTGCAGCATACTACGAATCAACTTTCAAACTAATCGTATTCAGACCAGAATTACAAGAACTAGTTTATGGCCAAATCGAAGAAATCACAAACTTCGGAGCTTTCATTTCGATGGGCCCAATCCGAGGAATGATTCACATTTCACAAACAATGGACGATTTCGTATCCTTTTCAGACTCAGGAGTTTTGACAGGAAAAGACGGAAAGAAAAATCTAATCCAAGGCGACAAATGTATAGCACGAATTGTGGCAATCTCATACAAAGGCGAGGAACCAAAAATTGGCTTAACAATGAGACAACCAGGCTTGGGAAAATTAGACTGGGTAAAAGCAGAAAAAGATAAAGTGGACGCGCAGACTAAACAGGCTGTAGCAGCAGAAACAAAGAAAGAAGCTAAAAAAGAAACAAAGAAGGTAAAGAAAAAATAATGGCAGCAAAATCAAACAAAGAAAAATCATGTTTAAATTGTAAGGCAATTTATTTTGGAGACAAATGTCCAAAATGTGGGGAAACTCCATCAAGTGAAACATTTAAAGGCAGAGTCCATATCTTCGATGCTAAAAGATCAGAACTCGCCGAAAACATGAGAATAAATAAAGAAGGCGAATTCGCAATAAAATCAAAATGAAAACAAAAATAATTAAACAAGAAAGAAATCCATTTTTACAAAGAGAAGAATTATTCGTAGAGATTATTTCTGAAACAGTTCCAAGTTCATCTGAATTAATTTCCATATTAGGAAAAGATAAGACGATAACAGTTGTAAAGAAAATCAACACAAATTTCGGGCAACAAAAATGCGTAGCAGAAATAGTAATATATGATAATGCAAAAGTTAGAGAAAGCATAGAAACAATTCCGCAAAAAGTGAGAAAGAAAATGGCAGCTGAAAAGAAAGCCGCTGAAGAAGATGCAAAGAAGAAGGCAGCGGCTGAAAAAGCTAAAGAGGGGGAGAAATAAAAATAATGGCGATCAAATCAAAGATAAAAGGAAAGAAAAAACATCTCAATAAACCAACTTCTGTAAAATACAAAAAATACACAGTATCAAGCGATAAAATAACAAAAAAAGCTAGGAGTTGTCCAAGATGTGGTCCAGGAATTTTCTTGTCAGTAGGAAAGGGCCGAGCATATTGTGGGAAGTGTCATTTTACAGAGTTTGACAAAAAAGAAGTGGAATTGAAACTAGAATCAAAAAAATAATTTGAAAATCAAACATATTTTCAAATATATTTAAATATACTTATGTTTAACTAATACAATGGCAGAAGAGATGAATCACGAAAACCTAAAAGAAATACAAGAAACATTGCTAACTGTCGGTCTAAGAATAGCCAAAAGAGGAGAGGGCGCGCTTTTCATCGTCGGAGATGCAGATTACAAACCGCTAGTAGAACAAGCAGTCCCACCTTTCAAAATATCAGAAAATCCAAAACTTTTAGAATCTTTGGCCTTAATGGACGGCGCAGTAATTATAGACAAAAAGGGAATTATGAGAGCATATGGAGTAATGATTAAGAGTGTAAAAACCATAAAAAATTTCGGAACAAGACATAGCGCAGGAGTAAGTTCATCAAAAAAAGGAAATCTTGTGGTGATAGTATCCGAAGAAGACAAAAAAGTCAAAATACTCCGAGAGGGAAAAATGATTATGCAGCTAGATTCTCTTCAAAAAGATGTAGAAAAATCAATCCCAAAAGCAATTCAATTTCTAGAATCTATTGGGGCCGGAACACTTGGAGTTATAGGCACAAGCATTCTAGCACCCACGATAGGACTAACTTTCCTCCCAGGAATAATCGTATTCGGGTCCGCATATTACATTGGAAAAATAATCCACAAAAAATTCATCTAATATGGTATCAACTATAATATTTAAATTCATAATAATTTTTCTGATGTCTTTTTTATTTGGGATAGAAAGACAAGTTTCTAAAAAACCTGTAGGATTCGGAACGTTTGTTTTCGTTTCAACAGGTTCTTGCGCCCTAGGAATAGCTGCTTTAGAAATTGCGCCTGCAAATCCGCTCCCTCTTCTCTCGGCAATTGTGACAGGAATAGGTTTTCTTGGGGCCGGAGCTCTAATAAAAAGCACAGACAAAATATACGGATTTACAAGTGCGGCAAGCATATGGGTCTTCGCCATAATAGGACTCCTTGTAGGGATAGGAGATTACAAAACAAGTCTAATAACCTACACAATAGTTTGGACAGTAATCCTTACCGATAAATATCTAGAATCAATGGGTTCGGGGACCTACAACAAAAAAATAACAATTGAAACAAAAAAACTCGTCGATAAATCAGAAATTGTTGAAATATTTAATGAGAGAAAGTTAAAATTAATTTATTTGTCAACAAACAAGAAAAAGAAGAAAACCACTGTAACATATATTGTATCGTTACCAAGAAAAGAAATTAAAGAAATAAGCGACAAGCTCATAGAAAAAAAATGGGTTAATTCATTTATTATAGAATAAAATAATCCAATGCCTTAAGCCAATTGCTTATTTCAGGTCTTATATGAATTCTTTGTTATAAAAAGTATAACCCTAGGAGCGACAATAAAGCGAAAAATTAGTTGCTCTATTGTCATCTCCTGGGGAAAAAGAGGTGATAATATAACTTAGTAGTAGTACTATTTAAAGCTTTCGATTATGGTGTAATTTAAGAGTGACACACTATTGGCCCAAAATCCATTTACTTATTTATTCTCACAATCTATCTTCCTAGTCAAAAATCCGCGAGAATCTGCGCAATCTGTGGCTGATGATATCAGCAATCATTACCAGAATAAATTAGCCTTGACAAACCCACAAAAACTTATTAACCACAAAATCCATTTAATATTATGGAAACAGGTGATCATCTCAAGCCCAGCGGCGACAGAATCAATCAAGATCAATTCTTCAACCTAATCTCATCTAACGAACTCTCCTGGCAAGCCATAATCTACGACCTCATCAAAACAGAACAACTCGACCCTTGGGACATCGACCTCGCAACTCTAGCCGAAAAATATGTTGCAACAATCCAGGCCCTAGAAGAAGCCGACTTTTTTATCTCTTCAAAAGTCCTTCTAGCTTGTTCCTTATTATTAAGACTAAAATCCGAAATCCTAATCAATTCCTACATCCAAGACCTAAACGACGCCCTCTATGGCAAGAAAGACGCCAAGCGATACGAGTTAGAAAGAATAGAAATCGACGAAAACGATCTGCCTATTCTTTCTCCAAGAACTCCAATGGCAAGACACAAAAAAGTCACACTTCAAGAACTCCTCAAAGCCCTAGACCATGCAATCAACACCGAATCTCGAAGAATACGAAAAGAAATCAAAACCAGACAAGCCCAAAAAGGAATGTTAACCGTAATGCCGAGCAGCAACTTCGTCCCCTTGAAAACTCGAATCAAGTCAATCTTTGGTATCGTTAAAGCTCATCTCGACAGCAACGACCACATGAAATTTCATCATATGGCAACATCAAAAGAAGAACAACTCGCCTCTTTTGTCCCAATCCTTCACTTATCAAACAACGGCAAAATCTTCCTTCGCCAACCAGAACATTTCAAAGATATTCATATTACGCTAAAAATTCACGCAGAAGAACTAAAAGAACTGGAGAATGAATTAGGTTTATTGGAAAAAGAAAGCGAAAATAATAATTCTTAAAAAATATGGAAAATCTATCAATGCAAAAAAGAGAAGAAATAGAATTTATATTCGATCAGGCTAGCTATGACTTAGGAAGAAAAAACTGGCATAAAACTGTTTTCGAAGGATATGCAAGTCCAGAATCTGCAAAGCTAGGGGCAGAGTTATATTTCTTAAATATTTCAAATGCCACCCACAGAACAAATGTATGTCTAATTAATGGAATAGACGATACATACGTGGGACATTCCCCTTTAGCTCTATTGGGAAATACGCAAACATTAGCAGAATTTTATAAAAAATATAGCAACACAATACCAGAGAAAATAAAACAAGAAATTATTTTAATGGCAAAAGGAAATTTAGAAGCATTGTTAAGCAAATTTGGAAACGATAAAAATCCAATACAACAAAAATTACTTCCTCTTAAACTTTTTTTAGAAACATCCATATAGAATAAAAATATTCGTAATCCACGTTCATTCGCGTCCCAATTTTTTTATTATCTTTCCAATCCTATCCCTCTCTAAACTCTCTTTCAAAGCCCCTCTAAACCTTCTCTCAATTTCAAGCTTAGCAGCCCGTCGACAAACCAAATCATCAACAATTCCTTTTCTCATCATATTAACCCCCATATCCGTCGGACTTTTGTACCCACAAAACCACCTCTCCCCTGAAATCAGCCTTCCAATCTTCAACAAAATCTCAAAATTCTCCACATCCCGATTATAATTAACAGCCCGTTTCCCGTACCGCCTCAAGTGATATTTATCAATAACATTGTAATCCCCAAGGTCAGCAGTTGCAGCTTCATAAGCCAAATTAACTGGATGGTTCATAGGCAAATTCCAAATCGGAAAACTCTCGAATTTAGCAAAACCAGTTTTGATTTTTTTTCTCCTTTCATAATAAATTTGCGAAAGTGCAAATCCCATCTTCCCAGATCCACTTCCAGGCCCAGTCACAACAACCAAGTCGCTCCCAACATCAACATAATCATTCCTTTCATAACCCTTTAAAGTCAAAGCCATATCCTTCCCATACCCTTCAACCTCATCATGAAAATAAATTTTATACCTCTTCAATTTCAAAACAAAATCTCTCACCTCTTTCTCTTCCGAAAACCGAGTCACAATAATCACAACCTTATCAAATCCAAATCCATCAATATCTTTCAAATCTCTCAAAACCTTTTCCTCATAACTTAAACCCGACAATCCAACCTCACGCCCCGACGCCAAATCTTTCGCACTAACACAATAAACAATCTCCAAATCCCCAAGTCCTTTCAAAATTTCAATTTTCGAAGTCTTTCTATACCCAGGCAAAACCCTAAAAGCATGCTCGTCCGAGCAAAGCTTCCCACCAACTTCAAGATACAACCTTCCAAATCTCCTTACTCTTTTCAAAATCTCTGCACTCTGCGCAGCAATATACCTCTCCGCATCAAACCCTTTCTTCATAATTCAAATAAAATATACAACTTATTAAATCTAATCTCTGGAAAAAGATTTGGACAAAACCATATCAGAAAAATACAATTAATTATTAAACGCCATCGAAAAATTTAACAGCGAAATTGCAAAAATCAATAATAATGTCTTTATCTAAATCAAATTCTTTTCTATTTCCCAAATAATTTCGAGACTCAGGACTAACTTCTTTTCCTTCTAAGAGCTCTTTGTAGGTTATACACTTAATATGTTTTTTAGAAACAACAATAAAATATGCATTTTCAAAAGGATAGTTTTTAGGTAAATCTTTTATTGCGAAAGATTCATTCGCTCGAAATTTTACTTCAACAAAATAAACATCTTTAGTTTTAGGATGCTGAATCACAAAATCTGGCATTCTCCGAATATTGTCTGCGACATCACTTCTAACGCCTCGAAGCAAGTTCATCACACCAGGCACAGTATTTTCCATTCCATATCTAAATACATTATAATTTAAAGACAAAAATAATTCTTCAACCAAAGTTTCAGCAATTCGTCCTTTAATCATACCTTCTCTATATTTATTCTGTTTATCATTTAATCCATTTTTCTCTAGTGTCTCTTCTTTATTTCTAGAGATATCTTGGCATTCGCGACACAAAGCCATTCCGTAATGTTCTTTGGAATAATTATACTCTTTTTCATTAATCTCTATTTTGCACTTAAGACAGCAATAATATTTATTCATATACCATAATATTTATTCGCATATATAATCTTTACTTATATTTTTGGATAATCATCTACAATATATTATCTCAAGAATATCCCTAACTCCTATCCCCAAAAAAGTTCAGCAGATTAACAAAAATCATAATGAAATTAATATACATATGAAGTGCTCCAAGAACAACAAACTTTCCCATTCCTTTCCCTCGAGATTCATTGTAAATTTTCTTGTAGGCACTATTATCATAAACAGTCAATCCACAAAAAACAATAATCGCAATCCCACTAATAATCATATCCATCAAGGAATTCTGCAAAAACATATTAATCAAGCTAGAAACAAAAACTCCAATCATTCCCATCCACATCACAGTTCCAAAACTAGACAAATCTTTCTTCGTAGTAAACCCGATTACAGCCAATCCTAAAAACAATAAAGCCGAAATCAAAAAAATCCACATAATAGAAGCTGAAGTGTACATAACGAAAATCCCACTAAGCAAAATTCCACTAAGAACAGCATAAAGAAAAAACAAAAAATAACTAGCCCGAACTGAGAACACATTAATCAACAACTGAACCCCAAATAACAAAATCAACTGAACCCCAATCAAGCCATAATAAAGCATCTTGTTAGAAAAAATAATATAACCCAAATTAGTATTCAACGTAACAAACGAAGCTACAGCTGACAAAATCAACCCCACGAACATCCAAGTATATATCTGAGCAAAAAATTTATTCAATCCATCATTGTTCATAAAGTCAATAATCCATCAAAATTTATAAGTCTATCTATCGAAAAGTCAGTAGGCTAATAAAATTTAAATATGTCAAAAACATTAACATCAAGGAGGCAAAATGAAAAATCAAGTAACCGAAAAATTAGCAGCTCTAATAACCGCAGCGTTCGGACTCGTAGCAGCTCTAGCATGGAATGACGCCATCAGGGCACTTTTCGTCGGACCATGTGGAGCAGAAGGCGCCGGAGCACTATGCAAACTTTCCGCTGGCGGCCCATGGGTTTACGCAATACTCGTAACTATTTTAGCAGTAGTAGCAACAATCTGGATAGGCAAAATCGCAGAAAAAAAGTAAGTCCAAAAATTTATTTTATTAAATCATTTGAATAAAATATGCGTAATCTACGGCTGGAAAATTAACAACCATCTCAAATACAATAATTATTATTTAATTTTCCTATCATAATAACCCGAGCCAACCAACTCATCATACAATTTTTTCCCAGAATCAGTCAATCCATAAAGTACGTCGTTTCCCGAACCCGCAGTCCAAGTTGAAGATAAATCCTCAGTAACTTTAATTAAATCGTTTTTCATAAGAATTTCTGCTAAAGTTAAAGGAATCCAATCACCACTTTTTTTGTTTGCTTTTTTTAAAGAATAAGTAACCATCTGTTCTAATTCTTTTGTAACTTTCTTTAATTTTTCAGGAACATCCATGGAAATATTGCAATTCTTTAGTATATAAAAATTATTGTTCCTCACAAATCTCAAATAAAAATCCTAATAACATCCACAATCTTCTTCTTCACAACATCCCATTTCTAAAACCCCATCCAAATCCATCATTTCTTCATTCCCCATAACCATATCCCGAACCTTAAACTTACCCTCACTAACCTCATCCGCCCCAACAAAAACAACCTTACTAATTCCTTTGGAGTCGGCATATTCAAGACCCTTCCCAATCGCCTTATCCATCAATAAATTAACACTAATTCCTTTCTCCCTCATTTTCGTTACCAAATCAATAGCCACTTCATCCTGCCCCAAACTTAAAACCAAAAAGTCAGCAGCGTCCCCTTCGATCTCAGAAAGAGTCGCCAATCTATCCAATCCAAAAGCAAACCCAAATGATTGAACCCCTTCAACCAAATAAGCACCACCACCACAAATCGTCTCGGCCATGCCTGCCGTCTTAACTTCAAAAACCGTCCCATTATAATAAGATAAGCCTCTCGCGAGAGTCGGCGAAAACTTCAACTCCAAATCATACAGTTTACACAACTTCATCAAATTCAAAATCTCGCCATAAAACTTATACTTAGAAAAATCTCCATCATCAATAACTTTCAAAATTCTCTCAGCATCAATCTTTTTCAAATTATCAGCAACTTCCTTTTTCGACAACTTATCCAACTTATCCAATTCTCGAATAACTTGCTCACGGTTTTTCTCCACAATTTTCAAATCAACCATAATCTCATTCAATAACTTCCGATTATTAAAATAAATAATACTTTCAATTCCAAGCTCACTCAAAATCTTAGAAACCAAACTCAAAACCTCAGCCTCATCTTTCGGACCCGCCCCAACAACATCCGCATCACATTGACTAAACTCACGAAACCGATTACTCCCCGTCGGCTCATCTCTAAAAACTTGCGCCATAACATATCGCTTAAACGGCAACTTCTGATTCTTAGCAATTCTCTTTAATTGAAACGTCGACTCATATTTCAAAGCAAGCTTCCGCTCTCCTCTATCACTTAACCGAAAAATCTCTGAAATCGTATCCTCATTCGCATCTTTCCCAACAAATTCCTCAAACTCAACAGTAGGACTTTCCGTAGGCTCAAAACCATAAAGCTCAAAATTCTTTAAAATCACTTTCCGAATCTTAGCTCGCTTAATTGCTTCCATTCCAATGAATTCATTAAACCCTTTAACTATCCGACTACTTGCCATTTTTCTTAACCTCATCAAGCCCACTTACTTTTAATAATGTTTCCTTATCTCTTCTAAGGTTCTCATTTTCAATATCTTTCATAGAAATATTATTATCAACCATCTTCACCAAGAGAAAATACAAAATATCGGAAATCTCCCAAATCAAATTATCTCTATCGCCCGCCGTAACAATCTCTCCAGCTTCCTCTATAATCTTCCTATTAAGCAAATTAGGATTATCGATCAACTCTCTGGTATAAGAATTACCAGAATTATCCAAAACTCTTTTCTTAATTATACCATATAGTCTAGCCAAATCAAATCCCTTATCCTCTCCAAAACAACTATACTCACCGCAGTGGCAAGCAAAGCCCTTCTGCCTAACCGTGAAAAGCAAAGCATCCGAATCACAGTCTTTCTTAATATCCAACAACTCCTGTGTGTTTCCAGAAGTCGACCCCTTCAAGCAAATTCTATTCCTACTCCTACTAAAAAAATAAGGTTTCCACTCCGCAAAACTTTTCTCAACACTCTCCTTATTCGAATAAACCAAAGTCAAAACCTTTCCAAATTCATCTTTTAAGATAGTAGGGATAAGCCCGTCCATTTTATCAAAATCTAAAGAGGATGAAATATCTTCAAGCACATTCCCTATAATCACAACATCAGAAAGAAAGATTTTCCCATAGACTTCCAGTCCAGCAGCCCTCATTGATTTTCCAGAACAAACTATCTCAACAACTAAATCAACCAATCCTTCCTCAAAAAATTCTTCCGTAGCTCCCTTGGCATAAAATATTTCGTAATCTTTCCCCTTCAATTTTTCCTTGGCGTAATTATCAAACAACTTTTTGTATTTAGAATTAACACATATCTTCAGCCCACTAGAAATATTCTCAAGATTTTTACCTTTAGGTCCCAACAAGCACAAACAAGGTTTCCCAAATATACAATTATCATCCTCCCATTTTATCTTATCGATAACCTTTAATTTTGCATCAGGATTATTTTCAATAAATTCAACAAACAAATCTTCCCCAGTAATCCCGACCCCTTTCTTTTTCTCCCTAGTTAACCCATCTAAAAAAGAAGGTACGTCTTCCCCTCTAATCTCAATACGTTTAGCAGAATCACTTTTGACGATATCTTTATATTTCCCAAGTCCACTATTTTTCGGAACAATGAAGATAATCAAGATTATTATAATCTACCATACAAGTCCTCCAGAATTAAATAAAAAAAGTCACAACTATAAAAATTAAAATTTCGGACAGTGCCGATAACTCCTAACATTCATTGTTATCATACTAAAGAGACAAACCTTTTATTATTAAATCTATCGGTCACTAACTTGCGCCAATCTTAAAACTCCTACAACTTCCGCTTCATCAAAACATTGTCCTCACTAATCCTAGCATCCATCTTCTCGTGAAATTCAAACGACTTAGAATCACGATTAACAATCCCCATATATTCCTCAAAACCTTTTTCTTTGTATATCCTAAACATTTGCTCAAAAACCTCAACTCCAATCCCCTTCCTCTGCAAATCAGCTCGAATAGCCATCTCCTCCCCAAAAAGAACTTTCCCAGGACGCCATTGATTAGGATTAACAACAAGCATTCCAACTAACTCACTTTCAAACCAAATCTCCCAAATATCACAATAACCAGAAAACAATCTTAACTTCTTCAAGCCTTCTTCTAAAGTCCAATCCTCATTGAACGAGGGCTTAGAAAATTCATCAATATAAAACCCAGCAATCTTCTCAAAATTTTCTTCCTTAGCAGCCTTTAATTTAACATTCTTCATATTAGACTAGTCGTTAACATCAATTAAAAACATTTTCCAACATCAAACCCTCTTCCGAAGAAACCAAAACAAAATAGCATAAACAAAAACAATCAAAGTCCCTAGATACAAAAGTAGATGCGGATGCGTCTGAAATGGTAAAACAATATTCATCCCATAAAAACTAGTAATAAAAGTTGGAATTGAAATAAAAATAGTTACAATCGTCAAAAGCCGAATCGTCTCATTAATATCATTAGAAAGCTTAGTAGAATAATAACTCCTCATATTGGAAATCGTCTTCGATGTCTGTTCACACACAGTCATAGATTCATTCATATCAATAATCAAATCCTCAATAGTTTCTTTTTCATCTTTCAAAAAAGTTAAATTCTTATCTCTAAAAATCCTAGAATATGTACTAATGTTCCCAGCAAAAGAAGAAATATAAGCATTCAATTTCTCTTCATCATTAATCAATCGGATCATATCCCTGTTTTTCAATTTCTTAATACTCGCCCTATCTCTTTTCGCGTCCTTCAAAACTTTATGAACCGAACTTTCAAACATCGAAGAAAGTAAACGTAATATTCGAACCAAATTCCTAGAAGACGACACTTTTTTAGAACTAAATTTAGGATTAAAAATATTATCCAATATTTCAATTGGTTCTTTTGAAATAACGATAAATTGGTCCTTTGCATATATAACCAAAAAAGAAGAATCATGCTCGTGTATAATTTTGGAAGTTGGAGCAGTCAAATAAATATAGGTTTTTTTATCTTCAATTTCAAATCTAGGATTCTCATGAATATCAATTCCGTCCTTTATATTTTCCTTACATAAGTCAAATTCTTTCTCGAGAAAAGATATCTCGTCCACTGAAGGATTAACAACATTCATCCAACAACCTTTAACATATTCAGGAACTTTTACATACAAACCTTTCTTGGCATTATAATTATAATATTCTATCATAGAAAGATAAGGCACTTCGTTTTTTTAAGTCTATCCAACTATTTGCTTGTCGTCCAAATCAAGTTCATTTCCCAAAGACAAAATCCCCAACCCAAACACCCTTAAACCCAAGTCTCTCCACAATCTTGCCGCCCGCGGATTATCTGACACTAATGCGTAAGATAATCCAACAGCTTTGCAGGGAGTTTCTCCCTGCATTATAATTTAGAACCCATTAAATTTAAAAGACAAAGTCTCAATGGTATAGAGCGAGAAAAGGCCACTTTACTAAAAAATCTAATCCCTAGCTAAAATATTATAATTACTAAACTAATAATCTACTTCATCATTAACCAAATCATAACACCAGTCTCTTTCAGAAAGGGGCTGACCTCTAACTTTAAATCCAGCCATAATATCTGAAGGAATTTTGTCGCAAATTGAAACATCTTTCTTGCTAACAGCAACTCCCCTATAACAAGTACTAATAATATCAAAATCGGTAAGGGGGGAACTATTAAAGTGTGAAAATTGCCCAACAACCTCTTTGTTTAATAAAATTTCATCACATACAGATAAATCTCCACTAGAATAAGCAACTTCTGAATAACAACCATAACCATAAGACCCCAAATTTTCACATACAGAAGCGTCGTTTTCCTTAACAGCAAGTGCAGAATAGCATTTCTCCTTTGATTCACTTGTTGAATCGCAATCAGAAACACTCAAGGTAGCCATATTTATAGAAGATATCAATAAAAATATGACAAATATAGCAAACGGAGCCGAAAGAATAATTACTCTTGACCTACTAGAGTTAACTTTATAATAAAATCTCATCAAAAAACAAGCCAGGCTAACAAATGCCATAAAAACAAAGAAATACGGGACGGCAAAAATTATATAACCAAACTCTTCACGAGTTACTCCTAAATTAAAGGAAATTAAAGAAATAACAAAGAATGGCGCAAGAGCAACTAGGGATGATAGAAAATTCTTATGAATAAAAAAGGTTCCGTAAATAATAACCCCTACTATAAAAAGAAAATAGGAAACCATAACAAGTGGATAATTGACCAAATCAATAGGAGCAAGTAAATTGGATGGCATAAGAATATCAAAACGATTTGAGAATAAATAAGTTGAGATATAAAAAATAGCTAAAACAAAAAGCAAATAAAAAAAAGTCTTAACTCCTCCTTTAACTGTGCCCCTATCAGAAAAAACTTCAACCTTTTGAAACTCTTCTCCCATATTTAAAAACAGGCAAAAGGACTTTAATAACCTAACTAATTTCGTCTCAATCAAATCACAAAAAGTTAAATTTAAAAGTCGTCTCACTATCTTATTATCGTGACGCTGGACAATAAAAAATCCACATAAGTTCAACCGTCACCATCAATGACGGTTGTAGTTCAACGGTAGAATGTACGGTTGTGGTCCGTGAGACGCGGGTTCGACTCCCGCCCTCCGTCTATCTTTTTAGAAAAATTTCAAGGTAATGAAGGAAGTAGAATGTACGGTTGTGGTCCGTGAGACGCGGGTTCGACTGAAGACATCTCAATGTCGAATGCAGCGCACTGCCAAGCCCTCCGTCTATCTTTTTAGAAAAATTTCAAGGTAATGAAGGAAGTAGAATGTACGGTTGTGTCCGTGAAACGCGGGTTCGACTGAAGACATCTCAATGTCGAATGCAGCGCACTGCCAAGCCCTCCGTCTATATTTTCTCAGCTTAAAAACCCCAGAAGAAAAAACAACGCCGACGGATTTTCACCGCCCGACGATTCATAAAAAAATTTATGCAAAAGATTAAGCCGTTTCTTCAGTAGCAACTTCTTCAGCCAAAGCCTCAGTAGGTACTTCTTCGGATTCAACTTCCGCCTTTTCTTCGGACACAACTTCGGACACAACTTCCTTAGCCTCTTCAGCTTCGGGAGCAACCTCTTCAGCAACCTCTTCAGAATCAGACTCTTCCGATTCAACTTCTTCCTTAGCCTCTTCGGCTTCAGTCTCAGCTTCCTCAGAAACAGTCTCAGCAGCTTCTTCTACTGGAGCCTCACTCGATTCAACAACAGATGCATCCTCGATAGTCTCCACAGGAGTTACCGTTTCCTCTTCCATGAATTAAAAACACTAAAATTCTTTATAAATATTTAGGTAAGATAAAGTTTAACACTCAACATAAAATAATTTATCCGACGGTGGACTCAAATAACATTCCCTTTCTTCATAGCCCCTCATGTAAGGGACATACACATAATAACGAGCCTTCCGACCAGAATCATAATCATATCGGTCATTATACCAAGAATCCCTCGACCTAATCATCTCGACGTTCGCGTTAACCTTCCTGTCAAAATAATCCCTCGTAGTTCGGTAACTATATCCATGCCTATAATCATAAGCAGAATGCCTGTCCTCGTTATCATAATCAACCAAAGTCGTCCTTGAAACAACAGAATCCCCAGAAAAATATCTAGTCTCAACAAACTTTTCTTTATACGAAACATCAACGGCAGAGCTAAACCCAAGACACAAAATCAAAACTGTAACAACAAGCAAATTTTTCATACAACCACATCGCATCCAAACTTTTTAAAGTTTGTTGCACCTAAAAAATTACAACAAAATATTTTATACTTAAACAGCCTTAGCAAATCATAGTAATTCAATATAAAACTAAATCTTCAAATGAGTGGAAGGATTATCCGGGCAAATCAAAAATTAAAGGAAGTCCGGATGACCACGATTTCAGACTCCTTAGCCACGATAAATCAAAAATATTAGTAGAAAAAAACAATTACGAAAAAGTCCTAAAACGAATGCGTCAGATAGAATTCTTCAAACATAAAGGATGATTTTTACCAATCAGTTGCTCAACCAAATCTGGTCTAACATAATGATGTAGCGTCACCTCATACGAATTTTCCCATATCCCACTCTTCTTCGAAAACTTCTTATGCCCCAACTCCGACGCTAATTTCAAGCAAAACTTTTTAGTCATTTCCGATTTCGCATCTCCGATTTCGCATCTCCGAAGAAATCTTTCAACCTCTCTAGTGGCGAAATGCGACCTAACAATATGCGGATAAAACCTCTCGCCACAAAATTTTTCAAACCCAATTTCAAAATCAGTATCCTTAAGTATGCCGCCCTTGGAATTCAAAAAAACAAAATCATCTTGCCCCTTCTCTTTTAAAACTCGTTTCAATTGATTCAAAACTTTCTCGACAAATCTCTCCTCTATGTGCTGCGGGACGCCATCCTTCCCAATAAAATCAAACACAACCTTATCTCTAATAATCTTCAAATCTTTCTTCTTCAGCGTCGTCAATCCCTTGTGCCTATTCCGTCTATAATAAATTTCACTTCCAACTCTCATCTTCGTCTTCAATAAAACCAGCATCGCTAAAACCAAAGCATTATCGCAATCTTCATCCAAAGCTCTTAATAAATTCTTTTTCAACCTTGGCAAACATCCCTCAAACCTATCAACCAAAGCATATTTCTTATCCTTCGAGTTCTTTATCTTATCCAAATTGTAAAGATAACAAAACTCGCCATTCGGATTCTCGAAAATAACATCCCAATGCCCATGAGACTTCTCGTCATGAATCATCAAATTCGGAGCAAATAAAGAAAATCCACGATTTAATTTCACCCCATCAGGCAAAACATCAATTCGTTTTCCAATAGTCTTTCCGTTGCAAAATCCGCCTTTCAAAAAGCTCCCATCTCTAATCAGCTCCAAATTCCCATTCCTTCGAAACAATTGAACCACCCCAACAGCTTCAGGAAATTTTATCCTAGATTTCCGACAAGACTTTCCCTCGCATTCAACAACAGCCAAATCTTTCCAACGGATCCGATAACATGCCATACAATTAAACACCGAAAAACTATATAAGAAAATCCACGAACAACTTCGTCGACCCAATAACAAACTTTAAAAGTAAAATTCAACCACTAACAATAGGCTCCGTTAGTCTAGTGGCCAAGGATTCTGCCCTTTCACGGCAGCGACCCGGGTTCAAATCCCGGACGGAGCGTTAAACTATAAGTTTAAGACTGGAATTTTAGTCCTAATTCTATGAATAAGAAAGATTATGATAATAGCGATATAATAAAAAGGTTTCTTAACAACTGCGTCGCTACTGGTTTAGGAGAAAGAAGAATAGAAAAGTATACTCAGCATTTAAGATGGTTAGATGAAGAAATTGGCGTCGAGTTTGATAAAGCAACAAGAGACGACATAGAAAAATTAGTAGTTAAGATTCATCAAAATAAAAAATGGTCTGAATATACAAAATATGATTACAAGGTTGCAATAAAAAAATTCTACAAATGGTTTAATGGCGGTGAAGATTGTCATCCAGTTGCTCGATGGATTAAAACAAAAATAAGCAAGTGTAATCAAAAACTTCCAGAAGATTTATTGACAGAGGAAGAAGTAAAAAAATTAGTTGAGTTCGCCCCAACTATTAGAGACAAGGCATATATTATAACCCTATACGAGACAGGATGCAGAAATGGAGAGATGCTTAATATAAAACTTAAGCAAGTTTCTTTCGAATCACAAGGCACAGTTCTTCGGGTTCATGGCAAAACAGGCTCTAGAAGGGTTATGGTGATAACTTCTACGCCATATCTTAGGGATTGGATTAATAATCATCCTTACAAAAATGACCCTAGTGCTTTTCTTTGGATTATGGCGGACGGAGAGCAACTGACACAGGCGGGTTCTTCTGCACTTTTGAAAAGAGTGGCAAAAAGGGCTAAGGTGACAAGAAAAGTTAATCCTCACAACTTTAGACACACTAGAGCAACGCATCTAGCTAACCATCTAACCGAAGCACAGATGAAACAATATTTAGGATGGACGCAAGGAAGTGATATGGCGGCGGTATACGTCCATTTATCGGGAAGAGATACTGATGATGCAATTTTAGAGATGAATGGAGTTAAGAAAGAAAAGAAAATAACAAGTAAGTTAAGGTCTAGAAATTGTATGCGTTGCGGAGAGATAAATAAATCGACTTCTAAGTTTTGTGATAAGTGTGGGGCTATTCTAGATATTAATACCGCCGTAGATTTTGAGAAACAAAAGAAAGACGAAAAAGATATACTTCACATGTTTATCGAGAAGATTGTAGAGGAGAATCCAGAAATGGCGGGAAAAGCTTTAGCTAGTTTCCCCAAAGATATGCTAAAGAAGTTGAAGAATCTTTAATTCCTTAAGTATACTTTCGGTTTTTATTTTTTTCTTAAGTTTTTTTATAATTGGCCTAGCTTCTTCTCCTATCTCCTTGACTAAAACCTCTATAGCAATGGCTCTTTTATTGTCAAACCACCAAAGAGCGAAGGGGCTTTCCAAATTGATTTTATAATAATGATGCCTACCTAATTTATTCTTCGTACCCAATATCTTTCTTGCTTCTTCGCTAGATATCTCTTTTAGAATACCCATCTCTTTTTGAGATTTTATTTCCCTAACTGCTTCAGTTCTATGGATACCTAGCGCCCTTCTAATATCCTCAATGCAAAAAATTCCGCCTTGCTGAGTACAATTATTAAAAAAAAATTCAAACATTTTTTTATCTCTTTCGGAAAATTCAAAATTCGGTTCTCCCATTATGACACAATACATGTTATATTTCCTTTTATATCTTCTTATGATAGTATATTTATGAAACAAAGATGCAGGCGCTGTAAACACCAATGGCTCTCTCACTTAGAGAATCCAAAAGAATGTCCGCATTGCAAATCAAGATTATGGAAAATAAAAAAGCAAAAACAGAAGAAGAAAAAGTAAAGGAAAAATTCAAACAAGAACTTAATCCTGCTATTGGCATACTTAAGGAAATAGCGAGGAGAAAATGGGAATAATTAAAGATAAAAGTGTTTTTGATATTAATTATATCCCAGAAGAGCTCCCGGTTAGGCAGGAGTTAGTTGATGAAATTTTTAAAAAAATAACCTTAATGAATAGGTATATTTTATTTTTGGGAGGAATGCCGGGAAACGGGAAAACAATTTCCGTTACAAAGGCTCTAGACAGATTAAGCAGAGATGTTATTGACGTTTTTATAAATTGCTCAGAAATAAATAGCTATACTGCAATAGCGAAGGAAATTATAGAAAAAGTAAAATGTAAGCCGTATAAGGAAAAGGGGAAAAGCCGGTATGAACTAGCAGAAGATTTGAAGAAATTATTAAAGACAAAAAGGAATAAAAAAATTATTATAACTTTCGATGAAGTCGATAAACTTATTTTAAAGAAAGATAATCATGTAGAGATATTTTTTCCCTTAGTAAATCATGGAAGTGCAAGCTTTATTTTTATCTCAAATGATGCGAGTATACTTAGTAAAATGGATGGGAGAATAGCAAGTAGATTTTCTTCTGAGAAAAAGATATTAGAAACCTATTGCCCAGATGATATATTTCAAATTCTTCTCCAAAGAGCAGAGAAGGGGCTTATAGAAGGGAGTTGGACGATAGATTTGTTAATTAAGATGGCAAAATTAACTTCTGATACATCTGGGGATATTAGGTATGCGTTAAAATTACTAGAAAAATCAGCTGTATTAACTGATATGGCAAATGAGGGAAGAATTAGCGAAGATAAAATAAAGGATGCGATAAAAGAAGTGCAAATTTCTGAGATTGAAGAAGTTTTCCCGAATCTCCCAAAGCATCTTAAGATAGTTGTTATCGCGTTATGCCACGAATGCAGAAAAAACAACGGATTCGCAATTACTTCAGATGCCTATAAATTTTATTCATTTCATGCTAGAAGCTTGCAATATGGTCATGTGGGAGAAAGACAATACCGTGATTATTTGAATAGTTTAGAAATGATGGGATTATTCGAATTCCAATGGAGGTCTAATCCGAAAGGACAAGGTAGAATAAGAATTGCTAGTCCACTAAATTTTGACGCCATAAAATTCTATGAGAAGTTTGTAGGAAATACCGGAGAGGATGGGGCCGGAGGGTGAGGGGGCGGAACATCTCCGCTATTTCCGATAAAGCTATGAAAAGTATGTAAAATTATGTATAAATTATGTAATTATACATGAAAATTAGATAGATATAAAAGATTCTTAATCAATATAATTGAATGGATTATAAAGTCTTACTTGTCTATTTTTTAATAGCCGTAGTAATTTTAAGCCTTTTCTTCTTAGTAATATTGTTTAGTTCGCTAGTTTTACATATTTTTAAAAGAGACCCTGAAGACACTTATATTTATTTGAAGAACATAGTCTACGGAGCCGCAGGGGGTCTTATAGCAACAATATTCTTAGATGTTAAGAATGAGGCCACTTTCCCTACATTTATTTTTTGGAGCACAAAAATACTTTCTACCTTTGTGCTGGTGTTAATTTTCATTCTTCTGGGTTTCGCATATCTCTATATTTTAAAAAAAGTATATAGATGGATAAAAATAAATAGTATTAAAACCATAAAACCTAAGATGGTAAAGCAAAAAAATAACGAAAAAAATACCTTAGAAGATTTTTTCGAAAAAAACAATTATACTTTAATTGTTTTGAGTATTTTTCTTTTAGTTACTATAAGTTTAGTCGAAGGGGAGGGGAACCTCAACAATGTTTTAGCGTTACTTTCTTCATTAATTACTTATTTTGTTTTAATTGGAATTAATAGGGATAATAATGACAAAGGAGACACATTCCCACTATGGGGCTTTGAAATTGTCTTTCCGCTTTTCATCTCTGCTTTTTGTGCTTGGGTAGTTCTTAATGTAGTAATAACCTTGACTGGGAATCTGGCAATTATTACCTGGGGGCTTATTTGGTTTGGACTAATGATTTATCCAGGTGCTAAATTTTGGAAAAGAAGATGAAATTTCAAGGAATTTTAAAGGGTATAAAGAAATTTTTTACTGAAGACCCAGAAGAGAAAGAGGAAAATGAAAATTTTGATAAATTTCTAGAAAGGATATCTAAAAGAATAGACAAAACAAACAAGATAGCTGGTGGAGGTATGAATATGAAGGAGCGGGCTCAAATTGCACTAATGATAGAAAGTGCTAGGTTACAAAAAGAAACGTCTGAAACAAATAAAAATCTTCATAATACTAATGTATTATTGCTTATTGCTAGTAGTATTTTAGCATATACTGCAGTGAAAAGCAGTCCTAATTCAAATGAAATCATTTCAGGTTTGACGGAAATAATGGAAGTAGCTTTAACTGTAGCCTTGTTATTATTTACCCTAGGCATAATTTTTAAAATATTGTCCTGGATTTTTGGGCTAATAAAAAAATGGCTAATAAAAAACAAAGAATAGAAGTAGAAGAATTTAAGAAAGAATGGAGAAATTTGCATCAGGGATTTCCAAGATATTTATATTCCGATAGACTAGAACAAGTTGTTCCAACACAGGAAGTTAGAGATAATCTAATCAAGCATGGATTTTTATTAAAATGTATTCCTACTCAAGATAAAAATGGAACAAAGCATCCGTATATGTTAGGCCCAAATTCCCTATCACTAATAAGTTCTTGGAACACCGAGGATTTATCTAAAAGAACTCTTCAGTTATCCAAAGACACAAAATTCTTAACAAAGGTTGTTATATTTCTAAGCTTTTTATCTATCGCTGTTTCTGGTGTAGCTATTTATCTAGGGTTAAGATAATTCCCTTGAGCGTTTAATTTTCCCTTATCAGCACGGACGGAGCGTCCCTTTTTCTGCATATTCACCACCCAAGAAGCAACACGAAAGACATAAAAAGTAAAAACAACAAATAAGACCATGGAAAAAGAAACCCCAAAATTCGAAGTGATAGTATTAGGAATAATCCTTGACTCTCAAAAGAAAAAAATCCTAATTGGAAAAAGAAAAAAAGGACAAGGCGGGAGAAAAATAGGTTGGTGTTTTCCAGGCGGAAGAATCATGCCGGGAGAAGATATCGACACTGCCCTAAAACAAAAAATAAAATTGAAAACAGGATATTCCGTAAAAAATATAGGAACATTTTTCTCTCAAACACATAAAGAAAGCCCAGGCTTAGTCTCAATAGCTTTTCTAACAAAAGTCTTCGAAGGAGAAGCTAAGCCAGGTGACGACATTGAAGAATTAAAATGGGTAAGCGTAAAAGAGTTAGAAAATTATTTCAAAATTCCAATACATAAAAAACTAAAAGAATTCTTGCTAGAGCTAGTTTAATTTTTCGCCACCTCCAAATAGCCAACACGAAAGACATAAAAAGCGAAATAAACCATAAATATTATGGCAGAAAAAGAAAGCCAAAAGGTTAACGACCTAATTTTCAAAGAACTTATTAAACGCGGGTATTCTCTTCAAGGTAACACTCGTGTTTGGGACATCGCAGATTCAAAACTTTGGTATTTAACTCCAGAGCAAGCTCAGGCATATCTAGACTTAGAAAACTCTCAAGAATTTAAAGAAAGCGCGTCTAATATTGAATTTGATTTAATAAATAAAAACATAAAAGAAATCTCTAAAAAAATAGGGACTGGACCAATAAATATTGTAGACTTAGGCTGCGGCGACGGAAAAAAAGCGGCATATATATTTTCTAGACTAAAAAACAAATCAAAAATAAGATATTGCCCAGTAGATATTAGCGGACATATGGTGGGAGAAGCGATTAAAACGTTCTCGGGGTTAGACGTGGAAGAAGTCATAGAATGTCAATATAACATATCAGATTTTGAAAATTTAGAAAATTTATCAGGACTTCTTCGAAAAGGCGAATTCAAAAAAGGACTATTCCTATTACTCGGACATACACTTGGAAATTTCGAAGTCAATGAAATTCTCTACGAAATAAGAAGTGCGATGGGGTGGGACGACGTATTAGTCATAGTCTCAGGAATAGAAAATGAAAAATGGGCAAAATGGGCAAAAGAAAAAAAGAGCGACGACAAAATGGACAATTTTTTTGGCAAGATACCAAAGCTACTAGGACTCGATGAAAAAGATGTAGAGTTCGGTGCAAGATTTAAACACAAAAGAGTAGAATATTACTACACGATAAAAAACAGCAAAACAATCGAATTTCAAAATAAAAAAGTTGCCTTGAACAAAGGCGATCAAGTTATTGTAGCGGTTTCATACAAGCACAACAAAGACGATATACTGTCAATATTAAATATGCAATTTAGAGACGTAACCTTAAAGCTGTCAGAAGAAGGATCAACTTTCCTAGCCATTTGCAAAAAGTAACCCCAATCTTTTTATATCTAATTTCTTCTCTAATAACGATCCTGTAGCTCAGCCTGGTTAGAGCGCTAGTCTTATATGACTATAGTTTCCACGGAAATTATCGGAAAGCTTTCGTCTAAGAAAGCTAGAGGTCTGGGGTTCAAATCCCCGCAGGATCATTTTCATTTTTAATTATAAATAAACTACAATAATGCTTATTAGGTCAATTCAATAAATTAATTTATGAATAGAAATTTAATGACTCAAGCATTAAAAAAATTAGAATTTTTTTATCCCAATAAGATTAGCTCTGAAAATTTTTTGCGCATAATGGGATTAAAGTCCAGCGATAAAGAGTTAGGTAAGATTATTGAATATCTAGAAGAAACAAAAAAAATTTATATAGATAAATCCAAGTCTGGAGTATTTTCTCAAATAAAAAGAAATTATATGGTTCCTGGAGATATGGTAAAAATTACAACACCTGGGATAGATTTCTTAAATAAGTTGGATGAAATATCTGTAGAAAAAAATAAAGGGAATGCAATTACGCGTGCTACTATCGTTTTGGCATTAGTCGGATTTATCCAGGCGATAGTTTATTTTGAAGAATTTAGTAGAGGAATTAGAGATGGATATGACTGGTCGGCACTGTTATTAATTGGGATTACTCTTTTCGCAATAGTAGTTATTATGACTTCTCCATTTATATTAAATTCTGTAAATGAGATCTCAAAACTCAAACATTTTAAGCCTTACCCAAACCAATAAAAACCGAAAACAGTTTCTCTTCTTATGCAATCAAAAATAACAAAATCGAACAAGTCGGACGAAGTCCTAAAACTAAAAGCTAAGGGCTATCAGCTAATAGCTGCAACAGGAGGTAAAACCTCATGTTGCTAGGCCTAGTCGGAAAACCATCATGCGGTCATGTTGCTAGGCCTAGTCGGAAAACCATCATGCGGAAAGTCAACCTTCTTCAAATCAGCAACGCTCTCAGACGTCCTAATCGCAGCCTACCCCTTTGCAACAATCACACCAAATCACGGAATGGGCTATGTTCGAGTCAAGGCCTTATGTAAAGAACTTAACACAAGATGCAACCCCAGAACCGGATTCTGCACAGGCGAAACCAGATTCGTTCCAGTAGAGTTACTCGATGTAGCAGGTCTAGTAAAAGGCGCCTCAGAAGGAAAAGGACTAGGCAATCAATTTTTAGACGACCTCAGGCAAGCCGACATGTTCATACAAATCGTAGACATTTCCGCAACAACAACTTCAGGAGGGGAAGAGGGAGAAGGTGACCCAATAGCCGACGTGGAAATGCTAGAGGGAGAACTTAACAAATGGTATGCGCAAATTTTCCAAAAAACATGGGAAAAATTTTCCCGAACAATCCAGTCCACAAAAACTGACTTTGCAAAATCCGTAGCCAAGCAATTTTCAGGCTTAAGAGTCAAGGAAGCCGACGTTAACCAAGTCCTATCCATTTTAAAACTTGACCCAAAAAACCCAACAGCATGGACAGACAAAGACCTTTTCAACTTCACAAAAACCCTTCGTCATTCAACAAAGCCAATGCTAATCGCAGCCAATAAAGCAGACAAACCAAATTCGCAAGAAAACCTAAAAAAATTACGAGAAGCATTTCCAGAAATGAAAATAATTCCCTGTTCATCCGACGCAGAGTTAAGCCTCCGACAAGCCGCGAAGGCAGGTTTAATAGAATATATCCAAGGCGAATCAACTTTCAAAATGAAAGAAGGTTTAAATGAGAAACAAAAAGAAGCACTAGCTTCAATCCAAAAAAACGTCCTAGACAAATTCGGCTCAACCGGAGTCCAAGAAATCCTTGACTATTCAGTCTTCACTCTCCTAAAATATATCGCAATATTCCCAGCTGGTTCAAAACTTGCCGACTCAAAAGGCAACGTCCTTCCAGATTGCTTCTTACTTCCACAAGGTTCAACAGCCCTAGATTTCGCCTACTCTCTTCACACTGACATCGGAGACAAATTCATCAAAGCAATCGACGTCCGAACAAGACAACCAGTTGGAAAAGACCATCCCCTCAAACATCGAGACGGAATTGAGATTATGACAAGTTAGCAATTTATCACAATAATTCTTATAAAACATAAAATACTACAACATCTATGTCCGAAAAAAGAATTCTAACTGGCTTGTGGATTTATTCCGATGCAATCCCAGAAATAATAACCCAATCATTAAAAAAAGAAGGAATAACAATAATTCCAAGATGCGATTGCGTATACGGAAACCATTATGCATTTATAAGAACAATACAAGACAAAGATTGGAAAGGTGTTCATGTAGCAGGAAGCATTGTAAGACCGGACCCAATAGACATCCCATACTATGAAGATTTTTTCAAAGGAAAAACTTATTCTCTCAAAGATTTCAATTCCGAAATAAAAATACACAACGGAATAATCCAACATCCCAGCATAGCAATTCCAACACTAAAGCCCGTATTCGACGCATTAAAACAAAATCAAATTAACTTTGTAACAACAGTAACGGGAATTCCAAACATAGGGGATTTAGTAGGTTATTATATAGAAGGAAAAACTTACCTAGACCCAAGCGATAGAAATAATCTAGTAGACCTAATGCGGTAATACAGCAACTGAAATCCGTGTGCCAATTTCAAACAACCATTTCCCAAATCTTATAAACAACCAATCCTTAACAAATCCATGAAACTAAAATTCCCACATTACCTTCTCTTAACTTACTTAATCCTCTTCGCAATTCTAGCGATCAATCCATACGACCGAACAACTTGGATAGTAGAAAATTTACCCATAGTTCTAATCGTCCTAATCCTAGCCCTAACCTACAAAAAATTCCAATTTCCACACCATCGGCGGACACTACACATTCGAGCGAGTCCCTTTCGACTTCATAACAAATATATTCCACTTCTCAAGAAACCATTTTGACAGAATGGCTCATTTCACCGTCGGATTCTACGCATATCCAATAGCAGAAATCTTGTATAGAAAAAAGTTAGTAAAATCAAAATGGGTTTTATTCCTGTTCCCAATCTTCGCAATTTTCACAGTCGCAGCCAATTACGAAATAATAGAATGGATTTATGCAGCACTTTCAAATCCAGCAGCTGGCGCAGCATTCCTCGGTTCCCAAGGCGACATCTGGGACGCCCAAAAAGATATGCTAGCCGACGGTCTAGGCGCAATTTTCGCAACACTATTTTTCTTCATAAAAAAGAAACCAATTTCACCATAACCCTTTAATACCAAACTCCCTTAACACAATCATGAAAAAATCTAAGATTTTTACAAACGAAGGTTCCACCCTTCGACAATCAAAGTTTTTCTACTTAGGAGGAATTTCTTTTTTCTAAAAAGAAAGAGTTCTATGAAATATAAAATCCTTCTAACCCTCTTAATAATATCTCTTACATTTTCAATACTCTTAGCTTTCACTCCAATAGACAAAATCTGCGGCGAGGAAACTTCAAGCTGCTCAATCGTTCAAAATTCCGAATACAAAAAAACTTTAGGCATCAACAATTCAATCCTCGGAATTATAACATTCTCCATCTTAATCGCAATAACAATTTTTCATATAAGAAATCCAAGAAAAAATACAAAAATATTTCTAGCTTTAACCCTTTTCTTTTCAACAATCGGAGCAATCCATTTCATCTACCTTCAAGTCTTCATCATCAAAGCTCTCTGCCCCTACTGTATGATAATCGACGTCTCAACAATCCTTGCTTTAACAATCCTAGCAACAAAATCTCAACTATGAAATTGCAAATTAAAGTCCAACCAAATTCATCCAAACAAGAAATACAAACAGACATCGACGGCAATATCTCAAAAGTCTATCTCCAAAAACCAGCCAAAGAAAATAAAGCGAATATAGAACTAGAAAAACTCCTATCGAAACATTATAAAAAGAAAGCAACAATAATAAAAGGGCACACATCTAAAAACAAAGTAATAGAAATAAAATGAACTCTAAAAAACATATTCCTTATCCCTTATCCTCTATTACCTATTTTGTAGACGGCAAAAAGAGAACAGTAAGGGCGAAAGTCCTAAAGAATCCATTAGAAAAAGCGCTAGGACTAATGTTCCAAAAAAATTCTCCTCCGTTATTCTTCACATCAAATACTCTAAATTATAATCCAATAACTTCCATTTTCTGCAAGCCCTTTAAGGCAATTTGGTTAGACGAAAACATGCGCGCAACAAAAATAATTGAAGTAAAAAATTGGAAATTAAACATAAACGGCCACGGAAAATATCTATTAGAGATACCTGCGTCGTCGAAGAATTACTAATTAAATACCTCGAGGCAGAAATTTTCGTCACTACTAAACGGCACAATTCCTCGACGGAGAAAATATTGTCAACAATAGAAACATTTAAATATAAAACACACCCTCTATAAAATAACTTTATCAGAAGAGGTAAAAAGGAGGTTAAAGAAATGGGAAAAATTATTGCAAAGAATGTCGTTGAACGAAAATCTGGTTTTCTATATTATGTAGACGGACAAGGTAACGTTTGCGAAGCTAAAATGGCTCGAGGCGGAAAGAAGAAAGTAGCGAAAAAGAAAGTCGCCAAGAAAGCTGTTAAGAAGAAGAAATAAATCTTCAATTTTTATTTTTTATTAAATCATATTCAATGAACCTCCCTCGTTAGGGAGCTTGGGGGGTTCATTATAATTTTCAAAAAACCATCATCTTCAATTTATTTTTTATTTTTTCTAAAATTAGCAATAGCCAATCTCAAAGCGTCGGCAGCCAGATTAGAACAATGCTCTTTTATCGGAGGCAGTTCACCCAATGCCAAAGACACATCCTTATTAGAAATTTTCTCGGCCTCATCCAAACTCTTCCCCTTCGCCAATTCCGTTGCCATAGAACTCGTAGCAATCGCCGCAGCACATCCCATTGTTTGAAATTTTATGTCCGCTATTTTGTCATCAGATACCTTAATCATAATTCTCATAACATCCCCACAACTAGGATTCCCAACCGTCGCCTCCGCATCAGCATCTTTAAGCTCCCCCATATTCCGCGGATTTCTAAAATGATCCATCACAGCCTCGTTATAATCAGTATTACCCATCTAAGAACCCTTGATATTTATTCACAAATTCCCAAGATTTTCTAACGAAGTCCTCAAAATCACTTCTCCCGTCATAAATTTCTTGAATGTGTTTGAGTAGAGGCTTATCATCAATAATTATTTTTTGCCATTCATCATAAACACTAGGATAATGTTCAAATAATTTTTGTATTCTACTATCTGACAAAATAGCCAAAGGAACAATTTCGCTGAGTTTCCATTCAAGCGCTGGCTCATTCAAGTTGTTATGATTAAAATCCGTAAAGATAGTTTTCCATTTATCAAACCACAGAAAATGAAGCATTTCGTGAAATACGGTGCGCCTCATCTCAAAATCATCTTTTTTGTAATAAACAGAAAAATCTCTCTTTAAAATATCTCTAGGACAAATGGGGTTCAACCCTACATATGCACGAGCAATTCGGTCTTGTTTGTTCCACTTTATTTCCAATACGTCCTCTAGAGCTAAAACAAAATCCTCTCCAATCTCGTCCCAAGATTTCTGGAAGCTAGATACTTTTTCATTTAGAGAATTAATATTATCGGCAAAATAGCCTGTAAAATATTCTTTAGCAATTTTTTTCTTTTCAAGTCCATCGCTAACACCCAATAATTTTTTTCTTAATTCGGGGTATTCTCCCAGTATATACTCACCCCAGTCCCATCCATATTCCGGATTCAAAAATCCAGATATTTCTTCTGCGTGCTCATCTGGATTAGGTAAACTGAATTCAACTTTCATCACAAAAAACCCTCCCAAAATCCTAGGCGCGAACTAGGAGCGCAACATTCTACCAAATACCAAATACCAAATACCAAATCCCTCGCACAACCCATCCTACCCACAACAACAACACTCACATTTAATTTCCGGCTTAATTAACTTCAACTTCAAACTTTCCAAATCAACACCACCATATTGCTCCTTACTAATCTTTTTATCCTCACCTAAAATTTCCACATCAAAACCCGCACTCCTCGCAATCTCAATATAATCATCTTTAAGCAAAGCCCCGCCAACACAACCACAAAGCAGCTTCTCATCAGCCTTCTTGCTCTCATCAAGCTCCGACAACAAAACAATGTCAGAAACAAACATTTTACCATTCTTCTTCAAAACCCGAAACGCCTCAGAAAAAACCTTTCTTTTATCTGGCGCCAAATTAATCACACAATTACTAATCACGACATTAACAGAATTTCCTTTAACCGGCAAATCCTCAATATCCCCTAGTCTAAATTCAACATTATCATAGCCTTGCTTCAAAGCTAACCCTCGAGCCTTCTCAACCATCTCTGGAGTAAAATCAACTCCAATTACTCGACCGCTTACACCGACCTTTCGCCGAGCAATAAAAGCATCAAAGCCCGCACCACTTCCTAAATCCAAAACAACATCGCCCTCATCAATCGAAGCCATAGCAACCGGATTTCCACATCCAAGTCCTAAATTAGAATCAGAAAAAGACACAATCTCCTCTTCTGAATAACCAATAGACTTAGAAATTCTTTTATTATCTTTGCCAGAATCACATCCGCACCCGCTCCCACAACAACCCCCACTGGCCATCTTGGAATAGCTCTTCTGCACAATATCCTTAATTTTTCTACTTTCCGCCATTGAGCTCCTTAACCAATTTATCAGCATCAACCCCATGGGCCCGAGCCCCATTCTCAAGCGTCTCAAAGGCAGCCATAGGACACCCACCACAAAAAAGTCCACGCTCAGCCAACTTCTTCCCAGCCTCACGATTTAACTCCATAATCTCCGCAAAAGTCATATCCTTAGTTATCTTCTTGTTCTTCTTCATTTCCTAAAACCTCCTTTCTAATTTCTAATTTCTTATCTCTAACATCTTTCAAGTTTTCTTCAGAAAACTTAAACGGGCTCATCTCCCTTAACTTCAAGACACTTTCTCGAATCTTTTCAACAATATAATCCTCTTCCCCTATAGCATCCGCACCTAAAGACAACCTCAAACTCCCATGAATATACATCTCATCGACCTTCAAAGCCTTCAAAACATAACTTTCCTTTAACTTCGAAGAAGCACAAGCCGAACCAGTAGAAACATAAATTCCATCCTCATTTAGAAGCATCATCAAACTCTCTCCCTCAATCCCATAAAACGAAACACTAATATTATTATAGACACGATGTTCCATGTCCCCATTAATCTTAGCCCCAGGAATCTTCAATAAACCTGCAATAATTAAATCCCTAGAAGCCAAAACTTTGTTCAACTTAAAATCAACATCAATAGCAGCAGCCAAACCAACAGCCCCAGGCACATTCTCAGTCCCACTCCGAAGACCTCCTTCTTGTCCACCCCCAGTAACAATAGGTTCAATCACAACCCCCTCACGAACATACAAAATCCCAATGCCCTTAGGCGCTTGCACCTTATGCCCGCTTCCCGACATCAAATCAACAAAACCCAAATCCAACTTCTTCTTCAAAAATCCCTGAACATTATCTGTATGAAAATAAACCCCACGCATTCGACAAATCCGTCCAATTTCCTCGATATCCTGCACAACCCCAATCTCATTATTAACATGCATTATAGAAACAACCAAAGTGTCTTTCCGAATCTTCTCCTCAACATCATCCAAACTAATCAAACCCTTAGAATCAACTTCCAAATAATCAACTTCATATCCCTCACTTTCCAAATCCCTAACCGCATCCAAGACACAAGGATGTTCAATCACCGAAGTAATAATATGTTTCTTAAGAGGGTTAGCTTTGGCAAGTCCACGAATAGCCAAATTATTAGATTCAGTCCCCCCACTCGTAAAAATAACTTCCTTCGATTTGCATCCCAAATAATTAGCAATCTTTCCCCTAGCATCCTCTAGCTTCATCCTAGCCTGCCTTCCAACCTTATGCAAACTCGAAGCATTCCCGTAACTCTCTAAAAAAACCTCATTAACAGAGAGGGCAACATTTTCATCAACCCGAGTCGTAGCCGCATTGTCAAGATATAAGCCCCTCATCTAACCAAACCCCAAATATTTAGCTTAACAAGTCGTCCCGAACCACCAAACCACCAAACCACCAAACCACCCTGAACGAAGTGAACTGTCGCAGCATTATCCAAATAAATATTTTCCATTAGTATTTCGGCTCACAATTACAATATTTAATTACATCTTTATTATATTGCTTACAAACATTACACGAACAATGATTATCTTTCATAAATTTCAAAATCTTCTGAATCTCTACCATGGCAACTTTAGGATTCTCAAAAATCAAAACAGCCGATTTATTTATTTCTTTCTTGGTTTTAACATCCAAACAAACTTTATTCGCCCTCTTATTCGATAAATATTGGCTAACCGCAGCCTTACTAATTCCGAGTGCGAGCCCAGTTTTTTCATAACTAAGTTTATGCTCTTGAGTAAGTAGGCGAGCGAATTCTTTTCTAACAGCCGGTATAATATACCAAACTTCAATTTCTTGCGGGAGTAAGTACATAGTTAACTATTGTTAACTATTCTTTATAAAACTTTCTAGACCCCCTTAAAATTAGAGGGACACTAAAAAATAAAAACTGTCAGTAATTATTTAACACTTATCGCGCCAACTGGACATCCGGCTTCAGCCGCTTTCTCGCAAGTCAACTTATCAACAGAAGCTTTCTTTGGACGTGCTTTCCCATCCTTCATCTCAAAAGCTTTGGGGCAAGTCGCAGCACAAGCACCGCAACCAATACACTTATTCTGATCCACTATTATCTTCGCCATTTTTCACCTCATTATTTAATTCTTTATTCCCAAACTCACTAATTCGAAAAACTTCATTCTGAACAACCATCGTAGGTTTACCAGTGATAGCGCCAGTAATAACATTCCCAGTCATATTAAAAATAAACAAAAAACCCAAAGCAACAAGAATCAAAATACCGATAGCGATAATCCACTTATTCATAATCAGAAAGAGTAACAAATATTTATAAACTTAACCAACTTAAACAAGCTATGATAATATTCTGGGGTTCAATAGCTGTTCTCGTAATTCTAGCCGCGACTTTCCTAATTTTCTACAACCGTTTCGTAACACTTTCCCAACAAATAGACAACGCACTTTCTCAAATAGACGTCCAACTCAGAAAAAGGTCCGACCTAGTTCCAAATCTTCTCTCAGCTGTTAAAGGCTACATGAAACACGAAAAAGCAGTAATCAAAGAAGTAACCGATGCAAGAAAAGCAATGCTTTCCGCAAAAGGAATGGAGAAGAAAGTAAAAGCTGGCAACCAAATGCAAGAAGCAATAAAATCAATCTTTGCAATCGCAGAAGGCTATCCAGACCTAAAAGCTAATACAAACTTCCTACAACTCCAACAAGAACTGTCCGCAATCGAAGATAAAGTAGCATATGCACGGCAATATTACAACGATGGAATCATGAGCTACAACGTAATGACAAAGAAAATCCCAGGCATGTGGTTCGCAAAAATATACGGATTCAACGAGAGAGAATACTTAAAAATATCAGAAGCAGCAAAAGCAGTTCCAAAGGTAGAATTCTAAAAATTAAGTTGTAATTATAAAGGAGTAAAATTTATATAATCTAATTTTCCGATATATTTATGGAAAAAATCCAATCATCAGGAGAACTAGAAAAGCACCTAAATCAATTCACAGAAACTCAAAAGAACCAAATTTATCATGACTTGGTAGCAATTCAAATGACAGAAGGGTGTTCGACTGCTTGTCCAGATTGTGGCTTTGGGGCACTGCCAGGAGTAAGAGATTATATCAGACCGAAAACACTAATAGATATATTCAAAAGCATTCCAGAAAAAAGAGCTCCAAATACATTATATTTTGCAAGCGAGCCATTCGATTATAATTTCGAAGGAGAAAATTATGAAAGCATCCATGCTCAATTCAGAAAAATAACAAAGAATAGCCCAGCCGTAATAACTTCTATACCAAAAGGTCAAGAAGAAAGAATATTTTATTTACTAGTAGAAGAAGTAGAAGATGTAACCTTTGCAACAAAATATCTTCCATTCGTATCTGCGGAACCTCTAGTGACGAAATTAATTGACGCAATAAGTATAACCCCCTATAATTCTCCTAGACTAGAAAAAAAATTTAATAGTTTAGATTATATAAAAAATTACAAACGAGGTCTATTCTTCAACGCATTAGAGTTACCAGGCAGAAAACCCCTAAAAACTTTGGATAATATAGATTTTTGGCAATTTCTTAAAATGCTAGAAAATAGACATCCAACAATAGTAAGAAATTTCGTAACAGATATACCTAGATATAAAATAGGACAAAAGAATATAGATAATTTAGAAAACAAAAGAATCGGTGACTATCAAGGAACACTTATAACTCCAAAAGGGGCATTCAACATTCGCCCAACAAACGTGACAAAAGATAATCCTATAGGGCAAGTAAAAACTCCGATTAGAAAAGAATGTTTTTTCACATTACCATATGGAAGAGTTAAACTTATCTAATCATCAGATATAAAAACTAAATCTACCCTTCTCCAATATGAAGCCAACAAGACTATCCTTCCACGACGAAATCCAAAAAAACAAAATCTCATCTTACCTACTAATAACCATAATCCTAGCCGTCCTCTTGCTCCTAACCTACACCATAGCTTACGCAATTGGCGGAGATTACTTCTTCATAATCCTAATCATCGGAATCCCACTCTCAATAGGATACATCGTATTCGGTTTCTACAATTCCGACAAAATAGCAATCAAGTCCGCAAACGCAAAACCAGCAAACGGACCAGAATACCGGCAATATCATAATATAGTCGAAGGATTATGTATTGCTTCAGGATTACCAAAACCAAAACTTTATGTTATGCATGAACAACAAATCAATGCCTTCGCATCAGGTCGAGATCCAAAAAATGCTGTAATTTGTGTAACTGACGGCAGCCTACAAAAATTAACCAAGCAAGAATTAGAAGGAGTCCTTGCCCACGAACTCTCCCACATCGCAAACTACGACATCCGTTTCATGACCCTAACAGCAGTCCTTGTAGGAATGATAGCAATAATTTCAGAAATTTTCTTAAGAAGTTTATTCTGGTCATCAATAGGAGGTTCCCACGACAGAGAAAATAACAATGTAGTCCTTATGATAATAGGAATAGCCCTTGCAATCCTAGCCCCAATAATTGTTGCCTTAGTCCAATTAGCAATTTCAAGAAAAAGAGAATACGCAGCTGACTCCTCTGCCGTAAAATTCATGAGAACACCAACAGGCTTAATCGGAGCTCTTACCAAAATCAAAGATAATCAGCCAATAAAAGTCTCCGGAGCAGTCGCACCCTTATTCTTGGCAAAGCCATCCAAAGCAAAAGAGTGGTTCTCCACTCATCCGCCGCTAGCAGAAAGAATCGCAAAACTTCAAAGAATGTAACTTTTATATATGCAAAATTACTAAAAAAAATATGGGACTAATGGATGAAATGTATATGCTTAACGAATTTCATAAAAAAGGATTAGGTGGATACCAAAAAACAATAGAGGAGATAGAAAAGATTTCGGATATAAGAAAAACATTAACTGAAAAGGGATATATTAGTTGGGAACCTATAGTCTCAGGGTCAAACCAATATTTACCGCAACCAACGACAAAGAGAAGACTTCTTTTACCTTTAACATTACTAGCGATATAAAATCACTTCTCCATTAAAAACTCATGCACACCCTTCGCTGCAACTGCACCCTCGCCTGCCGCTGTAATCATTTGCCTCATCTCTGAATTTGTAACATCTCCAGCCGCAAATACTCCTAAAACATTCGTAGCACAATTCTTCCCAGTCACAACATAACCATTCTCCATAGTCAAACCCAAATCCTTCAAGACTTCCGTAGCAGCAACAGCCCCAGCTTCAATAAAAACACCATCAACGTTCAAAATACTCTCCCCTTTACCTTCCGTATTAATCTTCAATCCCTTAACGACACCCTTACCCAAAATTTCCAAAGGTTTAGAAAAATATAAAATCTCAATATTCTTCTTTCCACAAATCGCCGACAACGAAACAGGCTCACACCTCATCTCATGCTTTCGATAAATAATAGTCACCTTCTCGCAAATGTCAGCCAAGTATAAAGCAGCCTTCGCGGCCGAATCCGCCCCACCAACAACCGCCACCCTTTTACCTTTAAAGAAATTCCCATCACAAGTCGCACAATAAGAAACCCCTTTCCCAAGAAACTCTTTTTCTCCCTTGATATCAAGTTGCCTATGTTCCGTCCCTAAAGCCACAATCAAACTCTTTCCCTTAACAAAAGACTCCCCATAATGCAAAACAAACAAACCATCAACCTTCTCAACTTTCTCAAATGAAGTCTCCAAAAATTCCGCCCCAAACTTCTTCGCCTGTTTTTTAATATTATTCATCAAATCCCGACCACTCCCCATAAACCCAGGCCAATTCTCAACCTCTCCAGCCAAATTCGCAGTCCCACCAAAATTCCCAGCAACAATCAAACTCTTCAAATTATAACGCCCGCAATAAATCCCAGAAGTCAAGCCAGCAGGTCCTCCCCCGAGAATCAAAACATCATAAACTTCCTTCATGAAAACAAAAACAAAAATGACTTTTTATATCTTCGTTAATGCAGATTACCAGCCCCCACGATTTATCCCTATGCCACCGCCATAATCCGGATCCTTTTCCCAACTTTCACGATTTATCCCTATGCCACCATCATAATCCGGATCCTTTTCCCAACTTTCACGATTTATCCCTACCCCAGAACTAGGTAGTCCATCTTCTCCCCAAGGCAAATCTTCCTTGTCTTCAAAGTCAGTATAATAACTCATAATAAAATAAAGTTAGAGTCCTTTTTATATTTGCTGAATCCTCATCCCCTAATCCCAACCCCAGCCAAAACAGCAACCGGCTCATAATAAATATGATACAAAATATTCCCAATCACTTTCTGCGCTTCCTCCCTCTCCGACAAATTCCAGAAGTCAGGTCAACTGAGCCTCCCTAAGAATCAAAACATCCTATATATTTTCCATTTCAGATAAAAACAAAAAGACTTTTATATCTTTAGTAACAACGTCAACAACTCTAAAGCTGATTCGCAATTTTTTCGAGTTTATCAGCAGACTTAAATGCATCCTGTGAACGCTGACTTAAAACATCATATCTATTACCAAAACTACGAAGTCTAGTGGAAGAATCTTTATGTAATAATTCATTATAATCTCTTGCCAGTCCACTATACCCCTTTTTCCTATCATTCAAATCATAAGGTCCAATCATACTTCGTTAAAATATCTAACCTTTTTAAGATTATATATAATCATTCATAATATATTAATAACGCTCTTCACCTCTTAATCCCAACCCCATGCAACGTCGCAACTGGTTCATAATAAACATGATACAAAATATTCCCAATCACTTTCTGAATTCCCTTCCTCTCCGACAAATTCCCCAAATCAAGATGCCCCTCATAAATATGCGCCAACTCATGCCTCACCCCATACCGATTTCTCGCACTCACTTCAAATACTTCATCATCCAACTTCCAAGCAACGCCAGCCGAATCACGACAAAATAGCCTTGGATTGCTATACAAAGGAACTAGCTTAACATCTGGTCGCTTATCCCTATAATGCACAGCCTCCTCCGAAACTACCCTCTCCAATTGCGTCTGCGTCCTAATCTCTTCCGACCTATTAGAATAAACCGCAACCCCAATCCGTGCAGCCAAATAAGAAACCACGCCAAAAGAAAAAACCGCAGCTCCACAATTCAAATAACTAAATAACTCATCCGCAACCATAACATAGAAAACATTCAATACTTATAAGTTCTTATATACAAATCACCTAGTCACCGCAAAACTTCGAACTTGCTCCATCCAAATTAGCAGCACCGCCAAAACTAGAAGCTACAACTAAAGTCTTCAAATTATACCACCCACAATAAATCGCCACAGTCAAACAAGCAGGATCTCCGCCCAAAATCAAAACATCATAAACTTCCTCCATAAAAGCAAAATCAACTTGTTAATACCCGGAACAAACCCCATCAATATCATAAACAAATTTATGTTTTCCTTTGCCGTCATTTTCAATAGCAAAAGGCATCTCAATAGAAGTCACATCAAAATCAAGGTCAACCTGATTTTTCAAAGCCACCCTCCTTAGTAAGATAACCTCTTCTCTATCTACAAGTTTTTTCTCCCTAGAGGACAACATCTTATATTGGTTCTCAAAACACATAACCTCCAAATTCCCATTAACAGTAATCAAAGAACTATCTTCATCATAAATACCAACCTTTTGAGCCACATAACCACGAAAAGCATCCCGAGTTCCACTGAGTCTAACATTATCCAAAAAAGTCCGAACGTCTTTCCCTCTTTTTTGAGAAGCAATAAGTCTAGGTTTTCTAATCAATACCTTACCCGTATAATCCAACCCATTATTAATATCCTCGGTAAAAATCTCCGAATTACTACCATAAATTTCCCATATCAAAGAATCCAAATTCCTCTTATCTCCAGTCTGCAAAACCTGACATTCTTGAAACAATGTTATAATATCCATAGAAGAAACATAATCTAACGCAGCTTCCATAACATCAGCCTTAGAAGAAAAAACCATAAAATCGCAATATTCTCTAATATCTTCATTAAGTCCCCCATATCCAGAAAAGGGCCTATATGTAACCTTAGATAAATCACTAGAAATAATATTCCAAATATCCTTTCTTGACAACTCCACAAAATTATTCGAGCCTAACACCGCTCTAGAAAACAAACTATTGTTGCCAATATATTCCAAAATAGAAATCTTTCTATCTCCAGAATTTAAAGTCTCAGAATCAAAAGGATCATCATTTTCTTCATAAAACTTCTTATCTTCTTTGATTAGTTCATTAAATAAAGCCTCATTGTATAAATCTTCTGGCAAAATACCTCTCTCATTCAAAAGAAAATCATTAGCTCTACATACACCCAAAAGACCAAGATGAAAGGCATTTAGATATTTTCCACTAATAGAATTATCAACATTCAAATAAGAATACCCAAGATTCTCTACGGAATGCCCAATAACCTTACTAAAATTAGGAAATTCTAAAACATCCATTTAATATCGAAGATTATACAAGTTATAAGATTATATATAATCAATAATAGACTTTATCTCATCGCGTAACCGCAAATCCTCGAACCTGTTCCATCAGCCCTTTCGCCTTCTTGTCCTTCTCAAAATGCTCCCTAACCGGAACGAGCAACTTATCAATATACTCAGCACAACAATCTTTCAAATCCAACGGATGAATCTTCCCTTTGACAAACGCACTCTCCAAATCCTTATAGCAACCAAATTCCAAATCCCCCCCAAACTTTTCACTCCGCAAAATCTTAACACTATCAAACCTCTCAAAAACAATGTATTTCATATACTCCAAAACAGGATTATCTTCAACTTTACCAGCCGGACAAAACGCTTTCTTAAATTTACGGGACACATCCTCCTTAGAATCCGTCATAAAAATCGCAGTGTCAGGCTTAGACTTACTCATCTTAATCTCAATCTTCCTATCCACCGAATTCAAACCCTCCGCAGCCTTAGGTTCGCCAAGTCCCATCAACATATGATGACTAACAACAATAGGCGGAACAAATCCCAACTTCGGGAAAATATCCCGCGCAAGCATATTCACTTTCCGCTGATCCATTCCAAGTTGCGCAATATCAGCACCCAAATGATGAATATCGGCAGCCTGCATTAAAGGATACATAATCTGAGAAGCGGGATTACCAGTAGATTCTTCTCGCCCCATAATCTGTCCACACCTCAAAACACGATTCACCGTAGTATTCATAGACAACTTCAAAACCGTCTCCCAATACTCCGGATGCTCCCGAACAAACTCACTCGTCCAAATAAATTCAACATTATCCATATCCATTCCACAAGCTTTCCAAACCTCAATAAAATACTCACCAACAATTCTTATCTTCGCCAAATCCCCTCCCATTTTATTATTCAACAATCCAAACCAATCCGCAACCCAAAACCGAAACTTAATCCCAGTAGAAGTCAACTTATTAACATTAATCGCCCGAAGTAATCCCTGCGCAATATGAATATTCCCCGACGGCTCAAACCCATCATAAGCAATAGGATGTGCCTTACTCTCAAAAAGTTTTCGCAATTCTTCCTCTCCAACAATCTCCTCACCAACTTCTCGAACAAGCGCAATCTTCGCATCAACAGACAACTTTTTCATAACCAAATTAGCAAACAAGCTTTTATTAACTTAATGTTGCTCGGGCTTCGCCCAAATTTTAATTTTTCTTTTTGCCTCACCAGAGGTACACCAAATGGGTGCAGAAAAAAGAAACAAAAAGCGGGCTTATCTCTTCTCCATACATTGGTCGTCCCACCGTCATACCTCGGACCTGAAAATCACAAAAAATCACCAACCAAAAGCTATTTATACCAAAAATGTCTTATTACACTAACATAATCCCAGGTGATCTTCACGGGTTGCCTGATGTCTTTTTATCATGAAACAAACGATAGTATTTATTGACGCAGGCTATTTATCCTTTATTTCTAAATTCTTTGGAAACGGAAAACCTCTAAAATATAAAATGGAAGTTTTCGCGAAGAACCTCGCCAAAGCCAAAAGTTTAGAATGCAAGAAAATTTATTTTTACACTGCTCCCCCATATCAAAGTCCTAAGCCCACAAAAGAAGAAAATAAACGAAAAGCAAATTATGATAAATTTATTTCAAAATTAAAGGAAGTTGAAATAAAAATAAGAGAAGGAAGATGCCAAAAAATAGATAGCACTTATCAGCAAAAAGGAGTAGACACTCTTTTGACAATTGATTTATCAAGAATTCCCAAAAAAGAAGGAATCTCCGATGTAATTGTTGTAACCTCTGATACAGATTTTGTCCCAATAATAAATGACTTATCCGAAGATGGAATAAATGTAATCTTAGCATATTTTACAGACAAAAAACGAAAATCAGGATTATCTCTTTCAAATCATTTATGGAAAGCATGTAAAGACAAAATAAAAATTAAGAAAGAGCTTTTCTATTAATTCTAAAAATTTCTCTTAGAAGAAGAAGGCGAAAAGAAACAAAAAACGGGTCTATTCCTTCTCCATGCATTAATCATCCCACCGTTCTACCTCGGGCCTGTCTTGCCACGCCTTGCAGGCTCTCGACTCTCGTTCGGGTCAAGCAACAATAGTTAAACAGAAAATCCTTGCAGGATTTTCTCAAATTTTTTCTTTCAGAAAAAACTCACGAGGTCATTGCATTCCGCTCGTGCCCTTCGGGTTGTTTAACTTAATCATTTCATGAATCTTTTCATAAAATAACCCACAAAATAAAACCCCATCAACAAACCCAAAACCAAAACCTTTAAATAAAAAGACACATTAGGCAGAATATGGAAGATGGTGAAACAGGATGCTGCCCAAGATTCGACCCGAAAAAATGGGACAAAAAGAAAGTAACATGGAAAGGCAAACTATTCATCAAAGATAAAGTATTCTCATTCTTCCACATCCCATTAAACTTTGGAAGCGTCATGAAAAGAAACATGAAAAAACTTCAAGATGCAAAAGCAGTTCCAGATGACATTATGGTATTATCAGATGAAGCATCTTTATTTCATACGAACGTATACATCTCCACAAAACGAGCAATCCCAGGAGTCCACGACGTAAAAGTTTCAGGAGTATTTCTGACAAGAGTCTTTGAAGGGCAATTCAAAAACATGAGCAAATGGGTCAAAGAAATGGAAGAATATGTAAAGTTGGAAAAACAAGAAATCAAACATATGTATTTTTATTATACAACATGCCCTGAATGCGCAAAAGCATATGGCAAAAACTATGTAGTATTATTCGCCGAAATCTAATTAGTCCAAACTTTCTTAAATCTAATTAATCTTTTATGCATATGAAATCTTCGTCTAAACCAAAAACACCAAAACAAAAACAAGCCTTAGTCCTTTACTCAGGAGGCCTCGACTCTCGCCTAGTAATAAAAATTCTTCAAGAACAAAATTTCCAAATAACAGCCCTTCACTTCAATCTCCCATTCGGTTGTTCTGGTTGCAATCTACTAGAAGGCTTAAATGCAGAAGAAGTCAAACTAAAAATTTTCGACGTAAAATCCGAGCCACTCCTTTCAGAATATTTAAACATCATAAAAAATCCCAAGCACGGAACTGGCACCGGAATAAACCCATGTAAAGATTGTAAAATATTCATGTTCAAAAAAGCCAAGGAATACGCAGACAAAAACAAAATAAAAATAATAGCGACAGGAGAAGTAATAGGACAAAGACCAATGTCACAAATCCCGTCGGCAATGAGAACAATTGATAAACAATTAGGTTTCGAAATCCTTCGCCCACTTTGTGCAAAAGCGATAAAAGAAACATCATACGAATCCTCAAAATTAATAGACAGAAATTCTCTTCTATCAATTTCGGGGAGAGGAAGAAAAGAACAAATGGCGCTAGCAGAAAAATACAAAATAAAATATTCAACTCCAGGAGGAGGTTGTTTCCTCTGCGAAAAATATCCTTCAATCAGATTAAAGCATCTTCTAGAAAAAAACCTAATTACAGAATCAACCCTTCCTCTAACAATAATTGGCAGACATTTCTACATCAACAATACATGGCTTGTAGTTGCCAGAGATGAAAAAGAGTCAGACATTATATCAAGTTTCAAAACATATCTTCCAGACGATGAAGGCAAACCAGCAATATATTTCTCCAACTCTTCTCAAAAAAGCGAAGCATTAAAACTTCAAGATGCTTACTCAACGGGAGACAACTTTGAAAAAAGAAATAAATTCAACAAATATAAACTATGACCACAAAGCAAAAACAAGATGTTATCTGGCAATTCACCAACCAAAGAGAACTAACCAAATCAGAATTCATAAATTATTTCGAACGAAAAGTCTTCCGAACAATCAGAAAAAATCAGATGCTCCCAGAAAACAAAATCTTCATCTTAAAAAAAAGCGAAGACTTAAACACAAAAGTCCTAAAGCAAATCCTAGAAACAAAATTCCAAATCAAATTCTCAAAAAAACCAAATATCTCCTCCGCAAATCTATCAAGCGAAGCAGAAGACATTTTCAAAAACATAACCAAAGGAAAATTCGACAATCCGCAAAAAACAAATGCCCCTTTAATTTATTTGTCAGACAAAGAAATAGAACTTTATGCAAAACTAAAAAACATTAAAGGAACAAAGAGAAAACAAAACAAAACAATCCAGACACTTTTTAACAAATTCCTCTCTAAAAATCAAGACTTAGAAGTCAACATACTAAAAGCCCAAAATCAAATAAATGGAAATAGATAGGAAACAAATAAAAATAATAGCGATATTAATAACTATAGTTTCACTTATTTTAATTATCTATACACTAGTAAATCAAACCATCCTCCAAGAAAAATTCTCGGCCCAAGTCCAAGTTTATGGCATCCCTTCACTTTTCATTCTTTCATTCCTTCTTGACCTAATCCCTCAATTAGTATCCCCATTTATGACTTTAATAGCCGGAATTGTAGCCGGAATTAATATCCATTACGCAATACTTTCAACAATAATAGGTTCGACAATAGGTTCACTTCTAGGATTCGCAATAGGGAAAAAATATATGTATAAAGCAGTTCACCTAACAACATCCGATTCTGCAGTAGAAAAATTAACTTATCTAACAAATAAATACGGAAAAATAATTGTTCCACTAACCGCAATTTCCCCGCTTCCATACCTTCCAGTTTTATTGGGAGCAATGAACCTAACAAAGAAAAACTTCCTAATCTATGGTTTAATCCCCAGAGCAATAGGAATAGCAATCTACGGATATCTAATACACCTAATAGGATAGAATTAAAATCCGCAACTGAATAAATCTATAAACCAATTCCTCTCCAATAAATCAATGGAAAAGGGTGACAAAAACACATACCTACTAGGCAGTTCGAGTATGGTAAATGATATCAGCTCTGAAATGATAACGCCACTTCTCCCATTCCTTATAGCATCTTTTGGTGGAACAGGACTAGCAATCGGACTAATTTCAGGACTTCGAGAAGGACTAGCATCTTTAATCAAACTAATCGGAGGTTGGCTCTCCGACATCACGGGCAGAAGAAGACGTTTCATCTTCTTAGGTTATATAACTTCAATCATTTTCCGAATCGCTCTAATCTTCGCAACAACCGCAACCCAAATAATATCCTTCGTCTCTCTAGAAAGATTTGGAAAAATCAGAGACGCACCAAGGGATGCAATTTTAATTGATGCATCAAAAACCAAAGGAAGAAACTTCTCAATTCATCAAGCAATGGACACATCGGGTGCAATCATTGGTTCACTCTTAGTCATTCTACTCTTCTGGAAATTAAATTTCTCTTTTCAAAAAATCATCGCAATAGCCGCAGCAATTTCCATATTCTCCCTTTTCCCATTATTCTTTGTAGACAAAACTTCAAGAAAAAAACAAAACATTTCCTTATTCCATTCCACAGATTATCTAAGCCCACATCTAAAATATATAATCCTAACTCTCTCCGTCTTCACTCTTGCAAATTTCGGGCTACACCTCTTCATCTTGGTTATAGCAAAAAATTTAACAAATTCAATTATCATACCGCTTCTTCTCTTTCTCTTATTTAACGTAATCTCAGCAAGCCTAATAATCCCATTCGGAAAATTATCGGATAAAATAGGCAGAAAGCCAGTTTTAATGACAGGTTTCATTTTATTTCTAATTTTATCAATCGCATTCATTTTTAATGGTGAATCTATTTACGCAATAACAATTCTCTCTGCGCTCTACGGAGTTGTTAACGCTCTAACTTTATCAAATCAAAAAGCTTTAATTTCAGACCACGCAGGAAAAGCGAAAGGAACAGCTATGGGATTATACTACTTCGCAACAGGATTAGTAAGTATAGTAGCGGGACTCTTCGCAGGAATTCTATGGGACATATCGCCAGAAACAATGTTCACATACATCACAATTATAACAACAATCGCAATAATACTTTTAGCATTTATCCAAGAAAAAAATTAAACATCACATCTAATTTTTTGTAGAAATAACTTATTTCTTTTTATTTAAAATCTCAATAACCCGTCTCAAGCCATAAAAATCTTTCACAACATAATCCGGCTTCTCTTCCATAACTCTCTCCAGCGTAGACCAAGAACACTTATTATGAATCGCAATCGCAACACACCCAGCTTTTTTCGCAGTCTCAACATCCGAAAACCTATCTCCAACATAAATAACTTCCGAAGCCAAAATTCCCATCTGCTTAAACAAAATCATCAACATCTCTTCCTTTCTTTCAAATTTCTCCGCTCCATAAACCTGATTAAACAAACCCTCCAATCCCAAAGTCTTAATCGAAGCCAAAAGAAAATCATTTTTAGAATTAGAAACAACAATTAGTGGCATTCCCTCTTCTTTCATCTTCCAAAGTGGCTTCAAGGAAACACAAGGTGAAATCTTTCCCTCAATAACAGCCTCGATATAATACTCATGAAACTTCTTCCTAACTTCCTCAATCTTATTTCTACTAACTCCCAACATCTTAAACATCTTCAAGGCCTGAACTCCAAGCACCTCGACAAATTTATCCTCATCCACATCATAACCAAAATCCTCAAACGTCCGAATAAGCGCTCTCATCGCAATATCTCGACTGTCTGAAATCGTCCCATCAAAATCCAAAAACACAGCCTTAATCATCTTTCAGCCTCCACAAAATTCCAAAATAACTCATATAACTCTTAGCTAGTCCAGCTGATTGAACAACAACTACAGTTCTAGCCTCATCATTCATAAACATTGCAACCTTTTCCCCGTAAACAAAAGTCGAAGTCGGAGAACAATATTCCTTTCCAATAAATCTAATCTTATTCATCTTCCAAACTGGCGCACGAGAACCTTTCGCCATAACAATTCTAGCGCAAACCCCCTTCTCTTCTCTTCTTCTAGCCCACTGTTCCGTATAATCCTTCAAATCCTCAACAAATCTTCCTTCCGAACCAAACACAACAAAATCTTTACCAGTATCGATAATATCATTCATAACAATCTTTTGCCCTTCGACCCCCATAAAAACTCTCGCAACAGAACCTCTTCCAACCCTATTCTCAATTGTCTTCAACTTCTTCATAACTTCAACAGCCATTTCCTCTTTAATCTCGGCTCGTTTTCGCTCCTCCAATGCAACATCCAAAAATTTTGAAGAGTCACTAATTGAATAAACCTTAGTCTTGCCCAAAATAACAAAACCAACAAAACCTTTCCCAATCAATCTCTCTAACACATCATAAACTGTCGCCCTATGCAACCGCGTCTTCTTAATAATGTCTGCAGCTCCAATAGTCCCAAGCTTAGCTAAAATCAAATAAACCTTCTCTTCATTAGCCGTAAATCCAAATTCTTCTAACATGTTGTAATGTTACATGACTACACCACTTTAAATAATTTTCCAGAGCAGAATAATATGGAACATTACGAAACGAATGAACAAAATCCACGAACAGAAAGGTTCTACGAAAAACCAACGATAGTGAAACAAGAAAAAATGAATTTCCCACTTAACATCTTAAATTCCAAATATTCCTCGACTGGATATGTTTGCAAACAATGCTCCAGTTGTCATAGTTGCAGATAATGGTAAATTTAATATCATTAGAAGAAAAAAAGTATACCACATCAAAAGAAAAACCCTTATATAAAAAACCAGAATACAAATTAGAAACAAATATGAATTTTATGTTTGATACAATAAAAGAAATAAAAGACTCTAAATATACTTGCAGACAATGCTCCAGTTGTCATGGCTGTAGATAAGAACACATATAAAATATTAATAACCGGAACAGGAATATCGGGAAAAACCAGCCTTGCTTCTCGTATAGAAAAGGACTTCAACAATCATCTCATATCGACATCAAATAAAGATGTGGACTGGGATAAAGATGCCTTAACAATCCCGTCAACAAATGCCTACATCCTACAAAGCCCAAAAGGATGTGAAATAGAAAAAGCACATAAAATATCTCCAGATAATTTCAATAAGATATTGTATTGCAACCCAACACTAGAAACATATACAGAATTCCTAACAAGTAGGGCATGCGCATGGTTTAGAGAAGGAATTATAGAGAAAGGGATAGATTTCAATCCAACCCCATATTCCATAGAAAAACTACCAGAAATAATAAAAAGAGTTGCCAAATACTCCGCCACAAGAGAGAAACTAAGAGAAGAAGATAAGTCATATTTTAATAAATTTAAATCAAAGACGAGAATAATAATACCAGAAATAATAGATTCAAAAGAATTATTCTTCAAAAATTATGATAAAACATTAGAGGAAATACTAAGTGAAATAAGAAATGGAAATTGAAAATTTTATTATAAAAAAAATAGAAACCCTAGGAGAAAAAGTTGTAAAGATAAATAGAATGAAAACAACAGGGAACCTAACATATAAAATACAAACAAACAAAAATGAATATATCCTAAGATTATGCGGAGAAAAAAGACGCCACAGAAGTAAAGAAGAAATAATATCCGAAATAAATTTAATAAAATTTTTAGGTTCCAAAGGTATACCAACAATAACTCCGATAAATATTAAAAATAATTTTATAATATCATTTAACAATAAAAACGGCATTCTCTACAAACCCATAGAAGGACAAGCTACAAATAATCCAACTCTCAAACAATGTTATGATGTAGGTAAATTATTGGGCAAAATACATAATCTCACATCGGACTACCATTTTAGTCACGAAAGAAAAAAATGGGGATTAGAAAGAACTTTAGAAAGTTTCAACGAAATAGAAATATTTTTATTAAAAGATAAATATTTGCAGAAAAAAGACTTCAATAAAAGAATAAAATTTCTTTTAAGCAAAGTGGCCTTTGATAAAGATTTGCCAAGAGGAGCAATACATGAAGATCTAGGGAAAAGACACATACTTTTCAAAAACGGCAACATAAACGGAATACTAGATTGGGATAGAAGTTACTCAAACTTCTTTATATTAGATATGGGCCAAGCCATAAGAAGCTGGTGTTTTAATGATTGGAAAGAATTAGATGAGAACAAATTTAAAAATTTATTAACTGGATATGAAAGTCAAAGAAAACTCTCCGATAAAGAAAAAATATATTTACCAGATGCAATAATATTTGCATTTTTAGAACGTATCATTTCGTTCGTAATATTTTCATATAACACAGAGGATAATAAATACAAAAGATATGCAATAAATGACCTAACCCTTATAGAAACTTTTAGGACTGCTTTCCTCTCTTTATCAACTGCTTCAACTTTTCCGCATCCCCACTTCCATCTCTCATCTCTCCAACGACATAAGTCATATTCTCTCCAACGTCCTTTCCTTTAACAACCTTCAAATCCCTAATCAATTTTTTACGAACAGCCTCACTGATAGTAACTTTCCCAGAATCAAGATCGCTCATCCTCTTTGCAAAAGAAATTATATTTCCCATTCCTGTATATTTTAACTTATCTCCTTCTTTGGAGGCGACTATTTCTCCAGAATGAATTCCAATTCCAAAATCAATCTTATCCTTAAATTTCTTATTATACGCAATCAAATCTCCGCCTATCTTCATCCCACATTTAACAGCCAAAGGCTCATTCTTATAAGTTCGTGTGGCAAGCGGGTTAAATATAACAAAAATATAATCATTCCTATAATCAATCAAGCCTTTGCCTTTCGAGTTCTCAATAATATCAATCAATCCTTGTTTAGCAACAGCACTTAACCCTTCTTCATAATTTTTGACGTTAATAGCGACAACAGTACTACCATACTTTTTGCCTTTCAAAACTAGGGCAGATTCCGCACTCACAGCAGCCTTTTTAGTAAAATCAACCATCGTCTTATCTTCATGGCTATAATTTTCACTATCAAGCCCCTGAACCGAAGGAGACTTCTTTGTAAAATTCAAGCTATCATCCATGTGCAATTTAACAACATGAGGAACCTTATCTCCAATTTTCTTCTTAAAAGATTCACCTTTCATCGTATGTTTACCGCTCCCAAAAAGTTTTCTGAACCAACTTCCTTCCTCTCCCAAAGTTCGCGTCTTCCTATATCGCATAAACAAAACTCCACCAATTCCTCCAAATACAACAATTAGAAAAATCCAAACAATAGAGTAATTTGTAAAAATTCCAACACCTTTAAAATCACTAATCGAAACCGCATTTCCCGTTAACATAACTTGTCGAGTCACAGCATAATCCCCATCGCCAACAACAACTTCATAATTTCCAACCGGAGCCTTCAAACTAAACTTCCGAACCTCACCAACACCAACTTTTAAATCCAAAGTCATAACATTCTCTCCAATATTAACATCAATCGTCTTGTTATACAAAACATTTCCAACATTCCTAACAATCAAAACCGAATCTTCAAAATCAAATTCAACTTTCTGCAAAGGCAACACGGTAAACTCCCGTTCCATTACCAACTCATCGAAAATAGCAACAATCTTCCAATCCCCAACACTGGAATTGCTCTTAAAATCAACAGACACAAACTCACCAGCCTGAACAACATTCTCAACTTCTTCCCCGTTAGGAGAAATAACTTTTACAAAAACATTACCAGTCATCTCAACGCCAGACTGATCGAAAACCTCAGTCCCAACACTAAATTCATTTCCAGGAACAACCTCAGTATTAGACAAACTCAAAATCAAAGAAGTCGCAACCTGATTAACAGAATAAAGCACGCCACCCTTCCCTTCATTTAAAATACCATCACTTCCAACATCATAAACACGAACATTCAAATTATAAGATCCAGCTTCAGCAGTTGCAGGGATATTAAAACTCGTAGTGGAAACACCTTCTTCAACGGTCCCACTAAAAAAACTTGCATTACTTCCCTCGACAAAACCATTAACCTTTCCACCATTTATCTTAGTCGCACCAACACTAACACTCACAACTTCCCCCGGATTATAAGAAAGTTTATCCAAAGAAATAGAAACATCAATATCATCACTAACCTCAAAACTCTTACTCGAAGCAACATCCCCACCAAGCGATGCAACAATCTGGCAAGTCCCAACAATATCATTCAAATTCAAAACCCCTAAATCCGCCCGATCCAAAATTTTATACGTAGAATACATCTGATCATTATCGGAAGCAAAATCCCGTGCCGGAATCCTTATCATATTAATAGTCACATTCTCACAAACCAAATTAATATCCAAATTCCCATTATTAGCCCCACGAAGTCCTCCTAAATCAATATATAATCTATCCCCTAAATTATAAACTGCCGACGGCTCACTTATAGAAATATCCGCCAAAACCCCATTCATCATCAACAAAACGCCAACTACAAAAATCCACTTCTCCATAAACAAATCACGCCTCCCCACTATATAAATATTATGAAGAAATCCAGAGAAATCACAAATCATACTGACTAACCATCTCAATCAATCCCCTGCACCTATCAACATTTTCCTCAAAAGCTCTTTCCTCATTAATTCTTTTCCCTACTAATTCAGTCTTATAGTTTAATCTCTTAAAACAATGTCCACAAAGATTACGTGCCTTATCAGGCTCCCGATGCCCACCTTCTTCCTTGCATTCCCTATACCTTGTATCTAAATAAATCCCAGCTAGTTTAAATCTACGCAAATCTTCTCTGGCTTCTGACTTTAACTCTTCCGTATCTATTTCTGTAAGCCCCACTCAAACACCAAATATTCATTTTATTTAAACTTATCTAAACCCAAAGTCAATAAATATAAAAACAACCCGTACTAATAACAACCATGCAAGAGATGAAAGTAAATCCGTATGATGTTGAAGGCGAAATAGACTACGACCGCTTAATCCAAGAGTTCGGAATAAAAAAAATAGACAAAAAACTCCTAACCAGAATCCAAAAAATTACAGGCGAACTTCATCCTTATCTAAAACGAGAAATCTTCTTCGCCCATCGAGACCTAGAAAAACTTCTAGACGCTTACGATCAGGGAAAAAAATTCTTTTTATACACCGGTTGCGGACCATCGGGCCCAATCCACCTAGGACACTATTCAGTCTGGTCCTTCATAAAATGGCTCCAAGACAAATTTGATGTAGAATTATGGTTCCAATTCACCGATGACGAAAAATTTCTCTACAAAAATATGACTTATGAAGAAATCCAAGAATGGACAAACCAAAATATGTTAGACGTAGCAGCAATCGGTTTCAATCCAGAAAAAACCCATTTTCTAATTGACACAAAACATGCAGGAATAATGTATCCAGAAGCAATCAAGGTCGCAAAGAAAATAACCTTCTCAACGATAAAGGCTTCATTCGGATTTACCGACTCAAATAACATCGGTTCAATCTTCTACACTGCAATGCAAACCGTCCCATGTTTCCTCCCAAATGTTCTATCAGGCAAAGATGAATACTGTCTAATTCCATTAGCCGTAGACCAAGACCCACACTTCAGAATCTCTCGAGACGTCATAGAAAAACTAGGTCACAAAAAACCCGCAGTCTTACACGCAAAATTCATGTCACCGCTAACAGGAACCGCAGGAAAATCGTCAAGCTCAAATTCAGCCCATGCAATTTTGATGACCGATTCTCCAAAAACAGTAAAAACCAAAATCAACAAATACGCATTTTCAGGTGGTCGCGACACAATAGAAGAACACCGTCGTTTAGGCGGAAACGTCCAAATTGATGTAGCATGCCAGTGGCTAAAATACTTCGAACATGACGACGAAAAATTAACAAAAATATACAAAAATTATTCAGAAGGGAAACTACTATCTGGAGAAGTCAAAGCAATGTTAATAGAAAAAATAAACAATATCTTAAAGGAACATCAGAAAAGAAAGGCATCAATAGACATAAAAAAGTTTATTTACAATGACGCCCATTATTGCAACGTCCGTCATAATCAGGAAGCTTAATGTTCATAACCTTGCCGCCAAACTTCTTCGTTAAATCTCTAGCAGAATATTGAGGATTCAACTTCAAAGCATGTATAGCAACTTCTCTTCGAGTAGGGCATTCTTTTTCAGGGAGATCTAATGTAATCTTTTCATACATAGCATTAAAAGAACTATCTAAAGCCATAATATTTTCAACAGGCAAATTAGAAAAATACGCCTGCCGTTCCATTGCTGTATTTTTAAAATACCTATATATATGAACACTTTGAATCGCAGCCAAGGCAATTAATCCAGTTCCAATAAGACCATTTATAATTTTCCCCATAATAGCCCTAGAACTCTAACATATATAAACCTTTCGCTTTGCACCTATTCTTAAGTAACAACACTAGAACTAGCGTAAACCGATCTCGGCTCTTTCTCCAGACTGTTACTTCGAACTGAAACTCTTTCATCGGACGACGCTCTCACAACGGGAGCAACAACTCTCGGTTCGATAGGCGCAGCCCGCACAGGGACTATCGCAATATTTTCCTGAGCAACTGGTCTCCTAACAACTTTGGGGATCATATCAAAATGAACATCCCGATCCCTTTCTTCTTTATTATTTACTAATTCTCCCCTCTTCCCCAAAACTTCAACACCCTTATCTGTAATCGTCATCCCAACAGCTTCTCTCTCATGTGCCGTCCTTCTCATCTTGGCAATCCTAATAGACCTATCTCCAACTCCAGCAATAGGAGATTCATAAAAAATAGAAACTGAGTCAGATAAAAACCTCAAAATATCCGTCTTCGTCCATTCATCCCCATTGGTCCAATTCATTTCTCCTTCCAAACTTTCATCTGCAAAAACCGTAGTCACTCTCAGCCTCTTCATTAAACTTGATAAATCAAAAATCGTCTGCCTAATCTTTCCTCTATCACTTAAACTCAAAGCCAAAACTGAAACAGGATCAAAACAAATTCTTCGAATGTCATTTTTGGAAATCATTTTAGTTAATTCCGCCTTTAACTCTTCAATTGAAGTCTGTGGAGCAAATCTCATAAACTTAATCTTCCCCTCTTCACTAAGCTTCGCAAAATCCCAATCATGTGCCATAGAATCTCCAAGTGTATCCACGATATCAGGCTCAAAAGAACAATACAAACCATTTTCACCAAACATCGTAGCACCATTCCAAAGGAATTGCAACAAAAAAGTACTTTTCCCAGATCCAGGCCCACCAACAATTAAATTATCACTATTCCGAACAAAACCCCCATCACATAATTTATCAAATCCAACAATTCCTGTCGGACACCTATCAATCACCCCATTCATGAAATAATTAAGAGATTTAATTATATAAATGTTTCATGTCATAAAAACCCGCAGCCTCAAGTTTCCCTATCTCATGATTCAAAGAAGGAAACTCTTTTTTTGCTTGAAGAATTCTACTTGCATTATTAGAATATTTTCCACCCATAAGCGAGTCTTCCATCAAAGAACAATGTGACAAAGCTAAAATTTTTGATTCAATACTCAAGCCAGTCGAAATCTTTCTCCCCTTATGACAACAAGAATCCCTAATTAAAGAAATAATTTCGTTATTGATTTTAAATTTCCCCAACATATCAATAGATATCGTAACGCAATCTTCAATAGACTCATGCCACCAGATTCCCTCTTTTTTGTGTCTTTTCAATGAACCGCCTTTCGTCATCATAACACTAGCTCCAATATCCTGAGCAAATCCAGCAAAATACATTACCCCGCCATCCAAACCATAACACCTAGCAGCCTTAAGTGCATATTCAGCAGCATCTAATGAATGAAAATAGACATCTTCAGAAGCCGTTCTTTCTTTCTTGAGTATATCAGTACTAATCTTTTTCATAAAATCACTAAACTTAAGTTCACGAAATCTCCTCTCAGCTCGCTGAAAAGAATAATCATTCATCATAGAATCACTATTAACAGCATCTGATTCATTTCCCCGCATCACAGAATTTAACATAACCATATTTAATTTATCATAAAAATCCTCAATACACTAAGGTCCCCATGATATTCCTTGAGTAATTTATCTTTATCAGAAAAAGAATCAAAACGCCTATCACTAATTCTATTAATAGATGCATCATAAAAATCGCAAACTTCCAAACATTTAAGATACGGGGCTACTTCTTTCATAATTTTTTTCCCAAGAAAAGCAGGTTTATTTTTAGGATGCGGATTATCTCGTTGAGCAAAATGATGCAAAAGCCCACAAACAGCCGCAACAGGGAGATCGTCCTTTAATCTATCATATGAATAAGAAACATGTTTCCGCATTTCCAAAACTTCATTGGAACCATACATTATTCCAGGCCAAAGAATCCTCTGGTCGACATCACACTTCCCAACATCATGCAACAATCCAGCAACATAAGCAACGTCGCCTTTCATCCCAGCATACGGAGCAATCCTCTCCATGTATCCAGCAACATTTACAGAATGATTTAACGTCTGTCCCTCATCTTCAATCCTAGCAATATCCATAAACTGATCAAACACAAATCCAGCCTTTTCAACACCCAACCTTTCCAAATCCGAAGAAACTCGCGCAATCAACTTTTGATCTCCCATAACACCCCTTTGTAATGACATAATATAAACCTTTCTTTTGCCAAACTTTTATAAATTACCCCAATTTCTCATAGCTATGAAGACACTAAACTTACATTGCGACTACATAAAATTCAAGGCCTTAAAGCCAGCAATCAAAACAATCGAAGAAATCGCGCCAAACCAAATCCTAGAAGGCGAGTCCAAAGAATGTCTTGTCGTCCTAATAGCGATAGAAAAAGGAGACGGGGTAAAACTAATTCCACAACTTCTAGAATCAATAAAAAAAATAGCCTCCGAAGTAAAAACCTCTAACATCGTCCTCTACCCATACGCACATCTCTCTTCAAATCTCGGCTCACCATCTCTAGCAATCCAAATTCTAAACGAAACAGCCAAACAATTATTAAATTTCAAAATAACCCAGGCTCCATTCGGCTACTACAAATCCTTCGAACTAAAAGTAAAAGGACACCCTTTATCAGAACTATCTCGTGAAATAAAAGGTGAAGATAGCGAAGAAATAAAAGATATTTCCGACGAACAAAGAAAACAACTTCTAAGAACAATCTCAAAATCAAAACTTGACACAACTAAATTAGCAGAAAACGACCACAGAATAATTGGGGGCAAAATGGACCTATGGAGTTTCAATAACGTCGCACCAGGAATGGTCTTCTGGCACGCAAAAGGTCTTCATGTAAAAAACAAACTAATAGAATTCTGGAGAGAAATTCATAGAGCTGACGGTTACGAAGAAATATCAACCCCACAAGTCATGGACAGAAAATTATGGGAAGTCTCAGGACACTGGTCAAAATACGGAGAAAACAACTTCCTAACACAATACGAAAAAAGAGATTTCATAGTAAAACCAATGAACTGCCCAGGCGGGATGCTAGTCTATAAAACCTCACCAAAAACATACAAAGACCTACCATTAAGAGTTGGCGAAATAGGAACCGTCCATAGAGTCGAACTTTCCGGAACACTAGGCGGCCTCTTCAGAGTAATCCAATTCACACAAGACGATGCCCACATTTTCTGCACAGAAGACCAATTAGAAAAAGAAGTCCAAAAAATCATCAACCTAATCAACAAAACATTCAATCAATTTGGACTAGAATTCGATCATGTAGAACTTTCAACCAGACCAGAAAAAAGAGTTGGAGAAGAAGCCGTTTGGGATTTAGCAGAAGCAACGTTAGAAAAAATATTAAAAAAGTCTGGAATGAAATTCACAGTCAACAAAGGCGACGGAGCATTTTACGGGCCAAAAATCGACTTCCATCTAAAAGACTCTCTTGACAGAACATGGCAATGCTCAACAATTCAACTTGACATGGCATTACCAGAAAGATTTGAACTAGAATATACTGACGACAAAGCAAATCCAAAAAGACCAATCATGCTCCATCGAGTAATTTACGGTTCACTAGAAAGATTCATCGGAATAATAACTGAACACTTCAACGGGAAATTCCCACTATGGCTTTCCCCAAATCAAATCAAAGTCATGACGCTAAATGATGACGCAAACGAATACGCACAAAAAATCTACCAAGACTTATTCCAAGAAGGTTTCCGAGTCGAGCTAAACGACAAATCCGAATCCATGAACAAGAAAGCTCGAGAAGCACAAATTCAAAGATTCAACTATTTAATAACAGTCGGAGAAGAAGAAATGAAACAAAACAAAATCGCAGTAAAAAAACGAGACGCTAAAGAAATCCGAACAATGACACTCGAAGAATTCAAAGAAATTCTAAAACAAGAAATCACTTCAAAACAATTATAATTATCTAGGATAAAACATTTCTTCTGCAGATTTAAGTGTCCTAAAAGAAGTTCCAAATTCCAACTTAATATCCTCAAGTTTTACATTAGAACCCCCTAGCCTAATCAATTTTTCAAAAACAGAAGGTACATCATAATGATATGATCTACTGTTAATAAACAAACGCTTCACTCCAGAGTAACCCTTTTCAGCCCTATGCCCTTCAGCTTCTTTTAAATTAGAAAACTTATCAGTCCAATATTTCTTTCCATTATCATGCATAAAACATTCAACGGGAATTCCTCTGGCAAAAGAATCAACTCCTCCAAACCTCAAAGAAGCAAACGGAGAATATTCAAACCCTTTCTCGTCTTTCTCCTTAACATAAAAACAAACCCCAGAACCATTTGCAATCCCAACAACATGATCTCCTTTCTTCAACCTAAACCTTTCTCCCATAACAAATAAATCAACAAAGCTTTTATAAAAATTTATATAGTCCAAAAATATTAAGTTCTCATGAGGTGGGCAAAAATAATATTACTCTTCCAAGCAATAGTAACTCTAATTCTAGGAATAGTCTTCTTCTCGCAACTAACAATCATTGGAGCATCCGACCTCTCGGAAATAACAGCCAAATTATCAACAACCCCACCCGCGCAAGAAGACACCCCTGCCACGCTAGACAATCTTCGAGTAAGATATACTGTAGCATCCTACACCCTATTAGTAATCGGTCTAGTAGAAGTAATCCTAATTGTCCGACTCCTTAGTTAAACATTTAAACTAAAACTTATTTTCTAATCTATGAAAGTCCAAGACCTTATCGAAGAACTAGAAGAAAAGGAATGCTACAAAATCTTCAAAACCCAAAACAAAGAAGCCTACTTCGCAGCCGCATTTTTAATGTTAGATATCGAAAAGAAAACAGAACAAATACAATTAGATTACTACATCCCAAAACAAAATCAAATCGCGGCATTCTGTTTTCCATTTGTAGAACCAAAGATTCATTCGGATATAATATCAAACACAAAAAAAGGCAAATCAAAACCAATCCCAATGTCAAAACAAACTACAAAAATAAAAATAGACATAGACGATCTAGAACCAAAGTGCAAAAAACTAATCAAAGAAAACGACTCATTAATAGTCCCAACAAAAATCATCGCAATCTTAAAAGACAACATCTGGAACCTAACCCTTATGGACAACATGCTAGGAATCGTCAGAATCAAAATCAACGCAATTACAGAAGAACTTCTCGACTTCAACAAAGGCGGACTAATGGATTTCGTCTCAACACTTCGCAAGTAGAGATACATTAAGCGACGAATAAAAAATAATCATTCTGCAATAACCAATTTATTAACTATTATAAAATTACGATAAATAAAAACTTTTAAAAAATATCATTTTTTCCAAACATCATGATTAATGATTCAGAAAATCAAAGAATGGAATTAGCAAAATCAACTACAGTTGGAACAAATTGCATAGGCACAGTACTATATGTACTAGGCATTTTAGATAGTGATACCTATGTCGGATCAGGAGAGAGAAGATGGGAGTCTGGTATAGTTGATGGTTTACTTAAACAAATGATAAAAATAGACAATCCAAAAGAAGGAGCGATATTAGTAATTCGTAAAAATCGGATTGGACATATGGGAATTATCGTGCAAGAAACACCACCCCTTGTTTACCATAGACCAGGAATTAATAAGGCAATTAAATCAGCTACACCTTTAAACGAAGTATTAAACACATATAGCCATTATCCAATTAAAGAATTTTATATTAAATCCAGCCCTAGATAATTAATATTTCAAATATACTACTCACTCCTTCGCACCACCAAATTCACATTCCTCTCTTCCCAGCATTCCAAAATCTCAAACCCAACTTCCTCAACCTCTGCCTTAAGCTCATCCAAATCATAAACATAAGTATACCTTTCAACGCCTCCGCCAACTCGAACCGTCCACGACACAAAACATTCCTTCCCCCTCCCCTTCAATCGTGGCGACTTCGGACCCCAAGCCGAAATCAAAGCCTCTCCACCCTTCTTCAAAACCCTATAAACTTCCTCCAAACTCTTCCGCCGTGCCTCAACCGAATCAACACAATGCAAAACCGCATAAAACAAAACATAATCAAAGCTTTCGTCATCATAAGGAAGCGCACAAACATCTCCTTTCAAAACTTCAACATAGCCCTTCTCCCGAGCCAACTTAACCATCTTAGAAGAAAAATCCACCCCATAAAACTCGCGTTCTAATTTCTTATTTCTAATTTCTAATTTCTCGCTAGGTACATTCCTCCCACTCCCACAGCCAACATCAAGAATCTTCCCCTTCTTCCCAAGCAAAAACCTCTCAACCGTCGGCGGGACCTTCACTCGAAACTCATCCCACTTATCAGCTATCTCATCCCAAACTTCTTCCTGATTCATCCTCTAATATCCTCAAAAGTAGGACACTCTTTAAGCTCCCATTCCAGCCCGAAATCCTCATTCTCATAAAAAAACTTAAAACATTTCTCAGAAAAAATACCATCTGAAAATTGACAATTTTCACCATAATAAAAACTCCCTCTAAAATACTCTCCATTAATTTGTGTAGCTCCACAGATACAACATCTTCTAATAATACCATTTTCTGCCATCTCCGACAAACACATTTAAACCATAAAAACCTTCCCATTATATGAACTCAGAAATAACCCGTCGCAAACCAACTAAAACAATTTCCGGAGTAACCCCCCTAGCAGTAATGCTTCCCCCAAGAAAATGCGACCACGGAACCTGCCTCTACTGTCCAACTTACGGAACCCCATCATCATTCCAAACCACCAAACTCCCAAACCACCAAACCACCCACTTTGCGGGGAGTCCGCAAAGTTACACACCCGAATCCCCCGCCGTCCTTCGAGCCAAAGAATGCAACTACGACCCAACCAAACAAATCAAAGTCAGACTAGAATCCTACCACGCCATGAACCATCCAACAGAAAAAATCGAACTCATAATAATGGGCGGAACCTTCTTGTCCTACCCAAAAGAATTCCAAATCGACTTCATAACAAAATGCTACGAAGCCCTAAATAATACGTCGCCAACTCGTCCGAACCACCGAACCACCGAACCACCGAACCCCCACGATGCTTTGCAATTAGAAAAAAAGAAAAACGAAACAGCAAAGCATCGTTGCACCGCCCTCTGCATAGAAACACGCCCAGATGTCTGCTCAAGCCTTCATATAAAAGATATGTTAGAATACGGAACTACTAGAGTTGAACTCGGAGTTCAAGCAATCGATGACAAAATCTATAAAAAAGTCAACCGAGGTCACACCGTCCAAGATGTAATCAATGCAACTGCAAGACTAAAACAAGCCGGGTTCAAAATCGGCTATCACCTAATGCCAGGAATCCCAGGTTCCAACCCAAAAAAAGACATCCAAATGTTCAAAAAAATCTTCTCTTCATCCGATTTCAAACCAGATCAAATCAAAATCTATCCTTGCCAAGTCCTAAAAGGTGCAGGCATAGAAAACCTCTACTATGGCGGTGAATACATTCCATACGACAAAAAAACAGCAACAGATATAATAATCAAGATGCTAAAAATAACTCCAAGATACTGCCGAATCATGCGAATCATGCGAGAAATCCCACCTCACTATCTAATCGCAGGAATCAAAAACATAGATATGCGCCACGATATTGAAAAGAACATAGACAAAAATAAATCTAAAATAGTTGAAATCAGATTCAGAGAAATAGGAATAGCCCTAAGAGACAAAAGAAAAATAAACACAAACCTAAAACTCAAAACAACAAAATATTCTGCCTCAGGCGGAACAGAATACTTCATAGAAATAATCAATTCCGACAATATCCTATTCGGACTCCTAAGATTAAGATTAGACAAAAAACTACCAGCAATGATTAGAGAATTACATGTCTACGGGCAAGCCCTAAATATAACAAAATCCCAAATCCCAAATCCCAAATTCCAAGCAAGTCAACACACAGGCCTAGGGAAACAACTAATGCAAGAAGCAGAAAAAATAGCCAAGAAAAAAAACTACAAAAACATTCGAGTAATTTCCGGAGTAGGAGTAAGGGAATATTACAAAAAACTAGGATACACATTAGACAAAGAGAAAATTTATATGGAAAAATTTCTTTAGTTGCACAATTCCGCAAATTAAAATTTTAGCTTCAGGTGTCCGGCTAGGGAGAAGAGAGGACGGAAGCGTTAAGAAATTTTAATTTGCATTAAATGCGATAACCTAGTTATCGCTAACTAAGTTTTTCTCCCAGGTGTCTTTTTTCTAAAAAGAGCCCTAGGGAATATTACAAAAAATTAGGATACACATTAGATAAAGAGAAAATCTATATGGAAAAAGAAATAGCCCCGATGAAACTATAAGCATCATCGAGACTCTCCCGAGAGATACTCTTCTCCTGGCAATTCGAATCACGGGAGGTCAAATTCCCAAGATAAGAGGAGTATAATCTCGTTAAGATACCAATGCATAAATTTATTAAAATCTTATTAAAACTCTCGGATAATAAACAGCCATCTAGGATAATCATCTCAAGCAAAATAACAGCATCCCTTATTCCTTATTCCTCGTCAGCCAAACATACAAAACCGTCAAAGCCAAAACCAAAACCAAAACAAGCAAAGTCAGTTCCCGTAAATACAAAATAATCCCCGCCTCATTCTGTCCCAAAAAATAACCAAGAGCAACAAGAATACAAATCCAAATCCCAGCCCCAAGTCCCGTATACAAACTAAACTTCCAACCATTCATCCGTGCTAAACCAGCCGGAAACGAAATATACTGCCGAACAACAGGAATCAGCCGTCCATTAAACGTCGAAATATGCCCATGCTTCTCAAAAAAATCCTCAACCATTTTCAAATGATGCTTCTTCAAAAACCTCAAAACAATCCGTCGTCCAAACCTACTAGCCAATAAATAATTAAGCCATGCCCCACAAATCGAACCCAAAATCCCAACCAAAATCACTAAAAATAAATTCATCTCACCCAAATAAACAAGATAACCAGCAGGAATCATAACAACCTCACTTGGAAAAGGAAAAAAAGAACTCTCTAAAAACATCAAAACAAAAATCCCAAAATAACCGAGAGTATCAACCAATCCAACTAAAAACGAAACCACAGCCTCATATATCATACAACTCTAAACCTTCACAACTTATTAAATCTTCACAACTTCGAACCCAGTGAAACCATCGCCCTTCTGTCAAACAAGCTCAATTCTGGAAAAACCCGATTAGGGTTTCACCAAAGTCACAACTCCACAACAACAAAACTTATATTCTAGAATAACCTAATAAAATCATGTTCGAAACATCAAAGCAAGATAATCAAGTCAACAAAAAAATTCACGCCTTTGACACCAAACTAAAAACTTCATTCATTCTAATTCGTCAAGACCTTGACGACATGCAAACCAGAATAGACGCCATGCGAAAATACCTAAAACAAAAAGACATTGAACACGAAAACCAAAATTCCCAAATATTAAAATCACAAAAACAAATTCAAGAAGATATCGCCGAATTCAATCAAGGTCTAACCAGACTAAAACTAGCCATATCTCAAATTTCCGCAATCAAACAAGAAGTCGTAATAAGAAAAGACCTCTCTAATATAGAATACAGAATAAAAGAATCCTTCGCAAAAGAAATCGAAAAATACAAATCAGAAACAATATCCCTAAAAGAAGAGTTAAAAGAATCAAATAAAAGAATCACAACTTTAGAAAAAAAAGCAATCCACACACCCAAAAAATTCTGGTTCAAAAAATAACAAATAGCACTACTTAACCATCAACTCTTTCCATTTGTAATAATCCATTTTACCATATAAAGATAACTGAATAACTTCAGCATATTTTTTTGCAACACCTTGCTGTGACTCAATAAAATTTTGTGCCTTCTCTTTATACTCATTCATAATCACAGGAGAAACATCTTTCAATACTTCATCCACAATAGAACCCTTATCAATCCTCTTCAATAACCCACTATTCTCTAGTCCCTCATAAGCCACTTCATTATTAGAACCCCGGAAAGGAACCAAAGTCCTCTTCCCATAAAAAGCAGGCTCTAAAGGATTTTGCCCTCCTCCAATAATTGCAGTATCACAAATAGAATATAATCTATCCAATATTCCATTTTGCGTTATCACAAGACAATCCGAACGCCCATCCAAACATTCATCCGTAGAAAAATGAACGCCCTGACGTTCAAGAACTTTATACATTGATTTTAAACCTCCCCTAGGAACAATTATTGATTGAACTGTCTTGGGGAATTTTTTTACAGCATTAGCAGTCGTCTCAAATTCTTCTCCCCAATTTACAGAGCCCCACAAGACAACATTGCCAGACTCAATAAAATATTTTTTCTTCATCTCCAAAACTTCCCCATCATCCAACAACTTCCTCTTCTCAAACTTCAATGAATCTATATGAAAAGAAATACGCGAAAAAGTTCTATCGTGGTCCGTCCATTGTCTTCCGAAAGAAACTTCTAAAGAATCAGGGCTCCAACAAAAATCCTTAGACTTAGAAATACTTATTTCCCCCGCTAGTCCTTCTCTCTCCAAATCCTTCTCCAAAACCTCACATCGCGACAAATCAGCACAATCACTATAAAAAACAGTCATCTCCACATAAGGCATTATTTTTCTAACCTCTTTAATTAAAAAAGGAAGCTGCTTAGTAGCACCTAAATAACTACTTCTAAAATTCAAAAGTTTATTTTTTCCATCCATATAAACAACTCACACTAACGCAAATAATCAAACCTTATAAAAATTTATATACAGCCCCCACTCACAATAGTCCGATTCCGACCACCCTTCTTCGCGGCATACGCAGCCTCATCGGCACGATTAACGAACAATTCAACATTATCCCTTCTATTATAATCACTAACTCCAAGACTCACAGTAACCTTCCCCAAATCAACCCCATCATAAACCCAACTCTCACCTTCGACAGCTTTCCTAATCTTCTCAGCAGCGACATATCCGCCTTCCTTATTCGTATTAGGAAGAATCACAACAAACTCCTCTCCTCCATATCTACAAGCAACATCACTAGTTCTTACTATGCCTTTAACAACTTCTCCAAGCTTCTCCAAAACATAATCTCCAGCCTTATGCCCATAAGTATCATTAAATGGCTTAAAATGGTCAACATCAAAAAAGATAAGAGAAATATCTGCGCCATCCCTCCTAGCCAAAGCAGTTCCCTTTTTAAGAGCACCATCAAAAAATCGCCTATTATATAACCCCGTCAATTCATCCTCAATCGCCATCTTTTCCAAACTCTTATTCTCCTCCTCTAAGCTAATGTTCGCCTCTTTCATCCTCTTCCTATGTCCATCCTGAATATCCCCCGCCAACTTAATATATCCAAAAGATTTCTCAACCTCCTCATACCTATTTACTTTCTTTCCCGCAAAATTCGACCCAATAACTCCACGGTGATAAACAAAAGTGTTCCCAGACAAATACGAAACAACATCAAGATTATCTACTCGCCCATCCACCTTTGTAGATTTGCAAATAGTACAATCCCCAGAATCTCCCAAAGTAATCTTTCCTAATCTCATATCATATCCAGTCCAAAAAACTATATAAATCTTTCGATTAGTAGCTCCAATAAAGTAACAACAAAATAACTAAAAAATCAACTAAAAACTTATAAGTCATCCCCTCGATTTTCAGTCCATGTGGTCCCTATGTAAAAAAGACGTGAATTCGGATTCGATTTTAGACCAAGGCGAATGCCTTGAGCCCTTAAAATTTTCCAACAACAAAACTCAAGCTGACATAGTCCAAGAAGTCCTAACCGAAATCAATAACGGCAACAAGTTAATCTTCATTCACGGAGTCTGTGGAACCGGCAAATCGGCAATAGCCCTAAATCTCGCAAGACATTTCAAAAAAACCTCCATCGTAGTCCCAATCAAATCCCTCCAAGAACAATACGAAACAGACTACACCCAAAAAAAATTCATCTTAAAAAAAGACAAATCTCCTCTAAAAATCGCAGTCATAAAAGGCCGAAACAATTTCCGATGCCCTTTTAACGGCGAAAAAGCCGACGATCCAGAACTCCCCTGCACAATAGAGCTTAAAGAAAAAAATACTCCACAACTCTTACAATATATCAGCCAAAATCCCGACGTAAAAAACGAAGAGTTTTCAACAGCATCCGACATCAAAAGAATGAACATCGCACCAGTCTGTCCATATTGGGCGCCAATCATGCCTGCCGAAATAAACCCGAAAGGATTATCTGAAGTAAAAAAAATAAAATACGAAACAATATCGGGAAAACAATACGCCCTCTTCCAAAGAAAAAAAGGTTGCCCATGCACCGACCAATACGAAGCCTACGCAAACGCCGATGTCCTAATCTTCAACTCAATGAAATATCAAATTGAAACCCAAATCGGCAGAAAACCAAAAACCGACCTCGACATTATAGACGAATGCGACGAATTCCTAGACTCCTTCTCCTCTGAACGAAAAATCAACATAAACCGCCTAGCCTCCGCCCTAACAAGCCTCACCCCAAAAGACCAAGACAAAAGAACCGCCGTAAAAAACCTTCTAAAAATCTGCAACGACATTCTCTTCAATCCACCAATTACGGACATAAAAAGACTAGACAAATCTCCAATTCTCCAAATCCTAGAAACCGCACTCCAAAATCCAAACCTAGCCGAAGACGAAGAGCTAAACTATTACAACACAATAGTCGAAATAGCAAGGTCATTCGAAAACCTCCTAGACGAAAGCTACATCTCAATAGAACAACAAGAAGACTATCAATCCCAATCAGGACTCTTCGGACAAACTTCAAGAAACAAAGAAAACCCAATTATCATAACAATCGTTTCAATCAACCTAGCACAAAAACTTTCAGAACTTATCGAACAAAATAACGTCCTAGTCATGATGTCAGGGACCCTCCATTCAGAACAAGTCCTAAAAGAAATATTCGGATTAAAAGACTTCAAAATCATACAAGCCGAATCCAAAAATCCAGGAACAGTCCATATAAAAAAAACAGGCACCGAACTAAACTGCTCCTTCTCAAACTTCAAAAACAACACAATAACCAGATCACGATATCTAAAAATCCTCGACATGCAACTTTCACGTGCCACCCCTCCAACACTAGTCCACGTTTCGGCCTTCAGCGATCTACCAAGTGAAGAAGAAAATTCAAAACTAATGTTAGATAACATTATAACACAAGAAAGACTTCGAGAAATCCAAAAAAAAGGAAATTCCGCAATCGACGAGTTCGCCGCGAAACAAGAAGACATCTTATTCACGACAAAATGCTCTCGTGGAATCGACTTCGCCGGAGACAAATGCAACTCAATCATCATCACAAAATTCCCATATCCAAACATCCAAAGCCTCTTCTGGAAAATCCTAAAACAAGAACAACCAGATAAATTCATGCAATTCTACCTAGACAAAGCGAGAAGAGAACTAATCCAAAAAGTATCTCGTGGCGTCAGGTTCAAGGGCGACAAAGTAGATTTATGGTCCCCAGATTCAAGAGTTCTAAATGCAAAACTACTCAGCAATTCCTTCCACACCCTTTTCTTTTCTCTTCCCGGGATTAAGATAAAAATCAATAGCCTTAAACCCCGAAGCCGCAATTATCTTGTCCCTTGGACTAGAAAAACCCCGCCAAGCTCTAGCAAAAGCGACTCTAGCTTCTAATAAATTATCTTTCACTCCTCCCTTCGCAATCAAAAATTCTCCCTCTTCCAAATATTTTCTTCCATATTCTTCCTTTTTTATCAAAACCGATTCAAGCGCCTCATAATGAGAATCCCCTTTTTCATCTATCCATAAAGCATATCCAAAAGCAGCATTAAAACTAAATCCTTTATCGAATAAAGTCACTTCGTCTTTGTTTCCCCAGTCCTGAATATCATGTTTGTTAAAAATGCCCCCGCTCACACCATCTTTTTCCAGCCTATCAGGAAACAAATATTGGTCTTCAATTTTTACATTCTTAAAAATAGGAGGAACTCCAAAATCTGGAAGATCTTTAACTCTCAATACGCCCCCATATCCAACAATTACTAAATCATTATATCCTATTTTCATAAAAAATAAATTTAAGCCAAATTTATAATGTTTTCTATTGTATTAACTAATAAGTAACTGCTGTTATTATTCTATTCTCAACAAAATGCGCAAGAGGCGTAGACTTCGCCGGAGACAAATGCAACTCAATCATCATCACAAAATTCCCATATCCAAACATCCAAAGCCTCTTCTGGAAAATCCTGGGTCACCAGAGCCATGCCACTTGGGCGAAAACAAGAACAACCAGATAAATTCATGCAATTCTACCTAGACAATAGCCCAGAAGAGAACTAATCCAAAAAGTATCTCGTGGCGTCAGGTTCAAGGGCGACAAAGTAGATTTATGGTCCCCAGATTCAAGAGTTCTAAATGCAAAACTACAAAAATCAAAAAAGACCCAAAAGCAGCATAAATATCTGCGTCAACTTTCCTCTCTTGTCTATTTTCAACAGGAGTAAGAGCATAAGGGGAATCTCTTAAAGAATCATAAAATCCCATCCCACAAAAACCCATACTAGCAACCGCGCCACCAAGCATAGCCCCGAATGCCAATCTCGCTATTAAATTATTTCCCATAGGCAGAAAAACAATAATCTGCATTCTTAAACCTTGTCATACCCACAATCTTAAAAACAAAAATTCAATCCTAATACTAGGCCCATATCGCGTAATGGTATCGCACAAGATTGGAAATCTTGACCCCTCGGGGTACCCAGGTTCGATTCCTGGTGTGGGCGTAAATTATCGAACCCTTGGGTTTGAAGAAAATCTTGTGATTTTCTTTAGGAATCTCTGATTCCGTATCCGAGCTTGTTTCAAGCGAAGGCAATTCCTGGTGCGGGCGTCTCTATTCCTAAAAAAATAACAAAAACCGCCAACCACGGGCGCAGCCCTCCAAACCACCAAACATCCAAACCACCAAACCACCCCTCAAATAAAACCAAAGTTTTATTTGAGCATCCCACAAGCCGCCCCAATATCTTCCCCCATCCGACTCCTAACAAAACACTTATACCCAACCCCAATCAACCTCTTCATAAAAAAATTCATCCTTTCAACAGAACTACTCTTCATCTCAACCCCATCTAAAACAAAAGAAGAATTCAGCCCAATCAAATTAAAATTAGTCCTCTTCGCTAAGCCCAACCCAATCAACGCCTCCAAATCACAATCCCTATCCGTCAAACCCTCAATCATCACATACTCAATCATAATCTTCTGCCGGTATACCTCATTATACTTATGACAAACCTCAATTAAATCTTTCAAAGAAAAACCCACAAGCCCAGGCATAATCAAATCCCGAATATCCTGAAAAGCCGAATGCAAAGAAACAGCCAACTGAATCCTATTTCTTCCCTCGATAACCCTCATCATCCCAGGCAAAATACCACAAGTCGAAATCACAATCCGAGAATAAGCATAACCATATTCAGAATTAACATAATCACAAAACGCCAAAACACTATCCAAATTAAGCATCGGCTCACCCATCCCCATAAAAACAATCGAGCTAATCTCATCCGCCAACATTTTCTCTCTAATTTCTAATTTCTCATTTCTAATTTTTAGATGTTGCAACGCAGCATCAAGCTGCCCCCTCAACTCTTCCAAAGAAAGATTCCTCTCGAAACTTCGCCGACCAGACAAACAAAATCGACACCCCATCGCACACCCAACCTGCGTCGACAAACAAAGTGTCTTCTTCTCACCCAAAGGAATCACAACCGCACTATACCCATCAACAAAATTAAACTTAACGGTCCCATCTTTACTGACTTCAGTTTCCATACTAAACAAAAAACAAAATCTATTTTAAAAGTGTAACGTTAGTTCCAATTTTTGATAATACTTTCAAGTTAGAAAATAGGAAATAATATCTTCCCGCCCGCCCGATAGAAGATGACATTAATCTCGTGGGAATACTTTAATAGGCTTTCCATAATCAACTCTTATTAACTCATTCGCTCTTTCAAATAATATCTTATTCCACAAGGCTTTCTTTTTATATAAATTAAATGGCATATAAGGAACGTAATCAAGGGCAATATATACTCCTCTCTCAATATGAGGATTTCTTTCAACGGCATCAAGAATTTCATTTGCTCGAGTTCTTATTTTTTTACTTGACCAACAAAAAGAATATGAAAAAAAAGTAGTCCATTCATCAAGCAATAAAGTAGGCTTTTGAATCTGTGCGATATCTTCTACGACAGAATCCAACGTTGTAGTCTTTGGTTCAATACCTGCATCCCTTGTTTCTACTTCATGTCTTCTCGTAGAACCAAATTTTAAAAGAAGAGACTCTCTCAACAATCCCCCTACTCCAAGCTTAGTTGTTTCTTCTGGTTTTATAATTTCAAATGCATAAGTGGATTTTCCACTTCCCAATCCCCCATATACAACTTCATGTTTTGTTCCCATAAATTTTGGAATTCTAATCTATTTATAAATTTTTTGTTGTGTATAAATTTAAAAGTAGTAACTATTCTCTGTGCCATAGCTTATACATTGCCCACCAAAAAAATATTATTTCGGAATTAGCACAAACAACATTCTCAAAAACTTTAATTTTTTACTCATCGAACATCATTGCACAAAAATCAAATCCCCCAAATATTCGAATGAAACTAACAAGGCTCAAAGGTTCACTCACCCTGCAGGTTCGCTCTCCCAGATTTTTTGCTTCGCAAAAAACTTCCATTAAATCAAATGTCAAACCAAACTCAAAAAAACTAACGCCCATCCACACAACCGAAACCAAAATTTTAACAACCATTCCCCAATTCTTCTAACCCGCTAAAATCCGACCTTCTAAGCAAACCCCTTCGAAATCCCAACCTTCCAAAACGAAGGCAACCCATTCGAAACAAACCCTCGAAACTTCCCAGAATAAACATAAGTCAATCCCTTATCCTTAGCAAACTTCTTAAAATCTTTCGAAGCCTCCTCATAAATCTTCTGCACAATCTTTCTCTCAAAATCCTTCTGCAAAAGCGAAGAAGGCTTCAAAGCCAAAAAATCCGCCTGCCGGAGAATATTAACTTCCAAATTACTGGAATTCTGCGAAACAAAAATAATACTAATATTCTTATGTCGAGCAACCATCATCAAAGAACTCAAAAGTTTATTAGCACTACTCATACTACTTCGCGAACTAAACAAAACCCCACCCTCATCAATTAGCACAACCGAATCATTCTCAATACTCTTAATATCTTCCACGGCCTCAATCCACGAAGGCATTTCCTCTTTCTTAAAACCCATAGCAAAACATTTCTTCCCATATTTAGAAAAAAGGTTCTCCAATAACTTCACTCCAAAAGCAGTCTTCCCGGTCCCCCGCGCACCCAATATAATTCCAATCTGACTATCTGACTTACCAACACCATCAATCCAGTCATAGTAATCGCCATCGACAACACGAACTACCTTAAACTCTTCATACTTTGCAATCATTGCTCGTCGCCTTTTCTCAACCCTAGCCTCCTCACTCTTAACCGAAATCTTCTTTCCCATCTCATAAGCCCATCTAACATAATAATAAGGTAACTTCAACAATTCCAAAAAACCCCGACCGATATATCCCCAAAACGTCAAACCATCTTTTTTATGTTTAACATTATTTTTCATATTTATCTAATAGCTTCCAATATTATAAATTTATGTTAAATGAATTACAAAAATTATTACAAGTAAAAAGTAAATCGCACTAGCACCTTCCTTAAATAAACGATTTTGAAATAATTTCTTTCATACAACCTTCATATCGTTAAAATAATTCTAAAATATACTTATTCTGGATAATACCATAGTAAACAAAAATTTATTAAATTAGAGGGTTTATCTTATTGGGAGGCAAACAATGAAAAATAACAATCAATTGATTTGGATAATTATTACTATTTGCGCAGTTTTATTCATCAGTTTCTTTGGATTCACAGGAACGAGTAGATATGAAATGATGGACGGATTTTATGGTAATATGATGGGAAATTTCGGAATGGGATTATTCGGATGGCTCTTTATGTCTCTAGCAATTATCGCCTTAATGTTGTTCATAGTTTGGCTAATAAAACAAATACAAGAATCTAAAAAATAATCCCAAAATTACCTTATTTAATCTTATTAATTTAATATTATGCTCCCAAACTCTTAAAAACTAATTTTCACCTCTCTAACCATAGGCCCATATCGTGTAATGGTATCGCACCGGTCTAGAAAACCGGACCCTCTGGGTATCCCCGTTCGATTCGGGGTATGGGCGTAAATTTAATCGAACGGTTTACCGTTTAAAGAAAATCTAAAGATTTTCTTCAGGAAATTTTCAATTTCCGTGTCCGAGCTTCTCTGAAGCGAAGGCGATTCGGGGTATGGGCGTAAATTTGTGCGATTCCGGTATCGCCGAGCAAAACGCTTTGAAGAAAAATAAACATAACTAAATTTTTCTGAAATGCATTTTGTGAGTAGGTCTAGAAAACCGGACCCTCTGGGTATCCCCGTTTGAAGAAAATCTTTAGATTTTCTTCAGGAAAGCGCAGCTTTCCGTGTCCAAGTGATTCTATCACGAAGGCGATTCGGGGTATGGGCGTAAATTTAATCGAACGGTTTACCGTTTAAAGAAAATCTAAAGATTTTCTTCAGGAAATTTTTAATTTCCGTGTCCGAGCTTCTTTGAAGCGAAGGCGATTTGCCCTTTAAGGTACACTGGGAAAGTCACCAAGCGGGGTATGAGCGTACCTCAACTATAAAAATTATACAAAATACATCTAGCCCTCTCAACATCCCGACACTCTCCGTTCAGTCGCCCATTATGATTAACAGCCCCAACAGAATTATGCTTATCATATTCCTCCTGAAGTTTCATTCTCTCAGTATCACAAACAATATCAACAGAATCCCTACAACCATAACCTACATCTATCCAACCATCAACCCGATTCCTCATATATTTTATATCTACCATAAAACTCCAAAAATCAACCAATTAAAAACCTACCTAATCCTCATAAAAAGAAACCTTCAAATCTGAAACCCCACCATCAAAACTAACTTCAATATTCTCACCATCCTCGTCATATCCCTCACTATACCACTTCCCATCCTTTTCCGCAAACCCATCATCAAAATCAGCATCCAACAATCCGCCCTTAACTTCCACAACAACACCACTTCCATTTGCAAACTCTAAAGTAATATCGCTAACCCCCCCGTCAATCTCAACGACACTAGGATATTCTCCAAAAACAACCCGCGTATCACTGACACCCTGACTAATACTTAAACTATCAACCTTCAAATCACGCAAATCCAAACTAACATCACTCATACCATACTCAAAATCCAAATTATAGAAAACATCATCTCCCAAAAAAAATCGCCATTCCTCCTTTTCTCCCATCCTAATATCTTCACCCCTAGAAACCTCAATAACTTTCTTCTCACCATCCTCGAAAACTTCCTCATCAATCTTTGGCCCATTCAAATCCCCAGTAGCTCCCTCAAATATAATCTTATCATAATCAGATTTACTCAAAACAATATTCCCAACACCATAATTAACCGACAAATCAACATAATCAACGCCCCTCAAATCAAATTCCCTCGTAAAATCTCTACTCGTCCCTCCGCAACATTCCCAGCCACTAGAAAAAATACTTAAAAAAAGCAACAACCCAACACAAACAAAAGCCAGTCCTTTCTGTCTAATCATAAACAAAACCCCAACAACAATCAACCCAATGGGCCAAACTTGCCAAGGAAGACTAACCTCAAAAAAACTCCACAAATCAAAAACCCCAAGTACTCCAAAAAACGTAAATAATATTCCGACAAACAACTTAAAATGACTCTTTATTTCCATCCTATACTCCTAAAAATTAGATATAAACCCCAAGCCAAAAGTGCATAAGGAAAAGCAACCTCAAAACTATACAAATAACTAAATCCAATCAAAACTAGTAAAGAACCAAAGAACAAAGCAAAGCCACCTCGACTCTTCTCAACCTTCCTAATTTCTAATTTCTCCCTTCTAATTTCTAATTCCTTATTTCTAACACCTGGCGCCAAAGGCACTACAACCCAAGCAATCAAATAAGCAATAATCCCAACACCAAAGATTGCAAACAAAACCGCAACCAATCTAACAAGAGTAGAATCCACATCAAAATATTTAGCCAAACCACCGCAAACCCCGCCAATCTTCTTGTCCGTTGAACTTCGATATAACTTTTTCCCTCTAATTTCTGATTCCTTATTTCTAACACCTGGCGCCAAAGGCACTACTATCCAACCAATCAGATAGGCAAGAATTCCAATACCATTAACGAAAATTAAAGCAACAGCAATCAGCCTAACAATCACCGGGTCAATCTTAAAATATTCAGCAATGCCCCCGCAAACTCCACCAATCATCTTATCACTTGTCGACCTATAAAGTCTCTTAGTTTTATCTTTCATAAACAATACAAGAAATCTTTCTTTAAAAAGAATATGTAGGATTCCTACACCTTAAATCAGAAAGTTAAAAAATGTTTTCACAAAATCTTAGACTGGCTATATAGCTCAAACGCTTTTTTAAAAGTAATTCCTTAAAGTCTAAAGAAATCTTATCTCAATAATCTATATTTCGAAGTTGCAATTGCCCATAGCCCCAAAATCAAAATAATCGTCTGACTCGGATGAAAAGACCAAAAAAAAGTCCAGGCAGCAGATCCAAGCACGAATATTAAACCAACAAAAAATTGCACTTTGTCCCTCTCCATAATATTATATTATATTAATTTATTTAATAAACTTGCTAATAAAAAAATAAAAACAATATTTTACAAAAACCAAAACCCAATTAAACCCCATTCCCCTAACAACAAAATGATAACAACCCTCTTCCTAATACTAGCAATCATCACAACCCTATCAATCTATATCAAAACCAAAAAAATCAAAACCCTCTCGCAACACCAAGGCATCCGCCTCTACAACCAAGCCTTCCTCTTCTTCGCTATTAGCTACATCCTCCAATTCCTAACATCAACTTCCTCCCTAACAATAGCAAAACTCTCAATCCTCCAAGCCCTAACCTCTCCAATCCAAACTTATCTATTCGTAGTAGCAGCCCTCTACCTATCTGCCTCCCTATTCTGGAAAAACAAAACCAAAAATCAATCCCAACTTCATATCATAGCGCTACTAGTAGTCATCCTAAATAACTTCACAGAAATCCTAACTCTAACCCTAATAACAATCTACACATATTCAACAATAGTCGCTTACACAAACTACCAAACAAAAAAATCAACCTTCTCGCAACTCTACCTAATCGCAATCTTCCTTCTAGTCCTAGCCAATCTATCTTCTATATTCTACAATCTATATTCTAGCTACTCCATGACAATCACCGCCTTCTCAATTTTCCTATACGGAACCCTAAAAACAATTCCTAACTAAAATGAAAAAGAGAGAAAGACTAGAAGTGATACACGACATCCTATTAGTAATCAACAAAGAATCTCAAATTCGCCCAACCAAACTTCTCCAAAAATCAAACCTTTCCCCTCAAATGTTTAAAGAATATATAACAGAATTAATTGAAAAGAAACTTATAACAAAAGATGAGTTCGAATTTTCCCTAACAAAAAAAGGTCAAGAATTTCTAACGGAATACAAAACAATCCTAAACTTCATAGACAACTTCGGACTATAATTTAGAATCCAAACAGCCAGCCAACATCCTATCAACATTCAATTTCCCTCTAAGTCCACCAAGGCCATATCCATTCCCACCAAATCTATGCCTCTCCAAAACCAAAAAAAGTCCCTCAGGATTAAGCATAGTCCCCTTAACCTGATCATACAAAGAACTAATCTCATCCAAAACAGCATCATATTTCTTCAAAACAGCATCTTGCCCGTCAAGACTCTTCGGAGATCCAGTCGGCTTCATAAATCTCTTCAGCATTTCTATTCCCCCAACCTTTTCACCTTCCCGAACAAGCGGAAACTCTTCCAAAATATTACTAGCCATAACACCATAAAAATCATCATACAATTTGCTCATATCCAATTCGTACTTAAGAGTTTTAATATTCAAACTATCCTGACACTTTTCATTCAACCTCTCAAGTGCCATCCCAAGCCCACGACTCCTTTTTGAAAACTTTTTCCAACTCTTATTATATTCAGTACTATTAATCCCAAGCAAAAAAGCAGCAGTCATCATCTGATCACAATATTTCTCAGCCATAGAAAAAAGCTTATTAGATTTAGTCAAATATTTATCAATTTCCGAATTTCGCAAACCCTCAATCCCAGCACAGGATTTAGCCTTCTCGTAAAAATTATTCAATGATTCACAAGGAAGTTCCGATTCCATAAAAACAAAACGCGATGAACTCTTTTAAATTTTTATATATTCAACGATACAATTCAACTCATTCCAAACCCCATACAATATACAATACTAAACTTCATAGACAACTTCGGGCTATAATCATTTATTCGAATCTTTACTCAAATACGCAGGCAAAAAAAATCCGAAATTCTTTTTCAGAACAAAACCCAACCCTCCCCGTCTCTTCCCCTCAGCACAAACAGCTTTATGAATTTTCATTTCATATTTAGCATCTCTACCTGCCCGAATAAACAAAACCCACATTTTTCCCAACTTAGAATTATTCGAATACCTCAAAATATCCTTATCATCCTCACCAAGCTTCCACAGTCCATACAAATGCGCCTCTAATCCTTCCGTAGAATTCTTAACACTATCCAAATTTACCAAATCATCATAAAAAGAGCCACTATGTTTAAAATTCGTTTTTGAATAAAACATCAAACCATTAGATACTGTCTTTTCAATTTGATATTGCAAACCCGATTTTTTCATAATCATCAAAACAAAAAATCATTAATAAATATTTAGCTACTTCAAGCAATAGTCATAGAAGCCACCAAACAATTTTCAATTTTTAACAGTTTAGTTCGCAACGTAAAAAATTTCGCCGTGTATATCAATACATAAGAAATTTTTTACCAAGAAATAAACGTTAAAAATAGAAAATTAATCAACCATCTCGATTTTGATCTTTACAGTTCGCGGAATAGAAATCCTCATAATCGAATGCAAAATCCTATCATTAGCCGGCAAATCAACAATCCTCTTATGAATCCTCATCTCATATCGGTCAAATGTAGCACTCCCATCTCCACACGGACTTTTCCTAGTTGTAACCTTCAGCCTCTTCGTAGGCAAAGGAATCGGACCCGAAATCGGAATCCCAGCTCCACTAGCAATCGTCTTTATCCGATCGATAACTTCATTCAACCTATCGATCTCTACACTCTGCAATTTAATCCGTACAGTTGTCATATCACAAGAATAAAAATTAGACTTTTAAACCTTACTACTAGCAAACAAAAATACACCCATCAAGAGAGATGACGAATTGCTTTTTCCAAACAACCCTTGTGAAACAACGCAGATTTAGGGCGATATAAAGCACCTTCTATATATTTCCCAGCAAAAAATATTACCCTCGTCTTGTCCAATATATCATTGAAGCGCAAACTAAATTTCCTAAATCCATCAGAAGAAGAAATATCATCTTGAATAAGCCTAACCCCAATTCCATTGTAATACTTATGCGGAAAAATATACTTACCATCATCTCTTCCAAAATTTCTTCTACTAACTTTAAACAATGCCGGATCAATTCCAGGCACGACAAGAATATCTCCTTCATTATATTTGTAAAACCAATCCTCAAAACTTCCCATAACAAAAGAACAGACAAACACTTAATAAATATTTAGCTGTTCTAATTCTCATGAATCTAAAACACATCCTAATCACAATCCTCTTCCTAACCTCTCTCATCTTTTACTACAACCTAACCGACTTAAACCCCAAAACAACAACCGCCCAAGTAACAAAAATAATCGACGGCGACACACTCCAGACCTCAGCCAACCAAACCATTCGCCTTCTCGGAATCAACACTCCAGAAAAAAACGAACCTTTCTATCAAGAAGCCAAAACCCATCTCAACAACCTAGTCCAAAACCAAACCATCCAAATAGAGTCCGAGCAACAAGACAAATACGGCAGAACTCTAGCCTACATCTTTCTAAACAATCAAAACGTCAACGCACAAATCCTAAAGCAAGGACTAGCAACCCTATACTACTACGACCACGACTCCCATTACGAAGAATTAAAAAAAGCCGAAGAATTCGCAAGACTAAATCAACTAGGCATCTGGGAACCTTCACCAAATGCCCCCTGCATCCAAGTCACAGAATTCAAAACCACAGAACCCGAATCCCTAACGCTACAAAACACCTGCCCAATCCAAATCAACTTAACCTACAAAGACGACGCAACCCACATCTACAAAACAACACTTTCTCCAGACTCAATATACCAAAACAACTTCTCCCACACATGGAACACAGAAGGCGATTCAATATACATTTACGATAACCAAGGCTTAATATTATTCCAAAGATATTAATTAATTCAACGGGCAAGAGAATACACAGTATGCGCCAAAACATCCGCACCCTTACTAATACTCTCAATAGAAGAATATTCTTCCTTGCAATGACTCTTCCCATTTTTACAAGGAATAAAAATCATCCCAACAGGAATATTGCTACCATCAGTACGAACCGCTTTAGAGACAACAACAGCATCATGCCCAGCCCCGCTAGGCATGGAAACCGACGAATAACCATAATGATTACACGCTTCTCTAATTTTAATCTGAACATCTGGTGACAAAGACTCAAGCGCGCAAGAACTATCTATTTCACTAATTTCAACATCCACATTCAATTTCTTAGCAACATTTCGAATAGTATTACAAGCACCAAAAGCATACGCCTTTCTATCAATATCATAATTACCCCGAATGTCTAAAGTAAAATAACCAAACCCAGCAACTTTAGTAATCGCACTCTTCCCTAAATCCAAGGACTCATCGCCAAAACCCGAGTTGTTATTCTTAGTCTGCACTAAATCAAAACCTCGCCCCTTAGCCCACCAAGCCAATCTATCAAGCTCAACACCCATATAGTCCATCGCCAAATTCACATCTCTTCTATATTGGAAACCCATAGGAGTCGCTCCACTATGATCAAACTCGCCCATAACCTTAACCAAATATCTAGAATATCCCCTAACACTTGTAACATTCCCAATATCAATCTTATCCATCTCTAATTTCTTTCCCTGCTCAATATGCAATTCTAAATGGGCTGCAATTCTATCAACATCACACTGCCTAATAATCGCTCTACCATCCCGAATACAGCCCGAATCAAAACCTTCTCCTTTAATCGCATCCTCAAGAGTTTTCCCCTGAAACCTATTGCTCAACATATTAGGAGAAGCAAACCCAAAAGCAGCACGACTTCCTTTATATGCCGCTCCATAGGTCGCAGACTCTTCACCTCTCCAAACCACAATTTCCAAATCTTTAGACAACTTAACATTACTTTCGCAAATAGTTCTAACAGCCTCAACCCCTGAAACAATCCCAGCAACACCATCATAGTTCCCTCCCCCAACAACACTATCTAAATGAGAACCAATCTGTATAACTTTATCATATCCATTAAGTGTCCCCATAAACAAATTACCAATATCATCATAATAAGCCGACAATCCAATACTTTCAGAATATTTTTTAATACGCTTAAACATCAAGGACTCTTCAGGAGACCAACCCGACCTAAGGAAACCATCCGAAGCACTTTCTCCCAATCTACCTATTTTAGAAAACTCCTCTATATGTCGCGCAACATTTTCCCTATTAATTTGAAGTAAATCCATACCAACTCACAAAATATTTTTTATTTAAACATTTATATAATCAAACTTCCTATATCCCCCATGCCCCTAAACACTCTAACCCTAGCCCTCGCGAACCAAATCCAAAGCCCAACCCTAACAGCCTTCTCAAAAATAATCGCCGTAGCAACAGAACCTCTCATTATATTAATCCTAGCAATTCTCATATCAATCACATTCTATCTAAAAAATAAAAAATCCCAAGCCATCCTCCTAGCCTCAACCTCAATAATAACGGCCTTAGTAATCACAATCCTAAAAAACCTTTTCAGAATACCAAGACCAGACTCGATGTTAATAAAAGAAACAGGATATGCCCTTCCCTCAGGACACGTAACCTTCGCAATCGTATTCTTCGGACTCCTAGTATTCCTCTTCACTAAACCAAAACATAAAATAGCAGCAACTATAACCTCAATTTTCCTAATCTTAATAATCGCCTTTACACGCCTCTATCTTCAAGTCCACTGGCTAACCGACATCCTTAGTGGATTAATTATAGGTTCGATAATTCTAACAACAAGCATTCTAATCTACAAAAAAGAAATCTTTAAAAAACGTTAGTCATTTTAGAGTAGTAATGATTAACAAACTATACCCCTACATCAGAAGAGATAGAGAAAAAGGAAGAGAAGAGAAGAAAAATCTTGGAGCAGTAATAATAGATATGCAACCAGGATTTTTAGAAGATATATCCGAAGAAGATCAAGAAAAATTATTCAAATCCCAAATTAAAACACTAGAAATCTGCGCAAAAAGAAACTACCCAACAGCTATATTAGAATTTGATAAACATTACTATGGAGAAACAGATAATAAAATTAAGAAAGCAGTGGAAACAATACCAAGACATGTATACTTTGAAAAATTCGGAAACGATGGATTTTATAAAATAGAACAGCAATTGAAAGAATGGAATATAGAAAAATTATGTATAATGGGCATAAGCGCGGCATACTGCGTTAAAGCCACAGCATCAAGCGCCAAGAAAAAAGGAAAAGAAATCCTAACAGCAAGAGAATTAATCGCTAGTCAAACATATAGGCAAGAAGAATTCCAAGAATGTATACCATGGTTTCAAAAAAACACAACATATTATCAGAATTACAAAGAGCTAATCAATCATATCACTTCTTCAAATGAACATCCATTTGCGGAAACGGAATAGAAATCCCAGCCTTATTCAAAGTATTATAAATCCGAGTATTCGCATCATCAATAGCGTCAATTATATTATCGAATGTATCAACATAAAAATAAACTTTAAAATTCAAACTAGAATCAGCCATTTCAAGGAATCTAACAGTTATACCTTTATCAGCAACAAGGCCAACAACTTTATCCATTTCTTTCATAACCAAACTTTTAACTTTTGAAATATCACTACCATAAGCGACACCAAATGGAACAACAACACGAGTCAAAGGAGTAGGTAAAGCAAGATTCTTAATATTCGACTCCGAAAGCTTTCCGTTAGGAACAATAACAAGCTCATCATCAAAAGTTCTAATCTTTGTACTTCGAAGATTAATCTTCATAATATACCCCTTCGTCCCATCGTCTAAATTAACCATATCCCCAACATTAATCGACCTATCAAGTAACATAGAAATACCACCAAATACATTCGCCAAAGTCGACTGCAAAGCAAAAGCAACAGCAATACCAGCAACACCAAGACCAGCCAAAAGTGGACCAATCTCAATCCCCCAGCTTGCCAAAATAATTAAAAATGCAGCAAAGATAACCGCGATCTTCAGAATACTGTGGAAAAACTGCAACAAACTCTCATTAACCTTTCCACGAACCCGCTTACCAAAATCTCTATATCCAACCGTAATCAAAGTATCTACAACATAATAAAACAAAAGTGCCCCAACAAGAATCATTAATGTCAAAAGCGTACCCTCGACAATGCCAACAAAACTTTCCTCAATATGAATCTCCCTAATAGCGAATCTAACCCCAGCCAAAAGAGCGAGCAAAGTCAAAGGCATCGAAGTCTTCTTCAAAAGCTCATCATCTAAATCAGACTTAGTCTTCCGAGTAAAAACAGGCACAACCTTAGCCAAAGTAAACATCCAAATACGAATTACCAAAAACACGATTAAAAAAATCGCTACCGCCCGCAAATACGAATTCTCAATATATTGTTCTAACATATCACCCTCAAATAAATAATACCTCAACACATTTTAAATCTTCCCATTAAGAAATTCACATATAACACTATTATCTACTCACACAGTTTTCAAACATTTTCCCATATAAAATTATATATAAATTTAATCAAAATACACCCCCTATTTCTTTCTAATCACATAGACCTCGCATCCAACTCCAACCTTCTCGCCAAAATCAACCCCCACATCATCCCCCTTCTTCGCCATCTCAACTCTCTTCCCGTCAAGTTCAATACTCAAAACCCTAGATCGCCTAACCCCAACAGAATCCGAAATCAAATAAACCTCGTCACCAACACGAAGCTTTCCTGCATTCATCAAAACCGAACACACACCAACCTTCTTCCAAAACTTATAAATTTTCCCAACAAATTCCTTCTTCTCTTCCTGATCTCCATGCTCACTAAAAGAAAAATCATCCGCAGTCGGCATACCCAAATAAAATCCAGAGCTAACTCCTCGATGGTATACCTTCCTCAAATTCTCTAATCCCTTCCTTATCCCTTCTTTCTCATCCCTTGTCTCTGGCCATCCATCAAGCGCCTTCCTATATTCCCCAACTACAGCAGAAACATATTCAGGTCCCCGATTCCTTCCCTCAATCTTAAAACTCATCACCCCTGCCTTCTTCATCTTTTCAATAAAAGGCAGCGTGCACAAATCTTTCGCCGACATAACTCGCGAATTTTCAAGCACAAGCTCATTTCCTCTCTCGTCCAAAACTTTCCAAGATCGGCGACAAAGCTGCGCACATTTCCCGCGATTAGCCGACAAACCACAAACATGCTGCGACATAAAACATCGCCCTGAAACCGCAACGCACATCGCCCCATGACAAAAACACTCAACATCTATAACCTTAGCAATCCGCGCAACCTGCTTTAAAGACAACTCACGAGCCAAAACAATCCTAGTAGCTCCAAGCTTCTTGTAAAACTTAGCAGCCAAAACATTCGAAACCGAAGCCTGAGTAGAAACATGAAAAGGAATTTTCAACTTAAAACAAAGTCCAATCACAGCCAAATCCCAACAAATCACGGCGTCAACCTTCCCCTTCACTTTCCTCAAAATAGCCTCAACTCTTTTCAGCTCCTCATCATAAACCACAACATTCAAAGTCAAATACATTTTAACCTTTCCACAAATTTTTCTAATTCGACCCAAATCTCTCAAAGAAAAATTCTTCGCCGAATCCCTCATATTAAAACCCCTCAAACCAAAATAAACCGCATCAGCTCCACTTACTACCGCAGCCCTCAAATTCCGAAAATCCCCAACCGGCGCCAAAAGCTCATATTCCATAAACAACGAAGACAATTCAAAGTTTTAAATCTAACCACAATTCATAAAATAAAACATCCTTCTCCCTATTGCGTCGTAATTTCAAAGTTACAAACCCACAAAACTTTATAAACTTTAAAATTCTAAACCCATATGGAAAAAACAGCAAGACAAGTAGAAAAAAACATCTCCGCTAGTTTCGGCTACGTAAAAAAAGACATGCTAATGCTAAACGACGCTTTCTCAGACCTCCACGATAAAGTCCAACACCTTTCCTTAAACCACGCAATGCTCCTAGAAGAAATCACAAAACTTAGAGCAGAAGTAAGAAACGGGAAATCAATCCCGACGACAAAGGGAAAAACCATAAAAAAAGTTGTAAAAAAAAAGAAATAATCAAGAATATCAAAGACCAATTCTACTAACAAACAAAATCTTTAAAAACACAAATCATGAATAGATACTAGTTAAGTTAAATCTACAACGAGAAATAACAAAACAAAGCCTCAATAGTATAGTGGTTAGTACACAGCCCTGTCGCGGCTGAGATCCGGGTTCAATCCCCGGTTGGGGCGTTCTGAACAAAGTCGGCATTTGATGGGTGCTGGACAAATATACAGCATTTATACAATGGCCTTTTTATTTGCATATTCTTACGAACTTGATGAAAGTTGATCCATATCAGCATAAAGAAAGATACCTTTCATGGAAAGAATCTGTAAAAAATGGCATCCCAGATATATCCAAACAAAACTCCGATATTATTTTAGATTACATTTTCGACATGGAACATGGTCTAAACATTTCAAACAAAAATGTAAAAGGAGCCAGAAGTTATACTAGATTAAACAGCCTAAAACAAAGAATGATATTTATGTGCAAAAAGTTTGAAGAACTTTATGAGACAAAAGACATACTACAAATAAAGGAAAGAGAGTTCCATACCTTCTTCACCGACATGAGAAACGGAGTCATCAAACGAGTTGATGGAGGAATATACCAAAATCCCGCTGATTTTGTTAGAATACTCAAAGCATTTTGGCACTGGCACCAAAAAGTTAATCGTAAAAAAGGAATCGAGATTTATGATATAACTCAAGACTTAGATACAAGTGTACAAAAGCCGGAATGGGTATACTTAACTGAAAAACAAATATGGAAATTATGTGAGTCTGCCAATTTTAAATATAAAACCCTTTTTACCTTCCTATTCGACACAGGGATAAGAGCCCCAAGCGAATTAATCAACATTAAAGTTTCAGATTTGCAAAATAATTACCGGGAACTTAATATTAGAGACGAAGTGAGCAAAACCTTCGGCAGAAGAATCAAGTTAATGCTTTCTTCAAAAATCATAAAAGAATATATCAAAGTAAAAGACTTACAAGAGGATGATTACTTATTTCCCATTAAATATGGCACCGTCAACGATTATCTAAAAAAATACTGCAAAAAGTTATTCGGAGACATAAAAAGTCCTGCTGGCCAAAAATATTCAGAATTCACCATGTATGATTTTAGACATTGCTCGTGTTGCTACTGGCTACCTAGATATAAGTCCGAGTCAGCATTAAAATATAGATTCGGCTGGAAAAGGTCTGAGAAGATTCATTATTATTCTGGAATGCTCGGCATGAAAGACACAATAAACGAAGACGACATGTTAGTCGATTTAACAAAAACCGAAATAGAAAAGAAGTTAGTGAAGTCAGAAAATGAGAAAAATGTTTTATTAGATAGGGTAGAATTTTTAGAGAAACAAATGGAAGAAATTATACCTGAGATTAATGAGATGAAGTTGTTAATTAGGGAATTTCAACTATTGAGAGTTCCCACGGTGTTATTTTAATGTTAGGAAAAAGGCAAGGTAAAAATTCTGAGAAATGGTATATTCCTAGACTCCACGAAGACCGAGATTGAACAAAAACTCCAAGAGGTAGATAAATCTAGAGATATGATGGAAGAGCGATTGACGGCAATTGAGGGGCGTATAGATACGTTTATTGAAACGATGGATAGAGTTAATATTTTGTTTGGGAGGCTGGAGAGCGCACAAAAAAAATATTAAGCTTTTAGTTCGTAAACAGAAGTTTCTCTTTCTGACCAAAGCATTGGTTTTACATTATAATTTTTTATGGCTTCTATATCACTCTCTTTCACATTTTTATCTAAATCATTTATCATTAATATTGGTTCTGCATTGGCATTCATACTTTCACTCTCACGAATATCTAAAAAAGTAAAAAGAAATTTTTCATAAAATCCCTTTGTAGGATTATTCACAAGTTTTATTATTTTGGGGGGATGATTACCAATTTCTGGAATCATAAAATCTATTTTTTGCTTAAATCCCTTTCCTTGAATAAATACATCTGGGACAAAAGATATCTCATATTTTTTAAAATAATTCTTTACATCTTCAAAAAATATAGATTTTATTTGCTTTTGGTTTAACATAAACATATCTCCAATATTTATCATTGCCTGTATTAAATCCTTCTTTTTTTGAGGAAGCTCATCCCACGTACTCGTAACAAAAAGCTCTCCAGTCCCATTATTATAAGAAACACCCTGTCCCTTAGCAAACATATTGAATATCTCCTCTCTCTTTTTAGTAAACTGAAAGCCACTACATTCTAAATCATAAGAGATAAATCCATCATCAGTAAGATAATATTTATTTCCCACCTTCTTTATATAAATCCTTAAAACATCATTATGCACATCTAAAAAGGGGGAATCCATTGAGATTAACTCATCACTTATATCTTTATAGGAAATGTTTTCCCTTAGCCAATCTAAATATTTTTGAATTATATTTTTGCCACAAAATTCTTTTTCATTCATTTAAATAACTCCCATTGAAATATTAATTTTATCGGCTTGATATTACAATATTCTAGGTACTTATCTATTATACTTGGAAAATTCATTGAATCTTCTACTTCAAAAAAATCCGAAACAGGATAGGCAAACTTGTCTCCATAGCCTTCCCTATACACGTGAACATGAGGACCTCGAACCTTAACTCCATCGGGATTTTTATGTTCTTTATCTCCCAAATCTAATCTTGATAATATAGTGCAATCAGTAGTACGTAAATTTGATGTCACCAAACTAATTTCTATTGTACCCTGACGGAAATCTATTATAAAAATATCGCCATATTTGTCACAAACTAATTTTTCGGATAATCTAAAATGTGATTTCAACTCGAGGGAATTCCCTTTCAAAAATTTTTTTTCAATGGACATATATTCTTCCACTTCTGAGGCAGTTAAAGTCATAGTATTACAACACTATTAGGTGTTTAAATAATTAATTAGTGACCCTTAGGAGCTTGTCCAGCTTCCTCTAAATCTTATCCAACTAAGATACAAACTTCAATTTCCGACGATAAAACTCCACCAAAAGAACCCCTGCCCAAACCCATTAAGTTTACGAGTCTCAATAACCAAGTAGAGCAGGGATTTTTTGTCATTTCCCACATTATCTATCCTTACCCATCCAATCATTCACCCATGTCACAACCATCTTCAAAACCATCCGAATAAATCCTATTCAAAGTAGCATCAACTTCTTCGTCGGTTTTAGCGTCTTTAATTGTTCTACGGAATTTCTCGATATATTTATTTGCCATTTTCACCTCCTGTAAAATTTAGTTCAGAAACAATCCATCGCCCATCCAACTCAATCCCAACCCACTTCCTTCCCATCTCTTCGCAAGCCACACAAGTAGACCCACTCCCAGCAAACGGATCCAAAACAACATCACCGACATTAGAACTATGCTCAATCATTTTCTTCAACAAATCCAACGGCTTCTCGTGAGGATGATTCAACTTATTATGATTAATATGCGACGCAGTCTGCACGTCAGAAAAATTCTTAAAATTATACTTCGGCCTCCCTTTCTCCAGAACCAAAATCAATTCATACTGATGCCGAAAAGCCCAACCCATCCCAAAATTATGTTTCTTCCAAACTATCAAATGCCTAATCTTAAATTTGGTATACCTCAAAATAAATTCCGTAAGAAAAGGGTAATGTTTCCAGTTAGTAAACAAATAAAGACTTTTATTTAGTTTCAAAACCCGATACATCTCAACCAAGGCAGAACAATTAATCAAAGGATTCTCATTGTTCTTTATCGTCTTATTGTTTAGCCCATACCCCACGTTATCTCCATAAGGCGGATCAGTAACAATCAAATCAATACATCGACAAGGCATTTTTTTCATAACTTCGATACAGTCCCCCTGAATTATTTTATTTAATTCCATTTTTCTCCAAAAGTTTATTTAATTTTTCTTCAATAACAATTAGTTGCGACTTCAAATAAATCCTAGACAAACAATAATTATTCAAACTAACATTCTCTGCACTAGCCAATTGTTTTAATTTCTCAAGCCGGTAAGTTTCTAATACAAGATGTATTTGCGCGTTCTTTTTCATGTATACTCTCCACAATCTCTCTCAAGATTTTATTTAATTCTCTAAGCTTAGCAATAATCTCCTCGCCGACATCTTCTGCAATTTCATTTTCCATAAAAAATCAATCAAAACAAACCTTATAATAAATCGGAGAAAAAATAGTTGTTTCTTAGTAACTTTTTAGCCACTAATTTTTCTCCGATTCCATATATACAAAAACTCCCAACAAAATACATGAAAACTAAATGCAAACTTTGTGGTATACCAAATGAAGAAGACTTTTGCCAAAGCTGTCTAGCCTTCTTCAAGCTGAAATACCCAAACAAAAAAGAGCTAAAACAAGTATTACAATGGCACAAAAACCATACCCAACTAAACCAAAAAGATTAATACCACTTGCTATATTATTAATACTAGCAACACTAGCCGCTGCAGCAACCGACGCTGATTTCGAAGAAATCCTAGCGCCATTAACAGTAATCTACGATCTAATCAAATACGCAGCAACGATTGTTTCCGGACTAGTAATGCTTTTTGCAGGAATCACATATATAGTAAGCGGTTCAGATCCAGGCAAACGAGAGAAAGCCAAAAACATGGTCATGTATGTCATCATCGGACTCATGGTAATATGGGCAGCTCCTTTTGTGGTAAATCTAATCTTGGGTTAATAGAAATGAAAGCATTATTTGTTTTTTTATTAGCAGTTGTTATAGGTGCGCCTATAACAACTGCCTTTAATTGCACTAATCTAACAGGAGAAAACCAAAACTTCTGCGACTATATAGAAAAACAAAACTGGCCTAATTCAGAAAAAAACGCCCTAATCGAAGAAGCAATCAACTCAGGAGCAGCAACTCTATCAGGAAACTTTAAGTCAACGATGGGAAACCAAATCCCATGCCCTTTTGTGCTAAACAAATATCAAAAAAAATCAATAATCAGCGAAAATAATAAAACACTTCTAATAACCATATCCAAAATCTCCCTACTAGGACTTCTTATCTACATTCCCCTAAGAAAATATTATCTTCAAACTCACTCCTAATGGCAACCTGCGGAATAACAAACCTAGGATCTTGCCTCGTAGAAAACCTCTTCGAATTCCTACTCTACATTTTAAACCTCCCAATCAAAGCCCTACTAATCCTAATCAACAACCTAATGATAGAACCCGTAAACATAGAACTTTTCGCATCCACATGGGCTATAATAATTTACATCCTCTCTCTATTTTACGGTATAATAATTTTGATTACGGGATTCAGATTTATGTTATCGGGAAACTCTCCTGAGCAACGAGAAAAAGCAAAACGGGAATTAATGAACAATATTTTAATGATAGTATTTGTCCAAGCAAGTTTCTTCCTCTACAAAATAATTCTAGAAATCATCTCATCAATTTCGACAGTAATCTTCAACCTGATCCCACAAACCTTCTTCCTAATAACAATAGACAACCTAAACAACATCGGACTAGAATTAATCCTTGTAATCCCCTATCTCGCGGTATTAGTTACAACCCTAATTTTCCTAACATTAAGATACATCTGCGTCGGAATCGGCGTCGTATTATTCGCAATAGGAATTTTTTTCTATTTCATAGGACCATTAAAACAATACGGAAAACTAATCATAAATTATCTAGCAGTATTAGCAACCCTTCCCATTCTCTACTCAATAATTTTTTTGGCTTCGTCAAAATTTCTAGAACTTCCAATTTTTTCAGGCATGAAAATTATAGTAATGATTGGAGCCTTCGCGCTAGTAGACATAACAACAATTTTCTTAGTACTATTCGTAATAATAAAAGCAGCGAACACTCTATCTGGCCCAATCGGAACCCTAACAAAAGTCGCAGGAGTTTTATAAAATGTATGAAATACCTCAACAACTAACATACAAAGAAAGAATTGTCTTCGGATTAACTTTCGAACAACTAGGATATGCCCTAATTTTCACACCCATAATCTTTGCCATTTTCTTTAAAATACAGGCAAATTTGACAGTCCGAATCATTCTCGCAACAATTCCAATACTCCTAGTCTCGGGCTTCATGTTCTTCGACCTACTTACCCAAATAAAGCACTGGTATACCTGGGCAAAAACGAGAAATTTAGACACAAAACAAAAACTAGAAAAAGCCCTATCTTTGGGAGAAATCAGAGATAACTTAATTCACGCGAATAATAAAAAAATCGCGGTCATAAAAGTAGAATCAATAAATTTTTCCATTAAAACTCGAAAAGAAAAAGAAACCATTGGCTATGCCTTTCAAAAGCTTCTCAACTCAATTGACTTCCCAATTCAAATTCTAATGACAACGGAAACCCTAAATTTGGATTCCTATCTGGGTGTTTTAGAGAAAAAAATGATCAACGATAACCATAAAAAAATATTCGATTCATACCAGTCCCACATGAAAAGTCTAGTCGAAAGCGATGGCGCAATGAACAGAAACTTCTATGTAGTAATTCCGGAAACAAGCGATATTAGTATCCAAATAAAATTAATTGAGGATAGGCTTCATGGTTTAAATCTGAAAACTTCTAGGATGAAAGATAAAAATTTGGGGCTGCTTGCTTTGAAGATATTTGACAAAGACGAATTTCCGAAATCAATGAAAAATTATCCAGATTTTTTAGATATTAGGGGTAGAAAGGATATTCCAAAAATAATAGAAGGACAGATAGAGGAAATGACTCTCCATGAGATAATAGAAAGATTGGGGAATTTAGAAAGGGGGTTTGGAGACTATCTTCTTGGAGAAGTAAATGAATTAATAGAAAAGTATATACATAATAAGAGTTTTCACAAAATAATCTATGCCTATGGTTATCCTAGATCAGTTGAAAACGGATTCCTTGATAAATTAGTTAGTTGCTCTGGAAATTTTGACTTCTCACTTCATATTAATCCTCATCAAATAGAACAAACGTTAATAATGTTAAACAGAGAATTACAAAAACAAAGAGCTGATCTCTATGCTGCAAAATTAAAAAACCAGCTCAGTCCAAGTTTGGAAATAAAATATCAAGATACCATGTCAATCTTAGCCAACTTGCAAAAAGGAAACGAGAAATTATTCGACGTAAGTTTATACATTAATTGTAGAGCTGATAGTTTAAAAGAATTAAATCTATTAACAAGAAAAATAGAATCAGAATTAAACTCGCTTCTAATAATCCCAAGAAAACCCACCTTTAGAATGTTGGACGGATTAAAATCCTGCCTACCTTTAGCAAAAAACTTCCTAAGTGTTAACAGGAACATAACAACTCCGGCCCTCTCCGCCTTCTTCCCGTTTACTTCCTCGTTTTCTAAATTCGACGAAAGCGGAGTGTGGTTAGGATTGGACAAAAATAATATCCCAATAATAAAGGACATCTTCAAACTCTCAAACCCAAACGGCATAGTCCTCTCTCAATCAGGCGGAGGAAAATCATATTTCTGCAAATTATTGATAACAAGGTATCTATTAAATGGTACAAAAGTTATGGTAATCGATCCACAAGGAGAGTATAGTGCCCTTGTCGCGCATTTTGAGGGCCAGAGAATCGATCTTTCCAGAGATTCTAAGACAATCATAAACCCTCTAGATTTAATGGGGCATGGCTATATAGAAAAAAGATTATCATTAATGGATCTAATGAAAGTAATGCTCGGAGATTTGTCCGATATCCAAAAAGCATACATAGATAGAGCAATAAATCTGACCTATAAAAAAAAAGGGATAACGACCAATCCAGACTCCTGGAACAATGTTCCACCAATTTTAGGAGACTTAATGAAAGTCCTAAAAGAAATGGAGATAGAAGCCTCAACCTTAGAAAAAACAACAATTAACAGTTTAGCAAGTCGTCTAGACATGTATGTTTCAGGTGTCTTTAGTTTTATGAATAGAAAAACTAATTTAGATTTTAACAATAATTTAGTTTGTTTTGATATTGGAAATTTGCCATCCCAAGTTAAACCCGCAATAATGTTTTTGGTTTTAGATTATATTTATATGAAAATGAAGGCTAATTTAGATAGGAAGATTTTGCTTATAGATGAAGCTTGGACATTACTATCACGAACCGAAGAAGCAGGATATATCTTTGAAATTGTTAAAACTTGCAGGAAATTTAATCTAGGACTACTTTTGATTAATCAGGAGGTTGAAGGGCTGCTAGACTCAAGAGCTGGAAAATCTGTATTAGCAAATTCTGCCTATACCATTCTAATGAAACAAAAGCCAGCGGTAATCGATAATATTTGTAGAACTTTTCATTTGAGTGAAGGTGAAAGAATCCATTTACTAACTGCGAACATTGGAGAGGGACTTTTGATGATGGAAGATGACCATTCTGAGCTGAAAGTCATTGCTTCTCCTGCAGAACATAAACTGATTACAACTAATGCTGATGAGTTGAATGCTGTTGAAAAAGAACTCAAGAAAAAAATAGTTCCAAAAGATGTAAAAATTAGGGTTGATTCTGATAAGAGATTTTTTCATAAGAAGAAATTAAACAGGGACGAAATAAAATTCCTTTTAGATGAGGGATATCAGATTAAGAGATACAAAAGTCTATTGACAGACAAGATGGAAGACTTTCTTTTACAGCCAAGACACAATGAAAGTTTGATGCATCTTTTTATGATACACAATATATCAGAGTTTTTAGAAAAGAATGGAATTGAAACAGAATTATACACAACTAAGAAACCAGATATCGTTTTTGAGATTAATGGAAAGAATTATGCGATTGAAATTGAGACTGGCGCGGTCTTGAGTAAAGTTAGTAGGATGAAAGAAAAGTTGAAAGTTTTAAGTCAGTATGATAATTGGTTTTTTGTTGTGACTGATACTAATAAAGTGAAAAAATATTTGAAATTTGGCGATTCTGTGAGTGCTAGATATGTAAAATCTCGGCTGAACAAATTGATTGAATTGGCAAAAAAGGCCTAAAGTGCGCACTCTATTTTTTTAAGTATTAAAACTATTTTATCGTCGGTTAAAGGCTCCAGAAAATGGCCAACAGTCAGTCGGCATAATGTGTATGTGTAGGGGTACTGACTAGGGTAGTTTTTCTAATAATGTGCTCTGATATATTCATACGCTTTATCAAAGAGATCTTGTTCTTTATGAAGCTTGTATTTTAATAATGTTTTTCTTAGAGCTTTTTGTATTTCTCTTTCGCCAGTTTTTGTCCATTGCCATTCGTCAAATCTGGTTACTTTGATATGATTATCAATATCTTTAACAATTCTTTCGAGTATTGCCGGAGTCTGTTCTACCTTGCATTCTAAGAATATTTTAGTTAAAGCTTCCTTAGTATCATCTACTGGCTCCACATCTGCATTTCTTTCTAGATCTACAACTTCTTTGGCTATACCTAAGATTCCCTTTAATAATTCTATGCTACCAATAGTATTTTTATAATGCCTCTCTCTTAGGTCCTCCAGCCTTTTACCCAATTCCTTAAATTTAGGATCATTAGGACGTTTATGAAGTCTCCAAACAATTTTCATTTCAAGTTCTTTGGCTTTTCTTTCAGCATCTTTTCCAGAAATTTTTTCTAAGATAGTCTCATCAAGAATCAATGTGTCAAGGTCATCTCTTATTGTTTGCACCTCAATATTCTCATGTATTAATGCTAATGTTTTTGCTCCAAGAGCATGCCATATTAACTTACCATTGCCACTCGGAGGTTGAATCGATTGGTATACCTGGGTTAACCACTTATAGTCTTTGTAATATTTCTTTAATATTGGATCAGGAGAGACTGCTTCCCAATGTTGAGTCAAGTAAGAATAATCTCCTCCAAATAAATCTCTAAGCTCATTAGATGGTAGACAGTCTTGTGCCGCAAGTAATCCTTCGTACCCCTCAATATTTCTATCGACTTCCTTAAAATAAGACAAACATTTTTCCATAGCGAAAGGAACTTGTTCTTTCAATTTTGAGATATTAGATATAACGTCTTTCATTTCTTTTAGATCAAAATCAAGAGCATTTGCAACATTATCGAATATTCCTAAGTAATCTACAATTAATCCATGGTCCTTATTTTTATACGTCCTATTTACCCTACAAATAGCTTGAAGTAAGGTGTGATCTTTCATTGGTTTATCCAAATACATAACCTGATTTATTGGAGCATCAAAACCAGTAAGTAGTTTAGAAGTAACTATAACTAGCTTTAAGGGATCTTTTTCATTTTTGAATCTATTAAGAAGTTTTTCTTGACTATCTGAATCAAGAGTATATGGAGTTTCCCAGGCTTCTTTTTTAGAGCTAACGGTCATGACTACGGCAGTCTCTTCTGGGTTCATGTGTTTGTCTAATTCCTGTTTGTATAGATGACAAGATTCTCTATCAAAAACAACTACTTGACCCTTGAAATTATTTGGCTCAACATCTTCTCTAAAATGTTTTGCAATATCTGCGCAAATCTTCTTTATTCTATCTGGATTTTTTACGAGAACTCCAAATTTACCGGCTTCCTTGGATAGATGCGCTTTTTCTTTTTCGTCTAAATTTTCTTCTTCTGCAATTCTTTTAAATTCTGCATTAATTTTTTCTTGATCTATCCTTAATTCAACTAATCTTGGTTCAAAGTAAATTGGCAAAGTTGCCTTGTCTCTAAGCGACTGCTCAAAAGAATACCTGTTCATATATCCGTTTTTATCTTCTTTCGCCCCAAAGGCCCAGAAGGTATTTCTATCTCTTTTATTGATTGGTGTTCCTGTTAAGCCGAATAGGAATGCATTAGGCAAGGACTCTCTCATCTTTTTGCCCAAATCACCTTCTTGAGTTCTATGTGCTTCATCTACCAAAACAACAATATTATCTCTATCGTTCAAAACCCCTTCTGCTTCTCCAAATTTATGAATTGTAGTGATTATTATTTTTTTTGTTCCCTCTTGTAATAGTCTTTGTAATTCTTCTCTTGAATTGGCGATGACTGTATTTGGAACATCAGATGCATTAAAGGTTCCACTTATTTGTGAATTAAGATCAACTCTGTCAACCACCACCACCACCGTTGGACTTCTTAACCTCTCTTCTTGTCTTAATTGCATTGCCGCATAAACCATTAAGATAGACTTTCCCGAACCTTGGAAGTGCCATATTAGTCCCTTTTTGATCTTCCCTTCTACAACTCTCTTAACTATTTGTTTGGCTCCTTCATATTGCTGGTAACGAGCCATTATCTTTATTTTTTGGCCAGAATCATTTGTACTGAATAGAGTAAAATCTTTTAACAATTCAAGGATCACTTCTGGAGTTAGCATTCTACTGACAGAATTTTTCAACTCTTCTAAATCTTCAAATACTGTGTCATCAGTTTTTTTCCATGGTTGCCACTTGTCTATTGGAAGTTTAATTGATCCAACTTTGTAAGTTTTCCCTTCCGTTGCAAAACAAAACATATTGGGGACAAATAAATCTGGAATCGAACTTTGATACTCTTCTAATTGTATTGCTCCATCAACCCAGGAAACTGCAGGCCTAACTGGAGTCTTTGCCTCTCCGATAACTAAAGGTATACCATTTACTAATAAAACTAGATCTGGCCTTCTGTTTTGACTACTTGTAAAGTTATATTGAGTTGTAACAATAAATTCATTATTATTTATATTATCAAAATCAATTAACCTAACGGTCGTGTGTTCCCCATTTTCACCGAAGGGCATTGTTTTTTCGTTCCTTAGCCATTTAGAAAATTCTTCATTAGTTTTAACAATTCCAGTCCCCCTAACTGAAATAATGATGGCTCTTAGTTTGTATAGAATTTCATCAGCTCTTTCAGGTTTTTCAGCTATCTCTGGATTTAATTTGATTAGGGTATTTTTAACATGTTCCTCTACAAGTACTTCTTGTTCTTGTCTTGGAAGTTTCTCTCTTGGTATAAACTTCCATCCCATTTTAACAAGAAGATCTTTGATATAATCTTCAACTGTGTTTTGTTCATTAAATACCATGTTATTTTAACCTCAAGCTCCCTAATAAAAGTTCGTTTGATAGTTTATTTCGAAGATTTTTCCCAGAAAAATATTCTTTTTTAAGTGAATTGATTTGATGATCCATTAATTTAATTTTAGAAACTATATCTTCTTGAACACTTAGATCCTTCGGAATATTTATTTTTACTTTCATTAAATCAGTGCCAGTAATTCCTGCAACCGCCACAACTCTAATTATTCTTTCAATTTTTTTCCTCCCAACTCTACTATTAAAATAATAATAAAGATATTCTGAGTTAATCTTTTTTTTGTCGGGCCTAACGCGAATTATAGAGGATTCAAAAGTCCGCTCATCATCTCCCTTGACTAGGCAACACTTACCAGCACCTTCTATTACAAGAGACCTTCTTGCGAATAAAAGATCATTTTCTTTTACTAAGAAGTTTTCTTTCTCTTTATCATTTAACTCAATTTTGGCCATCGAAGGATTATACATAAATCCATAGGCAAACATCTCCCCCATATTTATCATATGGGTACCCCTTCCGTGATATTCTTTTGATTTATATAATCCGTTTCTTGGTTTTTCGGAGCAAATTTCTTGAAATTCCACATTCTCAAAATCATTTTTCTCATCTTCATTAAATAATTTTCTTAATATTACTTTCTTTAATTTTCTTAATTTTTTTCGTAATTGTTCTGTTGTTTTTAAGCTATTTTCTATATTCCATAAAATCTCACTAATTTTTTTTTGTTCTTCCAATGGCGGCAATAAAAACTCATATTTAGCGATATCTTTCCAGTTAAGAAATGGATTTGTTGACCCATGGGCATTATTACAAGTATGCATTACAAAATCTTCTGTTTGAATTATAAACGGCAGTAAGGATTGTAGTAACTGTGTTTCGTCTGCCTGTATGATAAAACTGACATTAGAACAAACGCCTTCAAAATCTACCATCCCACCTTTACGTAGACGAGGATTTCTCGTAACATAAAGAACGTGTCCTGGTTTAAATCTAGAATGAAATGCTGAACCAATAACTTCTTCATTGCCTTTTATTGGATTTGATCGGGTAATTCTGATTTCGCCATTTTCAAAATGTTCTCCTCCAATATATCTATCAAAATTCCATTCATTCCTATTGTGAACTTTATCATTCACTTTACTAACCACATCTCCAAATTTTACTTTCTTCCATCCATTAGGTATTTTTTTATTTTCCATTTTTTAAACTCCTTTTTACTTTAGTTAAGGAGCTAAGATAATTAATGGTATTAATCAATCTTAGCATAAATACTCCAAGAAATATATGGGCTAACATTACAAATACCATATAGTCCTGATTTATATTAATTATTGATATAACAAATGTTGCAATAAAAGATCCACAAATTACAAACATTATAACTGTCATTAAACAGACATTTTTTATAAACCATAGCTCTTGTTGTAAATACTTGCACAATTTTCTTGGCTTTAATTTCTTTTTTGGATTTGGCGGAGAAATCACCGCATTCGCGGAAAGATTCTTGAACGCTGTTAAATTTATAACATAAACTTCTGCTAATGCCCAAATGATAGTATATCCTATTAAAATAAACAGATTTACTTTTATTAGAAACAATGTTAAAAGAGGTAAAAATATAAAAAAATGGTGTACTTTCTCTTTGCTAATTAAATCTAAACTAGATGTCGGATCCATTATTTAATGACCTCCTTAATCGCTTTATTCATTTCTTTTGTTGATTTTTCAAGATCCTTCATGCTTTCCTTCCATTTTGAGATATAGGTTTTCAAGGGAGTTTTCAATAATTCTTCATTCAAATATCTCCTATCCTCAACATATAGTCTTAAATTTAAATTGTAATCATTATTCCTAACTTTATCTAAATCAACAACTTTTGCAAATCCCCCAATGTCTTTAAATTCTTTATAGGCATTATGTATTTTTTCAATATGTTCTGGCCTTAAGAAGCTTTGAGTTTTCTCTCTGGCAATTTCATCTTTGGCATCAATGAATAGTATTTTATTTTTTCTTTTAGGGTCTTTGTTTGTTTTACAAAAAACAAGGCAAGATTCCATAGAAGAGTTATAAAACAAATCCTTACCAAGTCCAACAATACATTCAATTAAATCTTCTTCTACAATCTTTGATCTCATTTCTTTTTCAGCATCTCTTTCTAGTATACCGTTAGGATACAATATACCACATCTCCCATTTTTATCATCCATTGAGCAAATACAATGTTCAAAGAATGCATAATCAGCATTTCCCTTCGGAGGGATGCCATGTTTATTTCTATTCCAGGGATCATGCTTCCACATTTCTTGGTTCCATTTTGAAATAGAATATGGAGGATTGGCAATAACGATATTAAATTTTTTTAGTTTGTCCATTTCTACAAATGCAGGATGTGTTAATGTGTCGCCCCTTGCAATTTGAAAATCATTGAACCCGTGGATAAACATATTCATTCTAGCTATACCAGAGGTAATCAAGTTAATTTCTTGGCCATATAATTGAAGACTTCTGTATTCCTGTCCTTTTTCTTTGACTAATAATGCTGAATTAAGTAGCATCCCTCCTGATCCACAAGTAGGATCGTAAATGGATTCCTTGGGCTTGGGGTCCATTATGAGTGCCATTATTTTGACTACCGTTCTATTTGTATAAAATTCAGCAGCAGTATGTCCACTATCATCTGCAAATTTCTTTATCAAATATTCATAAGCAGTTCCAAATTCGTCTTGAGGGACATTTTGTATAGATAATTTAATCGTAGAAAAATGTTCAATTAAATCAATTAGTGCAGAATCTCCTAATCTTTCTTTGTTAGTCCAATTACTATCTCCAAAGATACCCATTAGTTTGTCGGGATTTGCTTTTTCAACATTTTCCATTGCAGACTTCACTGCTCTTCCAACATCTTTTGAAACTTGTCTTATGTCGTTCCAGTGGCAACCTTCTGGAATTTGAAATTCATGCTGTTCAGGGTATGAGGCATATTCAGTATCACCCTTTGACTCAGATAATGCCTTTTCATATTCTTCATCATATACATCAGAGACTCTTTTGAAAAACATTAGAGGAAAAATGATACTCTTATATTCACTTGGATCAATGACTCCCCTTAGTAGATTAGCTGCTTCCCATAGATAAGATTCTAATTGTTTTTGACTAATATTTCCTTCTATCATTTTATATTATTTTATACTTCTCCAGGGTTTTAATCATATTTTTTTGGGACTCTTCAAATTCTTTTTGAGAAGCTATCATTTCTGAATAGGCTTCTTTTAGAGTTATTTTATCCTCTTCATCTAACTTAACAATATATCTAGATATATTCAAATTAAATTCATTGTCTTCAATTTCTTTTAGTTCAACTATCTTAGAGAAATTTTCAATGTCTTTGTATTTTTCATACCATTCTATTATTTGATTTGCATGTTCATCTCTGAAAAAATTCTGGTTTCTGCCTTTAGTAAAAAGATGTGAGCCGTCTATAAAATGAACCTTATTCTTCTTCTTTGAATCTTTTTTAATTTTGAATATTAGTATACATGCGCTGATTCCAGTTCCATAAAAAAGATTAGGCCCAAGCCCGATAACTGTTTCAAGTAAATCTCTATTTAGAAGTTCTTTTCTTATTTTGCCTTCGATTCCTCCTCTAAATAATGCACCATGAGGTAAGACTATACCCATCCTTCCGCTTTGTGGAGCCATGGAAGTAATCATGTGTTGAACCCATGCGAAATCTCCATTATTGTCAGTAGGTGTTCCGGCAATATTTCTACCAAAAGGATCATGAGTCCACTCCTCTGAGCCCCAATTCTTTAAAGAAAATGGGGGGTTGGCAATAACTACATCAAATTTTGATAGTGAGTCTCCTTCATGAAATGCAGGGTTTCTCAAAGTATCTCCTCTAATTATAGAAAAGTCTTCTGCTCCATGTAAATATAAGTTAATTCTAGCTATGGCTGATGTTGTTAAATTTTTTTCTTGTCCATACAACTTAAGAGTTCTTGTGTCCCCTTCCTTACTTTTAACATAATTAAAAGCTTCAAGTAACATCCCTCCGGATCCACATGCAGGATCATAGATAGAATCCTTTTCTTTTGGCTTTAGAATATTTCCCATTAAATGGACTACTGCTCTCGGAGTATAGAATTCTCCTGCTTTTCGATTTGTTAAATCTGCAAATTTTTTGATAAGATACTCATAAGCTTGTCCGAGAATATCTGGCTCAACATTCTTTTTTGAAAGGTTTTTGGTTGAAAAATGTTCAATTAAATCAATTAATAGCTCGTCAGATAACCTGTTTTTATTTGTCCAATTTACATCTCCGAATATGCCATATAGCTTTTCTGGATTTGATTTTTCTATAGATCTAAAAGCATATTGAAGTGATTGTCCAACATTGATACTCTTTTCTCTTATGTCTTTCCATCTTGCTCCGTCAGGAATTTGAAAATCATGTTGTTCCGGGTAGGCTGCATATTCCTCATCCCCATCTGATTCCTTTAGGGCTCTACTATATTCTTCGTCATAAGTATCCGATATTCTTTTAAAAAATAGGAGCGGAAATATGTATGCTTTAAAGTCTGCATTATCAATTGGCCCCCTTAGAATATTTGCTGCTTTCCATAGGTATTGTTCAAGTTCAGTTAGAGACACTCCCTTTGATACTTCTTCCATATTATTAGATTTCACATAGCTCTTATTTAAGCTTATATTGTTTTTTTTCATTTTAATATTTTCAAGACCTCCTCTAAGTTTTTATTGAAATCTTTATTTAATTTTGACCTTTCTTTGGCCAAGGTGTCTAATTCTATTTGAATATCGCTAATACTCCTGGTGTTTATTATCTCGTTCTTTTTTACATATCTATTAACACTAAGATCAAAATCATTATCCATAATTTCATCAATATTAGAAAAACGAGCTAAACCTGATACCTCTTCTCCTTTGTGATAAATTTTTGATATTTTTAATATATCTTCTTCTGTTATAGTATTCGACCCTCCAATCTTTTGAGCATATCCCGAGAGATCCATAAATCGAATACCATTTCTTAATACATTCCTTTTGTTTTTACTAATAATCAATAAGATGGGAGCAATGGAAGTGTTCGTCATAACATTAGAGGGCAGTTGGATTATTGATTCTATTAGATTATGGTTTAGAAGTTCTTTTCTTGTTATTTTATCCGAACCGCTTCTGAACAATATTCCTGGAGTCGCAATTATTATTGCTTTTCCATTCTCTGATAAATCCGAAATAATTTTTTGGATAAAAACAAATGAAGCATCCGTCCCAGACAAGGGGCCATACTTAAATATATTCTGATCTAATTTTGATATATCTTCTTTGTTAAGTTTTAATCCAAGAGGGGGATCAGAAATAATCATTTCATATTTTTTATTATTTGAAAACAGATAGTTCTCATTGCTTATATTAAAATTTTCGACTTGGAGTATTGTTAGATTTAACTTGCAAATATTAGATATTTTTTTATTTGTTTCTAGCCCAGTGAAATCAATATCCTTGTTTTCTTTAAAAAGTTCGTAAAACATACCCCCTACTCCACAAAAGGGATCAAATAATCTCATTGTTTTATTTTCTATAATTCCAGATATTAATTTTGATATTATTTTTGAAGTATAAAATATTGCACCTCTATATCTTTTTGAAAAATCTTCTAACATGTTCATCCAAATTTCTGAGAAATATTTACTTGTAATATCAAATTCATTTATTTCCTTACATACATTCCTCCAAAAATTTCCTTTTGCGAGTACTTCATTATAAGTAAAAACTCCACGTAAGGAGGGTATATCTTTTTCTATGTCTAGGTAAGTATTTTTTAGAGTTAGAACAATATCTTTAGAATTTAAGATATAGTTCCAGTAGTTTTTGCTTAAGTTAATATTTTTGTATTTTTTTTCAGAAAGAGATTTGATGCATATTAGCTTGGACATATCATAAATAAAGTCGTCTGGACTCATTTCAGCTCTGGCTAAATCAAAAAGTCCCCATAGTCTATTGGAATCGTTAATCATTATAGGGTTCCTCCAATATTTTCAAAAATGGAATCTGCAAGATCTTCTCTTATCGATATTTCTTTCTTTAACGATGAGATGGTTTTCTGATTTTTATCTAATATATCAATGATCTTTTTTTGTTTATCCAAACTTGGTACAGGAATTTCTATTTCTAATAGTGCCTGGGGGGATAAAGATTTTTGAACTGTTCCCTTGGACATGTTTTGCATAGCCATTATTCCTTTCTTGCTATTAAGAAAAAATGATAAGTATTGTGGAGCAATAATTTTATCTGTTAAACTTAAGGCCAAAATATTTTGACTTATTAATGTGTTTTTTATATCTTCTGAAATATATAGTGATTTGAAAGATCCGATCATAGATATTAAAACATCATTCTTTTTTACAAGAGCACGTTTCACTTGAGAACTCTCGTCTACTTTGATAGTATTTTTGCTTGATTCAATTAGTCCTTCTGGAGAAAGGTCTCCTATCTTTAGAAGAACATATTCATTATCTCCGGTTCCTTTTTTATACGGGCTTATGCCTCGTCTTTTTTCTCTTACAATATTTTTCAATTTTATTTTTTCCATTTTGATTGTAGATGTGCTTGGCGCACATATTCTTTTTGCCTATAGTACTTATACTATTAGCATAGTAAAATACAGTAATGTAAGTATTTAAGTCTTTCGGTTAGGAGATTTAACACGATATTATGTTTCTTAGAGTGCAAACAATCTCAACCTCAGCTAAAGTATCAAGTTCACAATACTTTTCCAAAGCAGCCCTCACTTTTAACCTTTCCTCCTCACCAACATCTCCATAAGTCACCCTCTCATATTCCAAACTAGCCAAATCACCTTTACCAATCTCTAAATCCGAATATTTCAAATCACTCAGAACCGGCAACACAGCCTTAATAGAACAACTCCCCTTCTGCCCAGAATCATAATACCAAAACTCCCTAAACACATCCAACAAATCAACAACCCTCCCCTTAATATTCCCATCATACCACTCCCTAAACTCCGGAAACGCCGTAGCCCCTTCAGTCATAACCCCCTTCTCAAACCCCTGATTATAAACCACAATACTCCCCTTCTTATTCAAAAGCCTCCTTAACTCCATCATAAATTCCATCCGAGGATCCTCAACTCCCTCCGCCAAAAAAGAATAATGCTTCAAATTCCCATTCTTACTCTGAATATGCAAAGAAAACTGAAAAGGAATCCGCTGATAAGGCTTCATCCCATCAAATTTAGGCAACACAGGATTTATCGTCTCAAAATCCAAATAATAAATAGGATACTTTAATTCTTTCAACCAATCTCCAATTTTCTCCTTGTCAATATGAACTTTTTCTTTACCACGCGCCAACCTTTGCTGGATCTCCTGCTTATAATTCAAATTAGCATCGTCTCCAACATCTTTCATCATGCAAACCCCACTATCCCACAACCCAAACTTTTTCTCCCCCAACATCCAATAAAATTCAAAAACGCTTTCCCTAGGAACATTCGCCCAGCATTCAAATTTCAAAGGACAAACATAAGGATCCCCACAATATGTCCCAATTCGATATTTAGGCTCAGAGGCATCAATAATTTTCAACATTTCATTAATCCTTTCTTTAATTCCCTGACCAAACTCATCTGCCATTTCCGTAACATCTGCCTGGACAAAAAAATCCTCAGGGGCTATATTCCCGCTTTTAACATACGCACTATTAACATGCATTAAAATACACTTCCGAATCTTCAACCCAGCTTTTTCATAGGTATACCTCTGGAAAGAAAGATCATGAATATTAATATCTTTAATCTCAGTAGAACTCTTAACCTCAACAATATCCCACTTGCCACCCGCAACCGGAAGCAATATATCTGCTCTAGAAAAAAGTCGCCCTTCTAAAAATCCAGCCTCAAAAATAGGTTTTCTTTTCTTCAAAGCATCTTCAGTCTGCTTTATATTTTCCTTAAAATCTAATCCAGATAAATCTATCCCATTTTTGAAAACTTTCGTAGCCAATACCCCAATTAAATTCCCAGCTTTGAATATAGCTTCAGTAGAAACACTAGGTTCTGGAATTCTCATTTTATCGTTGACGCTTACCCAAAGAAGTTTGGAGCATTGAAGACCTTGGAGATATTTTGATTTTGTTAGGAGTTTGGGCATGTTATTATAGAGAAAGGAAACTTATAAAATTAGTCATATAAGAACAAAACCCCCCTAACCCAAACTACCAGGAAAATAACTACACTTATGCTCTTCCATCACCTGAACCGTTTCCTCATCAACAATCATATCCCCAAATCTCGAAGTAAAAACATCCTTGACCTTCTCAAATTCATCTAAAGTCTTAGTCTGAAACTCAACCATCAAATTACAATTCCCAACACCACGAACAACATAAAAAACCTCAGGCAAATCTTTCAAAAAACCAATAAGCTCTTCCCCTTGCTTTTCATCAGAAGTTTTCAATCGCAAAAACATAATATGCCAAAGATAACCAAGCTTAGAAATATCAAGCAGAGGCTTATATCCCTGAATAACTTTTTTACCCTCAAGTTTATTCAAACAATATCTAACTCCATCAGGGCTAATCTTTGCCTTCCGAGCAATATCAACATTAGACATCCGAGCATCATTAGCAATCAATTTCAAAACCTTCAAATCATTATCAGAAAGACGAATCAAATCCTTGTGCCCGACTCTAGCATGATAATTATAAGTTTCATCAACTCCACTATGAATTTTTTTATAACCCAACTGAGAAGCACTAATTACAATAAAAAAATTATAATCCAACAAATCTTCCTTAAGCGAACTCAAAACCTGCTCCAAATACATACTAAATTCTCCAGCATCCTTAGCCAAAACAGAAACAACCATATCCCACTTACCCTGAAAAGAAGAAATCCAAACAACATTAGAAATCTTTCTCAATTTCTCAACCCTTTTTTCCTTATCTTCTTTAGTGGTATACTTCAATTGCACAAGAACATTATAGAAGGTGTATCCCAATTTTTGAGTATCAATATAAGTTATAAATTCCTTAATCAAACCCCTCTTAATCATACTATTAACATTATAATTAATCGACTGCTTCGACATATTCAACTTTACTCCAACGGAAGAAATACTCCTTCTAGCATCGATATCTAATTCTTTCAAAATTTTTTTCTCTCTCCAAGAAAGATTAGACTTCTCAAAGTCCTTCATAATATACCAAAAAGTAACGATTTTATAAATCTTACCTATAATGACAAAAAATTTACTACTATTAGATAAGGGGTGTGAGGTGAAAAAACCATTATGGTAAACCCAAAAACCAGACAGCCTCTGAGTCCAAGGAAAATAGTCAATGTAAGTGGCAAAATCCACTACAATGAAAGCAACCAAGCCTGGAATACAATCAAACTAAAATCCGAATTTCTAAACGAGTTCCACCAACTAAAAGAAAAACGTTCTAAATTCTCCTACGAAATGATATTTGGAAGAACCGAAGAGGAAATGATCGAAACCATGAAAAAGGTTGTGAAAGATAAAACTTTGATGCCGGTCTTGATGTTTTTGTATAAAGATAAAAGTTAATAACAAAATATGCCACTGCTGTTTAAAAAAATCAATTTATTAATTATGCACATTACAATACATTCCATCTACCCACATATTAGGTTCTGGGCAGCAAGAAGCTGGGTCGTTTGTTGCTACATACCATCCAGCTTCACAAAAAGATTCAGTTTCTATATATGGTATTTCTGGATGTTCTACTCCTCTTTCTCCACTAGAATATACAAACTTTAAATGCTCTACATATTTTATCGACCATTCACTACCCAGAGGCTTACATCCTTCGGCGTATTCTTGCATAATAGTTTTTTTATTATGGTCAAATCCAAACACATGTAATATTTCGTGGATTTCAGTTCCTGGATAATCTTCACACCCCTCTCTTTCTACATTGATTATTGTAATTTCGCCCCCTTCTATATTCCCCCCATAATCAAATATTGGAGTTGCCTCCCCAATAGTCCGAAGATTATTCATTGGAGGAAAATTGATTTTTATGTTAGCATCATTGTAATTGCCCTCATTTATCTCTGTAAAATAAAATTCTCCAACTTCTTCTTCAATTATCTCAAAAGCCTTATACATCCTCTCTCTTCTTTCTGGTGCCTCAAGCCCCTTCATGGAAAAGGTTATCATTAAGTTTGTGAAGTGCGGGTATCCACTCTCAATTTGATTTATAGTTAAATTTTCATTAGTGATATTCTCTTCAATTCCAGACACGGGTGCAACTTCTAGGTTTAATAGATTTTCGGATTCCGTGGTCTGGTAATCTCCATAATTTGTTTTTTTATCAGACTTTTCATTAGAATCCGAATCCCAAAAAAACAATCCCAATCCTACCATTATGATAATAAAAATCCAAGTTCCCATTTCGTTATAAATTTCTGTTTTCATTATTTTTAATAGTTATTTCTATTATAGGGGTAAACTATTAAAAACTATGCGAACAGACTACTCTTTATCTGTTTTGTAATTTCTCCCGTTAAACTTACTATCTTTAGCGAGAGTGGTTTATCTATTTAGCGTCCTTAATATTTTTGGAAGATTTGTCATTATTTCATTGTCTTATTTATATCTTATCATAACCATCTGTCACCCAACGGTGGACCGACAAAATTTATATAATCCTTCCATCGCACAGTCCTTAATGAAATGCGAAAAATGCAAAACTAAACTAGAAGAAAATTCAAGATTCTGTTCCAACTGCGGAGAAAAAATAAACACTCTAGAAATTAAAAAAGATATCGGAGAACAAGCTATAGCAGAAATGGAAAAGCTTGTCACAACCTTAGAATCGAAGAGAAAAGAAGAAAAAGAAAAGAAATATCCATGCCCATTTTGCAATAAAGAAATTACCATTCATTCATTAAAATCTAAACTAAACAATAAAGAAATCGAGCACCCATGAAATGCCGACACTCTCCACTGGCCCCGGTTGGTACGGATTTTCCATTTTATCGACGCTGTTTTTTGATTTTTTAAAAAGGTGCTAGGCCGCGCTTTTTATTCTTCTAAAATAGCTTCTACCTTATTAATAAACGAGATGGTTTTCTTTCTTACTTCTATTGTTTTCCCTTCATTAAATAAACTATTTGTAGAATAACTTGCTTGATGTCTCTCTTGTTTTAAATCAGTGTAAAACTCTGCATCGGATTTATTTATCGATAATTCTTCAAGCATTTCTATTTCTTCATAAGAGAAATTAGAATAGTTTTTTATTAAAAATAAAAGGGTAGCCAAATGATTTTTTGAAGTATAACCTTTGTTGGCTAGAAGAGCTAGACAAGAATGATAAAGAGCATAATAAAGGCCAACAATAACCCAATCATTATAATTTTTATTTTTGATTAATAAATCCACTAATCCAAGATTATGTTTGGATTTTTCAAGATGGGCATTGACTAAACCAAGAGAATATTTAGATTTTGTCAGATTTCCTTTATTCTCATAGAATTTTATCTCTTGATCTAAAAGTTTCTTGTTTGCAAAATACTCTTTAATTTTTCTCATAGTTTGTGTAGTACCTTAAATTTCCATATATCGGGAAACCTGTTTCTTTTACTTGCATAATTAGATGATCTTTGGAGATTTTAAAATTATCCAAAGTTATATAAAAAATGTTTAACGGATGATTAGATTCTGAATTTATCATTTTCCTTACAATTTCTATTTTTCCTTTAATCTCTTTTTCATATAATCTTTGCAATTCTTTATTATCAAAATTATGCAATGTCACTAATAAATCAATGTCTGAATCCTCTTTTTCCTGTTTTCTTGAAGAAGAACCAAAAAGAATAACAAACCCAATTTCAGAAGATAAAATTTTTAATAGATTTTTCAAGGGAGTTTTAACCCCTAGATTTAGACTATCAAATTTTTCTTTATCCAGAGAACTAAAAATTATGGGCTTTTTTGATTCAGAAATTTTAAAATAAACATTTGAAGTTCTTTTGTCCTCTTCTATTTGTTTAGATTTTAATAAATTATTTAAAGCATTCTGTAGGGAACTATTCGATAACTTGGTTAAATTTTTTATTTCTGTAAAGTATAGCCACTCTTTTCTACTTTCATAGAATGCCTTGAATATCTTTTTTTTTGCTTCCATAATAAATCCACATAACCTTCCTTTTTAAACTTTGCCATTTATTGGCATAATATTGCCATTTATTGGCATTTTACTCCTTTAAATTACTCGCAATTTAAAGTGGAGAAATTATAAAAATCTTCTTCCAATTTTCTGTCACCGTCAAGTGGACCGACAAGATTTATAAAAAACTTTCACCACACGATAGCGATGGAAATAGCAAAGGAAGCAAATAAAGAAATTGCCATTCATTCATCACAATCTAAACTAAACAACAAAGAAATCGAGCACCCATGAAATGCCGACACTCTCCACTGGCCCCGGTTGGGGCGTGGGATGGTAAACGTCATTTTTATGGGCGTATTTTATTTTTCCTTAAACAACCATATCAACAAGGGCATAGACTCTCCAGATTTCATCATTCCCTTAATTTCTTCTAGAAACTTCTCATGATCTCTATAATAGGCCAACTTATAAGAAAATTTCGAACGTTTCTCTTTTAATTGAGGAAACTCCGCAAATAATTCTTTTTTTAATTTCAGAGTATTCCAAGCTTGAAAACTCTCGTTGTAGTAGACTTTCCCCTCGCTGGAGATTTTTACTCTTGGTGTTAACGGTTTTTGCATGTTTCATCTTATCACCTCATATAATAATTAGACTTCACGATTATATATAGCCTTAGTTTATGATTATATAAAAATATACAAATCCTTAAAAAGAAAGATATCTTCTAATTCTTAGCCAGGGAAAAAGAGTTCTTGATAATTTGAAGATGAAAAAACGAAAAGAACTCTTCCTTGATTATGGGGGACTAATTTTCGAACATAAATTCAATAATGCCACATTGTCTAGAGCTCATAATCTCGCTTTAAAATTTTTATATTCAAGAGGATATCGAATTAATAATAATGATTTAAGAAATGCCCACGATGAAGTTATTGCTGATTATTTGATATCTCGAGAAAAGAATGATGTCGAATGGTCAATGAATAAAATAATTGGAGGGGTTGTGGGAAAATTAAAGTTGGATGAAGTTATTGTATCGTCTCTTGTTGAGATATATAAAATTCATGATCACGATTATTTTCCTATGGCTACAACTAAAAAAACGTTACCGCTACTTTCTCAAGAATTTAATTTACACATAATATCTAATGTTCCGCATGATTCTATTTATTCCGAACTTAATAATTATAATATGCTGAAATTCTTTGATACTTTCACTTTATCTGGAGATGTCGGATTTAGAAAGCCTTGTTCGAAAATATATAATATTGCTAGAAAAAAAGCAGGTATCTCTTCAAGTGATGGAATTTTTGTTTCTCACGACGATATAGAAGTCGAAGGCGCTAAGAAAGTTGGGATGCATGGATTTCTTGCGAAATCTTTAGAAGAAGTTGTGGAGGTTTTGCAATGAAAATCATCTATACGAATATCAGTCCTGCAACAAATGCGTATACCAATTTCAATCATATATTCTATTTGAAAAAACAAAATCCAAATAAGGTATACCTGTGCGTGTGGGATCTTTTTGTCTATGAAACCCATATAATGAATTCTTTTAACGAGAAAACAAAAAGTGAAAAATTAAAATCAAATATGCAATCAATAGAGGCTTTAATGAAGCACCTTGGACTTAATTATCAAATAATTTATTTATCTGAAGTTTGGGAAAGGATATTCAAAAATAAAGAAATTACAAAACTCTATCAAGACTCACTTTCCCTAATAGATTTAGAAAAGATAAGAAGAGGGTTTTCTCTTCGATATATTCCATTTGGAAGCATCAGTCTTTCTAAAATAAATTATATTATTGTTGATTATTTAGCTTCTATATTTCTTCCTGAAATTTTTCCAGAAAAATGCAATACCCAACCAAATTATTATTTAACTTCGGAGAGATTCAAAATTTTCAAAGAGGATTTGGATCATATTATAAAATTGAAGTCTAGGTATACCTCTCCTAAAAGTGTTTATGTCGTCGGAGTTCCTGTTATATTGGATAGACAAACCAAATTTATACCTTCGTTTGAAATGTCTAAAGATACAATAAAAAAAATTGTGGAATCTCATTATGATGGAAAATTACCATCAGAAAAAGAGATTGATGAGTTATTTTCTATTTTATTTTGCGTCTTGGATAAAATTAGAATTCAAGATAAGGAGATTTCAGACAAAGATGCGAGAGAGATTATCTCCAATATAGATTATTTTGAATTCGCTGAAATAATTTCTGAAAATTTGTATAGATATTTTGACAAATTAAAAAAAATACTTGTTAAAATTAAAATTGAAGAAAGTGTAAAAAGTAAGGTTATCAATAACTCTAAAGAATTTGAAAAAATTATAAAACCATTGAATGAAATAAAATTTATTATCCTTAAATATTGTGATGGGAAAAATTCGACCCTCGATATTTCAAAAAAATCTAAAATTAAATTAAGCACTGTTTCTAGTTACATAACCCAATTAAGAACAATGGGAATAGTTTCTCTTGACAAAAAACCTAAAAGGATTATAGAAAATTTAGTGTTAAATTTTGGAGGCATAGATGTCGATTAAGGATTTAGTTTTGATAAATAGCCCCATGCAAAAGTATTCCGAAGAGAATCGTCCACATTATTTTACGACGGCTCCATTGGGTTTAGGATATTTAGCAACAATTGCTTCAAATGCGGGATATGATGTAGAATTGGTAGATGCAGAAGCAGAAAAATTAAGTCCAAGAGAGATAATAGAAAGAGTCAATAAATATGAGTCTAAAATGGTTGGGTCTAATCTATTTTCAACTAATCATAAACTCGCCTTGGATATTATGAAAGAGATTAATTCTGACTATAAAATAGTCGGCGGTCCTTATGTGACACTAGGTGGCAGAGGTATACCAATAGAATACGGAGCGATAAAGGGTGAGGCGGAAAATATTTTTTTAGATGTTTTAAAAAATAATTCGGAAGGATTTGTTGACGCTGGATTAGTTGGGAATTTGGATTCGCTTCCTTTTATTGATAGAAAATTTTTTATTAATGATCCTTATTTTTTAGATGAGAGAAAAGAAGTTTCTATTAGTTCATCTCGTGGATGTTCTTTTAGTTGTGCTTATTGTTCCGTCCCTACAATAAGTGGAAAGCAAATGCGTTTTAGATCTGTTGAAAATGTAGTTTCCGAAATTGAAAAATTAGCAGAAGAAGGAGTTAATAGCATTCATTTTGTCGACGATTTATTTAATTTTTCTAAAGAAAGAACGAGATCCTTTGCTAAAGCTATTTCTGAGAGTTCTGCAAATCCCAATTGGAGGGCTTTGTGTAGGATTGAAAATTTAGATAAAGAACTCTTGACTCAAATGCGAGATAGTGGTTGTTATAAAATAGCATTGGGAATAGAATCGGCTACACCTAGAATTTTAAAATATATTGGTAAAAATTCTGACACAAAAAAAGTTGAATCCGTTTTTAATTATTGTAAGGAGTTGGGGATACAGACCAAGGCATTTTTTACCATTGGATATCCCACTGAAACAAAAAAAGAAATAGAGAGTACCATTGATTTTGCCATGAAATTAAATCCGGATAGTGCGAGGTTTATGGTTGTTAGAGCTTTTCCTCAGACGAGATTATATGAAGATGTAAAATCCTCTGGAATTCCCGTTGATAGTCTCGATGGATATGTTCAATCTAACACAAATCAATCTTATGTTAAATATCACGTCATGAATCTCCAGTCTCTTAACGGGATGTCTGCTAAAGAATTGGATAAATATATAACAAAAGCTTACCATCGATTTTCTAAATTAAAGGACTGGAAAAAATGAGAATTTACATTGCATATAAATTAAGTGGAGAAGATTTTGAGAAACTTAAAGAGAGATTAAAAAAGGTATCAGATATTATTAACAAATTAGGACACGAATCATTTATTTTTGTAAGAGATGTTCAGAATTGGAAACCGGGGAATATGGATGCAAAAGAGATTATGGATAGAGCATTTCTAGAAATGAAAAAATCTGATGTTCTTTTGGCTGTTTTGGAGAGTGCGGAAAAGGGAGAGGGGTTGTTGATTGAGAGTGGGTATATGAAGGGTATCGGGAAGAAGATAATTTTGGCTTCTAAAAAAGGATGCAGGGGATTTTTGTTGCGGGGGATGGTGGATGATGTTTTTGAGTTTAGGGATATGAAGGATTTTGAGAAGGGATTGATTGAGGTTTTTAATAATGATATGAGTGGTTAATAGGAAAAATAAATTTTAGAAAAGCTTATATCTCTCTTTATTTACTGTATTATGTGGCTAAAGAATTAGATTATAGTGAAAATCAAACGAGAAAAAATTTAATTGATCCCATATTGGAAAGAGTTGGGTGGAAAAAAGAATATGTTATTGAAGAGCCAAATGCGGTTAAATCCAATTTTAAAACAAAAGAATTTAAGTTCATTGGAGACGAAGTCGAAGAAGGAGAGAATAGGTTTATTGATTATTTACTATTAGATGAGCAACGGAATCCTTTGGCTGTTATTGAGATAAAGAAAACCTCTGTTGATATTGAGAAGGGGGAAATTCAAGGGAGAACTTATCGAGCGGATGTTGAGAAGCAGATCGGATTTAAAATTCCAGTTTTTTTAGCCAATGGAAGAGAGTGGTATTATATTAGTTCTAATGAAAATGAAGAGGATGTTCGCAGAAAAATTTTATTGCCTTTTTCTCAAAAAGATTTGCAGAGAATTGTGAGTTTGCAGAGGAAAAGAAAAGATCCCGCAAGAGTCAAACTTAATTCTAATATTGTGGACCGTAGAAGGAGTATTGAAGCTGTGAAACAGGTTTTGGAACATTTCAGTGAAGGTAAGAGGTCAGCTTTGGTAAATATGGCGACAGGGACCGGAAAAACGCGTATTGCTATGGGGATTATTGATGGGCTCCGGAAAGCCGATTATGTTCAGAAGATATTATTTGTGGTTGACCGTACAGCATTGGCAAATCAAGCAAAAGAGAAAGGTTTCAAAGAGTTTTTCCCAAATGATCCTGTCGTGGAACTGAATGAGGAAGGATTTAGCGATAGTGCCCGGATTTATGTTTCGACAATTCAAACTTTGATGGCGAATATGAAACCTCGTGGCAAGGTATATGAAAAATTTGGAACTGGAACTTTTGATTTGGTTGTTTACGATGAGGCACACCGTTCAATTTATGATAAGAATAATTCTGTTATGAAATATTTTGATGCGCTTAAGATTGGATTGACTGCTACACCCCTGACTGAGGATATGCGAGATACAACTACCTTTAGATTATTTGATTGTGAGGAGGGGAAGCCTACGGTTAGATACGATTATGATCAAGCAGTTAGGGATGGAGTACTGGCTCCTTATGTTGCTGAAGTTATCGAAACGAAAGTTTTGTCATTGGGAATTGAGGGAAAAAAATTAAGCAAAGAACTTCAAAATAAATTGAAGATGCAGGAGGAAGATCCAGAATATTTCGAAACTCCGGGTTCTAAATTTGAAAAATTATTTACAGATGTAAAGACAAATGAGTTGATTATTAGTGAGTTTATGGAACGTTGTTATAAGTCGGGGGGTCGACCTTGTAAAACTATTTTCTTCTGTGCGAGTGTAAAACATGCTGAATCTTTAGAATTGATTTTTCAAAGATTGTATCCAACTTTGGCGAAGGACGTTAAGGTAATTGTTTCTAATAGAGCTCGTTATATGGATGAGGTTAAGCGATTCGAGAAAAGGGATTTTCCGAGGATCGCTTTGTCGGTTGGAGTTTTAGACACTGGGATTGATATTCCGGAGATCATGAATTTGGTTTTTGTGAAGCCTGTTATGTCAAAAGTTAGATTCTGGCAGATGCTTGGACGTGGAACACGTAGTATTGGGGCTTGTCAGCATAAAGACTGGCTTCCCAGTAAAGATGGCAGGAATACAAAAGAAGATTTTTATATTATGGATTTTAAATTTGGAGATTTTTCTAATGTTAAATATCACAACCTCGATCCCCATATGAAAAAGTGTAGTGGGCAGGACGATAAAACTAGGATTTTTTTGGATAGGGTTGATTTGCTTAAGAAAGACCTTAATAATAAAGAGAAAAGTATAGTTGAAAAACAGATTAGGGAAACAATTAAGGAAATTGATATAGATTCGCCTTTGGTTTTAGAAAAAAAAGAGATGATTAAAAAAGTTGTTTCTGTTAAATTTGATTTAGCTAGCCATATTGATAAGTTAAAAAATGAGATCGCTCCACTTTTGATTTATTCTAAGGGTGAGAATTCTAAAGTTTATGCATTTATCGGCAAGTGTGTAAAATTATTTGATTATATTAAAGAAGGTGATTTAGAAAAGGTAGAAAAAGTTAAGAAATTTGTTGTTGAGCGAGCTGGAGTTATTTGGGATAAAAATCTTGAGGCTATTTTGGTAAAGAGAGACGATTTAATAGAGATACAGAAAGATGAGTATTGGGAAGATTTGACTTTTGAGGATATTGATTTTTTGATTCGGGAGATTGCGCCGTTGATGATTTTTTATGAGAAGCCACGAAAGGGTATGCTTCGGGTCAATGCTCCTGATTCGGTTATTGGAGTTGAGGAGGTTAGAAAAGAATTGGGAAAAGACCCCGAGGCCGAGAACTTTGTTAAAAATAATCCCTTAATGTTAAAGATAAAAAATGGCGAGGGGGTTACTTCGAGTGAGCTTTTGGAAATTGAAGCGGAGCTTCGTAAGAGGAATTCTTCTTGTACTATTGAAAAAATTCAGGAGCATGAAGATTTTGTTTTGTTTCTTCGTAGACTTATTGATATAACGGATTTGCCTGATCCTAAGGAAATGATAAAATGGGAATTTGATAAACATGTTATCGATAGAAATGAACATTATAATACTGAACAGTTAAAATTTTTAAGAAATTTGGAAGAAGTTTTTGCCCGGGCGAAACATATTGAATTAAAGAGTTTTGCAGAGCATCCTTTAGCGGATAAGAGACCGCTTGATTTGTTTAGTCGGGAGCAGTTGGAGAAAATTGCAAATAAGTGTAATGAGCTCCGTTGGAAGTAGTTCGCAATTTGTTTATTTTGCGTAAAAAGGTGTATACATGTTTACATGGAAATATTTATATAGTTTTGGAAATTGTTTTTGTTATGGTTTATGATGAAATATTAAAAGGTGAAGAACGGAAGATAGTTTCTACTAGACTTTATCGTCCTGAGTTTGCTAATTTTATTAAGATTTGTGAGAGTGAGGGTAAGAGTATTAATGCGAAGTTGCGGGAGATGGTTCGGAATGAGATTGGGCGGAAGATGGGAGGGGTTTTATGATGGGATTTGGAATTTGGTTTTCTGAGAACTGGGGAATTGCAATTTCCCTCTTATTATCAATTGTTGCTATTTCATTTACTGCCCTAAAGGATTTTATTATCCCCTATTGGTTCAAACCAAAATTAAAAATCTCTTATCTAAATTCTCCCCCTTATGAAAGACAAACAGTTTTGACTGGTTCAAATTTTTTCATGTTTCATAGATTTAAAATTGAAAATATCGGGAAGTCTGTTGCTCGAAATTGTCGATGTCAGATTTATCAGATTGAAAATGAAAAAAAAGTTGATAGAGATTTACAAGGTTTTCCTTTGAAGTGGGCAACTTTCCCAGATATGCATGGAGATTTTGAAAAACCAGAAAGAATTAATATAGGTTCTGGCGAGAGTGAATTTGTGGATTTATTTTATTTTGGAGGTAGAGACCAAACAAAATTTCAATTGAGTAGTTATGATAATAGCGTTTTAGAAAGAAGAGATGGTCTTAAATTGGGAAATTATGTCTTGCATGTAATTATAAGTGGTGATAATTTTAAACCTTATATTGCTAAATTCAAAATAGAAAAAACTCATAAGAATTATGGTCTTGGAGTAAAATTATTGGAGGTCGTTAAAAGATGAAAGAAAAACAGATTAATCAAAATTGGAAAGAATTTGAATTAGGAGAGATTGGCGCCTTAACAATGGGTCAGTCTCCAAAAGGGGATACTTATAATGATCATGGCAAAGGCTTACCTCTTCTTAATGGTGCCGCAGATTTTAAGAAAGGGAAGATTAAACCAAAGCAATTCAGTAGTAACCCTTTAAGAAAAGCCGAAAAAGGGGATTTATTATTTTGTATAAGGGCGACGATAGGAAAAACAACGGTATCTGACGATAACTATTGTCTGGGCCGGGGTGTTGCTGGACTAAAGCCTCTTGTGGGAAAAGTTTCTGTGAGATATTTGTTGAAAATTCTAGATAGTAAATTAATTAAAATGGGTACCCAAGGTTCTACAATAAAAGGATTAAGAAAAGAGGATATCCAGAAAATAAAAATCCCTCTCCCAGTCTTCAAAGACGGAACACCAGACCTAGAAAAACAAAAACAAATAGTCGCGATATTGGAAAAAGCGGAGGGGCTGAAGGATAAACGGAGGGGGTTGGATGAGTTGTTTGACGAATATTTGAAGAGTGTTTTTTATGAGATGTTTGGGGACCCGTTTAAAAACAAGAATAATTTTGTAATTAAACCATTAAAAAAAATTGCTGATTTTATTAACGGTAGGGCATTTAAGCCTTCTGAATGGTCCAATGAAGGACTTAAAATAATACGTATACAAAATCTAAATAATTCCCAGGCTAAATTTAATTATTTTTCAGGGAAAGTTGAAGAAAAGAATATTGTAACTACTGGAGATTTATTATTTTCTTGGTCTGGAACTCCTGGCACGTCTTTTGGGGTTTTTATTTGGAGAGGAGAAAGGGCCGTATTGAATCAACACATCTTTAACGTAAGGATACGAGAAAAAGTGGACAAAATATATTTTCAATATTTTCTTAATTCTAAATTAAGTGAACTAATTTCTAAATCTCACGGTGGAGTTGGACTTCAACATATAACCAAATACGAGGTTGACAAAGTAAAATTTACACTTCCCCCGCTTTCGTTTCAAGAAAAATTTGCCTCAATAGTTTCCCAAGTCGAAAAAATCAAAGATAAATTAAAAGTTGAGAAAAATGATGCTGATGAGTTATTTAATGCTTTGATACAGAAGGCTTTTTCGGGAGGGTTATTATGAAAATTGACGAATTTTTACTCTTAGAGAAACTCATGACGAATATGAATTCTTATGCCAAGCTATCTGAACAAAATTTAGAGATAGGTAAAAAATGGTTGATAATAGCAAAGGACGACTCGCAGATCTCAAGACTTCTTTACAAAAATAAGCATTATGCGGGAGCAGCATATCATTTACAACAAGCTTTTGAAAAGTTAACAAAAGGATATTATATTTTAACAGGCAAAAAGACCCCAGAAGAGGCAAGAGATCATCAGTTTGTATTGAATGCTCTGAAGGGAGAAATTAAAGGAGATTTCGTAAAAGATTTCGTTAAGTTAAGCGGATTTCTAAATAATCGGGAATTTTCATTAGTACCTGTTGAGAACCTACTACAGAATATAGAGAAATCTGAAGACGACTTGAGAAAAATATCCAGAGGAGAGATTAATAAGATTCTTGAGTTTATCCTAATAAATGAAAATAATATTTTGTCTAAAGAGATAATTAAAAAGGTTGAATCAAAATTAAAAGAAAAAAGACGTAGGGGATGGATAAAACAACTATTAATAAAATTTACTAAATCGAGAATAAGAGATTCAGATTTAGAACTCGCCCTTAGTCCAGAAGCTATTAGTAATCAGGCGTATTTTATGACTTTGAGTGTTCGGCTTCACCTATTAAGTCTTTTGACATTTTTACATTTTAATACACCGAGATATCCTTATGATAAAAAAAGTGAAGTGAACTTTTTTGATTATACAACAAGATTGGGCATTGTTAAATCGATAAATAAGTTTTTGAAAATTTTTGATAAGATCATTTCAACATTTGAACCAGAACAAACAACTAAAAAGAAAAGAAAACAAAACAAATAATGGTAGGACTTGAACAAGAATTAAAATCAAAAGTAAGAAAACTTTGGGATAAATTTTGGAGCGGTGGAATTTCAAATCCACTTCAGGCGATCGAGCAGATTTCTTATTTGATTTATATGAAGAAGCTTGAGGATAAAGATTCCCTTGAGGAGCAAAATGCTATTTTGAAAGGCATTAAATTTAAATCTATATTTGAAGGACATGAGAATTGTCGATGGTCTGTTTGGTCGCAATATTCTTCTGATAAAATTTTGGATCATGTTCGAGATGTTGTGTTTAAGTTTATGAGGGAACTTGGAGATAAGGATACACTTTATTCAGAATATATGAAGGATGCGAGTTTTTCTTTGCCGACAGCGTCGTTATTGATTGAATCAGTGAATATAATTAATGATATGCATATTAAAGAGCAGAATCAGGATGCCCAGGGAGATATTTATGAGTATTTGCTTTCAGAGTTATCGACAGCTGGGAAGAATGGGCAATTTAGAACTCCTAGGCATATTATTCAAATGATGACCGAACTTGCTAATCCGGAATATGGGGATAGGATTATGGATCCTGCTTGTGGGACGGCTGGGTTTTTGGTTAGTGCGTATGAGCATATTTTGAAAGCTAATCGGAAAGATGGAATTAGCACCTTGACTCCTGCTAAGAAGAAGATTTTAGATGAAGATACTTTTTATGGATATGATATTGATAGGACTATGGTTCGGATTGGGTTGATGAATTTGATGATGCATGGGATTACTAATCCTAAGATTTCTCGGACTGATACTTTGTCAAAAAGATACAATGAGAATGGGACTTATGATGTAATTTTGGCGAATCCTCCGTTTAAGGGGTCGATTGATGTTAGTGAGCAGTCTGATGAGTTTACTATTAAGACTAAGAAGACCGAGTTATTATTTTTGGAGCTGATGTATAATTCCTTGGCTAATGGTGGAAGGTGTGCGGTTATTATTCCAGACGGAGTTTTGTTTGGAAATTCTAATGCGCATCAGGGAATTAGAAAGATGTTATTGGAAGAGTGCAGACTCGATGCCGTGATTTCTATGCCTTCTGGAGTTTTCAAGCCTTATGCTGGAGTATCTACTGCTGTTTTATATTTTACTAAGGGTGAGCCTACGGAGAAAGTTTGGTTTTATGATATGCAGGCGGATGGGTTTAGTTTGGATGATAAGAGGACTTCGATTGAGGCTAATGATATTCCCGATATTTTAGAGAGCTTCAAAAAGAGGAGGAATGAGGATAATACGAATAGGAAGAATAGGCATTTTTTTGTTCCGATTGAAGAGATTAAGAATAATAATTGGGATTTGTCTTTGTCTAAATATAAAGAACATATTTATGCAGAGGAAATTTATCGAGAGCCTGAGATTATTTTGAAAGAGATTGGAAAGGTTCATTTAGAGATTGGTCGCGATATTGAAGTGTTAAAAAAATTAGTTGAATAATCTTGTCACCACCCCAATCCCAGTATCAAATATATTATATTCGGGGGGTATCAAAACGCATTTCTAACCCATTTTTAGCGTCGACATAATCCAACCGACACCCCAAAAAGCCAGTATCAAAGATAGCTATTTTTTAAACAAAGCAAAAAATTTTCTTTTTATTCCCCTGTGGTCCACAGTACTTCCAAATTTATGATATTTTTTCTTTAGATGTAAATTGGTCACAAAGAAAAACCAGTTATCTCCAAAATCTTTCTTAAGGTATTCAACCTTTTTTTGAATCTTTGATTTATCTTTTTCTATTAGCTTCCCCGTCTCAACTTCAATCGCATACTTCTTCCCTTCAACCTCAAAAATTAAATCTGCCTTTGAGGTTCTTGGAGTATCAACCTTGTCTGTGAACTTTTTCAAGTAATTGGTAATTTCATAAACCCAAATCATATGCTGAGGAGATTCATTGGGATATTTCTTAACAAAATATCTCTTGAATTTTCCTTCAATTCCCTTGTATTTAATTTCAATAAATCCTTTCTCTTTCAAATATTTCATATCATCTTCAGATAATTCTCTTGAGAGATGAACCTGTTTTCTATGATCAACTTTTACATTAACTTTCCTGCCAGTGATAATTTTTTCTTCCGCTTCTTTATCTTTATTCAAAATTTCATCTGCATTAGTTGTGATTTGTTTATGCTCTTCATCTGAGGCCACAATTTTCAATTCAGAATGCTCATCCTCCATTAGAAGTATGCCATGTCCAACTCCTGCAGTCAAAAGTGCAACCCGTTCAACATCGCTTAAATGAAATGTTTTTTGCACACTATCAATTACCGCAGGCTTTTGTCTTAAAAGAATTGTATAAGCAGAATTAGCAAGAGCAGACCTTCCCGCTTGAGAATTTAACATTCCCTCAACCTCCTGATTAATTAAAAGAAGTCCCATATTAAATTTCCTACAAGTCTTTACAATTTCAAAAATATAAGAGGCTTCTTCTGCTCTTGAGAGTAGTGTCCATGCCTCATCCACAACCAACAATTTTCTTTTAAGGTCCCCCTTCATCTTCATATAAACATAATCAAGAACCAAGAACATAATTGTAGGCTTTACTTGTTTGGGCATATTTCCTATATCAAAACATACAAAATCATTTTTGAAATCAATTTTTGTGCGCCTATTTAGAAAAGAGAAGACCCCGTCAACATATAACCGCAAACGGTTTATCAGGCTTCGTAGCGTTACTTTCTCAAGACTAATGGCCGTTTCCTCCATTCTCTCCAAAACCACCAAAACGTCGCCCAAAATCGGAGGTTCATTTTTCCAACTTGACTTTCTATCCATAAAAATATCTTTTCTCTCATAAGCCTCGGTCAACGCCTGATCGATAAAAGACTTTTGTGGTTCTGTCAGATTTCCAAGCATTACGGGCATTAAATCCATTAAGGAAAGTCGCTTCTCGGCATAATCGTGCCCCATCAAATCAAGGGGATTAATGATAGTTTTAGAAGTTCTAGATAAATCAATTCTTTGCCCTTTAAATTTCTTAACTAGGCCACTATATTCACCCTGTGGGTCAATCACAATAACTTTCGTTCCATTAAGAAGGTGTCTTGTTATGAAAAGTTTAGTCATATAACTTTTGCCCGCCCCCGAACTTGCCAAACACATTCCATTTGAATTAGATAATTTGAATATATCTCGAATTATGGGAATATTATTTTTATTTAATCCAAACCAAACGCCTGTTTCATCAAATTTAAAGAAAGACGACGTGAACGGGAAAAACGCTGAGAGTGCCGAGGTTGTGATATTCCGAGTAGTTCCCAAAAAATCTTTAGCCAAGGGCAAACAAGACTTAAATCCCTGAATCATTCTAAAATTCGGCTGTCTTGGAATTATTAGTAAAGCATTAAGCTCTGATTCGATTTTTTTCGCAAGAAGCCTTAATTCTTCCACATTATCCGCTCTACAATTAATGTATAGACTTATATCAAATAATTTTTCATTACCCTTTTGTAAATTCTCTAGGACATTTCTAGTGTCTTGATATTTTATATCTAAACTCGGATTGAATTGATTTTTTATTTTGGCTGAATAAAGATCTGCTCTTTGTTTTTGTAATTCTTTATTTAATAAAATCATAGTTTGTTCAATTGGTTGTGGCTTAATGTGTAGTGAGAAATCAAAATTCCCAGAGCAACTAATTAATCTATCAAGAAAACCCTTCTCGACGGATCGAGGGTAGCCGTGAGCATAAATTATTTTATGACATTTCTTATCAACTTCCAAATATTCTGGATGATTTTTTATTAAATCAGGCAAAGGTTTTTCTGACTTGAAAATATTTGAAAATATTCCATTGATTTCTTTGTGATTGAGCCTATATGTTTTAAGATTTAAACTATGGAGTCTTTCTTCGCATAATTTTGTTTGAATTTCTATATTAAGGACTTCAGGAATGACCAAATAAAAATTCCTATTCATAGCACTATTTTTTTCAACTAAATCTTTCATATGTTTTTTATATGAATCAAAAATCTTTCTATTCCTCTCGTCGGTAATTTCTTCATTTAATTTATCTAAATAACCAGTTAAGTCTAGCGTTTCGGTCGTCATTAAAATCTGAATTGAAAAATCTATCGAATTAAGAAACTTCTGGAAGGTTAGCATAATAGTCTCTTGTTCGTTTTGATGTTTTATTCCAAAATTAAGAGAATCAACTTTTAGTACTGATATCTTATTTTTTCTTATCATCTTCAACAAAAACCTCCCTTATATCTCCAATTCCTAGTGCTTGCTTAATTTTCTCAGGATCTTTTAATTCTCTTAATTTAAACCAAGTATACCAATTTTTCAAGTGAGTCGACAAATCAAAAAACATAAATCCTGAGGCAAGAATAGCTGGAAACATTGCTAGAAATATTCTAACTTCTAAGGAAGCTTTCAATTTAAACAACAGTGAAAACACTATCGGGAAAAATAAAAAAGCATAAGTTAACTGAGGAAAGGTTAATCCGAATACTATTTTTTCTTTGTAAGCTAGTTGTTGAGGAATTTCATACATTTAGGCCACCGCCTGAACTACAGTCGTTATTTGTTTTACTGGTCTTGAATTTGCGGCCTTAAAGATTACAAAAATTACTAGAAAAATTGTTAGGAGATTAACTAAGCTGAATCCTCCAATCATCACAATAATCTTCATACTTGAGAAAGTATCTGTTTCTAAAAATTTAGAGGATGCCAATAAGATTATGGCATAGATAAATGGAAGAGAGATTAAAACTCCTAGATAATTTATAATTAGCTTCCCATAGTCTTGTAATGGCTCAATAAAATACATGAAAATTCCTATTGCAAAGAAGATTACTCCCATTCCAACACAGATATATCTTAACGCTAGAAAAATTACCGTAACAACCAAGGTGATGATGTAAGGAATTATCAAAACAAGTTCAAGGCCAATATTTGCGAATCCTTCAGAAGTAACTAGAAAGAAACTGTTTGGTATCATCTCATAAACTACAGCAGTCATTGATGCGACAACTTGCAAGATTAACTCGTATAAGAAAAAGCTAGTCTGGACCAAAACCATCATAAGCAAAATATTCATTAAACTCATCTTAGCTTTCTCTCGCTGTTCAGGAGAGCTCCCGGACAACATAAACCTAAATCCTACAATCAAGAGAAGTATACCATAAAATAAAGAGAGCATATAAATTATTATTGACCAAGTGTTAGCAAATATTTGAATATTGACGAGCTCAATCATCAAGTTGTTAATCATAGCCAAGAGAGGTTTAACCGGAAGATTAAGAATGTAAACTATGAAATTAAATAATCCCTCAACTAGGCACGTTCCCAGATTAGTAATTCCGCAAGAACTCATAAGAATCTCGTTAGAAGATAGTACTTCTTTCCAATTGAATAAAGAAAATATCCGAAAATCGAGATTGAAGAAAAATCGATTAAGAACTCTTTATTCTCGTCGCTAATAATTGGACCTACCTCTTCTAATTTATTTAGTTGAATATCTTCTGGAGTTTGCCGAGTTGTAATTGACACAAAATCTCCATTAAGAGAGTTTCCAGAATCAATTGCTTCCTGAATCACGGAATCTTTTTCTCCTTGAGACCAAGGCTGACTTTCAATATAACTGCACACATTTTTGTTCTCGCCACTAAGTGCAGTGCAATTGTAGGCAGTCGCTAAAGGTAAGACAATAGCGACTGCCATTAAAAAAACAAAAAAAGTTTTTTGCATATGCTTAGCTCTCTAGAATAAGGTCTACGACAAAAGGTGCGGCCCATATTACTATAAGCCCTATGATGACGTACATCACCATATTCTTAGCCTTCTCTCGTTTGCCCGGATCTGATCCGCTCGAAATATATGTGATCCCTGCAAAGAGCATCACTAACCCTGCGATTACTGTTGCCGCATATTTCACTAGGTCATAAATAGTTGTCAGAGGTTTCAATATCTGCTCGTAGTCAGACTGATCCGCCGCAGAGACTAGAACCACTTGAGTCAATGCTAAGACGACAAATATCGCAAGCGGAAGGACCTTCAGCATTCTTTGTTTAGTTGTGTATGGTTTTTGTGCCATTGTAATGCCTTAGCCAACTCTTTCTTTTTCGGGTACTTCATCTTCAAGACTTCAAAACAAGTTTCGCAAACGTTTGATTCATCGTCTTCGATAGGTATACCGCAGAGGATACATTTTGTTTTCATGATTGTGCTTGATGGACTGCTTATAAAATAAATCGGGACAATTTTTTGGGCAAAAAATAGGGCAAAATTTTTCTCCGATTTAATTTAAGGATTAATTTCATAGCTTCTTTATGGAAAACATAAGCGAAGATATTGGAGAACAAGTAATTTTTCAGCTCAGGGAATTAATAAGACTCATCGAGGAGAAACTCAAACAAAATGGAAACAAACAAGATAATTCATGCGGATTGCATCGAATACATGAGAACCCTGCCCAATAACTGCGTTGATCTAATTATTACAGATCCGCCTTATGGAGATAATGTTGCATATGGTTGGAACAATAAAACAATTAAGAATAATGAGAATCCTCTTATTAATTGCTCGGCTCTTGTTGAGATGTATCGTGTACTAAAAAGAAACAGATCTCTTTATCTTTTTACAAATTGGAAACATTATCCCTTCCTGACTGAGTTTGTTTTGAGATATACAAATTTTAAGATAAGGCATTTAGTTGTTTGGAAAAAGCATAATTTTGGATTAGGATGGGCTTTTAGACATCAATATGAGTTAATCTTGATTCTAGAAAAAGGTAAACCCAAATATAATCTAAAGGATTTTTCAGATGTTCAAACTGCTTCACATATAAATCACAATAAGTTAAACCATCCTCACGAGAAACCGATTGATTTGTTGATGAAAATGGTCGAACATAGCTCTAAAAAAGGGGATTTAGTTTTAGATCCTTTTGCGGGTTCTGGTTCTACTTGCAAGGCTTGTGAGAAACTTGAAAGAAAATGGATTGGAGTTGAGTTGGATGAGAGGTGGGTTAAGAATTAGAGTCGTTTATAGATTGGCAGGCCCCATAGATTACCTCATCAACTTGTTCTAATATTAGGCAAGAATCTTCGAAATAAGTTATAACATCCTTCAGAGTTACGTTAGGATCTCCCCCATGGGCAAAATTATTTCTTGCGTTATTTATAGAAGCAAGAGAAAGAAGGAGTTTGTCCTTATCGCCAAGGGAATTAACCTTTTCAACAAATTGCTTGCTCCATTTTTCGCTAAAGTCCCTTAAAGTATTTATCATATTATTGTAACTAGGATTTTGGGAGTTATTTCTTATTTTATTATCAAGGTAATTCACAATCTCCTCTCGCTCATTATTTGAAAAATCTGAAACAATAGATTTAAATGCATATTCTATAGTCCCACAAGCTTTTATCAAGGCATATCTTGTTAAAAAATTCATCATAGGAGAGATATCTCCCACAAGTCTTTTTATATTCGCAATGTCCTTAAGTTCTTTTTTGCATTTTCTGATATTGTCGTTAACTTCTTTATTTCTCATTTTTTACCCCATAAAGATATTGGCTAGCAAGATTTATTCTCTTCTTTATGTTATCTAAGTTTGTCGTCCTTATAGAGGTTGCTTCGATAAACTCTCCATTTTTAAGAAGATCTAATCTCTTATTTTCTAACTTATCAGATTTTAATATTCGGCCACTCCTAAGAAACTGTAATGTTGAGATTGCTATTGCATCAAAGATTGTTGGATGAAATTTGTTTGAAAGAACATATTCCTTCTTTAAGTTTCCCTCCTTGTCCTTTGAATAATTATGAAACGCATCCTTCCCGAGTTTATTTAAAATAAAACTCATAGTGTTCTTAAAATCTTCATTAAAAGCATTCAGTTGTTCATCAGATTTATCATTTGAACTATTAATGAATTTATTTAATTCTTTACTCAAAGATATTTGAGTTTTCTCAGAATTTAATATAGGGTTACTTGAAAGAGTAAAAAAACGAAGTATTAACTCTAAATCCTTCATCCGAGAATCTTCTTCAAACCCATACAATGTTCTCCAATCATTATTTTTATTTAGTTCTTTCAACAAGCTATTAAACTTTCCCTTATAGACACAATTTCTAATCTCTTGGGGGGTAAGTGTTTTCCCGCTTTCATTGATACGTTTAAACACCTGATATAAGACAGTATCCTCTCCCTTAGAATTCTCATTATAGCTAAATATTATCGTATGAATTGTCGTACTAAGTATCCTTCTTTTCTCTGAAGTTGTCAATTGATCAAAAGATTTGCCCCTCCACCTTTTATCAATACTCTCAGAATTTAATAATTTAAATGGAGTTCCGTCACTAGAGAATATACCCTTAACAAAATCATTTACAGTAGTAATTCTTTGAAAACCATCAACAATAAAGTAACTATCCCCTTTTTTGGCCAAGAAAATACTAGGTATTGGAAGCCCAAGTAAAAGAGACTCCACAAATCTTCCAGCCTCCTTTTTGTCCCAAACATAATTTCTTTGTATCTCCGGCTTGATTAGCTCCCCTTCTTCATACCTAAGTAATATATCTCTAAAAGAAAGATCCGCACCCCAAGATTGGGTTTCAAATAAACCTTCTTCTGAGTAGTCTTCCTCTTCCTCCGGAATATCCTCAATTTCTGTAGCAGTCATCTTAATATCTAGGAGATTTTAGGATTTTTATAGATTATTGCGATTGAAATTCTAAAGATAGACTCGTTAGTTCCCTCCAACAACTACTATCTCTTTCTTGATCATCTGAGCCATAACCTTCATCTGCCTCTCCAACATCTCGACCCGCTCCTTTAGAATATCCTTATCATTTTCGGCCTTTGTAAGCTGTTTTTCTAGCTCGGTCTTCCCAATATCCATTAACATATCCTCTTCGGTGATAGTGTCTTTCATCCCTAAGAGCTCGGAGTAATAATGAATCTTATCTGACTTCTTCCAGCCGAACCGATATTTTAACGCAGATTCAGATTTATATCTTGGCAACCAATAACAGCAGGAGCAATGTCTGAAATCGTATAAGGTAAGCTGAGAGTATTTTTGTCCCGCGGGGCTCATTCCATCTCCAAGAACCCTCTTTGCGTGATCTTTCAAATATCGATTCATCGACTGATGATGCTTATGAAAAAGATAATCCTCCTTATCTAAAGATTCATTTTTCACAAATTCTTTAATGATGCTTGCACAGAGCATTAATTTTATTCTTCTTCCAAAGGTCTTACTTATTTCATCTCGAATATTTAATTCTTTGAAATCTTTTTGAAAATCAGAAACCTTTATGTTAGCCAATTCACTCGGGGCTCTTATTCCCGTGTCATAAAGAAACATAATTAAAACTTTATAGTAATACTTAGCCTTATTGCACAACTTTTTCACTTCCCCTTCCGTTAAATAAACCCATTTGGGCTTTTCTACACGAGTATCTAAATCCTGAGTTATATCGTAAATTTCAATTCCCTTCTTTCGATTAACCTTCTGCCACCAGTGCCAAAATGCCTTAAAGATTTTAACGAAGTTTGCAGGGTCCCGATAAATATCTCCATCAACCCGCCTAATTTCTCCAGTCTTCATTCCAGTAAAAAGTTCATGAAGGTGTCTTTCTTCAATATTTTTCAAATCATTAATTTCATATAACTCCTCGAGTATCTTCACAACAAAAACCATTCTCTGTTGAAGATTGTACAATCTGTTATAGCTCCTTCCACCCTTTTTACAACTTCTACCCACATTTAATCCATATTCCATATCCTGAATATATTGGAGAATTATATCTGAGTTTATCTTACTTATGCCCTTAATTCCGTCGAGAGATTTATTTTTCCAGTTAAAATATCTCTCTTTATAATTTCTTGTTTGCCTTTTCATTGTTGTGTGTTAGGGATGTTTTTTATGAATCTTGTCTCCTTAATCAACTGACTTATAGCCTTCATTTGCTGTTCTAAAATTTCTATTCTCTCAGTAAAGACTTCTTTTTGTCTCTCGGTCTTAATAAGCTTCTTTTGCATTTCAGTCATAGTGGTGTCTATCAGCATATCTTCCTCGGTTATTGTATCACACATGCCCAATAATTCAGAGTAATAATGAATTTTATCAGACTTCTTCCAACCAAATCTATATTTTAAGGCACTTTCACTTTTGTAACGAGGCAACCAGTAGCAACAAGAACAATGCCTGAAATCATACATGCTAATCTCAGAATATCTGCGTCCTGCCTCGCTTTTTTCTTCGCCTAAAACTTTTTTAGCAAGTCGTTGGAGATATTGATTCATAGTGCTAGGTCTTCTATTAAACACGAAATCGCTTGGCCCAAGTTTTTCAAATTCGATAAAATTCTTAATAATTTCTGAAGATATCATTAACTTTATTCTTCTTCCAAAAGTTTTGCTTACTTCGTCTCTTACTTCAACTTCTTTAAAATCATTATAAAAATCTGAAACTTTAATATTCGTTAGTTCGCTAGGTGCTCTCACTCCAGTATCAAATAAAAACATGATTAGCGCTTTGTAATAGTAAATAGATTGGTCGTAGAGTTTTCTGATATCTTTTTCTGTTAAGTATACCCATTTTGGTTTTTGTTTGCTAGTATCTAAATCTTGAGTGATGTCATAAATCTTTATGTCCTGCTTTCTGTTTATTTTTATCCACCAGTGCCAAAATGCCTTAACTGTTTTTACGATATTCGCAGGATCTAAGTAAGGTTTCCCATCGTCTTTTTTTATGTCGCCATTTCTTATTTTTGTGAAATAATCATGCAAGACTCTTTCGTCAAGTTTAGTTATATCTGTTGTTTCATAGAGCTTCTCAAATCTTTTTGCTAGAAGAATCATTCTTTGCTGAAGAGAGTAGAGATGTGCATATCCTCGTCCTCCTTTTTTGCTTTTATTACTAACGTTTAGCCCATATTCCATATCACTGATATATCTTAGAATAATATCTGAGTTTTCTTTAGTTATTTCAGGAATTCTGTTCTTGTATCTTCGTTTCCATTCGAGGTATCTTTTCCTATGCATCTCTTCATCTCGTTTCATTGATGTCGTGTGCGATGGATGGATTATATAAGACTTGTCGGTCCACTAATCGGTGACAGATGATTGGGACAAGATAAATAAAGTAAGAAAGAATTGTATTCTTATGAATTTTAATAATGAAGTTATTAGAGATTATATCTTGCATAATTCGGACAATAAGGTAATTAAAGAATTCAAAAATAATTGTCAGAAGATGATTGAAGCTTTGAATTCAATCCCCGATTTTTTCAAAAATGAAAAGATGGAAACTCTTGAATGGGCAAATTTATCGGTAGAAGACCCTAAAAGGGCTAATAACATTTTAAAAGAAGAGGCTGAAAAAGATATACAATTTTTACTCATCGTCACATCCTTTAAGCTATACCACTTATTTAATTCCATAATAAATGATTTGGAAGAAAATAAGGATTATGAGGCATTATGTCTCTTAAGAGTCCTTTTGGAGAATGTCTGTTTTCTTAAATATAATCTAGAAAAAGTAAAGAAGATTGTTAAAAAGATCAATAGCAACACCACAACTTATTTTGTTTATCATAAACATTGCGAGGATTTAGAGAAAATTTCTAAGAAGATTAAGAAAGGTACAAAAATTGAAAATGTTGCAAAAGAAGGAGAAGGGGCGACTTTTGCAAAAAATATCTTAGAGGCGGTAGATTTTGTTTCAAGTCTAAAAGGTTACGAAACAATTGGGGCGAAATATGATATACTCAGTGATTATACCCATCCGAATTACCTTTCGAATGATTTTTTTGGTGTCCCTACTGAAATTCATGGAGAGAAAGAAGATCTTTTTCTAGAGAAAGAAAGAATTATTTTAGTAAAGGGGGAAACATCCTTATTTCTCAAGACATTTCCAGATGAATTTAAGAAACTGAAAATTAAATATATTGGAATGATAATTAGTGTTATAGATATGTGCATTTCTCTTTACTTAAGCTCAAAAGAAGATTTTGAAAAGATAAAAATTTGTAACCTTAGATCTGAGATTCCGAATAGGGAGTATCTTTTAAGCTTTTCAAAAGAAAAAAGATTGAAAATGTTTAAAGAAGCTCAAGCCCATTTTTCTTAATATTCTCTACTCATCGAAGACACACATCTCCAGTCACGGCGGTTGGGGCGTATAGGACTTTTGTGACTTTCATGGGTGGACGTTATAAGCTTTGTGGTTTTGCATTATATCGTTGCTGCTAAAGATTTTTTATTGAATTTTTAGAAGTGTCAGATTTTTTAGAAATTGATAAAAATGGCACACTCTGACGGGGCGTATAGGACTTTTATTATCTCAATAGAATATTTTACTCCTCCTTAAAAATCCACAACAACAACGGCATAGCCCCACCTTCCCCCTTTACCATCTCCCTAACGGCCTTTTCAAACTCTTTAGAATCCCTATAATAAACCAATTCATAAGAAAATTTAGACCGTTTCTCCTTTAACTGCGGGAACTCAGAAAATAATTCTTTTTTCAACTTCAGCGTATTCCATGCCTGAAAACTCTCGCTATAAGCAATTTTCCCTTCGCTGTTAACCTTTGTCCTAGGGACTAAGGTTTTTTTACCTTGGGGTATTTTTGCCATGTGGGATTTTCACCTCACACCTCTTAACTAATAATAGTAAGTGATTGTTTTTATTAAATGTATTTATCGCTATTTTTTGTCATTATAGGTAAGATTTATAAAATCGTTACTTTTTGGTATATTATGAAGGACTATTAATAGTATGGTTAAGAAGGGTTTGATTAAGGAATTTATAACTTATATTGATACTCAAAAATTGGGATATACTTTCTATAATGTTCTTGTGCAATTGAAGTATGGAACTAAAAAAGATAAGGAAAAAAGAGTTGAGAAGTTGAAAAAAATTTCTAATGTAGTTTGGATTTCTTCTTTTCAGGGTAAATGGGATATGGTTGTTTCTATTCTGGCTAAGGACGCTGGAGAATTTAGTATGTATTTGGAACAGATTTTGGGTTCCCTTAAGGAAAGTTTGTTAGATTATAATTTTTTTATTGTAATTAGTGCTTCTCAATTAGGTTATAAAAAAATCCATAGTGGAGCTGATGAAACTAATAATTATCACGCTAAGGTCGGGCATAAAGATTTGGTTCGTCTTTCTGATAATGATTTGAAGGTTTTAAAATTGCTTGCGAATAATGCTCGGATGTCTAATGTTGATATTGCTAGAAGGGCGAAGATTAGTCCTGATGGAGTTAGATATTGTTTGAATAAACTTGAAGGTAAAAAAGTTATTCAAGGGTATAAGCCTTTGCTTGATATTTCTAAGCTTGGTTATCTTTGGCATATTATGTTTTTGCGATTAAAAATTTCTGATGAAAAGCAAGGGGAAGAGTTTATCGGTTTTTTGAAAAATTTGCCTGAGGTTTTTTATGTTGTTAGAGGAGTTGGGAATTGTAATTTGATGGTTGAGTTTCAGACTAAGACTTTGGATGAATTTGAGGAAGTTAAAGATGCCTTTACTTCGAAGTTTGGGGATATGATTGTTGATGAGGAAACGGTTCAGGTGACGGATGAGCATAAGTGTAGTTATTTTCCTGGGAGTTTGGGGTAGGAAGGATTTTATAGATATAATCTGTTGAATTAGCATGAAAAAAGGACTCCGAATATATACTAAAAAGGATATCCCTAGAATCAATCAGCTCAAAGAGGAATTTGAAAAATTAATTATTTCCTTTAGAGGTCTTTATTATCCTGGTAAAAATCCTACTAGGTTTTTGGGGGAATATGGAGAACTTTTGGTCCAGCCCAAATTATTAAATAATTTTGATATAGAAATGTTTGGAGGACAGTCTCCAGCAGATTTGAGAATTGTAGATAAAAAGGATTCCACTAATAAAAAAAATATTGAAGTAAAACTCTCTTCATGTAAAGGGGAAGGTTGGGGGGAAGGTTGGGCTTTTGCAATAAACGCCAAGAAAGGCAAAGTGGATAAAGCAATTAAGGATTTTAGTTATTTTGATTATTTAATTTGTATAGGACTAGACAAGGATTATGCTAACCCAAAATTTTACATATTTACTCAAGAAGAAATTCAAAAACATGAAAAAGAGATGAGAAATGATAGAAAAGGTGGCATAAAAAGAGGTAGGTATTCTGGAAGTCATGGTTTGATAATTCCGCATGAGCCATCTGGCAAAGAATATATCCCTAATTTTTTTAATGACATATTGAATAATCCTAATTTTTTGGAGAACTGGGATAAAATAAAATAAGATGACAACATACTCCCATTCCCGACTCTCAACATACGAAAACTGCCCCTATCAATACAAGCTAAAATATATCGATAAAATAAAAGTCGATGTTCCAACGACAATTGAGGCGTTTATGGGCGATTTGGTGCATCAGACTCTCGAAAAGCTATACAAGGACAAAAAGTTCAAGAAAGTCGTTTCTCGGTCCACACTGCTTAAATTCTATAAGGATTTGTGGGCGAAAGAGTATTCCGACGATATTTTAGTGGCAAAGTCGGATCAAGGATTAACTTCTGAGAATTATCGAAAAATGGGAATAAAGTTTATTGAAGATTATTATAATAAATATAAGCCCTTTGACCAGTTGATTATTTTGGGACTTGAAACTCAGGATAGGATGACTTTGCCAGATGGGAATCAGTGGCATGTTAGGATTGATAAGTTGGCTTGCGATAGTGAAGGAAATTATTATGTTTGTGACTATAAAACAAATGCTCGAATGAAGGACCAAGGAGAGGCCGATGCTGACAGGCAGTTAGCTCTTTATTCTATTTGGGTTAAAGATAAATTCAAGGATGCTAAATCGGTTAAGTTGGTTTGGCATATGTTGGCTTTCAATAAAGAAGCTGTTTCAGAAAGAAGTGATGAGCAGTTAGAGAAATTACAACAAGATGTTTGTGATAAGATTAAAGAGGTTGAATCGGCGACAGAGTTTCCTAGAAATCAAACTGGGCTTTGTAATTATTGCGTCTATAAGGAAATGTGCCCAAGCTTTAAGCATGAGATTGAACTGGAGAAAAAAGATATTAAAGAATTTAAGGAAGATGAGGGGCTTAGACTAGTTGATGAGTATTCTTTAATAAAAACTAAACTTGCAGAATTAAAAGAAAAAGAAGACGAGGTTGTCGGGAAGATTATTGACTATGCAAAACAATTTGGAGTTGATATTATTTATGGATCAAATAGGAAATGTTCGGTTAAGGAGTTTGAGAAAGTTGTTTTGCCCGAGGATAGGGAGAAGTTTTTGGGGTTGTTGAAAGATAAGGGGTTGTATGAGGCTTATTCTATGATTTGTTATCCTAAGATTAATAGTGGGATTGCCAAAGGGGAACTTGATGAGGAGATTAAGGGTCAGTGTGAGGTTGTTAAGGATTTTAGGGTTAGTTTGGGGAGGAGAGATAGGGATGAATAAAAAACCAGATAATAATAACATCGGAAATGCAGGAGAGTATTTTATTGCTTCGGTCTTATCTTCAAAAGGATATATTACTACAATTACTTTGGGTAGAGCAGAAGCATATGATATAATTGCCATTAGACCAGATGGAAAGACAATTAAGATACAGGTAAAAACTGCGTGGTATGATAATAAAGTTTTCAGATTGTCTCCAAAAGATGAAATTGAAAAGAATATAGAATATTTTTATGCATTTGTAACACTTAAAGAAAACAAAGCCCCATGGGATTATTATATAGTTCCTTCTAAAATTGTTGCCAAAAGTGTCAGGGAGGCTACGGAATTATGGCTAAAAACCCCAGGCAAAAAAGGTCAGAAGCATAATGATTCTACGGTAAGGCTTTTTAGATCAAAGCCTAGCAAATGGTGCCCTAGTTGGTTCACACAAGAATTAATAGATTCATTTAAGAATAATATACATATTCTTAAAGAAGGAGAACAGAATATTAAAAATGGTTGAAAAAATAACATTATCAGAACTAGAATCATATATTTGGGGTGCTGCAAATATTCTTCGAGGGCCAGTAGATAATGCCGACTTTAAAGCGTATATTTTTCCACTACTTTTTTTTAAAAGGATCTCTGATGTTTATGATGAGGAGTATAGGGTAGCTTTAAAAAAATTCAATGGTGATAAAGAAGCTGCATCTTATCCTGAAAACTTTTCTTTTATGATTCCAGAAATGGCTCATTGGAAAGATGTACGGGCCAATACTAAAAATGTCGGTCAAGCTATTCAGTATGTATTTAGAGCAATAGAAACAGCAAACCCCGACAGATTGTATGGTATTTTTGGTGATGTAAACTGGACAAATAAGGAAAGACTTTCCGATGAATTATTAATTAATCTAATTGAGCATTTCTCAACTAAAAACTTATCAAAAGAGAATGTTGAGCCAGATGTATTGGGACAAGCTTATGAATATCTTATTAAGAAATTTGCTGATTTAACTAACAGAACAGCTGGAGAGTTTTATACTCCAAGACCAGTAGTTCATTTGATAGGTAACATCTTAAAACCAAAAGAGAAAGATACAATCTACGATCCTGCTTGTGGTTCTGGTGGTATGCTTCTTGAAGCTTTTAATTATGTAAAAAGTAAGAAAGGCGATGTTAGAACACTTAAGCTATTTGGCCAAGAAAAGAATTTGACAACTTCTGCAATTGCTAGAATAAATTTATTTTTACATGGTGTTGAGGATTTTCAAATAATAAGAGGAGACACATTAAGGAATCCTGCATTTCACGAAGGGGATTTATTATCAAAGTTCGATGTTGTAATTGCCAATCCTCCTTTTTCATTAAAAAATTGGGGTGCTAAAGAATGGTCGCATGATCCTTTTGGGAGAAATATCGCAGGAACTCCTACAGATAACAGCGGAGACTTTGCATGGGTCCAACATATGATTAACTCAATGGCTCATCCAAATGGAAGAATGGGGATTGTCTTACCTCACGGAGCATTATTTAGAGGAGGAGTTGAAGGTAGAATAAGAAAAGAACTTTTATCAAGAGATTTACTTGAAGCAATTATTGGTCTTGGACCAAATTTGTTTTATGGTACTGGAATTAGTGCATGTATATTAATTTTCAAACTGAAAAAAGACGCTAAGAAACAAAATAAAGTTCAATTCATTGATGGTTCTGCATTATTCACGAAAGGAAGAAATCAAAATTTCTTCAGAGAAGAACATGCTTCACAGATTCTTAAATGGTATAATAAAAACGAAGATATTGAAAACATAAGCAAGATTGTTTCATTAAAAGAAATAGAAGAAAACGAATTCAATTTGAATATATCCAGATATGTTGTAAAATTAGACGAAGAAGATAAAATTACTATTAAGGATGCTTACAAGGAGATGATTGATGCACAAAAAGAGCTTGACAAAACACAAGAAAAAATGATAAAAGTACTTACTAAGTACAACATAATCTAAAATGGTAAAAACGATGTTAAAAACAAATCATGAAGCGGTAAAAACAATTTCAGAACAAGAACTTGAATCCTATCTTTGGCAAGCAGCCAACATACTTCGAGGAGTAATTGATGCTAGTGAATACAAAAGTATAATTTTCCCTCTAATGTTCTTTAAAAGAATTTCCGATGCTTATGATGAAGAGTATGAAGAGGCCATTAAAGAATCTAAAGGAGATACAGAATACGCTTCTTATCCAGAACAACACGAATTTCAAGTTCCAAAAGGAAGCCATTGGAAGGACATACGACAAGTTACTAAAGAAGTTGGAAGAGCTATAAAAACAGCAATGGAAAACATTGAAAAAGCAAACCCAGATAAATTAATGGGAATTTTTGGTGATAGTAATTGGACAAATAAAGAAAGACTTTCAGATTCAATTTTAATAAATCTAATTGAACATTTTTCTACCTTGAATCTCTCTATTAAAAACGTTCCTCAAGATGAGTTTGGAACAGCCTATGAGTTTTTAATTAAGAAATTTGCTGATGATAGTGGACATACTGCGGCTGAATTTTATACGAATAGAACAGTTGTTAGAATAATGGCCTTGATAATGGATCCAAAACCAGGTGAATCAATTTATGATCCAACTTGTGGCTCTGGCGGAATGTTACTTAATTCTGCTTTACTTGTTAAGGGAAAAGGTCAAGAGTATAGGGGTCTAAAATTATATGGCCAGGAAATTAACTTGATAACTTCAGGTATTGCAAGAATGAACATGTTTATTCATGGTTTTAATGAATTTCATATCGTTAGAGGTGACACTTTAAGGCATCCCGCATTTGTAGAGAATGATAAACTGAAGAAGTTTAACATAGTTATTGCTAATCCACCTTATTCAATTAGTAAATGGAATCAAGAGTTATGGAAACATGATCCTTGGGGAAGAAATAAATACGGAGTTCCTCCAAAAGGAAATGCAGATTACGCTTTTTTCCAACACATAATCTGTTCAATGGATGATAAAAATGGAAGATGCGGGATTTTGTATCCTAACGGAATCCTTGAAAGAGATGCAGAAAAATCTATGCGAGAAAAGATAGTTGAAGAAGATTTAATCGAGTGTATTGTTGGGTTAGGTAAAGATCTATTTTATAATTCTTCAATGGAATCCTGTTTAGTATTTTGCAAAACAAATAAGGCAAAGAGTAAGAAAGGAAAAATACTTTTTATAGATGCTAAAGCAGAGATTGCAAGAAAACAAACACAGAGTTTTTTAGAGCCACATCATATTAAGAAGATACTTGATGCTTACAATGGATTTGAAGACGTTGAAGGATTTGCAAGAGTTGTTGATTTAGATGAAGTAAGAAAAAATGGTTATAATCTAAATTTAAGACTTTATGTAGAAGAAAAACGGTATGTTAATAATTCATTGCTTGAAACTCCGTTAAAAACTTACATTAAAGATTGGAAAGATAGTATGAAAGAGCTTGAAAAGTCTACAAAGGAAATGAACGAAGCTATTAAGGAGGTCATCAAATAATGGATCCTACATCAAGTTTAGATTTAATAAGTAAAGATAAAATTCATCATTTTTTTGCCTTTTTACCATTATTAACAATGATCTTATTAGGATTTAACATTTGGATCTTAATAGGTTATACTTTTTTTCTTGCAATATTTGAAGTTTATTTTATAATTCTTACCTCTTTTAAGACATTGGTAACAAAAGATACTATAGACTTATATTCCAAAGATAATAAAATAAAACTGAAAAGTATTTTACCTTATCTAAAGAAAAAATTTTGGTTTGTGGATAACATTTGGTGGATTGCTATTCCAGGGACAGTAATTATACTTTCTTATCTAATAACGTTTGTTTACGCAATTATAAATTATGATTCCAATTACATAAACTTTGTATTATTGGCCTATGTCTTTTTAACAATCTTTATGTGGAGATTAATAAAAGCCATTAAACATTTGGCTACAAATAAAAAGGTTAGGGAGGCTTTCAAAAATGTCAAATAAAGGTATCCCCACTGGTTGGAAAAAAGTTCAGTTTGGAAATGTTGTCAAAAAGATTAATGATAAAGTTCAAAACAGAGAAGAATGGACTTTTGAAAGATTTATCGGGGGGCAGCATTTCGATGAAGGTGAAATAAGAATCACAAGATCAGCCCCCATAGAAGGAAATGAAGAAGTTATTGGTTCTGCATTTCACATGAGATTTAAACCAGGGCAAGTGCTTTATGTTACAAGAAATCCTCGTCTGCGTAAGGGCGGAATGGTTGATTTTGAAGGAGTTTGTTCTAATGTTAGTTTTGTTATGGAAGCAGATGAAAAACAATTATTACAATCATTGTTACCTTTTGTAATTCAAACAGAAGACTTTGTAAAACATACTTGCAACAATGCCCACGGCTCAACAAATCCATTTCTTAATTGGAAAGATATAGTAAGTTACGAGTTTTTGTTACCTCCCATAGAAGAACAGAAAAAGATAAGTGAGGTATTGTGGGAAATTGAGAATAGTATTAAAGATAATACCAGATATAAAACAAAACTCAATCTATTAAAGGATAAATTAGTTTCTGATTTTTTCAAGGAAAACAAAGATTTAATTAATTTAAAAGAAGCTTCAATGATAAATAAAAATTCATTATCCTCTAAAACCCCTAATGATTATGAATTCAGTTATTTAGATATATCATCAATTATAGAAACAGGTATAATTGGAGATCTTAAAACATACAAATACGTAGATGCTCCATCAAGAGCTAGAAGAATTATAAACTATCAAGATGTAGTTATATCAACAGTTAGACCCTACCTAAAAGGATTTGTGTTTATACATGAAAAGATACCTGATCTTATTGGTTCGACAGGTTTTGCTGTCCTGTCGGCAAAAGAAGGAACATTGCCCGAGTATTTATGGGTATTTGTATTATCTAAATTTTTTATGAGACAAGCAGAACAATCAATGATTGGATCTAATTATCCTGCATTAAATCAAAAAGACATAGAGAATTTTAAAATTCCGAAAGTAAACTTCGATATGCAAAAAGCTTTCGTAGAAAGAATTTTGAAAATTGAAAATAGTTTATCCCTAATTAAAGAGAATATGACTTCAAATAAAAATCTTCGTAACAAACTATCAAACGAACTTTTAAAAGGAGAATTAAGATTGAAATAAAATGACATTTAATGAACAAAACACAGTTGAAAATTATATAAGAGATCTACTTGTGAAAATGGGTTGGAAATATATTCCAAAAGACCAATTGCCAAGACAAGATGCTGATGTTTTAGTTGAAGAACATTTAAGGCAAGCATTAATAAAATTAAATCCTGAAATTACTGAAAGGCCCGAAAGAGCTGAAGAAGTTTTATACAAATTAAGAGCAATAATAATTTCAGTTAGGGGAACTGGTATTGTAAAAACAAATGAAGAATTTACTAAATGGATAAGAAACGAAAAGACAATGCCTTTTGGTGAAAACAGCGAGCATACAACAGTAAAACTTATAGACTTTGATAATCTTTTAAACAATAATTTTGTTGTAACAACTCAATACTCTTTTATATCTGGACAGAATAGAAGACCCGATTTAGTTTTGTTAATAAATGGTATACCTTTAGTTGTTGGAGAATGTAAAACTCCTGTAAGACCTGCAATTTCCTGGGTTGATGGTGCTTTACAATTAGAAGAATACCAAAATTCCATTCCAGCTTTGTTTGTTCCAAACATGTTTTGTTTTGCAACAGAGGGTAAAACTTACAGAGTAGGTTCTATTAAACTACCGTTACAAAAATGGCAGCCTTGGAAAAAAACAGACGATACTGCTTTTGAAGATTTAGAAGAATTAAGAAACTCCGTTAGTAGAATGTTAAATCCCGAAGTCATTGTTGAAATTTTAGGAAACTTCACATTATATAGCACAAATCAAAGCGGACAAAAAATTAAGATAATGGTTAGATACCAACAATACGAAGGTGCAAAACAAATAGTTAAAAGGGTTATTGATGGAAAAATAAAAAAGGGATTAATTTGGCACTTCCAGGGTTCTGGAAAATCTTTCTTAATGGTTTATGCAGCAATGCAATTAAGACAAGAAGAACAGCTCAAAAGTCCAAGCGTTATAGTTGTCGTTGATAGAGTTGATTTAAATTCCCAGATTAGTGCAACATTTAATGCCTCCAATGTACCTAATACAGTAATTGCTGATTCTAGAGAAGATTTGCAAAAATTCCTAAAACAAGATACTCGAAAAATAATAATTACAACAATTCATAAATTTGCAGAATCTGAAGGGGTCTTAAATGAAAGAAGCAACATCATTGTTTTAGTGGATGAAGCTCACAGAACACAAGAAGGAGATTTAGGTAAAAAGATGCGTGAAGCATTGCCCAATGCATTCTTATTTGGTTTAACAGGAACTCCAATAAATAAACGAGATAGAAATACCTTCTGGGCCTTTGGAGCAAATGAAGATAAAAACGGTTACATGAATCGTTATTCTTTTGAACAATCATTAAGAGATGGTGCGACACTACCCATTTATTTTGAACCAAGGTTAGTTGAATTAAGAATAAATAAAGAACAAATCGACAAAGAATTTGAATGGTTAGTAAAAGAAGAACAATTAGATTATGGAGAGAAAACCGAACTCTCAAAAGAAGCAGCTAAATTTGGAATTATAGTAAAGACTAAAGCCAGAATACAAAAAATTTGTGCTGACATTGCAAAACATTTTAAAGAAGATGTTGAACCAAATAATTTCAAAGGACAAGTAGTAGTATTTGATAGAGAATCATGTCATTTATATAAACAGGAGCTAGATAAACATCTACGACCTGAAGAAACAGCCGTTGTAATGACTGTTAAACAAAAAGGTGAAGAAGAGTGGAGAAAATTGTATGGATTATCAGATGATGACCAAGAAAAGTTACTCGATAGATTTAGAGATCCAAAAGACCCTCTTAAACTATTAATTGTAACCTCAAAACTTCTTACAGGGTTTGATGCCCCCATCAATCAAGTTATGTATTTAGATAAACCAATGAAAGACCATACCTTACTGCAAGCTATTTGCAGAGTAAATAGGCCTTATCCAAATAAAGATCATGGACTTATTGTAGATTATCTTGGTATTTTTGATAATGTTGGAAAAGCTCTAGACTTTGATCTGGCTGATATGGCTAATGTAATCTCAAATATAGCAAAGTTAAGAGATGAATTACCGCTAGCAATGGAAAAATGTTTAGTTCACTTTAAAAAGATTGATAGAGAGGTTGAAGGTTATGAGGGATTGCTTGCGGCCCAAGATTGTCTACCAACAAATGAAAAAAGAGACGAATTTGCAGCAGATTATTCGTATTTAACAAATCATTGGGAGGCTGTATCTCCAGATCCTATTCTAAAGAAATTTACAAAAGATTACAAATGGCTCACTCAAGTCTATCAATCTATTCAGCCTCCAAGCGGAAGCGGAAAATTAATCTGGCACGCATTGGGAGCAAAAACTCTAGAATTAATTCATAAAAACATTGAGGTCCAAACAATAAGAGATGATTTGGATGTATTAGTGATGGATGCCAACATACTTGAAAAGATTTCTGAAAAAGATGCTAAAGCAAAAGCCAAGGAATTAGAACTGAAAATTGTTTGGCGTTTGCATAAGCATGCAGATAGTCCAAAATTTAGAGAATTAGGACAAAGATTAGAAGAATTAAAAGAGAAGCATTATAGAAATGCAATTAGCAGTATTGAATTCCTTAAAGGCTTATTAGAAATTGCGAAAGCAACTGTAAAATTAGAAAGAGAAACAGAAGCAGAACCTATTAATGGAACAAAAGAAGCTTTAACGCAATTATTTATGGAATGTAAAGTTGACAAAACTCCCGTTATAGTTGAACAGATAGTAAAAGACATTGATCAAGTTGTAAAAGTGACCAGATTCGATGGTTGGCAATGGACTAAAACTGGAGAAAGGGACATACAACTTGTATTAAGAAGAACATTACTAAAATACAAATTACATAAAGAACAAGACTTATTTGACAAGGCCTTTGAATACATCCGAGAACATTATTAAAGGATAAATTCAGTATCAAATATCTTATATTCGGGGGGTATCAAAATGCGTCTTTAGACCATTTTTAGCGTCGACATAATCCAATTAACACTCCAAAAAGTCAGTATCAAAAATAGCTATTTTTTGAATAAATTAGAGATTTTCTTTTTTATTCCCCTATGGTCAACAGTACTTCCAAATTTATGATATTTTTTCTTTAGGTGCAAGTTAGTCACAAAGAAAAAATATCTTTTCCCGTGATACTGTTTTAGATATTCAACTTTCTTTTCAATTTTCGATTTATCTTTCTCAATTAGTTTCCCCGTCTCAACCTCAATCGCATATTTTTCTCCCTTCACCTCAAAAATTAAATCTGCTTTTGAAGTTCTTGGAGCTTCAATTTTATCAGTAAATTTATTTAGATATTTTTTAATTTCATAAATCCAAATCATGTGTTGAAAAGATTCATTTTTATAATACTTAACAAAATACTTCTGAAATTTTCCTTCAATTCCTTTATAATTAATTTCCTTAAACCCCTTCTTGACTAAATATTCTTTCTCACCCTTTGTCAAATTTTTAGACAAATGAACTCTAACATTTTCATCAACTTTCACGTTTATTTTTTCACCAGTAGATTCGTCTTCATCTTTCGCTTCAAGAATCTCATCTGCATTAGTTGTAATCTGCTTATGTTCTTCTCCTGAAGCTACAATCTTTAATTCAGAATGTTCATCTTCCATCAAAAGTATGCCTTCTCCAACTCCAGCAGTAAGCAGAGCTATTCTTTCAACATTGCTTAAGTGAAACACTTTTTGAATGCTTTCAATCACTGCTGGTTTTTGTCTAAGTAAAATTGTATAAGATGAATTAGCAAGAGCAGACCTTCCAGCTTGAGAACTAAGCATTTCTTCAACTTCCTGATTAATTAAAAACAATCCCATATTAAACTTACGACAAGTCTTAACAATTTCAAAAATGTAAGATGCTTCTTCTGCTCTTGAAAGTAAGGTCCAAGCCTCATCAATAACGAGCAATTTTCTCTCAATATCTTTTTTCATTTTCATATAAACATAATCAAGAACTAAAAACATAATTGTTGGCTTAACCTGCTTGGGCATATTCCCAATATCAAAACAAACAAAATTATTTTTGAAATCTATATCAGTATGTCTATTCAAAAACGAGAAGACTCCGTCAACATATAGCTTCATTCGGTTTATTAGGCTGCGTAAGGTGTTTTTCTCTAGAGAGATGGCCTTCTTCTCCATTTTCTCCAAACTACTTAACACGTCGCCCAAAATCGGAGGTTCGTTATTCCAGCTTTCTTTATCATTCATATAGATTCCTTTTCTTTCATAGCTTTCAGTTAACGCTTGATCAATAAATGATTTTTGAGGTTCACTTAAAACCCCAAGCATTACTGGCATTAAATCCATCAAGGAAAGTCTTTTTTCGGCATAATCGTGTCCCATTAAATCTAATGGATTAATAATTGTCTTGGATGTCCTAGACAAATCAATTCTTTGTCCCTTAAACTTCTCAACCAAAGACCTATATTCTCCTTGAGGATCAATTACTATAACTTTGGTTCCGTTAAGTAAGTGCCTAGTGATGAAAAGCTTAGTCATATAGCTCTTACCCGCCCCAGAACTAGCCAAGCACATACCATTTGAATTTGATAATCTGAATATATCTCTGATTATGGGTATGTTGTTTTTGTTCAATCCAAACCAAATTCCCGTATCATCAAACTTAAAGAATGATGAAGTGAACGGAAAGAATGCCGAAAGTGCCGAGGTTGTGATATTCCTAGTCATCCCTAAGTAATCTTTTGCCAAGGGTAAACAGGACTTAAATCCTTGAATCATCCTAAAATTAGGCTGTCTTGGAATTATCAATAAAGCATTAAGTTCCGACTCTACCTTTTTGGCAAGTAGTCTTAGTTCTTTTTTATTATCAGCTCGACAATTAATGTAAAGACTTATGTCAAACAATTTTTCATTTCCTTTTTGAAGATTGGCTAAAACTCCCTTGGTATCCTGATACTTTATTTCTAAACTAGGATTAAACTGATGTTTTAATTTTGTTGAATACAAATCAGCTCTTTGTTTTTGCAATTCTCTATTTAATAAAATCATAGTCTGCTCAATTGGTTGTGGCTTAATATGTAGTGAGAAGTCAAAATTTCCGGAGCAACTAATTAATCTATCAAGAAAACCTTTTTCTACGGACCGTGGATAACCGTGTGCGTAAATTATCCTGTGACACTTGCCATCAACTTCCAAATATTCTGGATAGTTCTTAACTAATTTTGGTAGAAGTTCTCCTGATTTGAAAATATTAGAAAATATCCCCACAATCTGCTTGTGATTAAGTCTGTATGTTTTAAGATTTAAACTATGAAGCCTTTCTTCGCAAAGTTTTATTTGAATCTCTATATTGAGCACCTCGGGAATCACAACATAAAAATTTCGATTCATAGCACTATTTTTTTCAACTAATTCTTTCATGTGATTTTTGTATGAATCAAAAATCTTTTGATTTCTCTCATCGGTAATTCTGCCTTCTAATTTGTCCAGGTATTCGGTTAGTTCTAACATTTCCGTCGTCATTAAAATTTGTATGGGAAAATCAATTGAATTAAGAAACTTTTGAAACGTCAGCATAATAGTCTCTTGTTCATTTTGATGTTTTATTCCAAAATTAAGGGAATCAACCTTTAGTACTGCTATCTTATTTTTTCTTATCATCTTCAAAAAATACCTCCTTTATATTCCCAATTCCAAATGCTTGCTTAATTTTCTCAGGATCTTTTAATTCTCTTAATTTAAACCAAGTATACCAATTTTTCAAGTGAATTGATAAATCAAAAAACATAAATCCCGTAGCAAGAATGATTGGAAACATTGTTAAAAATATTCTAATCTCAAGAGGAGCTTTTAATTTGAATAATAGCGAAAAAACTATTGGAAAGAACACTAACGCATAGAACAATTGCCCGAATGTCAATCCGAATACTATCTTTTCTTTATATTCTAATTGTTGAGGTATCTCATACATTCTACAAAGCTCCTGCAACTTTTACCACAGTTCCAACTGGGCCAGAAAATGTACTTGCCGCTTTAAAAATTACAAATAACGCTAAAAAAATTGTTGCTATATCTACTAGGGCAAAAGCTCCAATCATAACTACAATTTTCATATTAGCAAAAATTGGAAGCTCTAAGAATTTTGAAGACGCTAGAAAAATTATCGAATAAAAAAAAGGCAGTGTTATTAAAATAAATAAATAGTTTAAAATTAGTTTCCCGTATTGATTTAAGGGATTTATAAAATAAAAGAAAATTCCTATCGAGAAGAACACTACTCCAATTCCTACACAAATATATCTAAGAGTTAATAAAATCAAAGTCGTAACTAACACCGCGATATAAGGAATAATTAATACCAGCTCTAATCCTATGTTACCTAAGCTATCTACAGTTATCAAGAAAAAATCTTCTTGAATCAAACTGAAAACTACTGTGGACATTGCAGAAATTGTTTCTAGTATAAGACGGTATACGAAAAAACTTGTCTGCACAAGAATTATCATTATAATGGTATTCATTAGTTCTCGTTTCGCTTTTTCTCGCTGTTCTGGAGAATGCCCAGATAGCATAAACCTAAATCCAGTTATCAAAATAAGTATACCATAGAAAAGTGAAAGGATATAAATTATTATTGACCATGTCCCAACAAAAAGTTCTATATTAACAGGCTCAATCATTAGATTATTTACCAAAATTAAGAGAGTTTTAATTGGAAGATTTAAAATATAAAGAAGAAATTCAAAGAGGTTTTCTACAAGGCAAGATCCTAAATTAGTAATTCCGCAAGTGCTCATAGCAAATTAAGCAGAAGATAGTATTTTTTTAGGAATGAATACAATATATATACGAATAGTGATATCGAGGAAAAATCAATTAGGAATTTTTTGTTGTCCTCACTTATTACTGCCCTTTCTTCTGGTTTATTTAATTGAAGTATACATGGGACTTCTTTTCCCAGTGTTGATTCAAAATTTCCATTAAGTGAAGCTTCATTGGAATCTATTGCATCTTGAATTAAGATATCTTTTTCTTTTTGAGGCCAGTCTTGGTCTTCTATATATTCGCAAAATTTATACTCTTCTCCATTTAATTTTGTACAATTAAAGGCAGTTGCTAAAGGTAAGACTAAAGCAACTGCTAATAAAAAAACAAAGGTTTTTTTCATCACTATCCTAAGATTAGGTTTACGACAAAAGGTGCTGCCCATATTACCATGAGCCCCACGATGACATACATCACCATGTTCTTAGCCTTTTCTCGTTTGCCTGGGTCAGATCCGCTTGCGATATATGTTATCCCTGCAAATAACATTACTAGTCCAGAAACTATTGTAGCTGCATACTTGATTAAGTCATATATTACCGTTAGTGGTGCTAAGATTTCTTCAAAATCTGCGTCAGTTGCGGCTATGGTTAATCCTACTTGGGCTATTGTTAAAAGCAAGAAAATTGCAATCAACAGGATTCTTAGGGTTTTTCGTTTAGTTGGGTATGGTTTTTGTGCCATTGTAAAATTTGCTTCAACTCTTTTTTGTTTGGATATTTTTGTTTTAAAAATCCTAGACAAGTTTTACAAATTTCTTCTTCTATAAAATCCCCGCAGAGGATACATTTTGTTTTCATGATTGTGCTTGATAGACTTATTATAAAGGAACTCGGAGAAATTTTTTGGGCAAAAAATAGGGCAAAATTTTTCTCCGATTTATTTTAAGGATTAATTTCTTGAGTTGATTATGGAAGAAATATCAGAAGACATTGGAGAACAAGTTATTTCTCAACTTAAAGAATTGATAAGACTTATCGAAGAGAAATTCAAACAAAATGGAAACAAACAAAATAATTCATGCCGACTGTATCGAATACATGAAGACATTGCCCAATAATTGTATAGATCTAATAATCACAGATCCTCCATATGGAGACAATGTTGCTTATGGATTTAATAATAAAACCATAAAAAATAATGAGAATCCCCTGATTAATTGTTCGGCTCTCGTTGAAATGTATCGAGTTTTGAGAAGAAATAGATCACTTTATCTTTTCACAAACTGGAAACACTATCCATTTCTAACCGAATTTGTTATGAGGTATACCGAATTTAAAATAAGACATCTAGTAGTTTGGAAGAAACATAATTTCGGGCTAGGCTGGGCATTTAGACATCAATATGAATTTATTTTGGTTCTTGAGAAAGGAAAGCCAAGGTATAATTTGAAGAATTTTTCCGATATTCAGACTTGTAGTCATATTAATCATAATAAATTAAATCATCCCCACGAAAAACCTATTGATTTACTAATGAAAATGGTTGAACATAGTTCTGAAGAAGGAGACTTAGTTTTAGATCCATTTGCTGGTTCCGGTTCTACTTGTAAAGCCTGTGAGAAGCTTGGCCGGAAGTGGATTGGGATTGAGTTGGATGAGAAGTGGGTTAATCCAGAACTAAATTTTACAGGAGGTGAAAACTATGAATAAATATATAGAAAAGCGAAGAGATGCAATCAGAAACTCTAAGACTGACGAGGAAATTGATACAGTTTTGAATCGGACTTACGAAGATGGCTTTGAAGACGGAAGCGATGAAGGGAGGATTTAAATTTCCTAAGACCTCAATATTTACAAAAAAATTAGGGAACTAATTAAATTCTATTTTTCCTGGACGAGAAATATGATTTGCAAATATATGTTGAATCTGTGAGAAGAAAGGTTTTCTTAATGAGAAGAGGCTATTTAGGCCGGAGATGCTCTCATTTTTTATGGTTTTAAAAAATAGACAGTCAAAAGAAATAAGGAAATTCTTAGAGCTTCTTGATTTTCTTACTAACAATGGTTTTGTTATGGAATCCGAAACCCCGCTCATGGATATTTGTTTGTCCTTTTTGTAAAACTTGGTTTTATTGTAAATTTCATCAGGTATTAAAATACCGAAGATCAGTTTATGTGTCTTCCAATTTTTCTGTGAAAAATCACATTCTGGGGTGATCTCTAAAGCGATAATATCTACATCTTTTTCTTCATCAGTAGTAAGCGTTTTTTGAAAATATCTCTCCATAATCTCTTTTTTTAAATTGTCCTTATCAAAAGCAAATTGAAAATCAATTTTATCAAGAAATTCCTTATTTACTAGATATACCTTACCCGGTCTAACTTCCTCACAAGATTCATTAAAGTTTAGATTAAAGAGGCTATTAATTTTAGCCCTATCTGACTTTTCATATTCCCTGTCTTCTATATTCCTTATCTCTAAGGCAATATTGGGCCCATAATCTTGTTTCATAATAAATGAGTCGCTTTTCTCTTTAAAAAAATCGTTAAGAAGCATTTGTGGAACCCTTAATAAATTTTTATCATCATTATCCTTGGATCCAAGCTCCAATTCAGTATATTTTTTAAAATCTCTCTTAATCTTCCCGTCTATAACATTTAAAAAAGAATCTAGAGACACTTTCTTTTCATTTTCTCCTATAAATTCTCTCAATGTTTCACTAAGTGAACTATGTCCAAAACGTTCCCACTGGAATAAGACATTTACTAGTTTATCTAGAATTAATTTCTCCTCAATTCTTGTGATTATCCTACCTGAATCATCTTTGATCTCGTCTTTATTGAAGTCATCTATAATTAAAACAGGTAAAGAATTGTGAGATTTGGGCAATCTCTCTTTTAACAGCTTAAGCACTTCATTATTTTCTATACTTGCGGCCCAAATTACTAAGATATAAGGTCCGTTTTTTTGGGAGATTATTTTATGGAGGAAGTTTTCTATTACACTTTCCTTAGTTTTTACATCTACATCACTACTTACTCCAAGATTAAAGTCAAGAAAGACAAGCCTTATTCCTTCTTTTGGCTCATCGGGGAGATCCTCGAGTTTTGAGTAATAATTATAGGGGATACCTTTCTTATTTAGAGCTAATAGCAATTCATTGACCTCTTCTAATTTATCATCAATAACTACTGTTCGAATACCTTCTAGCTTCATTTTTCATCAAAAATCATTGCGATAATTGCTCCGTTTATTTCCTCGCCAACACCGCCCTCTTCTTTAGATAGAATCTTCAATTTGCCACCATGCTCCTTCATAATTTCATTAACTATATGCAATCCCAATCCCATACCATATTTTTTTCTAGAAATAAAAGGTTTGATCAAATACTCCAAATTGTCCTGAAAACCAGAGCCATTATCTCCAATTATAATTACAGGTTTATTATTCAACTCTCTTATGCCAACATAAATCTTCTTATTGGCAGGATTCTTATTCTCTATCCACCAAATAGAATTATCTATTAAATTCATTATTGAGCTAACTACCATCCGAGGAATAGTCCTACATTCAAAATCCTTCTTAAAATCTTTTCCTAATTCTATGTTGTGTAGCTTCAACCTAAATTCAACTCCGAAAAGCGCTTCTTCTGCGAGAGATTTTAAACTGTTCTGAGAAAATCCTTTCCTACTTATTAGTCGAGTATAATTTTTCAAGAGAGAATGCAGATGCTTTACTAATACAAGTATTCTTTCATTCTGAGTAGCTGTACCAATCTTCTTATTTAGCTCTTGAGTAATCTTTTCCATTTCATGAATTGCTATTGAGAAGTTCATCCCTGCACTAGATGTAATCAATAGTCTTTCACGTACTTCTTTAAAATCCTTCTCGATATTGTCAACATATTTCAATAATTCAGTTTTAAGTTCTTTTTGAGAAATTTTTCTTTCTATATTCTCTCTTAAATCATCAATGTCATCTAGGACTGGTTCTTTAAGACGAGTTTTTTCATTACTATAATGTTCTTTTAAAAGGATTTTATCGTTTAATCTATCCGCATTTATTTGTACAATAGTCTCTATAACAATCTGTTTAAATAACTCAAATTGTTCATCTTCGATAAGCCCCTCCCTATTAGTTTTTTCTTGGAGCGTGGAAGAATTATTAGTATTCAAATAAACACTTCCCAAAACCAGATTCCGACTGATACTCTTGTCTACTCTTTGAACTCTCATAAGATCTAGTTCTAACCAATCATTGTTTGGCTCACCATAATCATAAATCCTTACTCCGTCTCGATAAACTTTAACCCCTCCATTATTTCTCATAAAATCCTTTAGTCCCTTCTTGTCTTGAACATACTCACTGAGGATCATAGGAGTAAAATCGTACATAAAAAACTCCATTTCCAAAGAGTCTGTTTTAAACTTGTCGATATCTAATTTATTACCATTCTTGTCAGTTAAATTTTCTAAGAGAATTTCTGATTTCTTCTCCCGGTTCTCTAATCCTTCAATTTTCCCCTCAGGAACAAAGTCGTATCTATAAGTTACTTTTCTATTTTGGAATTTGGCATTTGCTTTGAACAATGAAAAATCTAAAACGTCTTTGTAGTTTATCATTCCATCAAGCCACTCTTGCTTATCTTCATCTTTTAGAATTAAATCTATTTCAAAAGAACTTGGTGATTTAATTGGAGAACATATGGAATTTATTGAACGATGGATTTCCTTAACAAGTGCTCTTTCCCATTTTTTCCAAAGCTCATTAATAACTATCCTCGTTCCGGTCTTATTACCAGTAAAATATTCGGGAGCTCTTTCAAAAACATCTATGTTGACTTCTTCAAGATACTTTTGTTCTTCAAAATCTTTCCAATCTATTTTAATAACACACTCCTTGAATCCGTCTTTTTTTGTAATAATTTCTATACGCTTTCCTAATTTGTGTACCGCAAATCTACCTATTCCTTTTTGCCCCAGAGGTAGTCTTCCAAACCGAGGAGATCTCCAGCCATCTTTTATCTGCTTCTCCCGATAATCGGTTCCAGGCTCAAGCCAAACATTTTTTATAATATCTAGATCCATCCCAGAACCGTTATCCTCCATGACTATCCTTCCTGTTTTCTCAGAGTCGATATTCTCAAGCTCAATTCTAACGCTTGTTGCATCTGCGTCATAAGAATTTTTTGAAAGTTCAAATATGGCAATATTCTCATTTCTAATTAGCTGATTACCAAGTTCTAATAAGAGCCTTGCTCTTGGTTTAAAATTAGCCATATTTCTAGGAGTTTAGAATCCTTTTTATTGATTTCGCTACTGCCTTAGCCATATTTGGGGGTACGGCATTTCCTATTTGTTTATAGGTCTTAATTTTCCCCCCAGCAAACTTATAATTATCTGGGAAGGATTGTATTCTCGCACATTCTCTTTCTGTCAATTTTCTTATAGATCCTGCCTTAAATTCATCATCATATTTTACCAAAGCCTCGCAGCCATCCTTATAATACCTAGCCGAAATAGTATAAGATTGGTCATTCATTTTTAGAAACTGCCAGCCGAATCCTCTTTTTAATTTCTTATTTCTTTTAGCTCTTCTAAGAAATCCGTCTATTAGTCTTTGAGAATAAAAATATTTTTCAGCTATAGTCTCTTGAGGGAATAATAAATCTCCAACTACAACTTCTTTTGTTTTTTTAATATCGAATTCGACATTTTTCTTTTTCGATCCTATTAAGAACATTCTTCTTCTTTTTTGAGCGACACTATAATCTTTCGAGTTGAGCAAATATGGCTTAACAGAATATCCACTTTCTTTTGCTAACTCCTTAACTATTTCAATAACAAGTTTTCCAGATTTATCTCTCATACTCTTAAAGCCTTGAACATTTTCTATTACAAAAAATTTAGGCTTAAATTCTCTAACAATTCTCAAAAATTCTTGTACTAATTTATTACGTGGATCATTAGGATTTCTTCTCCCAGCTAAAGAAAAACCTTGACAAGGAGGCCCTCCAATTATTAAGTCTACTGTATCCCTATTAATTTTCTTGGCTATTTGTTCTCGCGTTATTTGAGATATGTCCCCACAAATAGTCTCTGCGCCAGCGTGATTTAATGCAAAGGTTTCCAATGCGGATTTATCTACATCAATCCCTAAAATACTCTTAAATCCCGCTTGTTTAAACCCTTCACTTAAACCACCAGCCCCACAAAATAAGTCTATTACTACAGGCAACTCTTTTTTCATAGAAGTATTAATCCTATATAGTTTATAAATTCCAGGGTCTCCTAACTCTCCCCGACAACCACAATCTCCCTCCGAATCATCTCCGCCACAACCTTCATCTGCCTCTCGAGTATCTCAACCCTCTCCTTCAAAATACTCTTATCATTCTCTGACCTCGTCAACTGCTTCTCTAACTCCGTCTTCCCAATATCCATCAACATATCCTCTTCAGTAATAGTATCCCTCATCCCTAAAAGCTCCGAATAATAATGAATCTTATCCGACTTCTTCCACCCAAACCGATACTTCAAAGCCGACTCCGATTTATACCGTGGCAACCAATAACAGCAAGCACAATGTCTAAAATCATACATCGTAAGCTCAGAATACTTTTGCCCAGCTGGAGTTTTCTCTTCCCCCAGCACCCTCTTAGAAAGTTTTTGTAAATACTGATTCATAGTCTGAGCTTTTCGACTAAACAGATAATCATCTCCACTCAAACCCTCATTCTCGACATAATTCTTAATAATATCCGAAGAAATCATCAACTTTATTCTCCTGCCAAAAGTCTTACTTATCTCATCCCTTATCATTAACTCCTTATAATTATTTTGCAAATCCGAAACCTTAATATTTCTAAGTTCACTAGGAGCTCTAACCCCCGTATCAAATAAAAACATAATCAAAGCCTTGTAATAATAAATCGCCTTATCGTGCAGTTTCTTTATTTCATCCTCGGTTAAGTAGACCCATTTAGGTTTGTTAACACTAGTATCCAAGTCTTGAGTTATATCATAAATCTCGATTCCTCTCTTCCGATTAACCTTCTGATGCCAATGCCAGAATGTCTTAAATATTTTAACAAAGTTTGCAGGATCTTGATAAACTCCACCGTCGACCCTTTTTATTTCCCCATTTTTCATCCCAGTAAAAAACTCATGAAGATGTCTTTCTTCAATTTTTGTTAAGTCTCTTATCCCATAAATCTTCTCCAATAATTTAGTAACAAAAATCATTCTTTGCTGAAGGTTGTAAAGTCTGTTATAACTTCTTCCACCCTTCTTACTACTCTTCCCGACATTAAGTCCATATTCCATGTCGTTAATATAATTTAATATAACTCTTGAATTTTCTTCGCTTATGTCAGGGATTTTTTTGGGACACTTCTCTTTCCATAATAAAAATAATCTTTTGTGCTTATCGTCATCCCGTCTCATCGGTCTTGTGTGCGATGGGCACTATTTATATAACTTGTCGGTCCACTTACTTGTGACACAACGCTGGGACAAATTAAATAAAGTTAGAATTTCTTATTTACACATGTCAGACAAAAACTTAGAATACTATAAGAAGATAAATGAGACCCTAATGAAAAAGATGGGGCTAGCAAAAAAACATCTGAGAGATATCGAAACTGAGTTGGATGAATTAAAAAATAAAAGAACCACCATAACCCATGACAAAGACTTGGAAGATAAAGATAAAAAATCTAAACTAAGCGAATTAATAACTTACTCTAGCAGTCAAATTCAATATCACATAAATGCACTTGAATCTCATATATTTAATGACGAACATTCTATAAAAAAATATATTATTAGCAACACTAAAGAACTAAGGGACGAAAAGGAGTCTCAGTTAGACGATGCTCTTGAAATGGATTTTATAACCGCAGACAAGGCAGAAGAAAAAAGAAAAAAGTGGAAAGAAGCTGAAGAAAAAACATTAGAAATTATGGGATCCGTAGATCCTACGGATGGATAATTCTTCACTCATTAAAGACACACAAGTCAAACCGAGACGGTTAGAACATCTACCCTTTACATTTTAGATAAACCCATTGTAAAGGGTAGATTTATATATTCCTTCCTCAATAAGAATACATGGTATATATCTATAAGAAGAAAGTAGACAAAAAAGATTATTATTACTTAAGAGCCTCAAAAAGATTAAAAGGAAAACAGGTGACTAAAGATATCGCTTATCTAGGCCCTAACATCGAAGAAGCAAGAAAGAACTTTATAAGATTAGCAAAGGACAAACAAGAAATAAAAAAAAGCTATAGGGCAATCAATCTTTTCTTAGAAACGGAATATTATCTAAATAAGGCAAAATCTTCAAAATTGAAAAAAGATGAGTTTCTAGAAGGCAACTTAGAAGAAATCGAAGCATGCAAACTACATTACAATAAAGTATTCAATAAACTAGACGAACTTTCAAAAAAAGAAATTCTTGAAAATTTCGCAATAGAGTTTTCTTATAATACAACCTCTATAGAAGGCAACACAATTACATTAGACGAAGCAAAAAAGTTCTTCGAAACAGGAAAAACCCCCACAAACAGAACATTAAGAGAGATATACGATATACAGAATACCAAAGAAGTAATATTATGGCTGCTCACAGCAAAGAAAAAAATAAATGATGAATTAATCATAGAGCTCCATAAAAAACTTCTAAAAAACATTGATAAAAGAACAGGCTACAGGACTGCAGATGTTAGAGTATTCAAATCGCATTTTGACGCCAGCCCAGGGATATATGTAAAATCTGATATGAAACTTTTACTTGATTGGTATAATAAAAACAAAGAGATACTTCATCCATTTGTACTAGCAACAATATTCCATCATAAATTTGAAAAAATACATCCATTTTTCGACGGGAATGGGAGAGCTGGGAGAATGCTAATGAATTATATCCTAATAAAAGAAAAATATCCACCTGTCGTTATCTATAAGAGAAATAGGAATAATTATTTAGATGCCTTGGGCAGTGCAGATAATATCAATTTAATAGAAATAAACAAGCGATATAAAAACTTAGTAGATTATATTAGCCAAGAAGCAACTAACTCTTATTGGAATTTGTTTTTGTAGCTGTCCACCCATAAATGTTACTCCTCTCGAGTCACGGCGGTTGGGGCGTCCAACTTTATCAACTAATCACCAAATTGTAATTTCCCATAAAAACATTTCACAGTTTCACAACTATAAAGTTTATTAATCCAAAATATACTCATTCCCCCATGAAAACTCTAGATGCCTTAAAAGTCTGTGGAGATTGCGGTGCAATGTGTTGCAAACTTGGCGGAACCGACTTCACCGAAACAGAAATGCAAAAAGTACTTGACGCAAAGCATCAAAATTATTTCAATAAAATTGCCGAAGACCATTATGAAGTTAAATGTGAGGACGGCGTTTGCGCATATTTAGCCAGTGATAATTCTTGTTCTATTCACGATTTAAGACCTCTATTATGTAGAAGATGGCCCGTTTATACTGAAATTAAAAATGGAAAACGAGTAAATGAACTTATTGATTGCCCGCTAACAAATCTTCTAAATGAAACAGAAATTCATGAATCTCGAAAAATTGCTGAATTGTTATCTAATAAATTCATTATAGACTCAATTAATTTGGCAACCGCTGATCTAAAAACTATAGAACCAAGGTTTAATTCTTTTGGAAAAAGAAATTTAGAAAAAACAAACTATTAACCAACAAACAAAAATAAGACAAATAAACTTTTCTCCCAAACTACAAAAATTGTAACACGCCCGAAACCCCAGAATAAATATATAAACCCTCATTTCCTAATCAAGTTATGGCATCAACAGCTCCAGGCCCGCAAAAAAGAAGAATAGATTATAATATCGACGGCAAAATTTATGATGAGTTTATGAGAGCTTGTAGCAAAAAAGGATTTGCCCCACAAGTTTTAATTGAAAAATTTATGGACAAGTACAATAAAACTGGTCAAATATAAAAAGATCCACTCCAAACATATAAAAATTTATCTTCAATTCTCTCCCATAACAATCCAAATCCCAGGCAAAGGATTCGCGCAGGCCCTAATCCTCACAGCCCTAACCGCTATCTCCCTATACCAAGGGCTAACAAAACAAAGCACAATCTTCTTAGTCCTCTCATTAATTTCAGGAATTATCGGTCTATACTTCACCAAAAAAAGTTGGGTATCATATGAACCCACAAAGAAAAAACAAACCAATAAAAAAATAAAAAAGGCCTAATCGACCTAATAAAAATTATTCTTCAGATTCACTTGCCAAGAACGCCCACCAAGGTTTATTCGATTGAATCACTTCGCCACTCTCAGCATCAACTTGTGCCTCAACCTGCATGTCCTTCTTGAATAATCCAAAAACTCTCGATGTCTTTTGAGCCTTAACCTCATAAGCAAGCCTAGCCTCATTCCCCTCGCCGACTTCTTTCAACTCAATCTGACAACCAGCCTCTTCGCTACAAACTTTCAACTGAAGCCTTTCAATCGCCCTCTCACTAGCAGTGTCAGGCATAATCTTTATCTCAGAATTTTTCCCATTAGAAAGTTTAGCACTCAAAACAGCCTTCCCGTCAACATCCTTAGAATCCAACTGCAAACCAGTTCCAGCCTTAGCGCCCCCAACGTTTAGCTCAATCCGATTATTAGCACTTTCCTTAATCTGTATTTGCTTTCCGTCAGAACTTTCAAAATTACCAGACCGCACATTGTCCTGCGTCTGAACTCGATTCTGCAATTCACTATCCTCGCCCTTATTATTAGTCTCAGTACCAACAGGCATTGGTTGACTGTCGCCATCTTGACCACCCATCTCAACAACACCGTAGTTAAGACCTCCAGCTCCAGCGCTAGCAGATTCAGCCAAAGCAAAACCAGCCAACCCCAAAACCAAGACACCCATTAATAAATTAAATATATTTTTCATCTATACCTCCTTTCAAAATTTCTTTAATGCAATCAAGCATCTCAAAATCCAAAATAACCATCCTTTTCACACACATTAACAATCATTAATACTTAAAAACTTATCCAATCCCAAAATAAATTTTCTTCATCAAAATATACAAAATATAAAACTGTTTCCTCTTTTCTATCAACTTATCAAAGCAACCCAAATCTTCCAACATAGCAAAACCTTAAAAACCCATCATCAATCCAATAAAAATAAATAAATATAATGGAAAAATCATTAAACATTATTAAATCTGGAAATATAAATTTCCCGCTAGAAGATTACATATCTGCCGAAAAATTCAAAAAAATAAAAGAATTTTCTAAAACCCATGAAACACCTTTTCTAATAATAGACCTAGAAAGAATCAACGAAAATTACGAAGAGCTATCCACGAATCTTCCTTTCGCCAAAATATACTATGCCGTTAAATCCAATTCGTCCATCGAGGTTTTAAGTCTCTTAAGAAACTTAGGCTCCAGTTTCGATGTCGCCTCAATTTATGAACTAGACTTAGTCTTAAGCCTAGGAGTCTCCCCTTCCAAAATCAGCTACGGAAACACAATAAAAAAAGCTACCCACGTCAAACATGCATACGAAAAAGGAATTAATCTTTTCGCAACAGACTCCATAGAAGATTTAATAAACATATCAAAAAATGCCCCCGGAGCAAAAGTCTTCTTCAGAATTTTAACCGACAACTCAAGTGCCGATTGGCCATTATCAAAAAAATTCGGAACCCACCTAGACCTAGCATATGACCTTGCAGTTAAAGCCAAAGAATTAGGATTAATTCCCTACGGAATGTCTTTCCACGTAGGCTCACAACAAAAAGACGTAGGTCAATGGGAAGACGCCATAGCAAAATGCAGTTCTATTTTCAAATTACTAAAAGAAAATGGAATCGAACTTAAAATGATAAATCTAGGCGGAGGATTCCCCTCTAGATATAATTACGTCATCAATAAATCCTCAGAATACTGTACCGAAATAGCCAAATATTTACACGATTATTTCGGGAAAGACCTCCCAGAAGTTATCATAGAACCAGGAAGGTCAATGGTAGGAAATTCCGGAGTCATAGTTTCAGAAATCGTTTTAATTTCTAAAAAAAATAAAATCGATAAATTAAATTGGGTATACCTAGACATCGGAAAATTTGGTGGGCTAATAGAAACTCTTGATGAATCAATAAAATATCCTATTTTCATAGAAAAAAAAGGGACACCAAGAGAAGTTATCCTTGCAGGACCCACCTGTGACAGCATGGATATTCTATATGAAAATTACAAGTACAAATTGCCATCAACCATAAAAATCAAAGACAAAGTTTATATTTTTACAACCGGAGCCTATACCCAAAGTTATTCTTCAATATGCTTTAACGGATTCCCTCCACTAAAATCTTATATTTTGTAGACCTACAAAACTTAAATTACCAAAAATTCGCAAACCTATTCCAACTCTTTCCGAATCAACTTATGAGCAGCATTAATCTTCTGAAACATCTCATGGTCCCCGCCTTCCATATCAGGATGAAACTTTTTCGCCAAAACCTTATAGTGCCGACTAATCTCTTCAAAATCTTCACAATCCTCCGCAACGCCCAATGTCCGCCGCGCCTCAATCAACTTTTCATCACCCTTATCATCGCTAACAAACTCTCTATGAAACTCATCAAGGGTAATCTCTTCATCTAATAACCGGTCAACCTCTGTCTCTAAAACCTTATCAACAACATACAAATTCTCAATAAACTTAGAACAAAGTCCATAACTATAACTCAAATTCCGTCCCTCAAAATACCAAGAAACCTTGGCTTTAACCTTCAACCGTGCATTCCGCTCCATCTTCAAATGCACATTGTCCCTATCAATATTAAGCATCTTCAATGTCGCCATAATCCTATTCTCAATTTGTACAGCTCGCCTATCAAACGAATCTCTAAATACAGGAACTTCAATCTCATTGCCCTTAACCTTTACCATCCAATTAATCCAAAAAAAGCATTTATAAGTTTAAGCAATGCCCAAAATTTCCAACATCAATCAAACACCACAAAAATCCCAACAATCAACACGAGTATCCCAATCAACCCAATCAACCCAAATATAATCCAAGACATATTCCCCTTCCATCCACTAGCAGAATATTCCTTCAAATAAGCTCCCTGAATATCACTATAAGCACCGTAACCCTCGACAAAATCATCTTGATAAACAACTTCATCAATCCCCTTAGACCCTTGACGCCCCTTATCATGTTTCTTCAGCTCGCCCCAATAATCACAAGCTTCTTCTCCATATTCAAAATATGTTACATTCTCAAAATCACCACAAAAACCAGAATCATATTCAGTTAAAAACCTACTCTGCAAAACCGTCCCATTAACCAAACACTCTCCCCCTTTAGCCCAATCACTCCAACTAGAATTAACAACCTTTTCAACACAAGGCCGCCAAGTCACAAAATTATTACTCTCATTCTCCTCCTCAATAAAATTTTCCATATCAACAACCCCTATTAACAAATCAAAATTTCCATTATAAACAAAACTAGAAATATACTTCTCTCCAGCATTTAAAGAATAAATATAATCTCTCTTTAAAAAATCTCTATCATCAAATACCTCAACCCAAAATCCGAAGGCAATCTCTCTCCCGATATTTTCCACGCTCACATTAACAAAACCGTCTTTAACCTCCATCTCAACAATCAAATCAGAAAACATTCCACGCTCAAAATCATACACAGAAAAGTCATTACTAGTATACCCATCATAATCAACATCAACTTCAACATCATCCTTAATTAATCGAACAGCCCCAATAGTATACGGGCCATTCGCTCCCATAGAATAAACCAAGCTCCCATTAACCCTAATCAAAATTTCCCAATCTCCAGTCTGCAAAAAAACAACACTCTCACTCAAACTCCACAAATATCTCCCATCAGAATCATAAACATCAGCTTCAACTCTATAGTTTCCAGACGAAATAGCATAAACCTTAAACTCAAACTCCAAATAATCCACCAAATTATCGCTATCCAAATCAATAAACCTAAAATCATATCCACTCAAATAACTCCCTTTGGCATAATCCCGATAATCATAAATGCCCGTAGCATAATCAACCTCGACAAACCTCTCCCCAATTAAAATTCCAACAACATCAAATTCACCAACACACCTGCTCTCAACAATAAAATCCGAAATCTCAAATCTAACAACATTAACTCCCAACCCAAAATCCGATTCCGCCTCAACAAAACTCAATTCATCACTACATTCCAAATAAACAAAAACATCTTCCCTTCCCACCACCTTAGAATCAACCGAAACATTCAGCCAAACAGAATTCCCCAAAACATAATCTTCAAAACCCAAAACAGAATACCCAACATCATAAGAATAAACCCCCGTCACAAAATCATCCTTTCGATAAACCAAATCGCCCTTGTCATTCAAAACCCTCAAACTATAATTAAATTGACTTTTCCCCGACAAAGAAGAAACGGGAATATTAATTCGAACACTCCCGCCACCAGAACCAAGACTATCCACAGAACTGCCTGAAACAACCCCCCCAACGTCCTCGAGGTCAATATAAGAAGTATAACTACCACCACTCGCATTCGCCACACTGACACTAAAAGATAACGTGTTGGAGCTTAAGGAGTCTGAAATGCTTGTGATGTCGATCTGCTCTCCATAGTAGTCGAATGAGTAGGAGGAAATTAGTTCTTGGACGGTCATCGATGCTGATGTAAACGACATCATGCATAATAGAATGCTGAAAAAAAATGTTGCAAATTTCATTGCAAAAATCTTTTGTTCTTCTCTTTCAATTTGCTGAATTTGTTTTTGTTTCATTTTAATCACATACAACCTCGCCATTAGAAAATTTATCAATAGCCTCTTTGCATTCTTCCGAAGAAGCCATATCGCACAAAGAACAATCAAGCCATAAAATTCCCATGTCAGATAAACACGATTCGGGATAACGAGATTTCTCGCATATAGCCACCTCTCGATTAACCAGCATCCAACTGTGCATATATCTAGAGTCTTCAGAGGCAGGCGGAAGTCCAATATCATTCATACCCGTAGCAATATTACATACTATATCTCTAGAATTGGTGCACTCATGCACAGTGGAATTTTTTCCATACTCACAAATATCATTAGCCGAATAATTTAAAATTGAACAATCCTTTATTCTAGAAATACACAAACTAGTTAGCGTCATAGGATTATTAAAGGTTGTATCTTCTTGAAAAATATCGTTTAAGACATCTTGAACATAGTAACACTCCTCCAATAAAGTAGGTCCATAAATAAACCTCTCCATTAATGTATTTTTAATCTTATTTTCAACAAGACTTGTAAAATTTTTGTCAACAGATACCCTTTCTTCAATATACACTTTATCATAAATTCCAACAAAAGATTCATTTTCTATATCAATTTTTATAAACTTGATTCCGACTTCCAATCCTCTAATAAATTTATTATAAAAATTTCGGCCCAAATCATAATCATAAGTAATATTAATTTTATTTATTCCTTTTTTTAACAAAAAATTTCCCTCAGACTCCATTGCGCATCCATAACTATCTAAGGGGTCCGCGTCACTCTCACATAACATGGTCCTAATGTGCACCGATCTTTCCATATCAGATTCAATTACAATATGAAATAAAAAATTGTCATTTAAGTTAACCCCAAAATCTTCATCTATACAAACCGCAATAGTTTCATCTTCATTGCAATAATCATACTTATTTACCCTTTTCGACATAATTTCACCAACCCCATTCAAAACAGATTTTATACAGTCCCCCTTATTTGTTTTTATGTTCTCACAAGCATTAATATCCATAGTATAAATAGTAGAAATGGACACCAAGCATCTTGCCTCATCTTTAGTATTTACGCAAAATTCTTCATCGCCAGATTTTTTTGCTAAGTCATAATAACAATCACTTTTCAACTCAAAAGGAAGCATATATTCGCAAAAAATATCTTTATCTTTATCTTTATTTAAATCAAACAAAACAATATTATAGAAAAAAGAAAAAACAAGTAAAAGCACAACAATAGCTACTGTTATTAAAACTCGCTTTGACAAAAAAATATGCTTTATTTTTCTCACAAGATTTCTCGCATTTTCTGATTTTTTATAAATACTTTTCAATGTCAGAACAATAAAAAAAGATGGCAAAAGAGAATATGGAAACATAAAAAAGATTCCAAGCAGGCCCATACTAAAGATAATATTAAATGTGATATCAAAAATTATTGAAAACGGCCCAAATCCGAAACTCTCCCCGAGTGCTCCAATTTTCAAAAAAATGCTGGGCAAAATAGAGAGCATAGCCCATGTTATAAAAAAATATTTTGAAAATATTTTTGTTTTTTCTCTTTCAATTTTATTTATTTCAATTTCCATTTTAACTAAAGGTAAACGCCTGCATAATATTTAATATAAGAAAGAGTATGAAATTCAAAGCAAGATAAATACCATAAAACATAATAGAACCAATAAAAATTTTCCATCTTTCAACATCCTTTGTTTTTCTATTAAAAAAAGAATCTACTAAAAAACAAAAAGCAGCAGATAAAAAATATAATCCTGATATTAATTCAAAATCATAATTTTTATGATAAGTTGTATCCCCATCTACAATTTCATAACTTGTGTCTATCTGGAAAAATACGACCAAAAGAAAAATAGCAAAAATCAAAGAAAACAGTAGTCCTCTAGAAATTTTATCTTTAGAATTTACAAAGACTCCATAGACAATATAATATCTATAGTTAATAATTAATATACAAATCAATCCAAGAATAAAAAAACCTGTATCCTTAAAGCCCCTTAACCAAAAACCACCCAAAATTGTAATTAAAATAAAATAAAGAAAAAAATGAATCAATTTATTGTTTTTAATATTCATTTCAATTCCTCCAAAATAGCCCTTTTTACATCATCTCTACTTTTCATACTAACATGATTCGCAAATTCAGTGGCTTTAAGACTCGTTTCATATATGCTTCCACTCCAATCTTACCCATTCTTCTGATCTAACATGACACTCATATCCTCAAGAGGCACAACCCCATCATGCCCCAAAAACAACATATTCCCATAATACAAATGCAGCTCGTTCATCTCCAACCCACTCAAATCAAAATCACTATCCTCCTCAACGGCCAACCCATTATAATAACCCATCAAATTTCGGGATATCTTCTCATCCCCAGAAAACATCACAGCAAGACTAGCAAGCGACCCATAAAAACTCTTATCCAAAATACCCAACACAGCCAACCTCCCAGCATACCCACTCATCTTAATATGTCCATCCGTAATCAAAGCCATGGCAACATCCCCAGCATTTCCCCCATCGAATTCCTCCCGAGCAACTCCACTCAAAAAGGTCTCATCATTCAACTCAGCCGGACACCCAACCCCTACAAACCTCTCCACAACATCCCCACCCTCCAAATCAACCAAAACCCCATCCACACTCCCAACATCCTGCAACCCCGATTCCTGATACCTAGAAAGCGACGACAAAGCAACCCGACATCCATTCGAATGCCCAACATAATCAACCCCAACAACTCCACTAAAATATTGCACCCCACCAACCAAGGCCGGCCAATAAGAATCCACCAAATCCTCATAAGTATAATCAATACAATCCTCACACTCCGTCCCAGGACCACCCGTAATCTCAATCTCCCAAACATCCTTCCCACTTTCCGCCAAATCAACAGCCAACCCATCCCCGCCATCTTCCCACATCGTCAAATCACTAAAAAGCCCACCAGCCATAACAACCGGCCGCGTCCCAACAACACTTCGAAACCCACTACTATATTCCGAACCCAAATGCTTCATTCTCAAACTGACATTATCCTCAGAAGTCAAAACCCTCTTAATCTCCAAATTAAAAGTCCGCTCCCTCAAAACACTCTCAACGGCCTCGCCAAATCCCTCATTATCTTTTTTATAATTTTTTATATTCTCCTCCGTATGCAAATAATCAAAAACGCCAACGGCCATCATGTCACGACTTCCCAAATAAACCTCACCCATGTCCCTACCAAGCATCCTCCTATTTAAATAATTCTCCCTCTCCAAAACTAACCTCTTAACCGAAGCAACAGTTCCATCAATTTCATTTCCAAAAACATAAACCTTGTCCCCTAAACCGAAAACTCCTTGTTGAATCAAACCATTCCAAGGCAAACCTTCCTTCCTACCTTCAAACCTAATCATGTCATCATCCAAATAATCAACTCCAACACTCGCCTCACGATATAACTTCTTCCCAACATAAACTTCCAAATCAGCCTCGCCTTTAGAAGAAACAATCTCTACATACTCACCTAAAAATTCTTTTATAGCAAGATTAACATAAGTATACCCGCTATCGACTTCTAAATAGACTTTAACAGGTTCGATAATAAAAAAATCTCTAATCGCATTATTCTCAAAACTATCCTCCTCTTCAAAATTCTCAAGCAAAACATCGACTTTTTCACAACCCTCAAAATCTTCAACAAAAGAAACAACTTCAGTTTCCATCGAAGAAACAAAAACACTTTTATTTTCAACTAAACTTTTTATCCCGCGACAACTCTTAATTAAACTAACCTCAACATCCTCATTCATTCCAATGCTATGAACCAAAACATCAACACCCAAACCATTAAAATTAATCTCCTCTTCCAAAATAAAAACATCTTTATCTTTTCGACAAACATCACAAATAAAAGTCATCGAATCCGAATCTCTCTCTCCAACCACACTCCCCCCAACACCGCAACTAGTCACCTTATCGGAACAAAAGACCTCAACACTGCTAGAAGTATCACAATCACTCTCGACTCCAAATTCAGCAAACCCATCCGAAATCAAAATTTCCTTCTCATCAAAATAAGCATAAAGCCCACTCATTTCATTTCCAGAGGAATCCTCAACAAAAACATTAATCTTGCCAAAACAAGAAGAAGAAACCCCAGAAGAAAGATCAGATTCATACCAGTATACACTCGCACCCCCTGAACCAACAATATCTACATCTCCGTCGGAGTCTACATCTGCAGCAAAAACCGAAGATGCCATATCAGCAGAGGATATTAATTGAGACACAAACCCCTCCCATCCATCGTTTTCATACCAAAATATTTCACCATTCTCATGATTTGCAGAAAGTACATCCACGTCTCCGTCGGAGTCTACATCTATGGCGAAAACCGAAAAAGCCCCGCCTGCAGACACAGTTATAACATGAGTTGTAAAATTCTCATTCCCATCATTTTCATACCAAGCTATTTTATTATCAATACGACTTGCAGAAAGTACATCAACGTCTCCGTCGGAGTCTACATCTATGGCAAAAACAGACATAGCCCAAGTAGCAGATGTAGTTATAATATGAGTTGTAAAATTTTCGTTTCCATCATTTTCATACCAAGCTATTTTATTATCAGCACTACTTGCAGAAAGTATATCAACGTCTCCGTCGGAGTCTACATCTATGGCGAAAATAGATGCAATCTGATCTGCAGATGTAGTTATAACATAAGTTACAAAATTCTCATTCCCATCATTTTCATGCCAAGCCACTTTATCCCCATATAAATCATTAGAGATTAAATCAACGTCTCCGTCGGAGTCTACATCTATGGCGAAAATAGAATTGGAAAGTCCAGTAGAGGGAACAATAACATGAGCCGCAAAATTTTCACTTCCATCATTTTCATACCAAGCTATTTCACCTCTATTAAAACCAGAAGTAAAAAAATCCATATCTCCGTCGGAATCTACATCTGCAGCAGAAACATCATAAGTTCCATAATATTGGGAATCAATAATATGAGTCGCAAAACTCCTATTTCCATCATTTTCATACCAAACTATTTTATTATTAAATTGGCTAGAAGTTACTATATCTAAATCTCCGTCGGAGTCTACATCTATGGCGAAAGGAGTGGTTGAATAACCTGCCCCACCCATCACATGTGCAGTCCATCCTATAACAGGATCGACAACTAGCTCACTCAACCCATCAACATTTCCATGAATCTCCAATCCAATATAATTCCTTCCATCCAAAGCATAAACAAAAACAGAATAATCCATCCCAATCACGTCCCTAAAATCATAATAATTATTCCCGAAATATAAAGCATGCCCAGCCCAAGTAGTCTCGTTAAACCCAGGAAAAACCTCAATTTCAATTTCAAAAGCCTCAAAATAAACAGCCTCCTCATCAATACTATAATTCACTCCATTCCAAACAACAAAATTTGAATCAATCTCATATGCAACCTTCAAAGTCACATTTTTCACAACATCCTCTTCATTTCGAATAATATAAGTTTGCTTAACCGCTTTCTCATCCACATTAAAAAATCCACTATCAACCTCCTCGTGAACACTCTCAACACTAATCCCATCCGAAGAAAACCGATTCCTAAAATTATTCCTAGAAGAATTAATATTCTCTCTATCAAATTCCAAAGTCTCATCAGATAAAACAAAAAAACCAGCAAACCTATTAACACTAGCGTCCTTAGAATCCAAAGAAAATCCGACCTGGCCAAATCCCTTAAGCTGTTCAAATTCATCCTCAATAACAATATCCCTTACCTGCCCATCCTCCAAAGCAGAAACAAAAGTAAACCAAAACAAAAGTAAACCAAAACAAAATCTATCCACCACAAGCGGCCATAAAAAAACTTTCTTTAAGATTCTTATTCAAAAACGCGGATAAAACTCAAGCAGGTTTATCCCACCAAAAACCAGAAATCAAAAATAATCAAAAATTCGTTAAACCGAACATTTTATAAGGAGAAAATCTGACGATAAACTATAATGGCAAAAGAAACTCCGAAGGAAAACATAATCTTAGAAGAAGCAGAAGAAATCTTAGAAACAGAAGAAATTCCAGAAACAAAAACCAAAGAACAAATCCTAACAGAACAGCTTCAAAGACTCCAGGCAGAATTCGAAAATTTCCGAAAAAGAACCGAAAAAGAAAAGACACAAATAAAAATAAACGCAAACGAAAACCTAATCTCAGAACTCCTACCAATTCTAGACAATTTCGAACTCTCTCTAAAACATAACGAAGACAAAGGAATTGCACTAATCTACGACGAACTAAACAAAGTCTTAGAAAAACAGGGTCTAAAAAAAATAGACACAACCATAACTTTCGACCCAAAATTCCACGAAGCCTTAATTCAAGTAGAGGGAAAAGTCCAAGGAGCAATCCTCGAAGAACTCCAAAAAGGATACACCCTAAACGAAAGGCTTTTAAGGGCATCAAAAGTTAAAATTAGTACCGCAAAGGAATCAAAATAATATGAACAAAACAATAGGAATCGATCTTGGAACAACATTCTCAGCTGTAAGTGTAATGGAAGGCGGACGAGCAAAAATAATCCCAAACACCGAAGGCAACAACACAACGCCAAGTGTAGTCTCAATCAATGGAAACGAAGTATTAGTAGGCGAAATCGCAAGACGAGGGGCAATAGCAAACCCAAAAAATACAATTCGTAGCATCAAAAGATTAATGGGAACAAAAAAAATGACCCAAATCGGAGACAAAGAATATTCTCCAGAGCAAATCTCAGCGATGATTCTACAAAAATTAAAAAAAGATGCAGAAGAATATTTAGGACATGAAATAGTAGACGCTGTAATCACAGTACCAGCATACTTCGGAGACGCACAAAGAAACGCGACAAAAGACGCAGGGAAAATCGCAGGACTAAACGTTAAAAGAATAATCAACGAACCAACAGCAGCAGCTCTAGCTTACGGTTTAGAAAAAGAGCACGACCACACAATTCTAGTTTTCGATTTCGGAGGCGGAACTTTCGATGTATCAATCCTAGAACTTGGAGGCGGAATCTTCGAAGTTAAAGCAACTTCAGGCGACAATTTTTTAGGCGGAGACGACATCGACGAATTACTAATTAATTATCTAGCAGCAGAATTCAAAAGAGACAGCGGAATAGACCTAAAAAAAGACCTAGTCGCATTACAAAGATTAAAAGAAGCAGCAGAAAAAGCAAAAATCGAACTAAGTTCATCTCAACAAACAAAAGTAACAATTCCCTATATCTTTTCTAATGATTCAGGCCCAAAACATCTAGACGTAACAATAACAAGATCAAGCTTCGAAAAAATCTGCGAACCAATATTCGAGAGATTAAAAAAACCAACACACCAAGCAATCAAAGACGCAAAAATGCCAAAAATTGACAAAGTTATTTTAGTAGGAGGAAGTACAAGAATCCCAAAAGTAAGAGAAATAGTTAAAGAAATAACAGGAATGGAACCAGATAAATCCGTAAACCCAGACGAGGCAGTTTCTCTAGGGGCAGCAATTCAAGGAGCAATAATCAGCGGAGACGTAAAAGATGTTTTATTACTTGACGTTACTTCACTAACATTAGGAATCGAAGCACAAGGTGGAATCCGAGTTGCCTTAATCGACAGAAACACAACAATTCCAACAAAGAAAAGCGAAATCTTCACAACAGCTTCCGACGGACAAAACGCAGTAACAATAAACGTTTTACAAGGAGAACGAGAAATGGCAGAAGACAACATCTCTCTTGGAAAATTCGACCTAGTAGGAATCTTACCAGCTCCAAGAGGTATACCACAAATTGAAGTAACATTTGACATCGATACCAACGGAATTGTAAATGTCTCAGCAAAAGATTTAGGAACAGGAAAACAGCAAAAAATCACAGTAACAGGTGGCTCGCTTTCAGAAGAACAAATCAAAAATATGGTAAAAGATGCTGAAAAATTCAAAGAAGAAGATGCAAAAAAGAAAGATAAAATCCTAACAATGAACGAAGCCGAATCTTTAATTTATGCAACAGAAAAAATGCTAAAAGAATACAAAGATAAAGTAGACAAAGATACAATTGGAAAAATCCAAAAAGAAATCGACGAGCTAAAAGAAATCCTAAAGGGCGATAATATTGACGAAGTAAAAAACAAACTAGACAAAGTCAAACAAGTCTCACAAGAGCTTGGCGTAAAAATGTACGAACAAGCAGCAAAAGAAGCAACAGAAGCAAATTCTGGCTCCAAAGTTGTAGACGCAGAAGTAGTAGATGATTCCGACAAAAAATAATTCTCGTTACAACGAATTTAAAAAACCAAACATCCCATATCTACCATGGCAAAAAAAGATTATTACGAAATACTAGAGGTTAAGAAAACAGATTCTGAAGAAACCATTAAAAAAAATTATAAAAAATTAGCCCTAAAATATCACCCAGACAAAGCAAGCGAAGACAAGAAAAAAGAATACGAAGAAAAATTCAAAGAAATAAACGAAGCCTACACGACGCTAAGCGACAAAGAAAAAAAAAGAAAATATGATATGGGAGGTTCAGGAGGATTCACTCAAGACTCAAGCTCTAGAGGAAGACAGGGCGGTTTCTCAGATATATTCGAAGACCTACTAAGAGGCTCGGGATTCCACGGCGGATTCCAAGAAGAACAAGAAGATCTAGACTTACACTACCAAATCACAATAGAATTTACAGAAGCAGTTTTCGGATGCGAAAAAGAACTCTCAATCAAAAAAGACATCCCATGTAAAACCTGCAACGGGACAGGATCAAAAGACAACAAATTCGAAACATGCAAAACCTGCAACGGGCAAGGAAGAATAAACAAAACTCAAACAACCCCATGGGGAACAATGAGAAGAACTGTGACATGCAACGAATGCAATGGAGAAGGAAAAATAACAAAAGACAAATGTAAAAATTGCAACGGCTCTGGAACAGAAAACAGTAAAGAAAAAATAAAAATAAAAATACCAAAAGGAATCGACAATGGACAAACCATCAGAGTAAGAGGCGCAGGCAACGCATCAAAAAACAACCAAACAGGAGACCTCTTCCTTGAAATCCAAGTTAAACCTCACAAAATATTCAAGCGAGACGGCTTCGACATCTACATAAAATTCCCAGTCACCTTCGCAAGAGCAGCACTCGGAGGAGAAATTTCCATCCCAACACTAACAAAAGAAGTAAAAGTGAAATTAGCAAAGGGCACAGAGTCAGGCGCAATCCTAAGATTAAAAGAACACGGTATACCATTCATTAACAATCCATATCAAACAGGAGACCAATTCGTAGAAATCAAAGTAGAAACTCCAAAGAAACTAAGCAAGGCCCAAATCAAACTATTCAAAGAATTGGAAAAACTTGACGAAGAATCCTAAAAAACCTTCTCAGCATAATACATATCTTCCTGCTTAACAACAGAAAATCCCCTCTTCTCAAACATCTCTTTCATAACAAAATTATCTTCCAAAAAATATCCATAAACTTTTTTGACGTTTCTCCTCTTCGCTAACTCCAACATATAATCCATCATCTTATTCCCAAGTCCAAATCCCTGCCAAGGATCAGCCAAGACAATCGCAAACTCGGCGCTATCCTCATAAGGGTCCGATATCAACCTCACAACTCCGGCAAACTTCTTCTTACCATCCTCGACAATTTCCGCCGCAAGACCAATTTCCCGATCATAATCATTATGGGTATACTGCACGAGCATATCATGCGAAACTTCCTTAACATGCCTAAAAAACCGAAACCTCTGAGTCTGCTCGGAAAACTTCTCAATCATCTCCTTCTCAACCTCCTCATCTTCAGGACGAATAGGCCTCAAAACAACTTTCCCAATTTTATCAACCTTCAACTCCGTCACATATTCTTTCGGATAAGGACGAATAACCAAATGTGAATAAGGTTCATTGGATTTATTTTTCCGATTAATATACTTCTCATCCAAAACAATCTTCGCATCGAGTGCAATCCCACCTCGTTCATCAATACTAAACGGATTGATATCAATTTCCAAAATCTCAGGAAAATTCATAATAAGATACGAAAATTTGTAAAGCACAAACTTCAAAAAATCAATATCAACACCAGGCATATTCCTATAACCACGAAGCAACTTAGAAATTTTCGTCTCATCAATTAACGACTCGGCCAAATCCATATTCAAAGGAGGAAGCCCAATTTTAATATCCTTAAACACATTCACAGCAACACCGCCCATTCCAAAAACAATAACTGGCCCAAATATCGCATCCTTCTTACACCCAATCAAAAGCTCATACTTCCTCGACGACATCTTCTCAACAATGACCCCATTAATCTTAGCCTTAGGTTCTCTTTTCCTGACATTCTTCAAAATCTCAATATAAGCCTTCTCCGCATCTTCCTTATTCCAAATATCCAACTTAACCGCATTGAGCTCAGTCTTATGCAAAATATCAGGAGAAGCAATTTTCATCGCAACAGGATAACCAATCTTCTCCGAAAACCTCACCGCATCCTTAGGACTCTTCGCAATCTCTTGAGAAGAAACAGGAATATCATAACTTGCCAAAATCTTTTTAGAATCAACATCATCCAAGGTATACCGTTTTTTCCGAGCAGCCTTTTCGATAATAGCCCGAGCCTTAGTATTATCAGGCTCAAACGCATGCGGAACAGAACTAGGAATTTGATAAAGAGCTTTTATATTCTTAGAATAATCATGCAAATAAATAAACGCTTTAACTGCACGCTCAGGATAAGGAAAAGTTGGAATATTGCCAGCCTCAAGAATCCTCTTCCCCTCTTCGACATTTGGGCCGCCCATAAAAGAAACCAAAATCGGTTTCTCATGTTCGATAGCAACAATTGCCTTCGCAATCTTAACAGAATCAGTCATAGTCTGAGGTGTCAATAAAACAAGTATACCATCAACATTATCATCTTTCAAACAAATCTCAATAGCTTTCCTATAATCCTCATCATTCGCGTCTCCCAAAATATCGACAGGATTTCCATGACTCCAATTTTTCGGCAAAACCCTATCAAGCTCTTCCAAACTCTTCCGAGACAATCCAGCAATCTTCCCACCTCTCTCAATTAAAACATCCGTAGACAAAACACCTGGCCCTCCAGCATTCGTAACAATCGCCAAACTATTTCCCTTGGGCTTTTCTTGCTTCGACAAAACTTTGGCACAATCAAACAAATCATCCGTCTCATTCACCCTAACAATTCCAGCCCGAATAAACGCCGCATCAAAAACAGAATCATTTCCTGCTAAACTCCCAGTATGAGACTTAGCAGCTTTAGCCCCCTCCACACTTCGCCCAGCCTTCAAAACAATCAACGGCTTATTCTTAGAAAACGCCCGTGCCGCCGACATAAACTTTCGAGCATCACTAAGCGATTCCATATAAATAACAATACTCTCAGTCTCCGTATCACTTCCAAGATAATCAATTAAATCGTTAAAACTTATATCTATCATCGAACCAAGCGAAGCAAAAAAACTAAATCCAAGATCATGACTAAGCGCCCAATCCAATGCCGAGGAACCAAGCGCACCAGACTGAGAAATAAAAGCAATGTTTCCTTTCTTTAATTTATTATTAGCAAAACTCACATTAAGCCCCGAATGCGGATTTACAAAGCCCATACAATTCGGACCCATCACCCGAACACCATGCTTCCGCACCAACTTCAAAATATCATTACTCAATCTTTCACCCTTCTTCCCAGCCTCCTTAAAACCAGAACTCATTATCACAACACACTTAACCTTTTTCTTACAACAATCTCGAACAACGCCCAAAACACTAGAAGCAGGAGTCGCAATAACAACCAAGTCAACCTCTCCAGAAATATCAAGAACAGAACCATAAGACTTCCTCCCCAAAATAGTTTTATGTTTTATATTAACCGGATAAACCTTCTTCTTAGACTCAAGCAAATTCCGAAAAACACCATACCCGACTTTTTCTTTATCATTAGACGCTCCAACCACAGCAATAGAACTCGGGTTAAAAATCTCCTGCAATTTTTTTATTGTCATCTCATTTCCAATACTTATTTATATTTTTTTCAACTAACTTCATTCTTCTATCAAATTCCTTCTTAACACTAGACGAAGATTTCGTAGCCTCATCCTTCTTGTATATCTCCTCTCCATTCATCCCATTCAAAAAATTATTAACACAATCCTTAAGCACATCGACATTATACCCGCCCTCCAAAGTCGCATAAGAATTTTCAAAATTATTTCTTATTATTTTCCCAATCTCATAATAAATCCCAACACTCAAATTCAATTCCAAAAGCGAATCACTCTTATACCCATCAAACCCAGCAGAAATCGCAACAACATCAGGATTAAACTTTTTCAAAATCCACAAAAACTTATCAATGGCTTTCAAATACAAATCATCTCCAGTCCCTTCAGGGAGCGGAACATTCAAAGTATATCCTTCCCCTTTCCCTTCGCCAATTTCATCAACCCAGCCATGTCCAGGAAACGCAGGAAACTGATGAAGCGAAAAATAAAAAACCTTATCACTATCATAAAATATTTTCTCAGTCCCATCTCCCAAATGCCCATCGAAATCAAAAATCAAAACTCGCTTTTTCTTTCTAACAAGATTCTTAACACTTATCGCCAAACTATTAAAAATACAAAATCCACTGCTCCGACCAGGATGAGCATGATGTCCAGGAGGACGAACAAGCGCAAACCCACCCTCTTCCGAAGCCTGAACAGTCGCCCCAACAGCCATAACCGCAGCCTCATAACTCTTTTTAGAAATCGCAGTATCCGCATCCAAAAAATCAGAAACCTTACACGCCTCCTTGACCTGCTTAATATAATATTTATCATGAACCAAAGAAAGATACTTCTCCCCACTTTCCACCTTAGAACTCTTCAACCCCAAAACTTCCAACCGCTTCTTGCTCTCCGGATGCATACCAGTATCATGCTCCAAAAATATTTTATTATAAATAATCTTCATCTCATCACCTCATCCTAAACAAACAAGCCAAGTTTAAAAAGATAGTGACCTACTCGAACACAACAAGCCCAAAATCCGTGAAATCCGTGTAATCCGTAGCTAAATAATTAACAATCATCCCAACATCTAATCTCTAATATCTAATCTCTATCCACTCTCACTTAATCTGTGGATACTCATGCAAATTCCCCTCAAAATTCCTCATCACAACCTTCTCGTAGGTAATCTCCTGAATATAACTCGGAATCGCCGGAACCTTCCCCCCTCCATCAGGAGCATCAATCACATAAGTTGGAACACAAAGCCCCGAAGTATGCCCCCTTATCGCCCTATAAATTTCCTGCCCCTTCTCAACCCTAGTCCTAAAATGATTAGTCCCTTTAACCGGGTCCGCCTGATAAATATAATACGGCCTAACCCTCATACTGACCAATCCCTGCATAAGCTCCTTCATAACCTCAGGGTCATCATTAACTCCCTTTAACAAAACACTCTGAGAACCAACAGGAATCCCATGATCAGCAAGCATCTCACATGCCCGACGGCTTTCAGGAGTAATCTCATTCGGATGATTAAAATGCGTATTAATATACAAAGGATGATACCTCTTAAACATCGCACAAAGTTCCGGAGTTATCCTTTGCGGAAGAACGCACGGCATCCGCGTCCCAATCCTAATAATCGAATTTTTCCTATTCCTCAAAATAAAATGAACCTCCTTAATTATCTTCTCAAGCAAAACGTCATTCAGCATCAACGGATCCCCACCCGACAATAAAACATCCCTAATCTCCTCATGCGCCCTAATATAATCCAAAGCCTGCAAAATCTCTTTCCAAGTCGGCTGCTTATTTACATCCCCAACCTTCCTCTTCCTAGTACAAAATCTACAATACATCGCACACTGATTCGAAACCCTAAACAAAATTCTATCAGGATACCGATGAGTAACTAACGACGGAACCCCTAATCGCTTCTGATGCTCTGGGTCCTCATGCAAAGGATCCTCCTGTCCAAAATCATCCGAAAGCTCTTCCTTTGAAGGAATACACTGCTTGTAAATCGGATCATTCTTCTCCTTAACAAGCGACAAATAATAGGGATTTATTAAAGCCGGATACCTCTTGCAAACTTCCGTTATCTCTCGCTCTTTCAAACCAGTAAAATCGGATATAGCACGAGGACCAGACAAGCTCCTTCCAAGAATGCCTTTCCATTCAGGCAAAAGAATCATAACACTTTTATCACAATAAACCTTAGCTTCTTGTGTTTCAGAAATTTCGTCAGAGTTCCCCATTAAGTTAATAATAGATGTTCCTAAATCACTCAAGCTTATAAGCATTTCTATTCTCCACCAATTATCTCAAAAAGATTATCTAAGAAAACCAACTCGAGTCCTACCTTCTACTTCTCACTCGCCCCATCGCAACTCGCCGTGACCCAGATGTCCTATCACCTACTGGCTTACTCCTACCGCCTTGTCGCCCCCGCCCAAGACCAGGCTTCCTCTTGTCCCTCCCATGCCCTCGACCAACACCCTGCTTTCCTTGTTTAGCCTTAACCTCAAGAATAGAAGCATTCTTCGCCGCAATCGAATGCCACTTATGCGAAGCACATTCAACCCGTCTCTTAATCACCCGCTCAATCTGATTCAAAAAATTCCTTTCCTCAGCGCAACAAAAAGAATAAGCAATACCTTCAGCCCCAGCCCGTGCAGTTCGACCAATCCGATGAACATAATTTTCAGGCTCATTTGGCAAATCATAATTAATAACATGGCTAATCCCATCTACATCAATCCCACGCGCCGCAATATCAGTCGCAACCAAAACCCTTACCGCCCCAGACTTAAAATCATTCAAAGCCTTCGTCCTATGAAACTGAGATTTATTCCCATGAATCGCAACCGCCGGTATACCAGCCCTACCCAAAACCATCGCAACCTTATTCGCCTTGTGTTTCATTGAAGCAAAAACCAAAACACGTTTCATTTGCTGCTGCCCAACCAAATCCAATAATAACTCTTCCTTATTTCCCTTATCCACAAAAAAAACACATTGCTCAATCTTATCAACTGGAGTGCATTCTGGCGTAATCTCAATCTTAACCGGATTCTTCAAAAACTTATCACTCAATTCCAAAACCTCCCTAGACATCGTCGCCGAAAAAAACAAAGTCTGCTTCTTCTCAGGAAGAGGCCTAACAATCTTACCAACATCTCGAGCAAACCCCATATCAAGCATCCTATCAGCCTCGTCCAAAACTAAAAACTCAACACTCCTCAAATCAACCTTTCCCTGTTCCATCAAATCAACCAGCCTCCCAGGTGTAGCAATCAAAACATCAACCCCTCTCTCAAGCGCCTTAATCTGAGGAACAATTCCCACTCCACCAAAAACTGCAAAATAATTAAAATTCAAAAATTTCCCATAAACCTTAAACTCTTCAGCAATCTGCGCAGCAAGCTCTCGCGTCGGAGCCAAAACCAAAGCCCGAGGACCTCGAACCTTGAAACTATTTCCACAAAGCCTCTGCAAAATAGGTATACCAAACGCCGCAGTCTTTCCAGTTCCAGTCTGAGCAATCCCTATAACATCTCTTCCCTCAAGCAAAAACGGAATGGCCTTCCTCTGTATCGGAGTAGCCTCGCTATAACCCGCCACATTCAAAGCCCGTAATATCGGCTCAACAATTCCAAGTGATTCAAATTCCATAACACAAAATCAAAAACTAGCTATATAAGGCTTTGCTATGGTTGTCACCTATAAGTAACAAAGAAATACGCTTTCAAACAATCCTTATCTCCCACCGCCACCGCCACCACCAACTCCACCGCCGCCAACTCCGCCACCACCAACTCCACCAGAACCACTCACGCCACTACTTCCAGCAACGCTAGACCCAACATTATTCATAGAGGCAAAAATAACATAATCCTTCTTGCTAATCATTCCATGACTCTCCATCTCCTTCAACGCCTTCTTCGCAACCCCAAGCGCAGCAGCATAAACCATATGCGGACCCCAAAGAATAGTCCCCTTATGCCCCATAGTCTTCAAAGTAGAATACTTAGGAAAATGTCCCTTGAAACCTTGCCACTGCAAATACTCCTCATAGTATTCTCCTTTGAATCTCATAAGTATACTAGTATTATAATTAACAACTTGCAATATAACAGAAGAAAAGAAATACAACAAAGTCAAAAAAAGGATATCAATTCCAACCTCAATAGAAGCAATAAAAACCATATAAGCAAGAAAAGCAAATATGGAAATAGAATAAACTGCCGTATTTGACAAATATTTCTTACCTTCTTTCTTAATTTTCTTTTGAACAGCTTGCGCTTGAGATTTTAAATCTGAATAAAACATAACCTTGACACTACCAGATGCTTTCTTAAGATTAAAATATTCCCCATCTCTATAGTCATCCGAACAATTATCTTCAATAGACTTAAGCATCTTGTAAAACATTTTCTCAACCGAGTCCAAGCCATCAGCCTTGTTCAACCGAATAAAAACATCCTTCCCAACAACCTTAGTAGAAATAATATTCCTCCTATGAAAATCAATCATCATAGCAGAAAACAAATCAGGATTAACCCGAGCAAAAGGCGGATTAAAAAAAGCCGCAACCTCCCAAGCCTTTCTCTCTTTCGGATAATTGCTAACATATTCAGGCACAAGCGGATTAATCAACTCTCTACCAAAAATAAAATACAATCCAAGAAAAAACAACAAAGGGAATAAGTGCAAAATCACCATAAAAAACAAACTACCATCATATTCAAATTCACTAAGCTCAATCACCTCTCTTCCACCAACCTCTCCATCAAACGGAACATAAACAAATACATCATCCCCAGGCAAATAATAACTTCTTAATTCAACTCCATCTCCCCTAACAAAAAAATTATCCCGAGTCAACAACTTGTGTCTTTCACCACTATAAGCAACAAACTTAGTATAATATTTCCCATCAACAAAAAAAACACTAGAACCAGATATTTCATAATCACTCCCAATAACATATTCAACTCCCTTTTCAAATCCATAAACATCTCCAAAAGTACATCCATATTCATTCGGCTCAGTATATGGACAACCATTCCGAATACTTCTGTCAGGATAAATATAGCAATCAGAATTCCGAACATAAGGCTCCCCATCACTACACCGGACATCATCAATAACAATATTTTCTAAACCTAAAACACCAGACCTCTCAATCTCAACAGGACTTTCAAAATTCCTATACAGCGTATGATATTCACTATCCGTATTATAAAACAATTTCTCAGAAACATTATTCCCGTCTATATTCAATTCAGCTCTATAAAAATTAAAACCAGTCAAAACCAATCCTAAATAAAAAGCAACTCCAGCAAGAACAAACAAAATCACCGACACAATAATTACTCCCTTAGTCTCGCTCATACAAATAAATAACTTTAAGTTATATAAAACTATTTCTCATCCGAGATATCACAAACTTCTTCTCAGAATTCCCTAATTCCCCTAACCCCAATTTGCCTCGACCTCTTCACATCCAAACTATTAGAAACAAATATCTTCTTAATTCCAGACTTCAATAATCATACACGAGCATCGCCAACAATAATAATAAAACCAAAATTTTCCTCACTTCCGTCTAGCCGCTTGCGCCTTCTTGATATTCTTCGTCCGCGCCTTCTTTATCGCAGGAGTCGGCTTCAATCTCTCAGGAACATTCACACCAGGTCCAGCCTCAAAAATATCACCTTTCAAATGTCGTGGCTTCCTTCGAAGTTTCGCAAAAACACTTCTAACATCTTCACTATCCCCAACAAGATATCCATTAGTTGCCATATGCGCCTCTTTCTTATCAACTAACCAAGCCTGAGTAGCCCACGAACCACTCGACCTCTTTCCCGCAATTCTCTCAACGTGACCTTTGTCCCCAATATCATGTGTCTTAAAAGAAACAAACTCCGACTTCGGCCGAACAACAACCCTATAAAATTTTCCCTTACCACCCATGCCAGGTTTTTTCCTAGCCCGACCTTCCGGTTGCGCCAAAGCATGCTGGCGATGCGTCATACTTTTCCATTTTGCCTGAGCTTTCTTAATATTTTTTTTCGCCGCAGCTCTTTGTTTAAGGCTCGCCTTAATCTTCTCAACTTTTCTCGTCTTATCTTTCTTCATAATATAAACAGAGATAACTGGGACGCGGTGAAAAAATCCGCAAGAGCTACCATTTTACAGACAGTTCTCTTGTCTTTTTACAAGGCAACACAACCCCCCCAGATTGCGAGTTCCGCACAGCGAGTTATAGTCCCATCGCCGGCTTAATAGTCACAACTATTAACGAAAGTTGCTTGTGAGTATCCTTTCCAAGGACAACCGATGTTATCTCCAGCAATAACTAAACCCATAAAAATATATATATTCCTAATACAAAAATATTGTCAGAATAAGAAATACAAAAGCTATAAATTAATTTTTGATAAAAACCTAATCAACAATATTCAATCAACAATCAAAAAATCCATTCACTCCCAAAAACATTCAAGCAACCAATACTCGCCCTCTACAACCCACCACCTTCCAACAACATTCAACCAAACATTATCATCCATCACAACTTCTCCTTCGCCTCATCATAAGCCGCTTTAGAAATATACCCATATCGATATTGCTCTTCCAAAGTCTTCAAGTAATCACGCCTATGACTTCCAATCTCCGATTTCTGATTTCTAATTTCTGGCTTTTGATTTTTAATTTCTGGCTTTTGATCTCTAACATATTTCCTTCTCAACTTCTCAAACTTCATCTGTCCCAAAACCTTCTTAGTCCTAATCCACAAAACCCAAATAATCAAAATCAACAAAATCAAAATTCCAGCAATCAAAACCCAAACCAACCAAGGCATTTTCTCGACGCTAACAATCCCATCCAATTCATATTCAACCGTCTCAATATCATTTTCAATTCTCCCCAAATATTCCAAACTCTCCAAATACTTTCTGGCCTTCAGCCTCTCATCAAATAAATCGAAATCCAAATTAATCCTCTGAATAGAATCAAAAATCACACCAACATCAAAATCATCATTATCAGCAATAACGGCCCGAGTCCTCAAATTCTCCAACCTATCCTCAAGCCTACTCTTTCGATGTGCAAGCAACTCATCCTTAGAATCAAAAACAGCAACCTCATAATCCATACTGCTCTCTATACTTCCAGACCAAACACGAACAACACCAGAATAAAATCCACTATCAAAATCATCTGGTATACTAATCTTAATAGGCAACACAACCTTCTCTCCCATGGGAAGCAAATCCAAAACTCCACTCACACCAATCTCAACACCATCGACAACCAAAGACCCAGAAACCTTCGCCAAATCCCAATCCAAATTATTCTTCATCTCAACCATCAAATAAGCAACTCCACCTCTCTCAATTTCCAACTCATTCGGATCAATATCCAAAATAATCAAATTCTCTTCTTCGATAACAACAACTTCTCCAGCAATCGAAGCGCCACCTCCACCTCCGCCAGCACTAGGACCAGGCTCAGGCAGAACAGTACCATTCCCATCAATAACAAAAAAATTCTTAGACGTAGTAATAGGTCCAATCACCGTAGAATAATCCATAGTTACATACAAAAAATGCTCACCCAAAGACTGCCAATTAAAAATCGGCAAAGTCCGACTAATCGTAGTATTACCCATCGCATCAACAAAAATAGCCTCGCCTGTAACTCGACTATAATTATTCCCACTAGCGTCCATTACCCAATAATCCAAATAAACATCTTGCGGAACTTCACCCATATTCTTCATAATAATCTCAAATGGAACAACACCACCTCGAACAGCATCCACTACACTCAAATTTAAAATCAAATCAAACGGACCCCCACTAGAAACTCGAAACGCCTGCACATCCTGAAAACTTCGCGTCCCTTGCGAAACATCTACCAATGCCAAAAAATCCCCCGTAGGAGAATTCGCAGGCATAGCATATTTATACAAATACAAAAACGAGCTACTAGTATTACTCACCAAATCAAAATCTCCTAAATCAGCAATAGTATACTCATTTTGCGCCGGATCATAAACAATTAAATCAACATCCGTAGGTGGCGCATTTAATTCTCCAGTCGAGTATACCAATAAATAAAACGCCATCACACTATTAGGATACCAAGTCACCGACGTATCAAGCGAAATAAAAAGATGATCATATACACTAAACGAATCATTGTCAAAACCACTAATCCTTTTCCCAGAAATAACGTCATCATAACCAGTCTGTGAACTCAAGCTATAATTGCCAACAACAGCGTCGCTAGGAATATTAAAACTGGGCAAAACACTAAGATGCCCTAAATCATTAGTTCGCAACATCTCCATATAACGAACAAGCCCGTCGCTGTCCTTAACTGAAATATTAACATCCGAAGCAAGCCCAGTTCCACTATAATCTCTAACATTATAATAAATAGTCCCGCTCTCCCCCAGTAAATAATCCTCCCAACCAGTCCGCAAACTAACATTCAACCGTGCAAAACTAACTAAACTATCATTATCAAAACCCATTCCTCCACTATAATCCCTTGCAAAAACATTCAAATAATAATTCCCCCTATCCATCGTATTAGAATAATTAACCTCCCAGCTACTATAACCTCCAACTCCCAAAACAGAAACATTAGACAAATTAACTTTCTCGACCACCCCATTAGGACGCGTCACATTAGCCCAAACTTGTTCAATACCAGAAAACGACCTATCACTAATATTCGCCCTAATCAAAAAGCTCCCTCCCTGTTCAACTTCATCGTCCATCGTCATCCAAACCTCAGGACCAAAAACAACCAACAAAGAAACATTCAGCATCCTACTCAAAGGCTCGCCATTCAAAACACCAATAATATAATTCAAAACAAAAGCCTCATTAGGGGGAGCACCAGTTGTATTATATCGAACATAAAAACTCTCATTGGTTTGTTTGGCAACACTAAAATTCTGCGGAGAAACATAAGTATAATTACCACCCAAAGGCATTACAGAAAAATTCAATTCAACATTCCCACTATTATTCACAACAACTTCACAAATATCCCCGCCCTGCTCAACCAAAACAACCCCATCACAACCAACCCTAGAAACATCCCAAGTCCCACGCTCACCAACGCTAACATTAATACCAAAACTTCTAACTCCCGCGTTCAAACTTCCAACACCGACTACACCAGAATAATTTCCAGGAGAATAACCTTCAGGCACACCAACAAAAATTTCAACATCTCCGCTAGCCCCCAAAACAAGTCCAGAAAAATTCGTCGGCACAAAATCAACAAAAAAATCCGAACAAACAACACCAGAAGCACAAGAAAACAAAATATCTAAAACCTCGTCGTTCCCAATAGAGTCCACACTAAAATTACCATAACTTCTATTTTCACCCTCGCCTACATCCTCATCAAAAACAAATCCGCTCAAACTAAAGATAGGGTTAGCCTCAACAACAACCCCCAAATACTGAACAGAATAATTCAAACTCAAATCTGGATTAATCCAAGAAACATTAATTGTAATATTATAATCTCCAGGTATACCCCCACTCAAAACATCAACTAAAAAAGATTTCGAACAATTCTCCCCAGAAGACAAACTCCCACATTCCTCAAAAGAAATATTAGAAACAAAATCCCCACTAGGCATAATCAAAGAAACATTAACACCAGGCGCAAAACCTCCACCAATATTCTCCACAAAAACCTCCACACTAAAATTCGCGCCATCACTTTGCGTCACGTCAGAAACAATCTTCGTCAACGGGGAAAACCCAAAATCAACAACAGTCTTATCAGGCTCAACATAAAACCAATCCGAACCAGAACCCAAATTACCAGACACGCTACCCAAACAATTCAACTCATAACCACCAAGAATCCCAGGCGCACTAAAATTAATAGAATAATTCCCTAATGAAACCTCCAAAACATCGAAGACAAAAGTCCCATTATAATCACAGCTAACAACTCCACTAACCCCCGAATCATTACGAACATTTTCCAAAATAAAACTAGCAAAAACATTCCTTCCAACAAGACCAGTCGGATTCAAAATATTCAAAGCCCCATTCAACCTATCGCTAACCTCAAACCCAAAAGAATCCATCCCAATTTCTTGAAAATACTTATCATAAATTTTAGCCGAAACATTCCAATTCCCAACATCAGCCAAAACACTCAAAGTATACCTTCCTCCATAAACTTTGTCCCCAGCCAAGCCATCATCATGCAACCCATCGTCAAATAATTTCAAAACAACATCGTCAACAACAGAGCCAGTTCCCATATCAAAAGTCACATTAACTCCCCTAACCAAATCATGCGAATCCGTCAAAACATTAAGCAAAACCAAAACACTTTCATTCAAATTATACACATCAAACTCCGTCGACAAATTAGAAATCACAACATATTCTTCGCCACTCCCCAAATCCAAAACAACCGGCGTCACAAGTCTATCTTTCAAATCACTAACTCCCGTATGAGTGCTATCTGCATTAAAATAAACCGCAACCTTATTAGAAATACTCTCTCCGGAATTAATAGTAGTCGCCCCAAGCTGAATTCCAATCACCCCACTAAAAACACTGCCCTGCGCATAATAATTCGTAGTCCCAACTTCAAGAACATTAATAACCCCAACACCAAACGCCCCAACTGTCTTCGTCGCCGACTTCCAACTCCAAGGATCACTTCCCGCCCCACCAGGACCAATCAAATTATCAAGCCCAAAAACTCTGTCAACATCATACGACGGAACACCAACCCCATCACTAGAACGACTAACCGCAACCCCACCTAAATTCCTAAACCCATGCTCCATAAAAATCCAAGGACTCCCGTCATAAATAACATACCTTCGCCAAATCTCATTCCCAGTCGGGCTCACAGTCCCCCAATTAACCTCATTTCCTTCCTGATAAACAACCTTCTTCACACTCCCATCAAACTCAAGCGTCGCGTCCCCATCCAAATCAGCACCAAAATAATTAGTCCCATTATAATATCTCAAATACTCAGCAGTCCGTTCACCTGCAACGACATTAAAAATAACCTTAGAAAAATCCACCCTTTCCGCATAATAAATCCCGCTAGTCCCTTCTCCTCTCGATGTGTCAACCCTAATATCAATCAGCCCATTATCAACAGAAAACTCGCTCCCATCAAAATTGTAACTAACCAAACTTGAATATCCTGGGATCGCCTTCCCATTGTCTACCGAATCAAAATAAATCAAAAAATCCCGAGCATCAGAACCAGCCGTCGTCCCATTCAAAATAAATACAACATAGCCCTCTTCCCCGCTAACAACCTCAAAATCACTTTTTAATTCCGAAACAACATAACCCGAAGAATTATATTCAATCACCCGAACCGAATCCAAATCAAGTGCAGAAGAATCCCCCAAAGAATCAAGCTCACTTCTAAAATCAACCAAAACCTCAACCGGCCAATTCACTCTAGACAACCCACCCATATCTACCTCAACGCCAACTCGATACCTCCAAGAACTATTCCACCATTCTCCAGTCGCAGGAATCGGAGTCACACCAACAATCGCTTGTCCAGTAAAAGTAGAAAAAATATTACGAAAAAATTCCACAATTATATCAATCAAATTTTGACCCTTTTCTACTTCCCCACCCAACGCGACAACATTCCCAAAACAAAATAACAGCAGCAGACAAACCCCCACTCGAAGAGTGAGCCATCCACTCGAAGAGTGAGCCATCCACTCGAAGAGTGAGCCATTCCAATGGAAATTTTTAATTTTCATTGAGCCCCCCGAAATAAAAATTTTTAATTTTTATTTCATGCCATTCTCCAGTCGCAGGAATCGGAGTCACACCAACAATCGCTTGTCCAGTAAAAGTAGAAAAAATACTCCTAAAAAAATCAACAACAACATCCCAAAAACTGCCCCCCTCATTCACAATATCCTCAGCCAAAACCCCACTAAAACAAAACATAACAACAAACAAAGCTACCCAAATTCTATCCTTCAACATACACAAAAACAACAAACAAAATTCAAATAACCCTATACGAACATATTCCAAAAAAAACCCACCCACAAACCTTAAAAAACATGTTACCACTAAGAAATGTCAATATACACAAAAATCCACATACAAACAGAAATCCAATCAATTACAATTAAGTAATTCTCCAGAAATACGTGGATAAGAAAAAGAAATACCAAGTCAAAGATATTTCAAAAGAGTTTTATCTTAGACTTGTCTATATATAAAATATTATTTTTACAACGAAATACCAAACAAAAGGAGAAAATCATGGAATCCATCGTCGCAGTAATCGTATTCATAGGAGTAATCTTCTTAACGATAAGCATATGTACAAAACACATGGAAGAAGAAATAAAAAAAGCCCTAGGAAAACAAAAGGAAGAATTTGAAGCAGAAAAAAAACTATGGCAGAAGCAAAATCCAGATCAAGCATACCTGCATACATTAGAAACTATCATGGATTAACCGCCTATTAACAAAAAATTAACAAGGCCGCCATCCAAGGTAGCACTGTTAATTTTTTCCCAAAACCTATATACTCTAACATATATATTACAATATATATTTCACATCACCCAACCCAAAACCCAATCCGTGAGAATCCGTGTGCCAATATTAACAACCACACCTCAAAACAAAAATCTGTGCAAATCTGTGCAAATCTGTGGCTAAATTTTTCCTCACCCAAAATCATCCTCTTAATCTATAATTACTTCAATCCAATCCAATCCGTGAGAATCCGTGGAGAATTATTCTCTTACCCCCCTATTACCTATTGCCTATCCTCATCCCGCGAAATCCCGCGGCCAATTTTTCCTCACCCAAACAAATCATTCAACATCCCAGCATAAGCCCAATAAACCCCATTCCATTTTGACTCCAAACAAAGCGGAGAAAAATTCGCAACCGCCTTCTGCACCCGAACATTATAAGGCACCGATCCCAAAACACTTAATCTTCCAACATCCGCAATTTCTCGAGCACTAAGCTCAAAATTCTTTCCCTTAACCATATTCAAAATAATCCCTTTAATCACAATCTTCCCACGAACCTTCTCAATCAACTGCAAAGTCGAACTTATCGTAGGATAATCAGGCGTCGCAACAAAAACAATCGCATCACTAACCTCAATTGCCTTAGACAGCTCCGCAAAAGAAGGCGAAGTATCAATCAAAATATAATCATAGTCATCCCTAAGCTCTTCAATAATCCGAACAAAACTCCACCTAGAAACAAAGCCTCCACTAACAAGACCAGGCATAACATGCAATCTCTCACTATGCTCATAAACAGCTTCACCAACTTCACTCTTCCGCGCCAAAACATCATGCACAGTCTTTCCAACATCAATATATCCAAAATGAATCCCAAGATTCGGCACCGACAAATTCCCGTCAATCACCAAAACCCGTTTCCCCCGTCGAGCAAGAACACTTCCCAAATTCGCAACAGTCGTAGTCTTCCCTACTCCCCCCTTTATAGAAGAAACCGCCAAAACTTCACAATTCATTTCTTCTTCACCCCTTTTATCTTATTCCCAAAAGAAACCACATGACTTCTCCGCAATCTCTCAAGCACACTCTTCCTCTCCCTAATATCCCTAATCTGATTCTCCCTTTTTTTAATCAAAACCTTGTCCCCCTCCCGCTCGTCATTATTCCTTATCCCTTCCCCTTTGTTCCTCATCCCTCCGTCCTTATTTCTCGTCGGCTCATCCGACAACCGAGCGAGCTTCTTCTCCCAAAACATCATCAAATCAAGCGACTCCGCAAGCCTATCATAAATCTTCTCGTTCTCCAAATCAACACGTCCCTCAAAATTCCCAAGCTTCACCTCTAGCTCCCGAATCTTATCCTTCATCTCTTTACCTTCCTTATCACTTACCCCCTGCTCCTTCCCTTCAGCCGCAATCCCATCCAACCTAGAATTCAACTTCTCAATTTCACGCTCCAACATAAAAATCTTATCATCAACATTCTTCTTCAAAACCTCAACCGTGCTATCCTCTTCATTTAAAGAAACAGAAACCGAATCCAACTCCTTCTCCAAAATATTCACTCTCCGAACAAGCTCAAGCAAAGAATTCGCCTCCACTCTTTTTTCAAGCCCCCTAATCTCGTGAGCAATCTTCCCCGAAACATCCTTCAAGCTTTCCTCAATTCGCTTAACCGAAAACTTCGCCTCTTCCCTTGTCTTCAAACTCAAATCTTCCAAGTCACTCTTCATCTTCAAAAAATCATTCTCAAGTTTCATCTTATCTCCAATCCGAACAAAACCATCCATCCCCTTCTCTAAATCCCGAACTCGGCTACCAACCTCAAGCAAAGAATTCCGACTAACCTCCTTACTTAAAACCGCAATCTCATTATCAATCTTACGAACAAAATCCCGAAGCTCCAATCCAGCCTTTTTACCAACATCCTTCAATTCCAAAGCAACCCCATCAAAAGACTTTTTAGCCTCACTTTTCAAAACCATAATTTCTTTACCGACATCAACAACAACCGCCTTAACTCTCTCATCCAAAATCTTCTTCATGTCACTAATCCCAGCCTCCTGGTTTCTAGCCCCAGTCGCAACTTCATTCTTCAACCCAACAATCTCACTTTCCAATCCCAAAACCCCATCCATCTTAACGACCAATTTCTCTAAGTCCGCATTAACCTTATCGGCCCCTTCTTTATTTTCCCTATCAATCCGCCTAGACAATCCCAATATCTCAGAATCAAATTTCCCCACAAAATTCCTCAACCCCTCATCAAACTTTTTCAAACTCTCACTAACTTCATTTCTATTCCCAACAAAAACCTTACCCATATCACCACTAAATCTCTCAAAATCCTCCTTCGCCCTCTTCTTAAAATCCTCAATCTCAAACCCAAGCTTTCTAGAAACCCCACTAACCTCGTCGGACAACTTAATGGAAAGCACATTCAAATTATCCTTAACCCTTCCAAGCTCTCTCTCCAATTTAACCTTCTCCTCCAACCGAACCGAATCATCTGCCAACTTTTCCAAAACCAAAACTTTCTTCTCTAACTCAGCCGTAGAATTCTTCAAAATCTTTTTATCAAGCTCATTAAACTCACTTCCCATCAATCTAGAAATTCCCTCAACTTCACTCTTGAGCCTGGCCAAAGAATCTTCAACACTAATAAACCGACTATTCGTATTCGCCTCAACCCCTTTCCCCAAATCCTTAATCTCCCTAGCAATACTAGAAGAAACACTTTTCACCTCAAAATTCAACTTCTTAATACTCTCCTCAATCTCATCTCTTCTCAAATTCAAATCTTCCCGCGCACCCTTAGACAACTCCCTAATCTCCATCTCCAAATTCTTAGTCACAGCCTCAATCTCTCTCTTTAGTCTACTAGAACTCCCTTCCATTTCCCCAGCAAACCGAGCCGAAAAATCACTCACATTATTTCTCAAAGAAAGTAACTCCTTCTCTAGCTTAACCTTATCATCAACACGAACCGAATTGTCAACCCTAGAAGAAATCAACCGCAACTCACTTTCAATCTCATTCAACCTATGAACTAGAGGCCGAGCCCCCTCACCACTTTTCATTTCTTCATCTTTATCCCTCATATCTAGTTTCTTTCCCAGTACCACAAACAAACATCGCAAACAAAAAATATATACAGCATGGCGAACATATTCTCATCAAATATCAATATACAAAATTCCCCACAACTCATTATCATCCTCAATTAAAATAAATCTTAATAAAAAAGAAAGCTTTACAAAATCTACTTTAATAATAATCTTTCTGCCTCTCTAACCCTATCAACAAGAACGAAATCTTTATTGCGATTATTATTCCCAGGATAGATTACTCCCAAACCACTACCTTGTTCAGAAATTGATTCTCCAAAGACCTCAGATAATGGTTCACTGAATTCAATACTTTCAGACGAATATCCAACTTCATAAAGTGATGGAACTGGAGGTAACTTTTTATATCTCATATATTGCGAACCTGATACCGCCAACACTCGCATCATTTCAAAAACCATATCCGACAAACTAGACAGATGTGAATTATCAAGAGACTTAAAATGTTCACCGTTATCCTCCCACACTTTATCCGCAAGCCCTCCAATCATTCTTAGCATAACAATCTCAGTAGATAACTTTTGTTCCAATGCTCCCTTTACCGAATCTAACTCGGTTATAGTCGCATATTCCGAATTCATCTCCTGAAATAATCTTCTAATATCCTTTACATATTTTATAGCTTCCATAAATTAGGCAACAATAAAAATTATATAAAATTATTGGTAGTATACTGCAACTAAATAATTAACAATTATCCCAACCCATACCCTAACGGCTAACAGCTAACAACTAACAGCTAGTCCCCATACAATCCTCTCCTCAATTCCAAAATCTCCCCCTCCAATCCTTCAATCTTCCCCTCCAAATTCTCCCCCACAACCTCATTCACCTTCATCTTCAAAACTTCCAAATCTCCCCTAATCAAATCCAAATCCCCAATCTTCGACCTTAACTGAATAACACTCGGAACCAAATTCCCCTCAACACTATTCTCGATCGCACTAACCTTAGGACCAAAAATCCGCAACTCTCCCCTCATGCCAGCAAGTAAACTATTAATCGACTCCAATCCCCTCTCATTAGAATTAATCTTATCAAACATCATACTCTTCCCCTCACGAAGCGCCTTAATCTCCTCGCCAAACAACGCCAAACTCTTCAACTTATCCTTAACCATCATCTCCATCTCATCCCGCGCAATCTTCAACTTCTTAATCGTAACATCATCCCGATCCGTCACATTAAACTCCAGCCTATCAATTCTGCTCTTCAAATCCCCTTCAAGCTTATTTTCCAAACTAGACAAAACTCCCTTAACAGCGTCAATCTCCGCAATATTCCCAGAAATCAAATTCTCAAAATCCTTATGCACATTCCTAAAAGAAACAATATCATCCTTCAACTTCGCAAAATCTCGAGCTCTCAAATCCAACTCCCGAACATCCTGCTCCGTAGTAGCAAGCCTACCAAAAATATTCGTCTTCGCTTCCTGCAAATTTTCTAATGACTTCTCAATCCGCGAACTCTCAAACTTATGTTGCAAATCAGCAACAGACTTAACCAAATTCACAAACTCTTTTCCCTCAGCATAATCCTTAAACTTCACCGCATGCTCATTCACAACCTTAGTCAAATTATTCAAATCCTTATACATCGCCTCACGATCAAGCCTCTTCAAAACCCCGTCAATTTCCTCAAGCCTCTTCTTAGAATTCTTAATCAATTCCAAATAAGCACTTTCACTAATCTTCTTAGCCTTATAGTCATCATTCGTCTTATCCACATACAACTCCAACCTTCTTCTCTCCTCCAGCAACTCGCCCGAACCCTTCGTCTTAAAATCCAATTGCTCAAGCCTTTCCGAAACCTTCACGACCTCCGCCTCGAGAACCGCAATAGATTTTCCAAAATCTTCCTTTGAAACTCCAAACTTCTGCGCCTGAATATCCTTCCTAAAATTATCTAAATCATCTTTACTCGCAAGCTTATCCATATCCGTCGACAACTTATCCGCAGTAATCATCAACTCCTGTGCAATCGCGTCCGTCTTGTCAACCTTCGCAATCTGATTCTTAAACATCAAAACTTTCTCATTCAACTCCGAAAAAATATGCTCCGACTTCGCCGCAATCCGGTCAGTATACCGCTTCGACTCATCAATTTTCACAACCTCTTCCTTAATATTATTCAAACTATCAATCAAATTATCAAAGTCCTTAATTCGCGCCATTCGAGCTCGATAACCTGAAACCTCATCCATCAGCGTCGCAATTTGATTCTCCAATTTCTCAATCTTCACGTCCCGCTTCTCTAACTCCATTGCCGACTTCTCAAGTTTAATCGCAATCTCATTTGGCTTAATATCTCCAATCGCATCATTAATCCTTTCAAATCCAGACTGCACCTCATTAAAATCCCGTTCCTTATCAAGCAACATCTGCCTAAGTTCACCAATTCTTTCCGCCAAATCTCCAACTCTAGCATCACTCGACTTCCTAAACTGATCAAACATATCAAGCTTCCCATCAATCTTTTCAATCGTCATCAAAATATCATTGATACTCTTGGACTTCTCAACTTCCTTCCCCTCGCCCTCCGCAGACTCAGTCGCAACAACACCTTCCTCCGCTAACAACTCCGCAACCGACTTCCCCTTGGCCTCGGGCCTCACTTCATCAGCCCCCTCCGCCGCCTTCTTACTCTTAATCCCCACATCTAAAATATTTTTCTCTTCTTCCTTATTTTCCTGCCCTTCTTCCTTATTGCTTATACCTTCCTCCTTGTTGCTTGTACCTTCCTCCTTGTTGCTTGTACCTTCCTCCTTGTTGCTTAGATAAGGAGTAAGCTCTTTAACTCTAGAATAAACCTCATTCGCCATCTGCGCCGAATCCTTAATCTTCTTCAGCCGCTCTCCTAAAACCCTATCTCCAACAGAATTCGTAACCCACCAAGAAAAATCATTTTTATTCTCATTAACATGTTTCTCAAAATCATCCTCACTTACCGTAGCCAAATAATCCCCCAGCTCTCTCAGCCCAACAATAATTTTTTTCCCTTCCCCAATTTTAAACCCAATCTCAGCCTGCACATCTTTCAAAACCTGCTTCGCCACTTCGGCCCGATTTTCTTCTTCCTCTTTCCCGCCAAACATTTTCCCAATCTTTTCAAAAAATCCCCCAGACTCTTCATCGACCATCTACAAAAAACCCCTCCGACATACCATAAACAACAACAGAATCAAAAATTCAAATACCTCGACACGAACATATTCAATACAAAATCATCGAAGTCCCAACCTTCCCCTCTGCCAATCATCAATAACCCGAACCGCACACCTATCCTCATCAACCGAGCCACCCTTAACTAAAAATCCCTTCGCCTTACCAATCTCCAAAAAAACATCATAATCACTCATTCCCTCCAAAACTTTCACGCCATAAAACTTCTCCAAAACTTTCAAATTCCTCTCAAGCAAAAACTCCACAATCTTCAAAGCAACCTTCTCTGGATTCCTAATCTTATGCGGGTCCTTCGAAGCTGTAAGTCCAATCTTAATCTTATCATCTCCCGACGGGATAACCCCAGGCGAATCCATAATCCGAAGCTTACCACATCTAATCCACTCAGTCTTCCGCGTCGTCCCAGAAACAGACCTTACCTTAACCTCAGCACCCGGAACAAGCGCATTAATCAAACTCGACTTCCCAGCATTAGGATAACCAACAATGCCCACCCTTAAACTCTCTCGCTTAAAGCCCGCAGCCATTTCATCCAAACCTTTCTTAAGCGAAACAATCCCTCTCCTCTTAAGCGCCGAAACAAAAAAACCGTTAGGATAATCCTTCCTCAAAACCTTCAAATCATCCTCGCCAACCAAATCACACTTATTAAAAATATAAACCAAATCTTTCTCCATTTTCAAAACCTTATCGACAATCTCAGAATTAGCAGCAATCTCTGGCATCCGCGCATCAAGCACCAGCAACACCACGTCGCTATTCCGAAGCACATTCAACACAACCGGCCAAAATCCCATAGTAAAACAAACCAAACCAGAATTATAAACCTTTAGAAAATCTCCAGAAGAAATAAACTAATTTCCACTCCAGAACCTATGGAACATGTAGAGAAGTTCGTTTAATCTCTTGTTAAGTGAAATTTTTGAATTGCTTATTTTTAGAGGGGGATTTTTTTACTTGAAGAACATTTACGACACCAACTACCCCTACGAATACTATCCGGGACAGCTTCCCAGATATGACCAGCATTACATTTCCATTTGAGTTTAGTTCTTGCATTAATATATTTAGATGAAAGACACTCTCCTCCTTTTTCTTTTGCAATCTTTTTCATATCTTCAATAGTTAATTTCTTATTTCTAGAGCAAACAGGGCACCAATGACCTTGACGAACACAATCATAAGAAGTTTCCCAAATGTGGCCTTTTGAACATTCCCATTTAAGTGGTGATTTATGGTCTTTATATGATGAAGAAATACATTTTCCCTCATTCTTCTTAGCTAGTTTATGTGCGTGTTCCAAAGTTAATTTCTTTTTTCCACTACATTCTGGGCACCAAACATCTTTTTTTATATGAGACCATTTCTGTTCCCAAACGTGTCCCTCCTTACACTTCCATTTAAGACTACATGAAGAACTGATGAACTTATCTGATAAGCAATAACCCTCTTTTCCTCTGGCAAATTCATTCATATCATCTATATTATATTTTCTAAGACATTTTTTAATTCGTTCAACTGCACATTTCGGACACCACGTACCTGCATACATTACTGAATAAGCAGTGGTTTTGAATATATGCCCTTCTTTACATTTCCAAGCGTATTTATCTTTAATAGATGAAAACTCTTTAGACAATAACTCTCCTCCTTTTTCTTTTGCAATCTTTTTCAAATAATCTAAAGAATATTTTTTTGATCCTTTTCTGTTTTCAATTGCACAGACTGGACACCATTTGCCACTAGTTATATTGGACGAAGAAGCATTCCATTCATGACCTTCCCTACATTGCCACTTTAGATGTTCCTTCTGATTAATATATCTCTCTGACAGACATTTACCACCCTTTGATTTTGCGATTTCTTTCATTTCCTTAATTTTTTCAGGTGAATAGATGTTCCAGAGCTTATAATTTAATTCTTCAGTAATCTTTGGAACTTTAATATAATTTTCCTTCGCTTTTTTTATAATATACCTACCCATATCTTCAAACTGAACTGTATAAGGCACTTCAATTAGAACTATTTTCCTTTCTTTACAAAGCGTATGTTTCAATTTATCATCAATTTTTCTTTTTTTAACATACTCTTTCCCCTTTTTTCTAAAATAACCTATGTCCTCATAATGTTGTCTTCCATTATATTCAAATGCTAGTTTTAATTTATCAGAAAAACCATCAAGTTCCATTCTGCTTCCCTTAGAGCTGATTAGCCACCTTGGTCTTTTCTTCGTAAATTTTTCTCCAAAAATCTTCTCGAAATATTTTTTACATATCCTCTCACTTACACCTGTTGAACAAATTGGACACCATGTTTTTTCTCTTTTTAGACTAAATGGAGTAGACCACCAAATGTGACCTTCTTTACATTGCCATTTCATCTTTGTAGTCATATTAACATACTCTTTTGATAAGCATTTTCCATCCCGTTGTTGCGCCAGCTCTTGCATTTCTTCAAGAGTCCTTAATGCTGTAGGTCCCTTTCTTGTTTGGATTACATTTTTAATTCCACAAATAGGACACCAGCGGTTATTTTTAATATGCGATGGAGATGCTTCCCAAGTATGGCCTTCCTTACATTGCCATTTCAATTTACTTCTAGAATTTACATATTGATCAGATAAGCATTTCCCACACTTTCTGTTTGCTAACGCTTTAAGATTGTTTAATTCATTTTTTCGAAATTTAGAGGCATCACCAAATTGATTTACCCATTTCCCCTTTCTCGCTTCATTTGTGCACTGCTTACACCAAGCCCCTTGCTGAACAACATTCCAAGTATTTCTAAATTGATGCCCTTTACTGCATTCCCAATCAAGTTTAGTATGAGCATTTTTATATTCTTTAGAAAGACATTTACCATTTTTCTTATTGGCAAAATCATTCATATCTTTGATGTTATATTTGACCTGCATAATTTTAAATAAAACAAACTGATATAAAAAGTATCGTAAAAAATCCCCCTCTTTGTTCTTCGAACATTTACACTCCCTTCGGTCGAAATTAATATACGCAATTCAAAAACTCAAGGGGACGTTGCACTTTCGCTTTGCTCACCCTCACTTAACAGGGCTTATGCGGAAACCTCGTTGCACTTCGGTTTCCCAAATTGCTCGCCAGGAGGTCGGAATTTTCTGGGTTGCCTGAAAATTCCTCCACTCGGCTCGCAACTTCGCATAAGCCCGGTGTTCAACGAAATTGAGAAAAAGACTAAAATTTGGAAGAGGGAAAAAAGTTTATATACTATTCTTAAATACTAACACATATGACCGATTTAATTAACAAAGGGACATTAGTTGATCTACCTGTTTTTGATAGATTTCCCTCAGCAGATAAACTTCATGACCATGCCGAGATATTTGAAATGGTTTCATTGACTACAAAGCCGATTCCTCAAACTACTCCTTCATATAGTATTCAATATCATGGCGGAATAATTGGGAGGAATGAAGCAGGTGATGAATTGTATTTTGCTTCAAAAACAATGAAACGTGATGATGGAATTCGTGCTTATCCTAATGTTGAAAGATTACAGGTTGGTAACTTAGAGTCATATGTGATTCCAACTGAAAATTCTTATAGAGAATTACATTTGTAACTTTTTGCCCTTAATCCTTTGAATTGATTATGCTTCGCATTTGATACGTCTTTTTTATATCCAACAAAATTTAGGGACTCAAACAAAAAACTATATAAAAGAAATAATATAAAAGAACATATGGAGGACAAATACATATCTATTAAGTTACAATTAAACATCATCTTATCAATAATTAGTGCAGTTGTTTTATTTTTTTTAATTTTCATAATTATTGAAGATTTTTCCCTATTATTTAGTCCATATTATCAAGTATCTGAAGTTTTGAAATCTTTCTTTTTTAATGTATTTGTTCCTGGAATAATTTTTTCATTAACTTTATTATACTCATCTAAAAAAATTATTAAATTTGCTAAAAGTGAAAATTTAAAAGATTATCAATTTAAAAAAATTTTACCTAAAATTTCAATTATTATAGCAATATTGGGAAGTTTATTTTTAGGAATAGTTTTATTATCTGAATATATTACAAATCCTACAAATACTGAAGCTGGAATTGCAGTAGCTATGATGTTTATGATTTTTGGACCAATATTCATAATTATTACAATTGTATTATGGTTTATAGGGTCATTAATTGATAAACATAACAATAAATGTTAAAAAAATATTTCAAAACATAAAAATTCGCTCCCTAAATTTTACTCTTTACCGTTGGTAGTCAAGGCCGTTGCACTTCGCTCTCCCAAATTGATTTTTGTGGATTGTCTCAAAAATCAACTTCACCAAATGCCCATGTATACGCAATTCAAAAAATATTTTTTTAATAGAGAACAAGGAACGATAGGCTTTCAAGGTGGAATAAATTTGATTTTTTCTTTATTTAAAGAGGGGATAATATTGTGTCTTATTACGCTTCGCTACAGAAAACGATTCGTTTAAAAACTTTTTACAATAACTATTAGATATAATGAAAAACATAATCATAAAAGGAGCCAAAACCCACAATCTCAAAAATATTGATATTGAATTTCCTAGAAATAAAATCAATATTTTGGTTGGTGTCTCTGGCTCGGGAAAATCCACAATTGCCTATGATATAGTTGCAGCGGAAGGACAAAGACAATTTTTAGAATCAATCAGCACCTTTGCTGCAAGACTTTTGAAAAGAACAGGAAAAGCAGACATTGATTCAATAAAGAACCTTTCACCTACGATTGCAATTGACCAAAAAAAATTAAGAGGTAGTCCTCGTTCAACTGTTGGAACCAGCACAGAGATTTATACTTATTTGAGATTATTATTTTCAAGGTTCGGTTCTGAAAAAAATTTAATTGCTGGACATTTTAGTTTTAACAACCCGAAAGGTGCATGTCCAAAATGCAAAGGTTTGGGAACCGAATACACCATTGACCCTAAATCTATAATTGATTTTGATAAATCACTAAACGAAGGGGCTTGTCAAATTAATATTTTTAAGCCGGATTCAAGATATTTCAATATAATCAAATCTTCAGGAAAATTAAACTTAGATAAACCAGTCAAAGAATACTCAAAAGAGGAATTAGATTTTTTACTATATTCTCCAAAAATCGTTTTGAGCAACAAAGATCAAGGTTTTATTCAGTCATTCAGCCATGAGGGGATTATAACTCGTCTTATTGGTAGAGCCATGGATTTAAGAGGAGTTTCTGAGAATAAGGAAAAGACCGAAAAAAAACATTGGAGAGAACAACTCTGCCAGACCTGTAATGGTAGCAGACTTAACAGAAAAGCTCTTTCATCACAAATCAACGATAAAAATATCGGCGAATTCTCCAATATGCAACTGGATAAGTTTGTTGGAGAAATTAGTAAGATTAAAATCTCTGGAACAAAAGAACTAACTAATAAAATTATTGAAACAGCCAAAAATTTAATTGATGTTGATTTAGGTTATTTATCTCTGAACAGAAGTTTAGATACTCTTTCAGGAGGAGAATCCCAAAGACTAAAACTTGCCAGAGAACAAGGTTCGGATTTAATAGAAATGGTTTATATTCTTGACGAACCAACAGCAGGGCTTCACCCTAAAGACCGCAATAATTTAATTAAAATTTTACACAAATTAAAAGAAGCGAACAATACGGTTATTGTTGTTGAGCATGATGATTTAGTTATGCAAGAAGCCGACCATATTATTGAAGTTGGTCCCGGTGCGGGAAGAGAAGGCGGAAAAATAATTTTTGAAGGAAGTTTTAATGAATTAAAATCAAAATCACCTGTTACTGGAAAATATTTTGGGGAAAAATCAAAACTTAAACAAGATGTCAGAAAGCCTAAAGATTATTTGATAATAAAAAATGCTTCGATTCATAATTTGAAGAATATTGATGTAAAAATTCCACTAAAGACATTTTGTTCTATTACAGGCGTTTCAGGCTCAGGTAAAAGTTCATTGATAATTGATGAGTTTATCAAGCAATTTTCAAATGAAAAAATTATTTTGATAGACCAGTCGCCTTTAACTGGCACAGCGAGAGGAAATATTGCGACTTATACAGGAATTTTTAACGAAATTAGAAATCTCTTTGCCAAAGAAAATAATGTTTCAAGTAGCTTATTTAGTTCAAACTCTAAAGGTGCTTGTCCTGATTGTAATGGATTAGGATTTATTAATATTGATATGCACTTTATGGGAGATGTAAAGACTCTGTGCGAAACTTGTCAAGGCAAAAAATATCAAAAAGAAATTTTAGAATACAAATACAAAGGTAAAAATATTTATGATGTGCTTGAAATGACTGTAAATGAGGCGGATGGTTTTTTTGAGCAAGATTCTATTCAAAAAAAATTAAAGATGCTTATTGATGTTGGACTGGGATATTTAACTTTAGAGCAAACGCATGATACTTTTTCTGGAGGAGAAGCACAGCGATTAAAGCTAGCAAGCAAACTACACAAAAAAGGAGAAATCTTTGTTTTAGACGAACCAACCTCAGGATTACATTTTGCAGATATCGAAAAATTATTGAGTTTATTAAATAGAATTATTGATAACGGAAACACAGTAATAGTAATTGAACATAATCTGGATGTTATTAGACAATCAGATTGGATAATTGACATGGGACCTTTCGGCGGAGATAACGGCGGGAAAGTCGTTGCGGAAGGTATTCCTGTGGAAGTTTCTAAAAATAACAATTCTGTTACAGGTAAATATTTGGTAGAATAGAATAATAATGAATTTTGAAAAATGGAATTCGCCCCCAATCCCTCTTTTCTTTTTCAAAACAGAAAAAATCAAATTTATAAGAATTAGGGAAAGCCTATCTGATAATTAAGAACGAAAAATATCTTTTGAACTCACTCCGCTACGCTTCGTACCACACTGCGCTCGCCTATCGGCCCACCTACTTTAACAAGAATTATGAGTAAAATGACTCGGCTCGGCATTTTCCCAAATTTGCTCCACTTCGTTACGCAAACTTCTCTAAACCCTAACGTTAAAACAAATATTCCCACTCCCTCCTAAAAAAAATAAAACCCAAAAAAAAAATAAAAAAATAATCTTTACTTAATCCAACTCGTATGTCACCGAAATCTGAGCCGAAACCTTCTGCTCTCCAACCTGAATATTCGTAGCAACTTCCGAACCCTTAACAGCTCCGCCAACAGCATTGTCATAAGCCATCATAGGATAATACCTAAAATCACTACCCATAGTAGTAGAAACAACATCGCCAAGTTCCGCACCAAGTCCTAAAGCAACAGCCTCACCTTTAATCTTCGCATCTTCAGCAGCCATCTTCAAAGCCTTAGCCTTATACTCATTCTCCAAAGACTGACTAAGCTCAAAATTAATATACGAAAGCATAGCACCGTTATTAACAGCCGCGTCAATCGCCTTACCAATCATGGCCTCATCTCCAGCATCAATACGAACAATCACAGAATGCGTCGCCTTAAAACCAAGAGAAGTCCGCTCTTCCTTGTTCCAATCAAATTCCTCATACACATTAAAATTCTGTGTCTCAAAATCATCTCGCGAGAAGCCTGCACTCATCAAAGCTTCCTTAACCTTAGCCATAATCTCAGCGTTATTATCCTTTGCAACATTCGCAGATTTCTCCAAAGTCTCAACATTAAAGGTCACACTAACCAAATCAGGCATAACCGAAACTTCACTAATACCATCGACAGTTATCGTCTGTTCACCAGAAGAACCAGAGAACCTATCAGTCGCAACAAAAACCATGATAATCGCAGCAACTGCAAAAATCAAACTCATCTGAACCGATTTATCTATCTTCATTATCTATTTATCCTCCTTTCAGAAATTAAACTAAATATAAAAAACAAAACAATCGCACTCCAAGCCCCAATCAAAAACCATTCCCATCCAGCAAGACCAGCCCAAAACGAAACATCACTAACCGCACCAAAAGTAGCATCACTAATCCCCCCATTCGAAGCCATCATCTCTACCTGAGAAACCTCATCAACAACCAACTCCATAGCCCTAGGAGCAGCGGCAAAAACAGCATCATCCATAACCTTTTCACCACTCATCACAAAGTCAGCAGGCATCATCAGACTCCTCAGCCAAATCCCAACCGCCCCAGTCAAACCCAATACCCAAAGAAATTTCGCAGCAATTCGCCTTTTAGGAGAAATCACAATTCGCCTATCAACAACCTGATATACCGGCATCTTCTTCCCCTTAACACTCCACCAATGCCCCGACTTTTTAATTAAACCAGCCTTAACCAATTTCTTAACATTATAGTCTGTCGTATTCAACTTCATCCCAAGCTCCCGAGCAATATCACTGACAGCCAAGTCTTTCAGCGCAAGCAAATCCAAAATCTTAACACAACTATCCGACCCCAAAACCTCAGCCACATCTTTAAGTCCCTCATCCCCAAGCGAAATCAAAACTTCCTTTCTCATACCACAATACTACATATTCCACTATATAAAATAAGCGATAACGGCAATTCAAATTGGAGCTAAAAACCTAAGAACAACAAAACTTAAAAACAGTGTTACCACTTCAAAATGTAACACAAACAAAGACTGCATACAACAAAAGAAATCAATTAACTACATTCAAACAATTTGAATTAAGAAATACCCCAGAAACAGTATGCAGCAAAAGAATACCTACAGGAAAACCAAAAAAAACGGTATACCAAAAGGAAAAACGTTAAATTATCTTAGTGGTAACTTGGCTAAAATATAAAAAAAGATATCCAGAAAAAATTTAACAGAAAAGGAGAACTCTCAAAGAATTTTAGAGCAGTATTAATTTTAACTTAATTCTAAGAAAGGAACAAATCATGAACCTCATCGAAATCATCACAGAACTGTTGGTTGGTGCCGGCATCATTAAAAGAACCAGACCCATCATGATCGCCAAAAAACTGGCCGGGTTGGAAAAACTCCAAAAAGAGCTGAAAAAAGCAAATAAGATCAATGCTCAACTGGCCCTGGAAAAAGAGAATGCAAAGGTTAAGGCAGCAGAACAAGCCGAAAAAGAAGCCGAAAAAGAAGCAGCCGACCTCAAGGCCAAAATCGAAGCCCTGGAAAAAGAAAGCAGAACAAAACAGGCGGCACTAAAATCAAAGCAAAATGCAGAAGCAGCTGCTGCAGAAAAATTCATTGCCACGGCAAAAGAGGAAGCGGAAAAAGCAGATGTCATCTCCAGCAACCTCGTATTCATTGCCACCAAACGCCTGGAAAAGAAATAGCCTCCCTCCCCAAAACAGCCATATCTTACGGACCAAACATCCGACTAAGATCCCTGGCTGTTTCAATATTTTAATCAGGGAGAAAATCAATAATAAACAAATCCACCTGTAAAAATTGCCACTTCAGAAAAAATCGCCGCGTTCCATGTTTCGGGGTTTGCAGAAGAATAAACCCTGTCAGCATCATTGACCTCATCAACATCAGGAATTTTGACCTCCCTTTCCGAAGCACTGTCCGAAGAAAATGGGAAAAAGGCAGCCATAAACATTTTCAAAAGTTTAATGGAAAGCTACATAAAAGCGGCAGACTCAGCAGACGGCGAAAATGGGCCTGAATCAACCGCAGAAAAAGCTGGAGAACCGGCGATAGACGAAACCTCGGTACCCAAAAAAAGCAATCAAAAAAATAATCCTTAACCAGGGCACCCACTTGGGACTTAGACACAAGCCATCGTGAAAGAGTCCCAAGCCACCAGAATAAAAAATACAGAATAAAAATTCTTAAAATAGGGGAGTCGCAATGGAACTTATCCACCTACTACCACTAACCACATTTCTCATATCATGTTGACGAGAAAAAACAACATAACCAACGCAATCAGAACCACCTCAAAATACGGATACTACGGCATATTAATAGCAATAATATTTTTTGCAGTACCGACCATTAATACTTGGATGGAAAATATTCAAGAGGGGATTGGCTAGATGAGGTGGTTAAAAAAATTATTTTAAAATAGAATTCTCCTTTAGCTCACAAAAAAATCACGAACCTCACCTTACCCGCAATTTTTTTTGGCAAAAACCTATATACTACAATATGCTATATTAAACAATACGCTTAATAAATATCTCACCCATTCACCTACAACCCATTTCTAATCTCTAATTTCTAATCTCTAATCTCTAATCTCTAATTCATCCCGCCACCACTCTAAAATAATCCTTACCACCCAAAAGTTAAACGTAACCACTGGCCCGTCAAACTCTATATAAACAAGATCCAAATCCAAAATATACTTTTCAAACCCATTTTCTATATAAATAAATCCTGACTAAATCCATTAAAGGAGGTGACAAATGGAAATAAACTTAGAATACAAATACGACTTCACGAACAATGAAGAAGTAGATCAAGTCTATGGATTAATAAAAAGCATATGCCAAAAATTCCCAAACGCAACATGGGGAAGAAAAGGAAATGGTCACGTAGTAACCATTTAAACATATGAAAAAATCTTTGACTCGATCTATAACTGCCGACAAGGCCATTAGAAACGAAAAACAAACCACTTTATTTTTTATTTAATTTATACCACTCTCGGAAAAGTCCTTCAAACTTCCTCCACTCGAGCGTATATCCATCTCCAATATTCTTACTAGCAAAAACTTCTCCAAAATCAAAAATCTGCTCATGCATAGGATACGAATCAAAACACATAGTATCAAATTTGCCATCGCCAGAAATCACATAACACTTATCCAACTGTCCATTATTTGAAGTCCGAACAACCATCCCTTCCCCAGTCAACCCTTCCTTCTCCAAATCCAAAAAAGTCGCACTATCCCAAAAATGCAATTCACTTCTTTCCTTCAACCGCTTAACAATATATTCAACACTAGAACCTCCCCCACTATATTCAACATAAGAATCCAATCTAATACTTCCCACGACTCCTAAAAAACCCAGCCACTTATAAAAATTTATATACTTCACCCCCCTAACAAATCCATGTCCGACAAACTCCACCAAATCGCAGTAACTGGGATAATCAGAAACACCAACGGCAAATACCTAATCTGTAAACGTTCCCCGCAAGAAAAAGCATTCCCAAACAAATGGTGCGTCCCAGGAGGGAAAATACAAACAAGCGATTTCATCAACACAACAAAAGACACCAAAGACCATTGGTTCGACATCTTTGAAAAAACTTTACGAAGAGAGGTAAAAGAAGAAACAGGACTAGAAATAAAGAACATAGGCTACATCTCAAATCTAGCATTCATTCACCCAAACGGCAACTCAACAATGATTGTCTCTCTTCACGCCGATTACGAAAACGGAGAAGTCACTCTGCAACAAGAAGAACTAACCGACCACGCATGGGTAACCTTAGAAGAAGCAAAAGACTATGACTTAATAGAAAATATCTGGGAACAAATTCAGAAAACAGACAAAAAATTTCAATAATTAAATACGAGTAAGAAGAGAATAGGCATCCTCTACCGCAAAAACATCATCTACCCTTCGCCCCCTATCCAAAACAACATCACCAAGACTCATCTTCCCATCATCCCTTAAACAAAAAGACTTTTCTCTTCCAAGCCTATCAGGCATAACAACAACATCTCCCGCCCTCAAGAAACCCTTATTTCTCAACGTGTCATAATCAGAAAAATCACGAAACCATAAAGGCGCCCCTTGACACGCACACACATTCGCTTCTTTAGACAAAGAAGAATAATTCCCACTAAAAAAATATTTTCCCATGCAAGAAACTTATCCTCACGATTTATAAAAATTTATATCATAAATAATAACTTATTCCACTATACAACTAATCTCTCAGCCTCTTAACAAAAAGTCTCGTAGCAACCCCATCACAATAATAATCCTTCTGATGAGCAATCTCCTTAAACCCCAGCTTCCTATACATCTTAGTCGCCTTCATCAACTCGATATCTTTCGAAGTCCAAAGGTCCACCCAAACACATCCCCTCTCTTTAGCTAACACCATAAACCTCTTAATCAATTCCTTAGCTATTCCTCTTCGTCTATATTTCAAATCAACATAAACATAATTAATATTCATATTCCTTTTCTTAGAATCATCCTGAGGATAAGAATACTTCAAATATCCAACTTTTTTATTCTCATGAAACGCGAACAAAAAACCCTTCTTCTTCACAATCTTCAACCAATCCATAAACAAATGATAAAAAACAATCTTATTAATCTTCCGAAATCCCTAATTAGAAACCCGAATCTTCCCTTCCTGCCAATCCCGCAAAATCACTCGAGCAGTCCTGTCCTCATCCACGGTCCCACCCTTCCCCAAAAATCCCTTCTTCCTCCCAAGCCTTTCAATCAAAGCCTCAACATTAGCCCCATTCTCCTCAATAAACTTCACCCCATAAAATTCCTCAATAGCAACCGCATTCCTCATCGCCTCTTCCTCCTTCCTCCTTTGCCCGTCGTCCTTGTCACTTATTCCTTCTTCCTTGTCCCTTACATCCAAATTTCCTTGAACAAGAAAGCAAACCGCTCTCTCAGGATCCCTAACATCACTATAACTCCGTGCCCCAACCTTAACATCCTCAGCAAAACCCTTTATCTCACTGGTATACCGATCTTCAGGAATAACCCCTGGCGTGTCTAAAATCAAAATATCATCACTCAACTTAATCTTCTGTATTCCCTTGGTAAACCCAGCCTTAGAAGCCGTAGGCGCAGAACCACGACGCGTAATAAAATTAATAACAGAACTTTTTCCAGCATTCGGAAAACCAATGACTCCAACATGAACCCGTTCCCAATTATCTTCATCCGCAGTTCCACTCACTCTTCCACTCGGCCCCAATATCTTCTCCTTCAAAGTCCCACCCCGATCAGCAATCATCGCCTTCCTCTCTGTAATAATCCGCTTAGCCTCCATCTTAACCCTAGCCTTCAAATCCCGAAGACCAATCCCCTTCGTCGCCGAAATAAAAACATACGGCCTCATCCAAGACGGAATCTGCGCCTCAAGTTCCTTAACGTCAACCAAATCACATTTATTAAAAACAAAAATCAACTTCTTCCCCGATCTATCAATCCTTTCCTCAATCCCCAAATTCCGCGTCTCCTCAATATATCTCGCATCCAAAATTTCCAAAACAATATCCGAAATATTAATAACTTTCTTCATAATGTCCGGATACTTCTGCCTCTGCTTCTTAATATTAACAATCTTCCCAGTATGCCGACATCCAAACGAAAACCTAACTCTTACCATTTAAAAAAAAGTCCAATCGACTATAAAAAACTACTTACAGGATCAAATCCGTAAAATTCCAAAACATATAACAAACTATAAAAACAAAATCCACTTCAACAAATAATGAAACCAAATCCCAACTCTCTAGATCCAATATCTCTAGCCACCTCCACCACAATCCTAGTAGCAACTCTAACCCTCTTCGCAACAATCCTAGCCGCAATCACAAACATAAAAACTATAACCCCACTTCTCCAAATCCTTTACTCATCCATGGGCTACAACATTTCAATAATCGGCTCTCTCCTCGGCGCATTTTACGTCGCAATCGACACCTTTATCCTAGCCTACCTCTTCGCTTGGCTCTACAACAAACTCCTATAAAAATTCTTAAACCTAGAAAATACATTTTCCTTAGGCATCTAAACATTAATCTTAATAGGATTCCCAAAAACATTCTCAAAAAATTCATCAACCCTTTTATCATATTCATCCCAATTATAAATATCTTTCCTGAGGGTACTCAAATTAAGATACCCATCTGGATACAAATCCCCTCCACCTGCCCAATCCGTCTTATACTTCCATTTCCCATGTTTTACGACAAATATATGATTCCTAGGACGAACATTTCTCTTCCTCCACAATTGATCAGAAGTAGGATCTGCAACAATCAACCCCTTTTCTCCATTCAACAAAAAAGGAAATGCCGTATAATAATGATCATAATAACCATTCCCTAAAACACTAGCATTCGGATAACCAATCATCATTCCAGCCACCATCAAATTTTGAGAAGAAGGGCAACATTCAGAATGCGGAAAATTATAATTATCCCTCTTCCCTAAAATATAATGATGATACATCAAATCATAAATAACATTAATATGCTCAAACAACTCATTTTCATTCTTCAAATACATCGCTGAAAAACCAGAAACATTCTCATATTTTTTCAAAATTTTTCCACCCTAGATATATTATTTTCTTTCCCATATCCAATTACCCCATTATTCGAAGCATCTATATTCCCAGGAATCCTCTCTTTATTTTCAATTCTTCCTAATTCAAAACCATTCTTTCTATCAATCTTTTCCTCATAGGCCCGCGTCCAAATAGAAAATGGCCTTATCTCATCCTGTACTTTATTCTCAATCATAAAATTATTTTCTAGCTATCTTTTTAAATTTTCCCAACTACAATTACTATATAATGACACAAAATAATAAATCCCATCAAGTCAAATTCGTGAAATCCCTATTCCATCACCAACAACTCTGCATAAACAAAATCCGTGTAATCCGTGAAAATCCGTGGCTAAATTTTTCCCTCCATAAACCAACAAAAACCTTCCAACTCCAAAAACAGAATCTGCGAGAATCTGCAGCCAAATAATTCTTCATTCCTCGAACCATCCTCTAACAGCTAACAGCTATTCCAAACCCCCAAACCACCAAACCCCCGACTTCAGACCCAGCCGAAGTCCTAACTCTTCATCTTCTCAAATAAAAATTCAAAATAATCTCCCTTGTGCGCACGTGCCATCCGTTCCACTATCAGCTCCGGCGTAGAACTCGCAAGCCTCCCCAAAACAGGATTATGATTCACAATCAAATTAAAATTCTCATCAAGACCAGTCGCCTCAATCCCATCAACTCTAGCACCCTTAGGCAAAGCCTTAGCAATTTCCGCACCCAAATGCGTCGCCAAAATAACATATGCTCCCCTCTTAACAAAATATTCAGCAGTCGCCCCAATAATCCGACCAGCAACACCAGGTTCCGTCACAGCCTCAATCTCATCCGCCAAGATAAGAACCTTCCTGTTTCCTACCCCCCGTCTCCTATCTCCCGAATCAAAAATGCCACTCATCTGCGAAAGCAAAGTCTCAAACGCACCCTTAGAAGTCGACCCCTTAGTCTTAGCAAAATAATAAACCTCATCAAAAACAGGACACTTAAAATTTCCAACAACAGACAAACCCATCCTCATCAAACTAATATTTTGCAAAATATGTTCTAAAAGCGTCGTCTTCCCACCCGAATTCGCCCCAGTCAAAATCGAACACTTCACATCATTATTCAAAATAAAACTAATAGGCTGAGCATTCTTCAAAAATAAATTCACACCATCCTCCATCAACAACTCCTCAGCAACCCTCGGGAAACTCATTTCTCTCATCCCCAATTCCTTATCTTTTACTTCCAAATGTTTAAGGTATTCCGCAACCCCACAACTAAAATCCTCAACCAAAATCTCCGCCTCAAGTCTTCGCAAAATCTCAGGCAAACCTTTGAGCATAGAAGCATTCCTCTTAATCTTTTCCGCAACATCACTAAATTCATTAGTACTCGCAATCCGAATCTGCGCCTCAAGTTCCTTATAATCAATACTAACTGGTATACCCAAATTAAAAACATGTTCAGGTAAACCACTCCTCTCAATCGCACTCTTCACAACTTCCAAAATACCCTCAGGCATCTTCCCCTCACCCAGCATTTTCATCATCGCCGCTCCGCTAATCATCATCCCCTTAATACTCTCGCCAACCTCTTCATTAATCTCTTCCAAAACGGCCTCGACTTCGCCCTCACTAATAACCCTTCCCTCTTTATTTTCTAAAAGTGCAAAAGGATCAATCAACTCATCCAAACAATCTCGAAGCCCCTTAGAAACATCAACCCCATTCAAAATCGCAAAATTCTCTCGCCACCCAGACAACTCCTCCAGAAACCTCTCAAGATAAACATCTTCAATACTATTCAAAAAAACACTCTGTGGCAACCTCTCAAGAACCGAACTGAACTCATCACAATCCACAACTTGCACAATATCATATCTCTCCAAATCACTCACATCATTTTGATTCGAAAGCAAAATAACCCCACACCCAAGCCCATTCAGCCGAACAAAGCTCTCCTCACTTTCCGTCACAACCACAACATCATATTTGGGCTTCCAACTAACCCTCGGCTTAGATAACTTTTTCAAAAAATCTACCTCTACTCCTTGCCCATTACCTCTTATTCCTCGAAAAAACTCCTGCCTTTTCTCTATCTCCCCCAAACCACTTGCAACCCCAAAACAATTCCAAAGATGAAAACTATTCGCGAAAACAAAATCAGAAGACAACTTCGCCAAAACCTTCAAATGAACCGCCCGTGCATCCTTCGTCTGATAAATACCTTCCCCTATCTTCTTAACCAAAGACCTACCAGAACTAAACGGGCTCAACCCATTCTCCAAAACGAACTCGACAAGCTCCCTTCTCATTTCCCAAAACCGCCAAATTTCTTTATAAGAATTATTGCACTCCAATCACAAAACTTAAAAATAATGTAATCACTCTAAAATTACACAATAACGACTTTCACAAAACAAACAACAAACAACAATCAAAAACTGACTCTCCAGAAATACGTGAAAAACCTAATGACATTTCTAGACGAGTCTAAAAAACAAAGGAGAAAATGATGGGAAACTCGATTTATAACGCATTGGCACTTTTGATCGTAACCACAATCGCTTTCATCATCGCAAGCGGAGGAGAAAAAGCAAAAGAACAACTCGCAGTCGAAAAATACCTCGACCAAAGCACAACAGAGACAACAGAGGAATCTACATTTCTAACGCAAGAAGAGTTCGCCGCAATAGCAAAAGCAATCAGGAAATGCGGCTGCACCTGAGAGGACGCGTCAATATCCTGCAGGTCGCAGGAACTAGAGAGAGCAACAAGAGCAATGAGAAGAGAGAAAAAATGGACGACGGAAGAATATGAAATGATTCAGACCTTTTTCATATTCTACGTAATAATTGATAATTTCATAGTAGAAGAAGAAGAAACGCAGGAATCATACGAACTCCTGCTTAAAACCATGGAAGAAATGAAAAACATAATAAACGAAAGCACTCCCAAAGTCTAATCTATCCACTCAAAGAACCGCCACGTCCACAACGCGCGCGGTTCTTTGCCTAACAAAAACTAAAAAAAATTAACCCAAAAAAGACCCCAAAAGACGCGGAAAAACAGAAATACCAATATCCAAAATAAACACGTCTTTAGAAAACCGGAAGGAGACAATTGAGAAAAGATATCTCTATTTCAAAATGCATAATGACATGGCTATTCCTAAGCCTTACGTGTTATTATGCAACATTCACAATAATGGAAGGAAGCATCTTCAATCCATTATATGAATGGATGAACAACAACTACATGGTAATCAAAGACACCAAAGGATTCTCGGAATTACTTTGGGAAAAAATAACAATCCTCTTTTCCTGTTTCCATTGCCTAGGAACATGGACAGGACTTTTCATAAGTACGGTATTTACAATCATCTTCGGGGAACAGATAAAAGAAATTTTTCTTAAATTCCCGAATAAACCCAAAACCCTAATTTTCAAAGTCTGTCTGACAATAGGACTAGCATTCTGCATAAGTGCAGGATCCCTAGGTCTATATTCGATTTTCAATTATCCAAAACACAAGCTGGAATTGATAAAAAGATATCAGATAAGACTTCTGGAACAAGAAGCATCATTTCTAGAAGAAATAGAAAAGAACTGCAACTGTAAAAAATTAGAAAGGATACGCCCATGAAAAAAACTGCCCCCATAACCACTATACTATCCATTTGCGTAATATTTATCGCAGCATTACTTCTCTGTGAAAGTAAAGCCTCAGCAGACCAGGCAGAGAAACCCGCCAAAACAATCATCTACCCGATGACAAAAGAACAAGTTCTAGACATTCTCGAAAAGATCGTAAAAAAATGCGGGGATGATTGCTCCTGCGGAACAGAAGCATCAGCATGCAGAGAGAAAGCTTTAGATGAAGAGATCAAAAAAATTGCGGAAAAAAGGAATTGGGAATATCAACTATACTCAAAAGTTCAAAGATGGTTCTACCTAAACTCCGATGACCCATTCTTGATAAAGGCCAATAACAGACATAAAAGCATCGACAAGAGATATCAGCAATTCATAAATGCCGTGAATAGATAAACTTTGACTGATCGGGTAGACGATTGCCTCTTGAAATCCCCAAAAGGCAATCGTCTACCAAATTTTTTTTGTAACTTAAGATATTCCAAAATCAGTTTAACCTAAAAAATTTCCCAAACCAACATATTCCAAACCAAACATTATAAAAAAATCCGTGTAATCTGTGTAATCCACGGCTAAATTTTTTTCTCATCATAAACCAAAAACCTTACAACCCTCAAAACGAAAATCCGTGTAATCTGTGTAATCTGCGGCTAAAATTTTCCCCATCATAAAACCAAATCCACACAATCCCAAAAACATCTCAAACAAAAAATCTGCGGCTAAATTATCTCTCACTTCCAACAATCACTCCCTAATCTCTAATTTCTAATTTCTAATCTCTAATTTCATTACAATCTACCCTCTCCGACTTCGAACATTCCTTCCCCCACCCCGAAATCCATCCCTAGAAGCAGTTGCCGGCCCTCTCGTTCTTCCGTCCGCACTTCCTCTATCTCGTCGAACACTCCTCTGCCCACCACTACTAGCAGCAGCTCGTCCTCGACTTCCAACATTAGGATTCCTATCATTCCTTGGCCCTCTCCCCTCTCTTATTCCCCGCCCACCATCCCGTGCCCCCCGCATAGGCCTTCGCTCCATCATCTCAATTTGCACCCGATCAAACCGCGGAGCATCCTCTCTCTTCACAACCAAACCCTCATTCTTCCTTAAAACATTTGAAAAATTATCATAATCCCGACTAGCAACAATATTAACAGCCAACCCAGACTCCCCAGCCCGCGCAGTCCGTCCAACCCGATGAATATAATCCCGCGCATCCTTTGGCAAATCATAATTATAAACATGAGAAACTCCTGATATATCAAGCCCACGCGCCGCGACATCAGTACAAACAATCACAGAAATTCTCCCATCACTAAAATCCTTCAAAACACGAATCCTCTTAACCTGCTCCATCCCACCATGAATAACCCGAGCATTAACCCCATTCAACCTCAAATTCTTCTCGACAAAATCCGCATTACTCCGAGTATTACAAAAAACCATAGACAAATCAGATTGTGCAACTTTAAGCAAATGCACCAAAAGCGAAAACTTTTCCCCATCACGAACATCATAATAAATTTGCCGAAGCTTACTCGTATCAACATAATGCTCAACCGCAACCTCAACAGGCGACCTCATATACTTCTCACTAAAACTCGCAAGCTCCCTAGAAATCGTAGCCGAAAAAAGCAAAGTCTGCCGATTCTTCGGACACCTATCAACAATTCTAGCAACATCATCCTTAAATCCCATATCCCACATCCTATCCGCCTCATCCAAAACCAAATAATCAACTTTAGACAAATCAACCGTCTTCTGTTTCAAATGGTCAAGCAATCTACCAGGCGTAGCAACAACAATATCCGCGTATACCAACTTCTTCTGCTGATGAACAATAGAGACACCACCGTATACCGAAACAACTTCCAATCCCTTGTAATAAGCAAACTCACTCAAGGCCTCAGCAACTTGCTCAGCCAACTCTCGAGTCGGAGTCAAAACCAAACCCTGAACACCATTGCCCTTCGTAACATTCTTAATCATACCAGCACCAAACGCCAAAGTCTTACCAGAACCAGTTGCAGAGCCAGCTATAACATCCTTCCCCTCTAAAACAAGAGGAATAGTTTTTTCTTGAATTTCCGACGGCTTCGTAAACTTTTTGTTCGAAATAACTTTCAAAACATGTTCACAAAGACCTAAATCTTTGAATTTTTCCATTTTATATTTTATAAATTTCCAAGAATTAATCTTGAACCAAGCCCTTACGACTTGCGCCCAGGACTTTAACTTATTTACAATAAAAAATCAAAAGGTAACTATATAAGTCTTTGCCCTTCTAAAATCCCATGACAAAAAAATGTCCAGCCTGCAATTCGACCCGTTATGAAAAAATAGGCAACGATTTCAAATGTGCAAAATGTGGGTTCATCAACAAATCAAAAAAACTAAACTAAAAACTAAATCACATATCTTCAATCTTCTCTGCCTCTTGTCGCTCCTTCTCTTCTAACTCTTCAAGCTCCTTCTTCTCCTCAAAAAACTTCCTTTTTGCCTCTTCTATTTTAGCCCTCTTTTCCCTAGCCACCTTAACCCGCAAAAGTCGACTCTCAGCATCCTTAACTTTTTTCTCCATGTAAGCCAACTCCCTATCATCTTCACTCAAAATTTCCACCTTAGCCTTTTTCCCTCGCCCAACAATTACCAAAATAAAAACAACAAATATCAAAATAAAAATTCCCCCTCCAATAGAAAACCCCAAATCAACTGACCCATCCTCCTCAACAAAAATAGACTTCCCGGTCAAAATCATCCCTCCAAATTTCTTCTTCAACAAACCGCTATTATTTTCAACATCCACAATAACCGCAATCTCTTCAGTAATATTAACAACCTCTACCTCCATTAATTTTTTTTCCTCTTCCAACCTTTTCACTTCTTCCAACCTTTTCACTTCTTCCAACCTTTTCTCATCCTCCAACCTTTTAGCCTCAAAAGCCTTCTTCATAGCCTCAACCCCTTCCCGTCTCTCAATCAAAATCTCACTACCATTAACCGCAAAAGGCCCAGCTTCAAAACTGTCAATAACCTCCCCATCCTTAGTAACAATAAAATCCAAATAAACCTCAGCCAAAGAACTCTCAATTTCAAATTTGATAATCCCCACATCAGCCAAATTCTCACTAGCATAAATCTTCTCCCCTAATTCTCCCTCAACAGAAGACTTCAGTCTCAAAACAGCCCCGCTAAACGACCCAATATCATCGACCAAGACAACCTCAGCAGAACCAGCCACAACAACCCCAAAACAAAAACAAAATAACAAAACAAAAACCATCCATTTCATAAAGAAACAAACCAAAAATTCTTTAAAAAAAATCCCACGAACTCGTTCGCTGACTAAAAACAAAGCAAACTATTATCCCTCATTCCCAAACAACAACTCATTAACAAACGGTTCCAAATCAAAATTCTTCTTTCCCCGCTTCTGCATCTCAAAAATCTCGCAATCCAACTTAAAATAAACACCACTTCTCCTATATGATTCCTTAATTAAATCAACCTCACCAACATATTCTTCCTCACTAGAAAACAAAATAAACTTCGTAACCTTCCGCTTCCCATTCACCCGCAGAACAGTCCGACTAATATCTCCCTTCTTCTTAACGTCCACCGGCAAATCCGAATCAAATTCATAACAAAGCCTACCAAAAAAACCCAAACCAAGCTTCTTAAAATCCGGAATAACCATCGCATAAACAAATCCCTCATCAATCAATTTATTCCTAATCTTAATCACCGTAGGTTTCGAAACCCAAACCTTCTTCGCAATATCAGCCGACGACATATCCGGATCCCGAATCATCGCATGCAAAACCCTCTTCTCATTAACATTCAACTCTTCGGGCCTCCCCTTAAAATCATAAACAACCGCTTTCTCCTTTCTCCCCAACTCAAACAAAGAATTAACAATCTCCGAAAAATCTCGCAATTCAAAATCTTCCAAATCATAAAAAAAACTATTTTCATTAAAACCAAGTCTAAGCATCTCCTTATTCTCATTCTCAAACTTTTCCAAAAACTTCCGAAACTCCACATACTTATCCGAAACGAAAACCCCGAAAAATTTATCCTCATGATAATTGCACAAAATAACCTCTGGCGTCTTTTTCAAAATTTCCAAATCTAATTTCTTCATTCTTCCTCCACCAAGAACTCCATCAAAAACCCCGAAAAATTGACAACCAAGCTTAGAAAAATTAGGAATATATTTTAAAGAAAACCAATCTTTCCCTTTCAGCCTATTCTTAATTGCAGTCAAAGTTGACCTCTTTAATTCCAACTTACTCGCCAACTCATCATCATTAAGCAATGGCCAAAGACAAAATCCCCAAAGAACAACCTTCTCCTTATCCGTCAAATCCACCCTCTCATTCAGTTCAAGCTCTTTCCTTTTCATAAAAGCAATCCTTTCCTCAAGCTCCAACTTATCCGCCTCCCTCGCCTTATCCTCACTAATATCTTTCATGTCCCCAACGACACAAATCCTCTCGCCCTCCTCATCAAAAAACCAAGTCCTCCTATCCAAAAACCAACGATAACCTTCATCTTTACACCTCCAACGATAAGCACCCTCGCAAACAGCCTCACCACTCACCCCATCAATCTCACAAACTCCGCCAAGATCTTCGGGATGAACCCTCGCCAAAAAATCCTCATAACTCATCTTAACGAATTCACCCAAAGGAAACCCAGTCAATGTATAAACAGCCTCACTAATATACTCGAAAGCCTTCTTCTCAAAATTATACCGATAAACAAGATCCTGCGAATTCTGCAAAATATTATAAAAACTCTCCTCATGTTCTCGATTCATCTTCTCAACAACCCGCTCCTTCACAACTTCCTTCACAACTTCCTTTTCAACTTGAACCTCCTTAATAACTTCCCTTCTCTTAATCTTATAATTAATAACACTCACAACCTTCCCTCCCTGCCCAAAAATCGGAAACAAAAAAATATCCTCGCCATTTTTCTCTGCACGAACCTTCTTCCCGCTTTTAACAACCTGATCAATCAAGCATTTCTCGCACTTCTCTCTTCGCCCATAATAAAGTTCATAACATTTCATCCCCTGACGAAAACCACTCAAATTAGAAATCTCAACCTCCAATCTTTCAACATTAATAATTCCGAACGGAAACTCCAACGAACCAAGCACCTTGTCAAAAAAACGCCCAAATCCACCAAACTTCCTAGCATACTCATCAATTTTGGAAGTCGATGAAAAAAATTCATCACCCATCAACAATAAAAAAAAATATATCTTATATTTCTTATTTGCAAACTCGGATAAAAATTATAAAAAAAAGCTAAATTTCTCCCCCTTCCCTCAATTCTTTAATTTCTTTCAAAAACCACGGAGTATATTTCTCAGAATTAGAAGAAACATCACGAAACAACTCATCAACACCAATCCATCGAAAATCCAAAACCTCCTCTGTATCAACGACAACCTCATCATCACATCTCCCAACAAAAACCGAACAAACTTCTCTCTCGCTCCCCTCATTTCCAAAAACAGCTGCATACCTAAACTTGTAAATATACCTCAACCCACACGCAATCCCAAGCTCCTCAACGATTCTTCGAGCAGCAGCATCCTCAATCTCCTCACCTCGCCGCGGATGGCTACAACAGCTATTGCTCCAAAACCCACCCCAAAGCATTTTGTCCAAAGCCCGCCGCTGAATCAAAAGCTCCCCTTTAGAATTAAAAATAAAAACTGAAAACGCCCGATGTAAAATCCCATCCCCGATATGACAAGCCACCTTCTCTCTAAACCCAACCTCACAATCATCCTCATCAACCAAAATCAATTCTTCCATCCTATCTCCAAAAGCCCTCTATTCTTAGAATATTCTTCAGTCGCCTCACTCAAGTTCTCAACAAATCCAACGAAACCTTCCAAACTCAAACCTTCAGAACGAACCTCTTCATTGTCAAAAAATCCTTTAACCCCCCCACCATTCAAACATTTTTCCATCGCACAAACCTTTGGGGTCAAAATATATTTATCTCCCAATTCACCTTTCCCGCCATTTCTCCTCTCAGCAATAGCAGCCGAATTTAAAACATCACAATAATACCATCTCAACAATTCCTCTTCACTTCCGCCATACTTATGAACAAAATCAGAAACGACTTTATAGCCCCTCATATCTCACGCTCCACAACATAATTAGAAAACATTTCCAATTTATCTTTAGCATCACTTTTTTCCAAAACCAAATCCAACTTCTTCCATGCATTCAAAACCAATTCTCTCGCAAGTCTATCCGCATACTCAATCGCCCCAGAATTCTTAAGTATACCAATCGCCTCGCTAATAATAATTTTATTTCTAGTTCTCAAATTAAGTATACCAATCAAGTCCCGCGCATCTTCCACCCCAACAACCTCCAATGCCCGAATTACCAAAAGAGTACGTTTCCCTTCGCTGATGTCATCCCCGAAATCTTTTCCCCAATCTTCCCCAGGACAAATATTCAAAATATCATCTTGAATCTGAAAAGCAACACCTAATGATTCAGCAAATTCTCCCAACGCCAAAATAATTTTTTTATCAGCCCCACCAAGAATACCTCCAAATTTAGCAGCCATTCGAGCAAGAGTCCCAGTCTTGAATGCACACATCTGCAAATATTCTTTTTCATTAGGTATACCATTCCCACCATGCCAGAAAATATCCATCCCTTGACCAAGATGCAATTTCACCATCTCCTCATTAACAAGTTCAAAAATCTTCAACTTCATTTCAGCCTCCAAATCACTTTTAGCCAAAAAATACATCGGCAAATAATACATAGCATTTCCAGCATTAATCGCAATATCATTTCCATAAATTTTATGAACACAAAGCTTTCCCCGTCTTAAATTTGAACTATCTTCAACATCATCAATCATTAATGTGCCATTATGAATTATTTCGACAATAGGCAAAAACTTATCAATATTTTTTTCCCCATTAGACTCAACAGACTTATCTCTTAAAAAAACAGCTTCATAACAAAGCTTCATTAAATAAGGCCGCCATCTTTTTCCACCCCTATTTAACAAATCCCAAACCGGATCAGCAATAGCTTTGTTCAAGGCCCCCGCATCATAGTCCCATTTAGATTCACCAAGAGTTTTCTTCAACCACCCAGGAAAATCTTTCGGAATCATATCCAAAATATCTTCATCAACATTTCTAATTTCGCATTTCAAAATATCTAAAAATTCCATTATGCACCTATAATACTAATAACATACCTCCGCCTATCTTTATGATCCCTAGGACATGGCCCGTCAAACTCCGCAAATAGAATACGCTGACCTTCCCCAATTTGCAATTTCCCACCAAAAATAATCAATGACAAATTGGGATTAGAAAAAAACATAGATTTCAAATAAGCATGATGATTAAACAACTCATTAGTAGAACAATCTCTTTTATTGTCCTTATTATTAGGCAAACAACCATGCTCAAAAAAAAATCGTAAATCGATTTCCTTAACCAAATTTAAATTCAAACTCCCCTCATTCAAATAAATACCTACTGTCGTGTGCATAGGCTGAATAAGAATATGCCCATTTTTAATCTGAGACTCTCGAATATAATTTATAATCTCGTCAGTTATATCCCGCATCTCAATCAAATTCCCTGTGGCCAAATCACTCATTCTAAAAAAACATCTCATAATAAAATCAATGTCAATTTTATTATATTTTTTATTATCTATTCAAGACAATAAAATTCCAAATTAAAAGAAAAATTAAATATTTTTATCCAAATTAAGTAATAACAAATTAGATTCATGATGCCTCCAATGGGACATGAAAGGTGATAATAAATTTTTTAATTTACTAAAATCCACTAGAGTAAAAAGAATTATGCCAATATTAGTACTCATATTAATTCCAGCTGCAAGCATCAATAAATTCGAACCAACCCTCATGCTTTTGGGACTGAATATAATTCTAATTTATGCAGCATCAAGTATATACAATGCGCACAAAGACAACGATTACGACCTCCCATCATATTTTCCAATAATAATTTTTATACTAATAGCAATCGCAATCGCAATCGCAATCTCTTCAAAACCAATTCTCATAGCATCATGTCTTTGGATAATTCTAGGAATTATTTACAATACTACTGCCAGATTCATGGTGCTAGGAGACGGAATAGTACTCGGGTTCACCCACTTTGCACTTCCAATAGCAACAGCATCAATACTAGTAGGACTAAACACAAACACAATAGTCATATTATCTTCATTGACATATTTCATAGGAATATGCATAACGCCAAACACAGATCTCAAGGACATAGAGTCCGACAGAAAAAGAAAATACAAAACACTTGTAAATAGCACAAAAAAACCAGAAGTAGTAGCAGGAGCATTCTTGGCCTTTTCAATTCTAATATTTAGTTTCATATACATCTTTCTATGCCAAAACATTTTCTGCCTATTTTTCCTAATACCTACCATAATTATATGCGCAATAATCATAAAACTCATGTTAAATAAAAAATACAAAAGGGCCATGGATCTGATGAGATTATATTTAATAAGCGCCTACATATTCTTAATAATAAATTTAACACTAAATCTCAAAATAATAATAACCGCATTCACAGTCTCTTATTCCTACCTATTAATAATATTAGTCGGACAAAATTTTAACATTCAAAAATAATCTCTTGATTTTCAGATTTTTTAATTTTAAAATTCTTCCCATACATCTGATTAAGAAAACCGTTAATAATATATTTTATATGGGAAACTCCATATCTAGTACGAAGCGGATTCACAATAAACAAAATAACAACATTGCCCCTTTTTTTAAAATGAGGAATTCCCCATCCAAATCCAGAAATTAAATTAGAAACAAACTTCAATTTATATTCCAAATCTTCATTCTCAGTCAAATCCTTAAATAAAACCTCAGAAGACTTAATTACGGAACGCTCAAATAAATCCAACTTTCCGATTTGAATATAATTTTTCAAAAACAATTCACCAAGTCCAATTTCCGAAGTTAAAACTGCTTTGCCCAAAAAAAATATTTTAGATTCGTCATTATTTATATATATTTTATTAAATTTAACCAGGTCCCCAAAAGAATTAAAATTTTTAGATGAATTTACAAAAGAAAAATTCAAAGAAGCATAATTTTTCATTGGCCTAAGTTCTTCAATATTAGGAAAATATTTCATTTCTATCTCGGGACACGACTTAACAATACAAAAGTTTGAGCAATCTCCACAAAATGCCTCAGCTTCAAAATTTTCACGTTGGAAATAAGTCATGATTCCAGCTACTATTCCGGCCACAAGAGAACCACTTCCGGTTTTTCTACAAATAACATTTTTACCTCCAGAAATTTTAAGAAACTTCTTCTTGGAATCATAAGAAAAACTTCCGCTAAAACTAAATCCAGTACTCCTTATGGTATTAAGACAATGCTCCAAAACCAACCCCACAATATTATCGGAAAATTTATTATCTCCCAAGAAAAGAAGGTACCTCAAAGAAGAATCTTTTCCTATCTTATACCACAATAAGTCTGCCTCTTCTTTTCCCATCTCTCTCAAGCTATCCAAATACAAATTAGAATAAATATCTTCAAAATAATAAGAAGTTCTAGTCCTGACATTCCCTTTGCCAAATCTCCTAATTGTATTATTAATAATAACCCCAGGATAATCTACTATCAACGTTTTAGGAAAAATAAGTTCTCTCAAAATAAATTTTTTAAAATTTGTAAAAATCATCACTCACCTCAAGAATCTTCCAAAACATTAATTCCCGCATAAGAAATATTGTAATTTCTACCCTCTTTGCATTGATCAGTCCATCTCATCTTCGGAATAAAAATCCTCCGCTCGATAGTCCCCAAATCCAAATAATCCAAATTCACAAGCCCATCAACCAAATACGGAACATTATAATTTGCCCCATTAATTTCGCTATCTCTCTCAAGCGTCAAAATCGTAGTCAAACCTTCACGCCTCAAATTATAAAAAATCTCCATAATCATCTTCCTAGCAGAAACTTCCGTACTCCCACAAGAATCCGCACTCGCCGTAAAAAAACAATTAAAACTATCCACAACCAATCTCTTGATCTCTAAATTATTCCGAATATGCTCAAACAAATCCGCTTGAACCTTCTCATATTTATCATAATCTAAACATTTCACAACAATCAGTCCCTTCTTCTCAAAATCCAAAAACTCCTTCCCGAATCCAAACTCTAAAAGCATATTATCAATATTCCATCGCGACTCCTCTAAATTAATATAAACCGACTTCTGCCCTCTCCGGGCCCCCTCTAAAATAAAATGCAAATTTAGAATAGACTTCCCAACACCAGGCGCACCAGAAACACCAATAATGCTTCCAGTAGGAAAACCACCTTGAATCATCTCATCAATACCCTCAATTCCAGTAGCCTCACGCTCAAGCTTTACTCTCATAGAATTCATGCCACTTCCTTATCCATCACAAAAATAAAAATCTTTCGTGAATCCGTCTCTATCTTTTGACATTTAACACTTTTATTAAAATTCAAACCAACCCTAAGCTCCCGCGGAATCAAAAAATATTTCGTAGTATCATTCGCCCCGCGTTGCGCCAAATTCGTCCGAAGCTCTGCTGCATCCTCACTAAAAACATGTATATTCTTAATATGCCCTTTCAACTTCAAAGAGTCCTCATAATCCATCTCAACTTCAAAAATAACTTTATCTTCCTTCGTCATCCTTGTGCCCAATATTGTGCCCATCGCTATTAACAACCTTCAATATATTTAAACATAGTCCTTTGAAAGCTTTATTAAAAAAATCGGATAATTATAAAGAATATTTATCCCAAATAACGTTAACAAAGTAAACTTTATAAGTTAGAAACACTATAATATATCATGGGCCAAATTCTAAAAACTAAAATCATGCCATCCGGTAAAATAGTTTTACATCTCGAATTAACAACCGAAGAAGCCAAAAATCTCAAAAATCATGCAAAAAAAATACATCTCTTCTCAGAAAATCTATGCACACACGATGCAAAAATTATAAGCCGAGGAGTCAACCATGAAGCCAAATCAGTAGCAATCCCCTCCAGCCTCAAATCCAGAACCAATTCCAAAATAACAGAAATTGCATATCAAAAAATAGAAACCAATACAAAAATATTCTATATCGCAACAGCGAAAAAGAACCCCCTGACAGATTAACAACATCAACAAAGTCATAAACAAGGTCATAAATGACATCTTTTACAAAGGCAAAAATAATTTACTTGCGATAAAAAAAAATTAGCAACTATCAAAATTCTGTAAAAATAGTCAACATACACCCCGAAAAAGTTCATTTTTGACATTTATCGACGAAAAGAACATTAAATAAAATTAGCAATCATAATATTATTAATTAAGCACAAAAAAAAGAAATGGAAAAAAAAGAAACATCAAATTCTCCCGAGAAAAAGATCCTACGGATCTTGAGAAACTCTGGAGAGGGCAGAACCATAACTGAACTAACAGAGATCTCCCAACTCTCCCGTTCTACGGTTAGGACTGCCCTCGCCAGACTTGAAGGTGCCCAGAAAACAGTCTTCAGACCAATTGGCATGGCGAAGGTATATTTCCAAAAATAAAAATGAAAAACTCAGGGAAAGAAAAAATTACGGGACTAATTTTGAAGGCGATAATAATAACCCTTCTTCTATTCCTAATAGAACAAACATACGGACAAGAATTATCCCCAGAAGTAGTAACCACAACACTTCCAGAGATAACCCCAAGCATACTAGAACAAATCGAAAGATTCTACGAAATCTCCGAGAAATCCCTCAAGATAGGCTACAATATTACGCTAAACACCGATTCCGCATTCCAAACAACAATAGGAAACAAAGAGCGATACATCATCGCAAACAATTTCTCCACGGACTCAATTAACCTAATATTCATAGGCAAAGGAGAAACCTTATTCAACCAACGACTGGAAACAGGCGACTATATCATCTTCAAAATAGACGACTTAAACTTTCAGTTTATACTACACTCAACCGAAAAAGAATCAGCACAAGTAGAATTAAAACTATTTGAAAGAGAAATCCCAAAAGACGTTGGCTACTTCGAACTCTTCGACATCCAAGTCCGTCTAGCCGAACATGAGATATATAGACCAACAGACCTAACAGCCATGATAGAATTCACAAACTTTGGAGAAGGACCAACCCATGCAAGACTAATATATTCAATAACAAACGAAGATGGCAAAGAACTATACACCGGAATCGACCAAAAAATAATAGAAACAAACGAAGTCATGATAAAAAATTTCAACACACTTAAAATCCCAAATGGCAAATACACAATCACAACCACCATCTACTATGGCAAAAACCAAGAAGCAACATCTCAAGAAACCTTTATCTTAAAGCCCATTCCAAAATCCGAACTCCTGAAACAGCCAGTCTTCTTCATAACAATAGTCCTAGCAAGTTTCGTCCTAGTATTACTCCTAAAAAAAAGAAAAATAACTCCAACTTTTAATCAATAACCATTACTTCTTCAACTTCTTCAACTTCTTCGACATCCCATATCTAATCATCCTTTCTAATTTCTCATTTTCCAACTCCAACTTTTTCCTCGCAAGCTTAATTTTATGCTCCCGAGTCTCATTCTCCCTTATCCTTTCTATCAACTCATCCTTCTTCTTTATCTGCGACTCTAATCTCGCCAATTCTCCCTCTTCAGAAAAATAATTCAACTCAGTCAACCAATTCCTAAAAGCTCCAAACCTAAACCACATCACCATAAAAACAACAAACGTCAAAAGCCCACCAATCAAATAAAGAAAACGAACATCCTCAAAAAAACCAATCGACCAAGCCTCTTCACCATAAGCATTATTCATAAAAACATTCTCTTCAACAACCTCAGAAACATTTTCTTCTCTAGAAACATTTTCTTCTCTAGAAACATTTTCTTCTCTAGAAACATTTTCTTCAATCACCGCAACTTTAGTAACCTCAACAACCTTAGCCTTCTCACGACGATCAATAACAATCTCGCTACCATTCAAAACAAAAGGCCCCTCCGTAATCTCAGCCACTACCTCACCATTATTCATAATTATAAAATTCAAAAAGACCTCAGAAAGACTACTATCAACCTCAAACTTCGCAATCCCGACCTCTGTCAAATACTCAGAAGGATAAATCTTATCCCCCAAAGAATCCGTCACTGGAGACTTAACCCTTAAAACAGCCCCACTAAAAGAACCGATATCATCGATTAACAAAACATCAGCCTCAAAAGCGTCGACAAAACAAGTCCCAACAATTAACATCGCGAACAATAATATCACAACAAATCTTTCTCCCATAAAAAAGAAACAATAATATTCCTTAAATACTTTACTCCACACAACACCAATAAAATCTTCAACCTTCATCACACATATAACCACAAATTAATTTTCAATCTTAACAAAATCCAGCAAGATTTACCAATACCTTTCAGCCAAAAAATCAAAATAACATTAACTTTAAAAACAAATTTCCTCTCCATAAAATAATGATCCCGTAGTCTAATGGTAGAACGCGTCGCTTACACCGACAAAACCCAAGTCCGATTCTTGGCGGGATCATTTTCCCTATCCAAATCAACAACTTTAAAAACAAAACTCCCAATATCAACCCATGACAGACCACAAGCCCTCATCTGATAAAAATTCCGTCGAACAAAACCTAAGCAAAAACTACATCCCAAAAACCTCTCTAGGACAACTTCCAATTCCAAATCAAACAGATCAAGAAATGAAAAAGAAAATGGAAAAAACCCAAAAAGAAATCGAGAAATTCAAAACCAACTTTCTAAAAAAATACAAAAACACACAAGCCATAGGAATAATTCCTGGGCAAGCTTCCAAGAAAATTGAAGAAGAATACGAAATTTCCGAAGACGATTCAAAACGAGAACTGCTCCACATCTTAACAATCATCCCAGAATCCCAATACAAAAAAATAGGAGAAATAAAACTAGAAGCAATAAAAATAGCGAAAGAAATAAACGACAAATTTTGGATTCACATCCTAACCCCAATAGACTTCTGGAACCTAGGACTAGATTCAAAATTCGAAGTCATGGAAGCCCTAGCAATGTCTTACCCAATCTTAGACAAGGGATTCCTCGGAAGCATAAGAGTTGCTCAAATCCACAAATCCCTAGTCCTAAAAAAATTCGAAAAATATGTAACATCCTATGTAGTCGGCGGCTCCCTTACAAGAGGCGAGACAGTAAAAACTTCAGACATCGATGTCTTTATAGTAATCGATGACACCGACGTAAAACGAATGCCAAGAATGGAACTTAAAGAAAAACTCCGAGGCATAATCTATTCCTACATTCAAGAAGCCGAAGCAATCTCTGGAGTAAAAAACAAATTATCTCCACAAATCTACCTAATGACAGAATTCTGGGAAGCAGTAAAAGACGCACATCCCGTAATGTTTTCCTTTATTAGAGACGGGATACCGCTCTACGACAGAGGCGCATTTCTCCCATGGAAATCCCTTCTCCGAATGGGAAAAATAAAACCATCCCCTGAAGCAATCGACATGTTCATGAGTTCAGGCGACAAAATCAAAGACATCGTCAACAAAAAACTTTTCGACATCGCGACACTAGACTTATTTTGGGGCGTCTCAACACCAACACAAGGACTTCTAATGCTCTACGGTCAAGCACCAGGAAATGTCTACGACACAGTCAAGGCCTTCAGGGAAACATTCGTAACAAAAGAAAAATTAATAGAAAAAAAATACGCCGATATCCTAGACAACATAGCAATCAAACACTTCAAAGCAATGGAACACGGAAAAATAAAACCAGGCGACATCAAAGGTGAGCAAATAGACAAATTAGCAAAAGACGCCCAAGATTATATTGCAAGATTAAAAGACCTAAGAGAACAAATAGAAAAAAGAATTCAAGAAAAATCCATAGAACAAATATACGAAGACGTATTCAAAATGATAGGCAACTTCCTTAATAAAAAATCAGAAAACACAATACTAAAAGAATTCGACGACAAAATGATAAAAGAAGGAAAATTCCCTCCAAGATTCCTAAGTAATTTGCAATTCATAGCAAAAACTTACGAAGAAATTGCAAAGAGAAAAACCAACACAAAAAAAGCAGAAAAGAAAAAAGATAACCTAACCTTCAAACAATCTCAAAAAGTAGACCAAGCAAGAAAATACGCAGCCGAAATAACGAATGCTCTAATGGAGCACACACAACGCTGTGAATTAGCCTCCCTAGAAAAATCTCGCTTCAAAATCAAATCACACGACGCAGAAGCCGAAGTCTTCTTCTTAAAAGACACATTCTTAGTCCAACAAAACCAAATCCAAAAAATCTCCAAAGACACCTTAATTAAAACAACACCAAAAGAACTCTCAAGCCAAATCGCAGAACACAAAGACAAAGAAACAAAAATCGACTACAAATCCCTAAGCATTATCCACAAAATCTTCGGCGAATTTGACCTAATCTACTAAATATATTTTCAAACACACATTTCCTTTTAAATAAAACCTACAAAGACCTAAAATAACAAGAGAACTTTCTAAATACGCCGCAAAACTAAAAAGAAGAAAAGAAGAAGAAATCTACGAGGAAATCTACGAGGAAACACCTATAGAAGAAGAAACCCCAATCATTCAACAAACTTATGATTTCAGAAACGGTTTCATAACAACAGAAAACGGAATCAGAACAGGTATAACTTTTCTACCGAATCCCAAAGCAATATCAGTTATACCATATAAAAAAGAAAAAACAATACAATCGCTCTTATTCAGAGGAAAAAAAACAGGCACTTTTTCAATAGCAAAACAACAAGAAAAATACTCAACACAGCCCAAAGATATTTTCACATCCGAAAACTTCGAAGACCTATACACTAAAGTATCATGGCTAATACCCCAAGGACTAAACGAACTTCAATCGATAAAAGAAGTCTTAGAACTAAGAAGAAAAGACATAGAAAAATATACAGGATTAGAATTAAACCTAGATTAACAAACCCGACAAAACCTTTAGCCAGCCATTAAATTTATAAATCAAATTTTCACTTAACTTAACATGACAATAGCAAAAGTAATCCAATTCCGAAGAGGGCGAAGAACATTCAAGCCTAGACACTTCCTTATAGAAATACCAACCGTCGACACAAGAGAATCTGCGCAAAAATTCGTAGGGAAAACAGTCCACTGGAAATCCCCAGCAAAAGAACCAAAAACTATTCAAGGTAAAATAGCTTCAGCACACGGCGGGAATGGCATCGTTCGAGCAATCTTCGAAACAGGTTTGCCAGGACAAGCAATCGGAACTGAAGTGGAGATAAACTAATATGATATCAGAAACTTATATTACAGACAAAAAAAGACTAAAAAGTGAAATAGAAGACTTGAATAAACAAGTAGAAAGCGGATTGATAGAATCAGCAGAAGCCGCAGAACAACTTCTTTTTATAGAATCTAAATATACAACAAATGAAAGAGAATGGCACTAAGAAAGGGATCAGCATACTCAAAAAGATACGCGCGACCATACACTCGTGTTTCCAAAAAACGAGCAAAGTCCTACATCAAAGCCGTTCCAAATTCTCGAATAGTAAAGTTCAAAATGGGAGACCAAAAAGGCTTCGAAGCTGGAGAATATCCAGTCCAACTGCACATGATTTCTCAAGAAACATGCCAAATCCGAGACAATTCAATAGAAGCAATCCGTCAATATCTAAATCGTTTCCTACAAATCAAAGTAGGTAAAGAATTCTATTTAGAAGTAAAAATTTTTCCCCACCACATCTTAAGAGAAAACAAAATGCTTACAGGTGCAGGAGCTGATCGTATGCAGACAGGTATGAGCCGAGCCTTTGGTAAAACAATGGGACGAGCAGCTATGGTAAAACCAAACCAAACACTCTACATCATCGGAGTGAAAACACCAAAAGCAGAAGCCATGGCACGAAAACTAATTAGATCAACCAAGGCACGTATAACTTGCAGAACTTCCATAACAAACGTCATGCCACCGATGAAAGCATAATGCTATAAACATCTTTCAATTCTTATCTTTATGAAAACCCAAAATCAATCAGTCTCCTCAAACAAATCTCTCGATAATCAAGAAAAACAAAAATTCTTCTTCGTACTTGGCAGAAACCCACAACTATCCCGCACAGAAATCCTTGAATTTCTAAAAGCAAGAAACAGAACCCACGAAGAAATCTTATTCGATGAGAACCTCCTAATAATCCAAGTCAATGCAGGAGAAAGATTTAATATCCAAGAATTTGGCGGCACCATACATCTCGGGCAAATCAACTTCGAAGGCGAAATGGAAAAACTAAAAAACCACCTAAATCAAAACGAAATAATCCCATCAGACAAATTCTCATACGCAATCCATGGCAATCTAGACCCACAAATCCTCCAAGACAAATTCAAAAAAGAACATAAAAAAGCCTCACAAAAACATGGGCAAAAACTCCTAGAGTTCCAAGGAGGAGAAAAGGGCAAAAACCCAAAAGCCGACTTCCACATATTCCTCCACGAAAAAGACGGCATAATCTACCTCGGAACCTCAACCCAAACCTACGACCCAACAGAAGTCAAAAAACGAGACATGCAAAAACCAATCCGACGAGAAGCCCTAGCAATATCACCAAGACTCTCCAAAATCTTAATCAACCTTTCCGGAGCAAAACCTCACGACAAACTCCTAGACCCATTCTGTGGCATCGGCTCAATTCTCCAAGAAGCCCTAATTAAAAAAATCAATGTACATGGAATAGACAAAGAAAAAGAAGCAACAACAGACGCCGAAAAAAACCTTCGATGGCTAACCCAAGAATACAATATCCAAACCAAATACACAATCATCAATGAAGACTCTAGGAGAGCCCCAGATTTACAATTTAACGCAATCGCAACCGAAACCCCACTAGGCAAACTACTTACAAAAAAACCCTCCGACAACCAAGCAAAACAACTCATCCAAAACTTCGAAGCCTATATGATTCCAATCCTAAAACACCTAAAAAAAATCAAAAAACCATCTAGCAAAATAGCAATAACATTTCCCGTAATCAGAAACCTGCACGTAGATACCCAAAAAATAACCGAAAAAGCCGGGCTTAAAATCTACATGCAGCCAATCCTAGAATCTCGCCAAGACCAATTCATCTCCCGGGACATCCTAGTCCTCATCTAGAGAAAGTTCCACCCTTTTCCAAAATAAGTTTTTCTACTTTGCCTCAGCAGAGGTATGCCATTTGGGCAGAAGAGAAATTTCTTTTTCTAAAAAGAAAGAAATCTGGGACATCCTTGTCCTGAAATAGAAACATCCTAATCTCTAATCTGTTACTCCTAAAAAGATACGAAACCAAAAACTTTAAATACTAAAAATAACATATTCCACTATGGAAAACGATAAAAATACATGGAATACCTCTTCAGATATAGACGCCGTCGGAAAAGCTAAATTAGATTCTCTAGAAAATAATATCAAAGAATTAGAAAGCATGATAAAAGAAAGGAATATCTTAAGCCAACACTTCATCAAAGAAGGCGAAAACATGAAAGCCAATATCAAAACATTCCTAATAGAAAACGCACCTGAAGGAGAAGGCGACTCAGAATTTGCAAGAGAAAGATCTGAACTTCGAAAAAAACAAATAGACATCTCAGAACTTCAACTTAACGAAAAAGTAAACTGCTGGCGAGACATAGCTCTTCTGAAAAAAGAATTTCGTGAAAACGTCAAAGAACTAAACGAAAAGAAAAGCCGGTCAGACATGCTCGGAAGAATTCTAAACGAATAATGGAAGACAAAAATTTATGCCTTAATCTAGAAGGAGCTATAAGCCAAAGAGAAGAAGAAAGAAAAAGAGGACTAGAGGACAAAGGAACCCAAGGATTTGAAGATACAGGTTGCTACAAATGCAATGGATACGATGCAGCATGCCCAGGCTATATATCTCTAAACACACTGGAGGATATGTAATGAACGAAAAACCCCTAACCCCCGAAGACATCTGTAACAAACTTAGACCTGTTCTAGGAAAAAAAATCGACGAGATATATTTCCAGTATACCATGGCAAATAGCCGAGAAGAAAGAGAAGAAATCGAACATCTCCTAAACACATTATACCAAAAACATCTAATCCAACTCCTAGACAAATCCGTCTTACTAGAACCACCAAGAAAAGAACTAATCAACGGAACCTACAACCTAGCAGAGATAGTATACGCCGACAAAATAATCTGCCCTTTCACACTTCGAGAACAAGACTGGCCTCGTCACATCTGCGTCACAGGAATGTCAGGCTCAGGTAAAACAACCTTTGCATTCAAAATAATAGAAAGCTTAAACCAGCACAAAAAACCCTACCTAATTTTCGACTGGAAAAAATCTTTCAGACCTCTTCTCTTAAAAGACAAATCCCTAATAGTATTCACCGTAGGAGACGAATCAACCGCCAACCTTTTCAAAACAAATATCAACTGCCCACCAAAAGGCGTCGCACCAAAGGAATGGGTAAACGTCCTAGCAGACCTTTTAACAGAATCTTTCCAGGCATCATTCGGAGTCCACAAAGTAATCTTAGAAACCCTAGACGAAGCCTTCAAAGAATGGGGAATCTACCATGGCTCAGACAACTACCCAACATGGAACCACATCAAATGGAGACTCGAAGAAAAACTAGAAAAATCCAAAACAAGAGAAGCAGGCTGGATAGAATCCGCATTAAGAGTTGCAACCGTTTTAACATTCGGAGAATTCGGAAAAACCCTAAACTACAAAGGCACAAATGCAATATCAGTAGAAGAACTTCTAGACAAAAAAGTAATCATGGAGCTAAACTCTCTAGGCGGAATCGAAAAAACCGTCTTCTGCGAATTCCTTCTAACCTACATCTTCAAACTAAAAAAAGCTAGACAAAACCAAGCCTCACATGGATTCGACCATGCAATCATAGTAGACGAAGCCCATAACATCTTCCTAAAAAAACCAACAAACTTCGCATCCGAGTCCACCACCGACATGATATACAGAGAAATGCGAGAATACGGAACATCCCTAATCTGCCTAGACCAACATATTTCAAAAATCTCCGATACAGTAAAAGGAAACTCCGCTTGCCACGTAGCCTTCCAACAACAACTACCCCAAGACATTTACGACATCTCCGAGCTAACTCAACTCAGAGACTACAAACACTACTTCTCAAGTCTGCCAGTCGGCTCAGCAATCGTAAAACTATCCGAAAGGTACAACCAACCATTCCAAATCAAAGTCCAATACAGTCACGAAAGAGAAACCTTCATAACAAACGAAGAAATCAAATCCAGAATGCAGTCTTTTCTCCTAGGCAAAGACTACCAAAACAAAGTAGACCCAGAATTCAACAAGCAAATAGAAAACCCAGAAAAACCAATAAAAAAAGAAAAACCCTTCTCAGAAAAAAATAACAGCACAGAACAAGTCGAACCAAAAACCAAAAACCAAAAACCAAAAACAGAGTTATCAGAAGGTCAAAATTTAATCTATGAATACATTGTCGCCCACCTAGAAGCAGGTATTCCACTTCAGCAAATCGAAGACATCCTAGAAAAATCCAAAGAACAAGGAAATTACAAAACTTCAGACATTAAAGCTGCGATAAACAAACTAAACGAAACTAAAAAAGCAATAACAAAAGAAAGCAAGAAACAAGAAACAAAAGATAAAAGTTTGTCTCCTGACGAACAAAAATTCTTGGAATACCTACAGAGCAATCCGAATCACACACTATCAACAACTGGAATCTACAAAGAAATCGGACTATCCGCAAGAAAAGGAACAGAAACAAAAAATTCCCTAGAAGAAAAAAATTTAATTAAAATCAAAGAAGTAAAATACGACAAAGGCTGGAAAAAAATAATCAGACTCGCCGAAAACGAAGAATAAATTACAAAAAATTTAATTTTCATCTATCACATTCATAAAAAAACAAAAACCGCAACAAAAACCAATAACAAAAACAACAAAATTCATTTACGAATTTTTAAAAATATCAAGAAATGCGGAATAAGAAAGGAATAAGAAAGGAATACCTATTCCAAAAGAAAAACAATTCTAGAAGTAACTCTAAAAAAACTGGCTATTTACAATATTGCAAATAGCCCAACAATGAAAGGAAAAAATGAAAACGTATGAAGCAGTAATACTCATCACGACAATACTTGCAATAGCACAATGCTACGCAAACACCTTCTAAAAAACCCCAAACAAAAAAGGAAAACAAATGAGACTACCGATTAGACCAACAAGCCCCGTACATCTAGCAACAAAAGACGAATACCTTGAAATCATGGCAATCTTAAAATCCGGGAGATGCCGATGGGAAGACGGAACAAAACCTCTTTCAGAAAGATCAAAGGTATTATGGGACGCTTATGAGGAAAACGGGCTGACAATAGCCATAATTCCGGCAAAAGTCAAAGGAGTTGAGCAACAGCAACATATAAAGCTTATCAAGGAAAAAAAAGGAACCAAGACTCTCTCCTATGAAGACTGGCTGGAGATTCAAAAATTCGGTCCCAAGACAATAGCACACGTGACTAAACTATACCGCGTAAGTGTAGCGGCATAAGCTGGCAAACAAAAGCCCTCTTCAAAATGTCGAGGGCCAAACCCAACAACCAAGAAAGGAAAATTATGAACCTCCAGTTACAAAAACCAATGATACCCCTGGCACTAGTCCCGGCAGTCTTCGGGCTACTATTCTCAGCAATATCAATAATCTGTATTCCAGCAGAAACACCAAAGGAAATAACGACGCTCTTCGGAATTCCATGGAGCCTAATAGGCATATTGGGTTACAGCGGAATGGGGATATCCTTATACATGCTAGGAGAAAACCCAAGCAACAAATTCTTCACAACTCTCTACATCCTATTGGTCACAGGAGCTTTCGCATTACTCTTTTGGCTAATCCCCACCGCAATAAAATACAGCATCCCCTGCCTCGGATGCATAGGGTCATGGACAATGACCGCGCTCCTATTTATTACACTCCCTATTCTTTTCTCTTGGGAAAAAGTTTAACCCATCGGACTTGGGTTCTTGTGAGCCCAAGTCCACAAACCAAAAACATTCTAACCAATTCTAAAAGGAATGTCCATGAAAAGAATGGCAATACTCTTACTAATGTTAATCTTAACAAGTTGCGCAGGAAAAAAACCAGCACAACATTTTTGGGAAATAAAAAACCCCGAAACCAAAATCAACGTCCAATATTTAATAGAAGAAACAAAAAAGGAGAATCAATTCCTAGATATTTTCAAAACCCATATTATCCCAAAAGAAACTAAAAGTCTCTCTTTGAAACTCCGCATCCAGAATCCCGAAAAAGCATACCACGCGATACAATTGAACATCACCCTCTTCGAAGAAAATAAAACTCTCAATGGATCCTTCATCGGAATAATCTACAACGGGAAACAGGAAGAACATGAATACACCATCCCACTCCCAACATTAGAAAAAGAAGAATATATAGAAATAGGCATCCTATTAAAAAATGAAGAGGGGCGCCTTTTACTCTCAATCCCTATCCCATACAAAGATAGTTAACTTCACCAAAAAAAGAGCCCGCTTCCACAGGGGCTCAATTCTCCACTTCAAACTTTTTTTTGGACAAACCCACATATTCCAACCCCCATCTAATCTCTAATTTCTAATTTCTAATTTCTAATTTCTAATCTCTAATCTCTAATACCTAATTTCTAATCTCTAATCTCTAATACCTAATTTCTAATCTCTAATTTCTTGCCCTCATACCTTCATCCTCTCTCCAATCCTTCCCCGAAAAACCAAAATCTCTTGAGCTCCAACTTCTCTAAGCATCTCAACTGCCCGATCAATCCCCTCATCTAGCCTCCCAAACTTCAACTTATGAAAATCATTCCCAATCGTCAAACCAACTCCAAGCCTAACAGCCTCCTCAACAATCCACCTCTGAGGAAAACACTCATCCAAAACTTCCCATCCCGCACAATTAACTTCCAAAACAACCTCTCTCTCCTTCATCAGCCTCAACAAATCCACAACCAAATCCTTATACCAATCCTCACATAAAACCCCATTATCCTCAAGTCTCTTCCGAAACGCATCCAAATGCGCGACACAATCAATCCTACCAAACTCAATCATCTTCCTAATCTCGCCAAAATAATTCTCAATAAAAATCCTCTCTCCCCCAAACTCTTCAATCCCTCCCGTCGGAAAATGCGGTCGACTAAAATCACCATCCAAATTCTTCAACCAATGAACCGCGCCCAAAATAAAATCATAATCCCTATCCCCCATCTCACTCAAAAACCAATCCTCATATCCATCAACCCAATCCAATTCAACCCCAATCAAAACATCAACCTTTCCAGCAAATTCAACTCGCAACTTTTCCAGTTCATCATAATAATCGTCCCCGTGCTTCCGTGCTTCCCCATAATCCCTAATTTCCTTCGGCATTCTAAAATGGTCCGTAAAACAAACGCACCCCAATCCTTCCTCAACCGCCCGCTCCAATAACTCCCTCGGACTAAGACTCCCATCACTCTCATTCGAATGCACATGACAATTAACTCTTACCATAGGCAACAACAAAAATCGACCCTATTTAATTTTTCCCAAACCATCAACTAATTTCTAATCTCTAATTTCTAATCTCTAATTTCTAATCTCTAATTTCTAATTTCTAATTTCTAATTTCTAATTTCTAATCTCTAATGTCTAATCTCTAATCTCTAGAATCTAGAATCTACGCCGCAGCGTAGATAGCATGCGCCCTATTCGAAATCCTCCATCTAATCCGCGCCAAATAATCCGTCCCCTTAGAATTCTTCCCAACCCTCACAACCAACCCCTTCCCTTCAAGACCAATAAGCAACCTCTTCACAAACTCCTCATCCCTCGCAATTTCCCGTGCCACATCAACCGTAAAAACAAGCTTAGGAAAAACCGAATACAAATAAGACAAAATCTGCTCCGATATCTTCTCCACCTTCTCCTTCGAAATCCTTGGCATCCCACTTCCAAAACAAATCCGCTTATATTCTTTGTCATCAAAAAGAATATAAAGCAATTTTAACAACAAAAAATAATTTACATTAACCCCGCAACAAAAACAAATCAAGAAACTACCAATAGAAACTCTCCAGAAACAGCGGAAAAGAAAAACCTATCACTATCTGTTAGGAATTTCAAAACTTCTCTAGAGAATTCTATGTTTTTTGATTGAAAGGAGGTAAATAAAATAAAAGTTGCGGAAAACCAAAAACCAACTGATTTTAATTTGAAAACTCAAAGGAGAAACCCATGAAAAAATTGACAGTCATTACGATGATGGCACTCGCACTTTTCGTTACAACGCTCAGTACAGCAAATGCATGGACTATGGCAGCAAACCCAATCACAGGCTTCTTTAAAGCAGTGGCCGGAACCGTTTACCATGTCGTAGAAACTCCCGTACTGATTGTTGCAGGAGAAAAATCCATTCTTGAAATCGGTGATATCACCAGAGGCCCCATTGAAGGCGTTGAAGAACTGGGAGCAGGAATTGCAGGGATTGAAACCGGAACCATTACCGATACCGGTAAGATGAATACTGCCATTGAGTCCAACCCGATTAGCCATGCCATCAGAAACGGCGTAGGGACAGGTCTTGCCGTAAGCAGTATAGTGGCCCCGAGCAGCTCAGCGTTACATGCGACACAGGCCGGATGGTGGACAGGAATCGGCATCGGAACCATGACCGTTGCGGCTGACAACATCCATTGATATTAACCCTTGACTGAGAAGATGACGACGAAAACAAAATACCAGTTTCCGTCGTCATCCCTCAAAAAAACTTTTTTTTGGTCAAACCAACATATTCCACAAACACAAACATCCTACACCATTCTCATCACCCTCCGTGTAATCTGCGTAATCCGTGGCTAAAATTTTCCCCCATCATAAACCAAATCCACACAATTCCCAAAACAAAAATCCGTATGAATCCGTATGAATCCGTGTGCCAATAATTAACACCCACCCCAAAACATCCAACTAACAACTAAAAGCCAAAAGCCAAAAGCTAGATTCAATCCCATCATCCTTCATACAATCCATAACACAAATATTTTTTATTTCCCAAACCAACATATTCCACTCAAACATTGTCTAAACATTTATATAGAATAAACATCTCCAACTCACATGAGCGGTGAAAAATTCATAGCCTGGTTATCCGATCTCCACAAATCCGACATCTCACTCGCAGGAGAAAAAGCAGCAAATCTCGGCGAAATGTACAACGCAAAATTCCCAGTTCCTCAAGCCTTCGTAATTACAACTGAAAGCTTCTCCTTCTTCTTAAAACAGTCCAAACTCGAACAACCAATAAAAGACATCCTTAATAAAATCAAAATAGACGACACAAACGACCTACAAGAAAAATCCCAAGAAATAATAGCCCTAATCACAAACACCAAAATGTCCCCAATCCTAGAATCCGAAATCCTAGAAGCATACGACAACTTCAACGTAGACCTAGGCGGACTAGAAAAATCCCCAGGCGCCCTCGCAATCCTAAGAACCGCACGAGAACCAATATTCGTCTCAGTCAGAAGCTCAAACCTCTCAGAGAATCCAAACGACGACTCATTCGCGGAACAACAATCCTCTTTCATAAACATCAAAGGCAATCAAGAACTCTTAAAAAAAATCAAAGAATGCTTCGCCTCAACTTTCAAAGCCCAATCAATCTACTACCGAAAAAAGAAAGGCCTTGACGGCCTAGTAAAAATCGCAATAATAGTACAAAAAATGATTAACTCCAACAAATCAGGAGTAATGTTTTCTAAAAATCCACTTAAAAACGAAGATGAAATTCTAATCGAAGCAATCTTCGGACAAAGCGAAGGAATAATTTCAAAAACAATCAACCCGGACCAATATACCCTAAGCAAAAATTTCGAAATTCTAGAAGAACAAATCGCAGACAAAAAACTAGCAATAGTAAGAACATCATCAGGACAAACAAAAACCGTAACACTAACTCCAGAAAAATCAACCGAAAAAGTTCTAAAAACCCATGAGCTAAAACAACTAGCAGAATACGCACTGAAACTAGAGCAACATTACAACGCACCACAAGAAATAGAATTCTCAATTGAAGACAACACAATCTACATTCTACAAACAAAACCCATCACAATACTAAAAGAAAAATCATCCGAACCAGAAATAGAATTCACAAGACAAGTAATAACACAAGAGATGCCAGCCTCAACAGAAATCCTGCCAATCGTCCCAACAAAAACACAAATCAAAGTCATAATCGACCTCCCACAATTCGCCTCTCAAGCAGCCAAAGCAAAAGCTAACGGAGTAGGACTCGTAAAATTGGAAAAACTAATCACAACCTCAGGGAAACATCCACTCTTCTACGAGAAAGAAAACAAATTAGAAGATTACAAAAAAATACTAAAAGAAGAATTAGAAGGGATAGCAGACATTTTCATCGGAAAACCAATCTGGGTAAGAACATCAAGCATTCGAAACGACGAATATCCAAATCTAATAGGCGCGCCAAAAGAATCAGAAAAAAATCCAATGCTCGGAAACCACGGAATAAGATTCTCACTAAAACATCCTAAAATCCTAAAAACAGAATTACAAGTTATAAAAGAATTAGCCGACAAAGGTCACAAATTCGGAGTGATATTCCCACAAATAATTTCGATAGAAGAAGTAAAACAAGCAAAAACAATTTTCGAAGAATTAAAAATGGAAAACGTAGCATTCGGCATAATGATTGAAACACCCGCCGCCGCAATCCTAATCAAAGACATCTGCGAAATTGGAATAGACTTCATCTCATTTGAAACAAGCAACCTAACACAATACACCCTAGCAATAGACAAAGAAAACGAAGATGTCCAAAACCTATACGACGAAACCTGCTGGGCAGTCCTAAAACAAATTTCCCGCGTAATCAGAGAATGCAAGAAACAAGAAGTAGAAACCTCAATCTGCGGGCAAATAACCTCAAATCCAAAAATGATAGAATTCCTAATCAAATGTGGGATCGACTCAATATCCATAAACACCGAATCTGCACATGAAGTTTCCAGATTAATTCAAAAACTAGAAATAAATTCCGCCATAGAGCCAATAAACAACAAAGAGGAAATAAAAAAAGAATTAGAAGAATTCCAAAAAGAAGAAGAAATTTCAAAACAAAATTCATTAAACCCAGAACCAATCGAAGAAATAGAAAACATAAAAGAAGAATAAAAAGAAACATTTTCAGTAAATTTGTTACTCCTTCTAAGACACAACACAATAGAAAACTTTATATACTAAAATAACATAGATTATTTATGAAAAATTTCAAACAAACACTTGAGGCAATAGCAAAAACTCCCGGGAAACCAGGAGCTAACCCCAAATATGAATCTGGTGTACTTGCAGGAGCATCAAAATACATCGAAAGATTCTCGAAGATAAACACGAACACTAAAGAAGGTCTTAATGAATACAGAGAGCTAACAGGAGAACCAACAAAAGGAATCTCCGATGAAAAAGTAAGCTTAACATATGCACAAATTGGAGAGGAACTAAACGAAAGATGGGGTGACTATACAGAACATCACATCGCACCAATAACAGGAGAAATAGAGAAAAAAATCCAAGTTCTTATCGGATACAATTTCTGTCCAGAAGAAATAAGCTCTATAAAAAATTATGAAACCCCAAGGAAAGCCGTGTCCACAGCAAAAAAAATAATACAAACAATAGAAACAAATCAAGAAGCATACATAAAAGAAATAATATCCAAAGCTCCAGATTATATGAAAGGAGTAGTGGGAAGACACTCCGACAAAGTCTGTGAAATAGACAAAAGAAGCGCACAAAATAATGCATTCGCAGCAATTGAAGAATATGGATCAAAAAAATTCGTAGTTGAAACTTACACCCATGCAAAATCAGCAGAAAACGCTATCGAAAAAGAAATAGAAATCATAAAAGAAGAAGGAGAAAAATTAGGAAAGAACATGCCTTCCTCATTCGACTCAGAACAAAAAGCAGCCTACTTTGCAGGTATTAATAATAGAATAACTGCAGTAAGAGAAAAAGGAAGCAAGCTACAAGATACAAATAAGTTAAAGGGAACTATAGTAGGGACAGCAATTAAGACATTAGAAGAAAAAGCAAATAACCCTTAAGAAATCTCTAACATCTAATACCTATCTCACCAGTTATCTCAAAGATATCAATAAGCCTCGTTAGTCCACACGTAATATTTCTAATCTCTAACAGCTAATAGCTAACAGCTAGTTACCACTCCAGCACATTATCAAAATATCTTCCAAAAAATCCGTGAGAATCCGTGCTAGTCCGTGAACAAATAATTCTCACACCACAAACCGCCACCCAAGACAAGAGCCAGCTACCTCTTAGCATTCATCTCGATACTAACATCAACCAACCGAGCCATCTCCCCCAAAAAATCATCCGTCATCTCGAACCACTCATCCAAATCTTTCCCTTTAACCCTAGTCCTCTCCCCATGCGCAATCGCCTTCGTCGCCTCATGAACTTCCTCATAATACTTAACATATTTCTTATTCAAAATCTTTTTATCAACAAAAGCCTTCATCAAAACATTCCCAATCTCTTCAGGACTAGCAGGCATCACACCCGCACTAATCAAAGCCGCATGGGCCGAGTCAACCATAGTCCAATAAAGCCCATCAAGCACAGCAACCATCGACTGTCGAGCTCGCGTCATATGTCCAGGCGCCCTCTGCAAAAGCGTATAAATCGATTCAGGCGTCGGACGAATCTTTCCTTCCTTAAGCAAAATCCGAAGCGGAGAAAAGAACCCACCAAAATCAATCAACGCATCCCCATATCTCAAAACATTAATCACAACAGGATCCCCCCTCATCATATCATCCCACCACGTAGACAACTTCACAGAATTAACATGAAGCGCCTTCCGATAAGGATTCGCGACAATAATCTTACCCAATTCCTCACGATACCAAGCAATCAATTCCTCATCCCACCGAATAGAAACATCATCAATAATAATAATCACATCAATATCTGAACCAGGAACTGCAATTCTCTTAGCTGACGAACCAAACAAAACAACCGACTTAATCATCTGGTCAAACTTCTCATAAGTCTTCATCGCAAAGTCCTGTGCAATCTCACGCTCGCCAGCAATCTTCATCGTAGGCAAATCAACTTTTTTCGGCGCAGCCTTACCAACAGCACCAGCCTTTTCAACAACCTTCTTCACCATCTTTTACCTATACACAGTAACTATATTTTATAAATATGACTATATGGTACCAAAAACTATAATTAAAAATCATTCCTAGTTAATAACCTTACTCAAAAACAAAAGCTTCCTTTCTGCTTCCGTTTTTATAAACCAAATTTCTTTCAGGGCCTCCAGGAATACCATTCATATCCCTATACTTAGTAATAGTTCTCCTAGCCAAACCAGCATTTTCCTCACAAATTTCTCTATCGCTATATGCTTGACCTAAGTCAAATTCTTCACGCATAATACCATTCAGTTTCTTAAAAGAAATATACCTCTTCAAATCATCCTTAGTAGGAAGAAGGTCTTTGATATACAAAAACTGTTGACCTCCAGAAATATTCCTAATTTCAGCCCATCTATTTGATATAAGTCTGCTAACTGTACTGTGATCAATATCAAGCTCATTTGCAAGATCTCCCTGATTAAATATATTAAATTTAGCCTTATCAAATTCCTCCATATATTCTCTCTGCTTACCACCGATTACAACATAAGCTTTCATAAGAATGTCTCTCTTCCAAGAATCAAAAGACATCAACCTGTCTAAAAGTCTAGACGTCTCAGGATAAATAGAAGAGTCTAATGGCATAATACTCAATCTCATAGAACCCTTCAAATGATCAGAAAGAATCAACTCAGGCTTAGCTTCTTTTCTGCCAACATAAGTAACGTCGGCACTAACCATGGTATTATAATTCCCCAAACAGCCCTCTAGCCCTCTCAAGTCAGGAGTCATTATCGTCCCACACTTAGTATATTCAGAATCCCCTTTAGAGGGAATCAGCGAGCCATAAATTGTTTTAACCTTAGTGGAAGCATCAAAAAATCCAGAAGAACCGCCCTCTTTTTGCGAAACTATTTTGGACTCTATCATATCAGGGTTATAAGACACAGCCCCAACTACAGTTCTCAAAACTTCGTCTGGTATCGACATAAGTCTAGCAAAATCAATAGTCTGCGACAGGCACAAGCTCTGACTCATTTCTAATCCTTGCGATAATGAAATTCCTAATCCCATTCATAAAACAAAAAATAAAACCTTATAAATCTTTCTACAATTAACTACTTAATAGTTAATACATAACTAGCCAAAAATTAAACTACCCATCTCAAAACATAACTAACAAACCCCATATCAATTCACATAATCTGCGAGAATCTGTGTAATCTGCGGCTAATTTCACTCACTCCTAACAGTTTCTAAAACTCCTCCTTAATCCAACCGCTTAAACTCCCTAACTATAAAAACACCAACTTCCCAAAACTTATAAATCCTCCGCCAAGTCATCTAATTTCTAAAGTCTAATTTCTCTCAAGATTCACGCCATCGGCGTCCCACCAAATCTTGAGCCCCCACCAACCTGTTGCCCCCCAAGCTCAACTGGCATCGTCGTAAACCCAGCCCCAAAATAAGAATGATGTATCTGTGGATTCAAATTCCCATAACCACCAAAATAACTCCCTTGCATATCCATAGCCGCACCCCAAGTCGGACCATTTTTCATCCCATAAATCCCAGAGCCAAAAGCAGCAAGAGTCATAGAATGCGGCAACTTCTTAAAATGCTGAATCATTCCACCAGCCTCAGTAATCTTCCTCATCTCATCAAATCGCCCAGTCTTTTCTAGCTCCTCCAAAATCGCCTTAACCGGAACATTTCCCATTCCAGGAACCAAATGCGTATCAGCATAACCAAAATTATCCGTCAAATGAATATGCTTAACCATAGACTTATCTCCTCCCTTCTTGTCCGTCCCAGAAATAATCTTAGTCTGCTCAACAATATCCTCCGTAGTAAATCCTTTCTTCCTCATTAAATTCAAATGCCCAACATCCCAGGTCACCCCAAGCTTATCCTTAGCCAATTTCGCAGCCTTCTTCTCATCAACGCCCCTTTCAATCAACTGCTTAGTAAAATTATCTCTAGACTTCCCAATTAATTCCCTCATGTCCTCAGCCCTCGCAAACGCATACTGCCCAATCATCATATTCTCAACAGCCAAAACCGGAGCCTTCTCCTTCCAATTATCCCAACTCTTCGCAGCCAAATTTCCAAAAGTCTCCGCCGCCTTCTCCATGGCAAAAGCCTCACCAGATTTAAACAATTCCGGCGCCTTCCTGTCAGTTATTTCCTGCAACTTCTTAAAAGACTGACTAAGATTATGATGTTTTTGGAGAGGTGCCAGAACACTAGTGACAACCTCATCTCCAACTTTAAAATATCCGCCAACCGCAGAGCTCTTAACATATCCTTCGGCCAATTCTTTCAATGCCTTCTTCTGTTCCTCGGTTCCATATTTATACGCCTGACCAAAAGCCCCAGCAAAAGACAACTCTGCATTCTGCATAAAAACATCCGCCTTCTGCATCTGTTCATATTGAACCCTCTGCTCATCCTTAAATTCCAATTCTTTCTTAAACTTCCCATCTTCACCCATCTCAAAAATTTTTTTCCCATCACTAGAAACAACAGCATTAACATAATTATCTCTAAAATAAATCGGCGCAGCCCCCATAATTTCTTCAACATGCTTACTCATCTGCGCAACCTCAGTCAACTTATTCGCCCATTCACCTTCATTAATACTCCCAATAGAACCCTCGGCATCATACAACAACCCCTTTTCCCCTTCTATAAAATCATACTTCAAACTCATATCTTTATTCCAGATAGGCTTACCTTTATCATCTCTTGCAACCTTTCCTCCTCTCTCAAACAACTCCGGATGTTCCGGCCGAATCTTAAACTCTCTCTTAATAGAAACAGCCTGCCCAGTTTCCTGATTAATAGCAACACCTCTCTCCATAACATATTTCCCTTCACCCTTCTTCTCGTCCCCAGGTCTCCACTCCGTCCCAGGCGCCCCATTAGCAGCATGAATAACAAACGGCAAATTCCCACTCGGATCCAAAATTTGAGCCTTCTCAATCGCAGCAAACATTCTCCTCTCTCCATCTTCTCGAGCACCAGGCTCCCAACCCCTCTCCCCAAATCCAGCCGCATCAATTAACGGACCATGCACCGACGGCTTAACCCCAGTCAACTTCATCAAAGCCCTCATCTCCTCGAAATGCTGTCGCGGAATACTCTCTCCAACATCAGGCTGAAGCATCGTCACTTCAAAAGTCTTCGTCCCATGCTTAATCGCATTAATAACATCCTGCACCTGATTAGCACTCTGCGGCGAACCAGGAAAACCCAAATTCGCAGCACTCATTCGATACCCAGTCAAATTACCATAATCAGGACTAAGCGCAGAAAAGCCACCGCCATAAAAACCCTCATAACTCGTCACCATCAATCACCTACAAAACATAATCCAACTTATTATATAAAACTTCTCACAATCCCTAATAGCTAACGGCTAATAGCTAGCCTCCCGCTTCTCCTTCCTCTTCTTCTCTGCCTCCTCATCCCGAAATCCAGCAACCTCAAGCATCGACCTCTTCCCCCACCTATCTTCAACCCTTTCCACCTCAACCTCAACCTTAACATAACTAACATCTTCAATCTTATCTCCGCCTCCAATCCCCTCATACTTTCCCAAATCATAAGAATCCTTCACTTCACTAACCCGATAACCGTCACTCCTCTTCTCCGAAAAACCAACAACCTCCTCTAACTCACTAACATCCTTCCTGTCTTCCCTAGCAATCTTCCTCTCAGGCAGAAAAGCAATCCTTTCCAAAATCTCATTGGCATCATCTTCTTCATCATTCCCATCGCCAAGCAAAGCATCAACATTTCTCTCGACCCAATCCTCTTCGAAAACAATAATAGAATCCTTCTCAACGACAATCCGCGGCAAATCCAAATCTTCAAAAACACCCACCTCAGCATCCTCGCTCACAATCTCTTCAGTCACCTCCTCCAATATATCCTCATCAGACATACAAATCACAAGAATCTAAACTTTATCTAATTTTCTAAATCAAAAAAGCCTCAATCTTCTTCCAAAAAATTATCACTTAAAAAAGACAACAATAAAAAAGTTTATAAATTAAGTATTCCCTATCTCAAAACATGAAACAACTAGGAGAAGCAAATTTAATAGAAGTTCCAAAGCAGTCTTTCGGATTTTATAATATACCAGAACACACAAAAAAAACATTGTTAGAAGCATTCCCGCAACTAACAGAAAAATACAGCCCACAAGCACTAGCAAAAGCAGGAGTAGAAAAATTTTATTTTGACAAAGAAGGAACATTGATAGGGTCCAACTCCATAATCCCAATTCTAATGAATCAAAACAATATGTTCCCAGAAGGAGAACATCTTTTATCGATATCTGAATTCGCAAGAGCACACAATGAAAACCAAAAAGCATTTAGTGGGACATATCAAGATACAGGAATAATTATAAGAACAACAGACAGCCCTTTTTCGCAAAGTCTATACGATCAAATAAAGAAAAGAGGAATAACCCCAACTCAAGAAGAGCCAATAGTAATATCTCTAACAAATCTAGAATTAAGACAAGACCAAGGTTCAAGCTATGGATTCATGCCAGAGATAAAAGATGATGTTAGTCTAATTGTAGCCTCAGCATACGGAAGAAGAGAAGAAATAGAAACTTTTACTCTTTATGACGCCCAAGGTATCCCAATCCCAAACAAGTTAGGAGATAAACAAATCTGGAAAAGATCTGCTGGCGTGGCTAGAGTCTTTTCCAATAGCTACCTAGGCGCGAGCTCGAGCGGCCCTCATTTGGCGGGCTCTTACTGTAACGGCCGGGTAGCGGTTGGGTCACCTGTCCCGCAAATTGCAAAAATAAAAAAAGATTTAGAAAATAGAGTAGCAAAATTATAAAAACCGAAATAAAAAAAGAATCAACCTTAACCTACTCAATTCCAAAACATTCCAGTCTTCGGGCCAAACTATAAAAATCATACACCAACCTAATTCTAGTTTTTTCACATAACTCTGCTTCTCAAATATAAAAGAAATCGTCTTTTCAAAACAACATTGATACTTTTCTTTTCAACTAATTTTCAGTTTTATGTTTGCAAGTTAATCCCCTTCGGACAACCTAACCAGGCCCCAATCTCCAACCTCACAAAATGAAAATCCGTGTGCGAAATTTTAATAACCACTCCCCAAACCCATTGCCTCCCAAAATACTGCCCATTGCCCACTTCCCCTTCTTCACATTGCCGTCCCAAAACATTACCTAAATCCAATCCGTATAATCCGTGAAATCCGTGCCAATATTAACAACCACACCCCAAAACAAAAATCTGTGCAAATCTGCGAAATCTGTGGCTAAATTTTTCCTCACCCAAAAACCCAATCCGTGAAAATCCATATGCCGACATTAGCAACCCACTAACAACCAACGACTAACAACCAACGACTAACAACCAACAGCTAACCCCGAACCCCGACCCACGTCAGCAGGTACATCATACAAACAAAATTAACTTTCTTGTAGCCAAAAAAATTCGCGCGCATTCGCGTAAATTCGCGGCCAAATAACAAACAACTCACTCCCAAAACAACACCCCAACCCCAACAAACAAAACCCATCCCAAAAACCTTACGCCCATACTTTTCTTTAAAGATTATATACAAGAACTTAAGGCAGAACCTAAATCATAGAAAGCCCCTTACTTCGACGCGGGCGAGAACCACTAACCCCACTTTCCAACGAAGACTTTTTTTCTCTTCTCTTCTCGCCTTTCTTCTTCTGCCCCCCAGTATTATACAAAGAACTTTCCGAAACACCTTTCCCAGCATTATTATACAAACTCACCGAATCACTCCCCTTCTTCCCAGTAGCCCCATACAAATCAATCCCACTTCCAGTCCCATACAAATTAGCACCACTAGCGACACCTCCATATAAATTCTTACCACCAACACTCCCGCCATACAAATCCCCACCACCCGATTCAGCAGCTTCATAAAAAAAACCAGCCCCGCCAAACTCCTCCTCGTCCTCTTCAAAATCATCTCTACCAAAAGCAGATTCAAATTCCTCACCCTCAAGCTCCTCCTCTAAACCACGACCTCCCCAAACTTCCTTCGCACTCCCACGCGCAAGCATCGTATCTCCAATCGAAAAATCTTCCTTCTTCTCTTCTTCTAAATCCTCCTCACCAAAATCCTCTCCCTCAAAAAAATCCCTCTCACCCCAAACTTCCTCATCGTCAGCCCCAGCCACATCATCCCCCTTAGCCTCATCTCTTAAATCCTTATTCTCCTTAACACTCATGCAGCCAAAACAAAATCAATATTTAACAATCTTGCGCCCCATCCTCATTCCTTCTTAAAAGCATCAAAGAATCCAACCGACCCACCATCCGCCAACCCCTCAACCGCATCCGAATCAATATTGTCAAACCCAACCCCAGGAGCCGAAGCCATCCTATGCGCCTTCTTGTAGACATCATAAATCGTATAAAGCGTAGAGGCAGCTCCACTAATCGCATCCGCCCTCATCTTCTTCTCAAAAAAATTATCCCCCTTAATGTCTTTAGCCTCAACAAAAACAACCCCGCCCTTCTTCGCATCCTTCTTCTTCGAAAAAAATGTTCCAAACAAAGCACTAAAAGGATTAATGTCCAAATCATTTCCCTTACCATTTTCCAACTGCTTCTTCTTCGTCTCAAAATCAATCCTCTCCCTCTCCTCCGGACTCTTCAAAAAATAATCCAAATCACTTTTCAACTCTTTCAACGCATCCCCAGCAACATCCATCGAAAATTCCATACTCTTTTCCAAATCACTTTTATCACAAAGTTTCTTCGCCGCCGCCAACTCCTCATCATTTAAAGCATAAGAATCAAACCAAATGTCCACTACTCCACCCTGACCAAAACCATAATCACCTTTCTGCGTCACCCTCTGCGAAACATGCCCACGATATTTCATCGTAATAATAATCACCTTATTATATCTCCTACGAGCATTATAACTATTAGGAATATCCACCTTCTTCGCGCCGAACAATTGCAACTCAAACATCGAAGTAGAAAACGCATTAACAAGAGCCGCATCTTTTTCAAAACCCTGTTGCCTAAGCTTCTCCGCCGCTTCCAAATAAGGCTTCATCCAAGCCGAATAAAGTTTCACTGTCTCAACCTGCGACTTCAGATAATTCTTCTCGATACTAAATCTCTTCCGAAGCTCGGATTCACTATACTTAACCCACTGATTAAACTCTTCAATTCGCGGAATCAAAATCCTCATCACAGAATCATTAATCAAACCAGCCCCGCCATTCTTAATATCCTCCCTATTCATCTTCTTCACATCTTCAACCGAATTCGCCATCATAAAAGCCTCACGCAAAGTCGAAAATCCCATCTCCGCCGAAGCCATCGAATGAATCGCCCCACGTCCCTTCTTCATGTCAACATTATCCAACCAAATCTGTTTCAAAGCAAGCGTCCCCTCTTCCTTCTTGTCCTTAGAATTATAAGCATCATAACTCGCAAGCCGGAGCTCAAACTCCTTCAAATCATAAATCAAATTCAAAATCGACTTCACAATCTGATTCATTCCACCAAGAATCTTCATCCCCTCTTCCTGCATCTTCGTCGCCTTCATATTCATCTCACTAAACTGCCCCGAACCAGGACTCGCCATAAAATTATCAATCGTCTTCTGCATCCCTCCCCAGCCAATCTGCGCCGCAAAATCCAAAATCCAATAATAAATCGGCTCCAACTGATTCTGTTGCGAATCAAAACTCAAAACATGTGAAGAAACCTTCCCCTTTTCATCCATTCCCATCCCAGCCAGCCCACCAGTCCGATGCACGTCCATCATAACCTTGCCAATCGCCTCTCTTAAATCCATACAACCGAAAAGAATACCGAATATATAAATCTTAACCCCAAATATTTTAATACTACGGCATCTTCTTCTAATCATGTTATTCAACAGAAATAAAAACAGAAATAAAATGATAGACGTCCGACAACTAGAAAAACGCGGCGTAGTCAAACTACCAAAAAAAGAAATAACCGTCCCAACAACTAAAGAAGGATTCGTAGAATTTAACAAACCAAAATCCAACGCAGACTTCTTCGGTTTCACAAATACTCCACCTCACGATTCACAACTCACGACTCACGATTCATCAGACAACTACAACAAACGAGAAGTCGACACAAAAATGGCAAACCTCGACAATAAAATCTACAAACTAGAACAAAGAATCGAACTCCTAGAAAAAAAACTAGACATCAACCAATCCAACAACTCAAACCCAATCGGCTGGTAATCCAACAACTCAAACCCAAAATTCAATCCGTGAGAATCCGTGTGCTAATATTACCCAGCACTCAAGGCCCAAGCAACATTTAAAACTCTAGAAACCCCCTTAAACATATAATGACAGAAATAACTAGTGAAATAATAAAAGCCTATGCCCTAGAAAACGCAATCAAACACAACGGCAAAGCAAATCAAGGCTCAGTCCTAGCCGGTCTCTTCGCAGAAGGACTAGAAAAATCTGAAATCAAAAACGTAATGCCAAAAATTATCGAAGTCCTAAAATCCGTAAACGAAATGTCCCCCGAACAACAACAAAAAGAATTCGAAAAATTACCAATCAAAACTTCGAAAAGAGAAATTAGAGAAGGACTAAAAGAATTAGAAAACGCCGAAGAAGGAAAAGTCATAATGAGACTAGCCCCCTTCCCATCAGGACCTCTCCATATCGGAAACGCAAGAAACGTCATCCTAAACGATGAGTATACCAAAATGTACAAAGGAAAACTAATCCTATTCTTCGACGACACAATAGGTTCAGCAAACAAAATGATAGATCCAGAAGCCTATGCTCTAATCAAAGAAGGACTTGACTGGCTAAAAATTTCCTACGACAAAAAAATATTATACAAATCAGACCGAACAGAAAAATATTACGAATACGCCGAAGAGCTCCTAAAAAAAGGCTATCTCTACGTCTGCCATTGCTCACAAGAAACAATGCAAGATCTAAAAGCAAAAGGAATTGCCTGTGCTTGTCGAGAATTCTCTCCAGAAATCCAACTAAAAAGATGGAAAGAAATGTTTACTTCTCCAATGGGCTCAATGTCAGCAAGACTAAAAACTTCAATGCAAGACCCAGACCCAGCCTTCCGAGACCGAGTCATGTTCAAAATCTCAGACATCCCTCACCCAAAAACAAAAAACAAATTCAGAGTCTACCCATCAATGGAATTTTCGTGGGGAATAGATGACCACATCTTCGGCTCAACTCACATCTTAAGGGGAACCGACCACCACATGTCAACCCGAGTCCAAGATTTCATAAGAGGAATCTTCAATTGGGAAAACCCCGAATCATTTTACAACGGACAACTAGAAATATCCGGAGTAAAAATATCAAAATCAGGAAGCGCAAAAAAAATCCTATCAGGAGAATACGTCGGACACAACGATCCTCGAACATGGTCAATGCAATCCCTTCGAGACAGAGGAATAAAACCAGAAGCAGTTAGAGAGTTCATACTTTCACTCGGAATAAAAAAAGCAAACATCACAACACCAGTCGAAACCCTCTACACACTAAATAAAAAACTTCTAGGCGAAGTCCCAAGATATTTCTTCGTAGAAAATCCTACCAAAATAACAATCAAAGGTTGCCCTCACCTAGAAGGAAAAATCCCACTTCACCCAAACAACACACTCGGAAACAAAAACACAAAAACAACTGGGGACTTCCTAATCTCCGAAGACGATTTCAATTTACTAGACGACCAAGACTACCGCCTAATGCACCTCTTGACTTTCAAATCAGAAAGAATAGGAATTAAACCTCGAGACTTTTCTTTCATCTCCGAAGAACCAACCGGAAAAACAAAATTCCTTCACTGGCTACCAGCATCACCAAATAACATCAACGTAGAAATCAAAATGCCAGATGGAACAATAAAAACAGGACTAGGAGAATACGCACTCGAAAAATTAAAAGTAGGAACCGTCATCCAATTCGAAAGATTCGGCTTCTGCAAATTATACAAAAAAGAAAAAGAAAAACTAGAATTCTGGTTCACGCATAACTAAGCCACAACCTCATCCTTCCCAACTCTCATATCTCCGCTCTCTCCAAAAACTCTAAAACACAAAGCACACTCCCCTTGCCTACAAACAACATCACGAACAACATCTCCAGGAACACCTCTTTTTTCAGCCAAAGCACTAATTCCACGTCTATTAATCAAATCAAAATCACCACCATCCAAATATCTATTAATAATTTTTTCCAAAGGTTCTTCTATCAAATTCCCGTCCAATTTAAATTGCCTAAAACAACAACTATACACATTCCCTTCGGTATCTAAATTTAAATCAGATTGATTCCTCTTTAAAGAAACTGCATCACGACATGGAATCCTGCCATATCCAATTTCCAAATCCTCAAAAGCAACATCAAAATTCTTCGCCCTTCCCATGGGAAAATATGACTCTGCAGATTTTTCATTAAAACCCTTAGGAATATAAAGGTCCACACCCAAATAACGATTTCCCGCTCTTAAATTATGAAATCTTTCCACATCCATCCCAGCCTCTTTATGATATCTACTATTCGACGCAACATCAACAACATCAACTCCTCGATTTCTCAAATCAGTCAAAACCTCTCTCGCCCTATGAATACCAGTAGCCCACGACCCATTGGTTTGCACCTCAACAGAAAAAACCGAAAAACGATCTGCCTTTTCCAAATGATGCTTTCTATCTGTCAAAACTTCCAAAAAATAATTTAAATCTTCTCTAATCGTAGTAACTTCTCCTCCAGACAAAATAACCCTAGTATCTCCAACAGGCAAATTCCCAATAATCTTTTCAAAATCCCCTCGAGAAACAGTCGTATCCCTCTTCCCGGGCCCAGCCGACAAATAACAATGTGCACACTCAAAATTACAATTTTCTGTAACCGGAAAATATAATTCATTCATAAAAATAAAAAAATATGTTACTATTTAAAAATTACTATTTCGCCTAATCAAAAACAAGACAACAACAATTCCAACAAACCCCAATGCAGTCAAAACATACCGGCCAAAATTACTTTCAGGCTCGGGGAACATAAACAAAACCATAACACCAACTATCGCGACAACAGGAATCATTTTATCAATTCTCATCAAACCAAAAACAATCCCCAAGTTAAAAACTCTTCCCCTTAAGCATCAACGCAACACAATCAAATCCTTGCGAATGCCAAAGCGACATAAACATATTATTAGAAACACAAAGAAAATCCCCATCATCTCGAGGATCATGAACAATAATTTTATTCTTCACATCATCATATCCAACAGCAACTCTATAATGAACACTCTTATCAACAATACTATTTTGCTGAGCAACTATAACCGGAAAGTCATTGTCTATAGAATTAATTATTTTAAGCAAGCCATCGCAAGAAACAGCCACATCAAAACCCTTCTCTCTAGAAAATTTCGCCATCTCACCAATACTAATTCCAAAATATCCAACTCCCAATCTTTCTATAATTTCATCCTGACTAACCTTCACCCCATTATAGTTCATAACCATCGCCAAAGACGCATGCGCGCAACAATTAATTCTCTGACCTATATATCCAACATCCAACACTTTCTCAACCATAAAAATTCAATATACCCCCCTACTTAAAAGTTACTAACAACGGCTCTGGTGAAACCATTAGTTTTTACGCCCTTAGTCAAACAAGTTATTATAAATCAAATTTCGATCGGATTTACTCTGCCCCTTGTGGGCACTAATCGAATATAAATTAATATGATGCGTCGAAATTTGGATATTTGAAAATCGGAGATTTTCAATCCTGGTGAAATCTGACAGGGTTTCACCAAAGCTCTAACAACACCACAACTTTGCCTTATCCTCTTCCGACATCGTCCCAAACGGATTCCCCTTTTTCCTAATATTTTTAACCATCTCTTCATTCCCACTCAAACCTCGTCCAAGCAAAACCATGGCTTCCCGACATTTCAATACCCCATCACAAACCTTAACATTCAAAGGACAACTCACCTCACAAGCCCGACATAAATTACATTCAAAAATAATCCTTTCCATAATTTTTCCCGACAACAAATCCCCCTTCCCACGAGGACTATACTGCTCCTCCCTCATCACCCGAAAAACCCCACACCGCTCCTTACAAAGCCCACACTGAACACAACTCTCAAAAACATCCCTAGCCTCCTCCATCAAATTCCCAGCCTCAATCTTCGCATTTTTACTAATCTTCTCAGTCATACAAACCAAAACAAATCAACCTTCTTAAAATTTTACATATTAAACAACTTAGATACTTCCAAACTTTTCCATTATATTCGCCAAACTCTCTTTGGAAATGATATTATCTAACAATATCTCCCCAGGAACATAAGATGTCACATCAATAGAATCAGCAACACAAACCTCATTCTTAATCATTCTAGCAAGTCCCTTAATAGTAAGAATATCCCCAGCTCTCTTAACTCCATAAGATTTTAAAAAATAAGTTTCAAAATATCCATCTCCAGCTTGATTTTTCATCTCGCAATCAGAATAAAAACAAACTCTGGAATAATCATCTTCTACAAGAACAACATCTCCATAAACTACTCCATCAATACCACATATCCCATCCATTCCATAACATTACAATTAATATATTTAAATTTTTATATTCTCAGCTACTTCCCATACAAGAATCCAAATCCCCTTCCTCAAATTCCGCGAACACACTTTTTATTCGCAGCCCCAATAGCATCCAAAGCATCACAAGAAATATCCGCATCTGCAGCGAATGCAATTTCCAGATATTCCCAAACAATTTCATTATGAAACGAACTATCTCCACCGACATAATCAGCAATATTCTTAATTATAGATGCTTTTTCCCTAACCAATCTATTATATTTAAAAGAATTATAGGCTTTCCTAAATACCCCAGTACTATTTTCAACCATATCATGATAAAGACTCATTGCTTCATCATTCAAAATAGTTAATCCATATACATTAAGATATATTTTTCTATCTTCATGTCTGGCCCTAAACCCCCCCAGCAGCTTCCATCAAAGCACCTATGTCTTTAGTCCCTAAAAGTCCAGCTATCATAATAAGTACACCTCTCAAATCTTTAAAAATGTTTCGCATGATACTATTTTATAATAGCTACATCACAAACCCATGCACCTATCCAAATCCCCCTTCTTCAAAACAACATACCGAAAATCCCCTTTCCTCAAATCCCTCGAATACCCAGCCCCAACACTCGCCGTAATAACTTCCTTCCCCTGCCTCTTAATAACATCCATCGCCGGCAAAAAATCCGCATCCCCAGAGAGCAAAACACAAACATCACACTTCGAATCAACCAAACAAAAATCAATCATATCCGACGCAATCATCACATCAACCCCCTTTTCAATCCTAAGCTTCCTCCCTCCACTCATAACCACCTTCAACTTCCGCGTATTAACAACAACTCCCTTCTTCTTCAGCCCCGCCAAAAAAACCATATGCTTATAATAATTCTCCTCACCTAAATCAATATCAGGCACCGAATTATAATATCGAACCTCCAACAACTTAAACCCAAATCTCTCACAAATAAGCCTTCCGAGCTTCTCAAAGTCCAACCCCCTCGGCTTCTTTACCAAAGATTTAACATTATGATACCAATTATTCCCATCGACAAAAACAATTGCACTTCGTTTCTTAACTATTACCATAACCACCCTCAGCTTTCCAAGCCCAAACCAAACCACCAAGCCCCCAAACTTCCGAACCTCCGCGAGAAGCGCAACTTCTCGTATTCCCATCAACAAAAACAATTGCACTTCTCTTATTATCTAAAGCCATTATAAAAAAGTAAAGCCCGGCATTCCTTGCGTCATACCGGGGACGTAATACAAACCATAAGAATAAAATATATTTAAACTTTACTGTCTAAAACTTTTCTTCCATTACCCATCTAGCAATAAGAGTTCTATATCTAGGATTTTTCTTTTCAAAAGATTCATAATCATTACTAAAAATAGAAGGTAATATCGCTATAGCGGCAAAAATCCTATCGTAAAATCCTCTAACTTTATCAGGATAAGCAACTTTATTTAATTCTTCCCAACTCAAACAATTAAGAGCAAGTTCAACTTCTAATCTAGAGCCATGCTTTTCCTCCCCCATCAAATCACCTTCCCCACATTAAACTTTTCCAAAGGGTCCGTCCTCTTCTTAACATTCCGCAAAATCTTCTGATCATTTATCTCAACAAACCCTCTTTTCAAAAGCCCAATCCCATGTTCACCCGAAACCTGCCCGCCTAACCTCCCAACCAACTTCATCATCTCCGGAATCAATCTCTCTTGGTCAACATTAAAACAAGGATGAAATATGCCACTCCCAATATGCCCAAAAGTAGGTATACCATTAGCCTCCAACCATTCCATCAACTTCAAAAACCTATCAGGCAAAACCTTCGGATCCTCAATTCTAGTATACCCTTCCCCCGCAACAAAAGGATAGACCGCATCCCTCATCTTCATAACCTTATCATATTCATCTCCTTTCAAACTCCCCCAACTATCTGTAGACTGCAAGCCATGGGCTGTAACCTCGCGTTCATATTCTACAAGCAAATAATACCCATCTCCAAATCCAACACCCTTAGAAATAATCTTATCTAAAAATTCCAAACTAGAAACATCTCTTCGCTGCTTTAACTCTCGGACCAGCGCAACAACATCATTAACGCTTTCAAGCCTAATCAAACTAGCACTCCTCTCCATCGTTGGAACCAAATTCAAACAAGCCCGAACAATAACCCCACTAATTCCTTCCATCCCAACATAATCCGACAACTCTGTAGTTCCCTTTCTTTCCAACTTCCCTGAACAATCAACAACATCAACCCATCGAACCCAAGCAGAAGTCTTCCCATAACGAACCCCTCTATTCCCAACAGCGTCAGTAGCAATCATCCCGCCAATAGTAGCAACCCCATGGCTCGACGGCTTAACCGGAAATTCCAAACCACTATCCTTCAAATAATCCTGCAAATCATCCAACACAACCCCAGCCTCGACCTCAACCATTCGTCGCTCCTTGTCAAAATTAGAAATACCAATCATCTTAGACAAATCCATCACAATCTCACCCTGAGGAACACACCCTCCCGCAAGACCAGTCCCAGCTCCACGAATACAAATCTTGTTATTTTCTAAAATTATTTTACGAACCTCATCAATATTCGTCGGATGTAAAACGTCCAGCACCTTTCCTTTTAACCGAGAAGCATCCCTCTCATAACTCCGAAAAAATTCCTTCCTCATATTTTCCCGAGCTTCTCAGCCAACCTCCAAGTTTCATTAAGCAACTTCTCAATATTATCAAGCCCCTCATTCCAAAATTTCTCATCCAGCTTAATTCCAAGAAAACCAAAAGAATCTTTAGGGGAAAGACTCTTGCCAAAAGACAAAAATTCTTTAACCTTCAAGGCAAACCTAGAATCCTCTTTATACTTACTTATCATCGCATTAGCAATCAAACAACCCGACGCATAGGAATAAACATAAAAATAGTCACGTATATGTGGCCAATAAACCCACCAATTATAACTCGAATCCGGATGCTCGACAAAATCCCCCATATAAGCTTTCATATTTTTATGGAAAATTTCACCAATAACCTCCTTCGACAAATTCCCTTCCTCTCTAAATCTATCATGCAACTCCTCCTCAAAAAGATAACAAGCAACTTGTCTAGAAATAGAACTCAAATCATCCCCAATCTTAGAAACCATCATCACAAGCCTCTCTTCATCGCTCTCCACTCTAGAAAGCAAATCCTCAAAAACAACGCCCTCGGCAAAATTGCTAGCAACCTCGGCAACGGCCATCGGAACACCAAAATCAAGCGAAATATTACGCTTCATCAACTCATTATTAATCCCATGTCCAGATTCATGCGCCAAAGTCGAAACATCCGAAATACTATTCATATAATTAAGAAAAATATTAATGGGGTGAATCTTCAATCCCCAAGAACAAAACGCCCCCTGCCCCTTCCCTTTCGCCGGATAAACATCAACATTCCCATCTCGAACAAATTTCCCAAAAATCTCACCAAACTCATTATCCATCTTACAAAAAGCCGAATACACAATTTCCACAGCCTCTTCATACTTAATCTCTCGAGAAACCTCACCATAGTCGACAACCCTCTCATAATACTTTAATTTCTCCTTTCCCAACAGTTTCGCCTTCAACTCATAAAACCTCCGAGAAATATTAAACCTAGAACTAACTACTTCAAGCAACTCATCAACAAACGCAAAATCAACATCATCACTGACAATCCTCGCTTCGTCTGGCCGAGAATAACCACGTAACTCATCATCAACCTTCTTATCTTTCAAAATAGCATTAATCTGCGCAACAGCCAAATCAGCCCTATCCTCCAAAATATCATTAATTGCCTCACCACAAGAATCCGTAATCTTCGAATCGCTAGAAACAAGCAATCCTAAAATCTCAGAAAAACCCTTAACCTCTTTCTTTTCACCAGTCCAAACCTCTCTTTCCTCTTTCGACAACAATTCCGACAACATACTAATCCAAGAACTATAAGAAGGCCCGCTTTTCAAATTCAAAACCTTCTCAACTTCCTCACTAAGCATAAAATCTGCCCTACGAAAAACCCTCTCAAGATAATGCTTATATTTAATTAAATCAGAACTTTCTAAAACCTCCTTTTGCTTCTCCTTATTAATCTCCCTTAAACTAAGTCCAAAAAAAACCAAAGAATTAGACATTTCCTCATCAAACTGATTAATAAGCTCGAACTTCGCCTTAATCTCCTCATCGGTCTGATCTTTCATTTTTCTAAGCCACAAATAATGCCCGACATTTCCACTAGTCCCATAATTCGCCATCAAATCCTCAAGCTCATCTAAAGCTCCTCTCAAAATCCTAGGGCTCTCCAAATAATCAGTTCTTCCCTTCCATTTAGAAACGAAAGCATCAACTTTCTCTCTAATAACCATCTTCTCCTTTACAATCTGCTTATCTAAATCTCCAGAAACAAGACTAGAATAATCCCACTCAATCTTCATTTTTCTGAACCTCCAAGATTTAACAATTTATCAAAATCAGAAAAAGAACCTTGCCAAGCCCCAGAGCCTAAGCTCGAGCCATCTATGCGAAGCATGGGCCATCCATGCGAAGCATGGGCCTTTCCATCGCCCTGCGATGAGCCATCCAAATGAAAATTTTCAATTTTCATCTACCCATCCCCCTCAATTTTCCAAGCACAAAACTAGAAAACTCAACACTCTTATCCGACACCGACTTCAAGTTAGCATAACAAAGTCCACAGGGAGAAATAATTTTTTTAGCATCTCCACTAAAACTTTTCACCCTTTCAGCAGCTACTCCCTTAGCCAACTCCTCAAAATTCGCCCGAACACCCCCGCCCCCGCCACAACAAAGCGCACCCTCTCGATTAAACCTCGGCTCAATAATCTTTCCCCCAAGCATCATAATCACTTCCCGGGGCTCATCATAAATCCCGCTATATCTCCCCAAATGACAAGGGTCATGATAACTAACAACCTCTCTATCTTTCTCGTCACCCTTATACCTTAATCCTTTTTCCTTAATCCTTTTACAAATAACAACCGTCGCATGCTCACAGGGAATATCCCAATCCCTAACCAACTTAGGATAGACATCATTAAAAGTATGCAAACACGAAGGACAATTAGTAACAATTCTTTGAATCCCATTCGACCTAAACAACTTCAAATTCTTCTCCGCCAACTTCTTCACATCTTTCCGATACCCAGCGTTCAAAATCGGCAATCCACAACAAACCTCTTTTTCTGGAAGCATCACAAAATCAATCCCCAACCGATTAAAAATCTCCTTATAATTCTCCAGATTTTCAGTCAAAACCCCCTTAGTCAAACATCCAGGATAATACAAAATCTTTTCACCACCAATCCAAGAAAAAACACCCATTACAAAAAACCTCCAAAATACCCAAGCCCCAAACCACCAAACCACC
>JAGVXH010000007.1 GCA_018303845.1 Candidatus Pacearchaeota archaeon
GTAACTCAAGGAGACATGGTTTACATATCATTAAAAAAAGACAGCGAAGGAATATCCAGATTTGAATCAATCTCAAAAAACAAACCAGCTAGCGGAGACTTTATCAGAGGAACCGTAGAATACCTTCGCGGAAACTCAATCGGAATTCAGTACGGAATAGAATCATATTACTTCCAAAGAAGAGCAGTAGTCCCAACCGAAAATATAACAATGAAAGTAGTGATAGCATCTTCAGGCAGAGCAAAAATTTCCGAAATTCTACAAAACGGAAAACCAGCAGAAATAAAATATGAAGATTAATCCTACAAAATCAACTCAAGAAACTTTTTTAAATCATTAAGATGTCAAACATTAGAAGCAAGATTAGTTTAGTGGTAGAACGGGACGTTGCCAACGTTCAAACACGGGTTCGATTCCCGTATTTTGCAGATTAATCGAACCCCCTGGGGTTAAAGAAAATTACGGAGTAACTTTTCTTTAGAAATCTTTGATTTCGTGTCCGAGCTTTCCAAAAGCGAAGGTCGATTCCCGTATTTTGCATGTTATAATTTAACCCTTCCGAACATCACGCACAGCATCCATCAACCCCCGAACCAATCCCCTATCAACCTTCCCCAGAATAAAAAAAATAAAATAAAATAATTTATGTCCTCAATGTTTTGCTATTGCAAAAACATTTTTAATCGCAACAATTATCACCGCAGGAACAAATATTAATAAGAAACTATCCAAAATCCTACTTAACAAAGGACTTATTGAGAAAGCTCCTTGTCCCATAGAAACAGCGATAATCAAAACAATCCCAGACATCATAAATGAGTGAGCTTCATCTTCGGTAACATTCATAAGACCGACTACAAGACCGACTACAAGAAAGATCCAAAGTACAGTAGAGTTAATAGCACTTCCTAAAAGAGCAATAGCAATAGCTAGAACTACACCAATAAGAAAAGCCCAACCACCAATTGCACTAGTTTGTTTTTTCACCATTCAACTTCACCTCCTTATAATAAATCTAAAAATAATAACTAATTATAAGCACAACTGTAAAGATATCCCTCTTTATAAGTTTTAGCAAAGATTAACAAAAATTATTCAATACTCCCCCGATCGCATAAATATCTATAAAACAAAATATTTCTTAAGTTTTAATGGAAAACACACTCGTAGGAATTGTAAAAGAAATAATAAAAAACCAAATAATCAAAACTATTTAATCCTTCCGAACCTCGCGCACAGCATCCATCAACCCCCGAACCAAACCCCTATCAACCATAGCATAAGTATCTCCCCTCGGCTTAAAATAACTTCCAACTATAGCCCCGTCCGCATATTCCAATTGCTTCTTAACATTATCCAAATTAACTCCAGCCCCAACAATTAAAGGAAACCCCTCAGAAATTTTATCAAGTCCTTTCCTATATTTAGCGAGTTTTTCAATCGGTGTTTCAACTCCGGTCCCACTTCCAGTCGTAACGATAGCATCACATCTTCCCATTCCTTCTCTCAAGTCAAATTCCAAAGAATTCCCACTTTCAGGCTGATATTTAAAACCAACCCCACCCAAAACAAACTGTCCAAAAGTCCGCATATCATCATCAAAAAAGTATCCCTGAACACTATCATATTGAACAAACTTCCCCTTATAACTATTAGAAACAGCAGCACTAAGCCCAGGATTCTGCAAAATATTAACTCCTACAGTAATTTTAAAATTAGCATTCCTAATAGCCCTCATAACACTGCAGACATCATCAATAGAAATAAACTGATGATAATCTTCAACAATTGCGCCAGAAACACCCTCTTCCTCATAAATTCGCATTTCTTTCAAGGCATCATTTATCATCTCCCCATGCTGTCTTCGCGCCAAATGAATCATTCCAATAATCGGCTTCTGGGCTCCAAACAATTCTTCTAACTTTCTCATACTAACATAAATAATCTTCCAATTATAAAAATTTAGATACTTGGGAGTATACGTGATTCGTCAAAAAATATCATTAATCCTCAAAATCATGACCGCAAAACTTAACTTATTCATATATCTTGTTCTGATTACTTACTTGCCAATCCCCACTGTTGCATAAAAAATTTCCTATAAAACTCCAACAATTCATCACTCTCAATAACAATCGCAGTCTCAGGATCAGAAAGTAAATTAAGAAGTATAATTCTGCCTTGAAAAATAATCGTAGTAGTAGGAAACAACGTTTTCCCAAATCGCATAATCTTAGAAATATACTTCCACCTTTCTCCATAAGTTCTCCTAATTTTTTCCTTATAATCCTCATTATCTAAAAGCTTAACCCTCAAACCTTTTTCATATCTAGCAACCCCAACTTTATCCCAAAAAATCTCGCCTTTCTCAATCAACTCATCCTCACCAACAGAAAAACTCAGCCACTCTTCCCCTTTATCCGCTTCTTCAATTAAACCAATTAACAAAGAAGTTATTGCCTTCATTCCCTCAAAAATCTCCACACTTTGCTTCCCAGAAATATTTTTCAAAATCTCAAGTTGCCCTATCACATTTTCAACTCTCTTCTCCTTCTCCTTCAAAATTCTTCTCAAAATTCTAACATCAACAGCCTGAAAATATTTTGTCTTGCCCTTAATAACATAACTGACAAATCCTTTCTTGCTTAAAGAATCCAAAACATGATAAATTTTAGAAACAGGAACTCCAGACTTCTTCACTAATGGACCAGTCGTGCTACTACCCAACTCTAACAAAGAAACATAAGCTCTACTCTCCCATCTATTCAAGCCCAACTCCAACAAGACTTCTTCATATTCCATAAAAAAGGATACATTATATAGAATAAAAACCTTTCTATAACTAACCACCAAGGTAGTAAATAAAAATTAAATAATAAATAATATTACCACTAACAAGTAAAACAATGAAACAAAATGGCAACGAATGATAATGAAAAAACAAAATTATCAGAATTGGAAAATCTCGTAAAAAAAAGAATCAAACAGGCAAAAGACAGACAATTAATAGAAAAAGTTTCTCTTATAGGAATTTGTTGTAGTAACACTGGCTATTATAAAGGAAAAGATATTATGATTAAAAATTTAACACCAATTATACAAAGATGCAAAACATACCGTGGTGGATGTGATAAGATTCGTGAAAGTATCGAAGGCTCTCTCTGTGATCATAAAGAATATTTTGATTTTAAACTAGAATGCAATCAAATAAAATATGGTAGTTTGATTTTAGAAAGTTTTTACGCAAGAAATTTCTACGGTCAAATAAGAGTAAGTGATAAACCCCTCCAGGGTTATTGTTTATATGAAATAAAAAAGTATAAGGTCCTTTTATCAAATAACAATGAAATAGTACTTGAAGGTGAATTCGGGAATAGTTGGGATAATGGTATAAAATCTTATATTCCAGGAAAATGGGAAGATCAACTTGTTCCTTGGTTAGAAAAATCTTTCAATGAATATAAAAAAGAACATAGGGGAAGAATAGAGGAAGAAGAATTACAACAAAGAGAAAAAGAAAGAAAAAAGGATGAACAAAGAAAGATAAACAATGATAAAAAAGAAGAAGAATTAAGGAAAAAATTTGGATTATAAATAACTTCAATCATATCTCGCCATATACTTAAGCTTCCTACCTCGCCCGCCCATTTCCTTACAACAATAATCACATCAAATATCTATTATACTCTTCCATCAAGCCATCCAAATCTTTTTGAAGAATTCTCATTTTATCTAAATTCATTATAGGATCGCTTTTCCATTCAACTGAAAATTTATCATGTCTGGTAATAGTATAGGGGTCTTTCCTCTCAATAGTAATAGTAAAATATTCTCTTCCCAATCTTCTAATTTTTCCCCCCATCAATCATACCCCGCCATATCCTTAATCTTCCCGCCTCGCCCCTCCGACTTCCGCGCCGCAATCACATCATCAATCCTCAAAATCATAATCGCAACCTCAGTCGCACTAGAAATCGCCTGCGTCTTAACCTTCAACGGCTCAATCACCCCATTTACCATATTATCCTCCAATCCCCCACTAAATAAATTCAACCCAACGTCACGCCCGCCCTTATCATGTGCAGCCCTAAGTTCAGTCAAAACATCAATCGGATCCATCCCAGCATTTTCAGCCAAAGTCGTAGGGATAAACTCCAGCGCCGAAGCATATTCCTCAACAGCCAACCTCTCACGACCAATCAAACCCTTGGCATATTCTCGAAGCCTCCGCGCAACCTCAATCTCAACAGCCCCACCTCCAGCCACAATCTTACCACTTCTAACCGCAGCCGCAACATCTCCAAGCGCATCCTCAACAGCCCGGCCAACCTCATCAACAACATGCTCAGTCCCTCCACGAATCAAAATCGTAACAACCTTGGGATTCGAACAACCCAAAACATAAGTCATCGCATTTTCCCCATCTTTCCTTTCCTCAACCAAATCTGCACTCCCCAAATCATCCGGCTCAATCTCACTCAACTTCGAAATAATTCTTCCCCCAGTTGCCTTAGCCAAATTCTGCATATCACTTCGCGGAATTCGACGAACCGCATAAATCCCCTCGCGCGCCAAATAGTGCTGAACCAAATCATCAATTCCCTTCTGAACAAAAACAACATTCGCCCCACTCATCTTAATCAAATCAACCTTCTCCCGTAAAGTCGCGTCCTCACTTCCCAAAAAACTCCTCAACTGCTCTGGACTTGAAACCGAAATCCGAGCCTCCGAAGAAGGCGACCGAACTTCCAACGCCTCTTCAATCAAAGCAATCCGCGCCTTCTTAACGCTAACAGGCATCTCCAAACTCAACCGTTCCTTGTCAACCACAATCCCCCGAATCAATTCCGACTCGTTTAAAGCCCGACCTTTCTGCTTTTCTATCTTTATATCTTCCAAATCAATCCGTCCTTTTTCCGCAACAATATCAACCGCGTCCACGACAATTTCCGCCATGACCTCTCGCAAATACTCAACACCCTTTCCAGTCATAGCAGTCGCCGCAATCTTAACCAGCTCATCACGACTATCCAATTCAACCGCAAGTTCTTTCAAAATCTCCTGTGCCCTTTCTTCAGCCCAACGATACCCTCGGCAAATCACAGTCGGATGAATCTTCATATCAAGCAACCTCTCAGCATTCTCCAAAAACTTACCCGCAAGCATCACGGCAGTCGTAGTCCCATCGCCAACCTCTTTCTCCTGAGTCTTAGCAATTTCAACAATCATCTTTGCAGCCGGATGTTCAATTTCCATCTCCTCCAAAATAGTCACCCCATCATTTGTCACAATAACATTCCCAGCCCGGTCAACTAGCATCTTATCCATTCCTTTAGGTCCCAAAGTGGTCTTCACAGTTTCACTAATAACTCGCGCCGCCAAAATATTGTTCCGTTGAGCATCTCGACCAAGCATTCTACTATTTCCTTCATTAACAACATCCTCACCCATCTTAGATAAAAACTTAATTTCTTTATAAGAATTATTATACTCCAATCCTTACTTCTATGACTATCTCAAAACCAATTCTTCAAATCCCCACTTAACTCCATAAGCCCACAATTTTTCCGAACACAAGCTGTAGAATTAAGTAAGAATCCAACTCCATTCTTCAAATCAATATCGGCCCAAGTTAAGATATGGCTATATCGCTTCCCCCATAGCTCTTTCTTCAACGCCTCATAAGCCACCCCAACATCACCACATCCTTCAGAATCATATTCAAGTTGAGCATTAACCCTCTCATGAGAACGCCCGACCCATTTTCCATTATTAAACCTCATCTTGTCAATGCCTTTAGCATTAAGTCCAAATCCTCTAAGCTCAGAAGAACATTCTTCTTCCCAAAAAACTTTCGTATCAACAATCCGAACATAAAACCTATCCAAATCGACAGGCAAGTCCATAAGCACCGTATAACCCAGATTTTCCATGCAAACCCTCACAATTTTACTTTTATAAGAATTATTGCACCAGACTTTTCACTCCAAAATACTAATAAAATTATATAAACCCTGTAGCCTAAAAGATAATAATATACAATGGACACAGGAATAAAAGTTGGCGACCTAATGACCCGAAATTTTGTCCACGTTTCTCCAGACACAAATCTCAAAGAATGTGCCAAGACCATGGTAAAAAAACGCGTTGGAAGTCTTTTGATAACAGAAAATGATTCCCTCAAGGGAATCCTTACAGAAAAAGACATAGTCTGGGCAATGGTCAAAAAATCCTATGACAACTTAGAGAAAGTTAAAGTCAAAGACTTAATGAAACGAAAAGTCACAACAATAAAACCAGGAGCCGACATAACTGACGCTATGAACAAATTCAAAAGAAAAAAAGTAAGGCGTCTTCCAGTAGTAGAAAAGAAAAAACTAATTGGTTATATAACCATAAACGATATCCTAAGAATAGATCCAGGTCTTTTCCAGGCAATCGCGGAAACAATCAAAATCAAAGAAGAAAAATCCAAATTCAAACGACACGGAATCCAGGCAAAAAGAAAGTCTGGAATCTGCGAAGAATGTGGTATATTCGAACTCCTTTATCAAGACGAAGCCCAATGGTTATGCGACGAATGTTTCTCCAAAAGATAATCTTTATATAATCTATCTTCTTGAGAAATGAAAAGATGGCGCAGAAGAAATTAATATACAAAGAAAAACTAACCCAAGTCGGTTATTGGGACTACAACGAGGTCTACACAATGCTTTACAACTGGCTAAAAGATTACGGCTATAACATAAGCGAAAACGCATACAAAGAAAAACTTTCAGGAGGGGGCAAAGAAATTATAATTGGCTGGGAGGCATCAAAAAAAGTAACAGATTATTTCAAATATAAAATAGAACTAGACTGGCATATTCTTGGAATGAAAGACGCCGAAGTAGAAATCGATGGGAAAAAAGTCAAAACGAATAAAGGCGAATTAGAAATTGTATTCAAAGGAACAGTCGTAAGAGATTACGAATCAAGATGGGAAGACAAACCTTTTCATAAATTTCTAAGAGGGGTTTATGAAAATTATGTCATAAGAGGGACAATAGACGAATACGAGGGCGACTTGGAAGATGAAGTGAAAGGGTTAATCGCAGATGCAAAAGCGTTCTTAAGAATATCCGGAAGTTAAATTTATTCCTTTTCCCATGAAAATAAAATATTTCCAACAGATTCCAGACAACATAAATGTTTATAAAATAATCCTAACATCTTAACGCATGAAAAATATCTTTTTAATCTTTGCAGCAATATTTTTTTTAGCTCAAGCCTCAGCAATTCAAATAACACCAGAATATCCAACCAATATAATAGTCCGGGATTTTGATAATTCAATTCCACTAACACTAGAAATCACAAATGCAACACCAGGAACCTACAACCTCTACACTCTAGCTGACATTAAAATAACTCCTTCTCAAACATTCGAAATAAATGAAGACCCATTCACAAAAACTTTCCAAATAGAGCCTAACTCAAATCTAAAGCTTGAAGGAAACTACGCATTTACTTACACATTAAACCAACGAGGTGTAGAAAAATTCGAACAGAAAATCCTATTAAGACTTCTAAATTTAGAAGACATAATCGAAATCAGTTCGGAGTCCATTGACCCAGAATCTGGCCAAGTCTCATTTTATGTTAGAAATAAAGAACCAGTTAGGTTAAATAATATAACCGCAACATTCTCATCAATCCTTTTCGACGTAACAACAACTTTTGATTTAGGGCCAAATGAGAAATTTACAATTCCAGTAAACGTAGAGCCTTCTCTACTTGCAAAAACTTCCGCCGGAGTCTATATAATAAAATCAGAATTCCAAACAGACAAGGGACGAAAGTCAATAGAAGGAACTTTGTACCTTGGTGAGAAAAAGGGAATCACATCTCTCGAAGACAAATCGGGATTATTAATTAAAACTGAGACTATAACAAAAGTAAATGCAGGAAACGTTCAAGAAAGCGTCCAAATAAAAATCACCAAAAATATTTTCTCAAGACTTTTCACATCTTTTAATATTGAACCAACATTCACAAAAAGAACAGGAACAACAGTTGAGTACCTTTGGACAAAAGATAAGCTTCTCCCAGCAGAATCTTATACAGTGAAGGCAAAAACAAATTATGTTCTACCTTTCCTAGTGTTTGTCGTATTAATTCTAGTAATCGTTGGTTATAAAAGATTTTATGAAACAAAACTAGAAATAAGAAAATCAGTAACGCCAGTAAAGACAAAGGGTGGAGAGTTTGCATTGAAAGTAACTCTTTCGTTAAAAACACGACAAGAGATTCAAAACGTAACACTTATGGACAAAATCCCAAGCATAGTAAAAATATACAAAAAATTTGGAATCGTAACGCCAAGCAAGGTAGACGCGGAGTCAAGAAGAATCCATTGGAATTTAGGAGATTTAGAAGCAGGGGAAGAAAGAACATTAAATTATATTGTATATTCAAAAGTTGGAATTGTTGGGAAATTTTCTCTACCAAGAGCGCTAGCAGTTTTTGAGAGTGGCGGCAACATCCATGAAATAGATTCAAACAATGTTTTCTTTATGAACGAACAGGCAAACAATTAATAACCAAATTTTCGAGTTTCTTAAATGGAAAAAATACAAGCAAAATTAAAATATAAAACTGAGGACTTCATAGTGGAAGAAGTCCAAGAAGAATGGACCTGTAAAATATCGCAACCCTTTGTCCCGTCAAAAATTAAAGTAGATACAAGCGAAAGAGATTTTCTCTGGTGTGAAATGGAAAAAAAAGATATTGACCATTTTGCAGCAATTAAGGCGATAGCAGACAGTATCGGCAAAAACGTACAGGCGATAGGCTACGCTGGGACCAAAGACAAGGTCGCTCACACATCCCAAAGAATTTCAATAGAAAAACCAAGCATAGAAAAAATAGAAGCATTCTCTCATCCAAACATTATCCTAAAAAATTTCAAATGGAACAAGCGAAAAATAAAAATAGGTTATCTAGACGGCAATCATTTCAAAATCACGCTTAGAGATATCAACAAAAAAGACGCAATAAAAATTTCATCCCAAATAAGAAAGAAAACCTTCTTCCCAAACTACTTCGGTCCACAAAGATTTGGCATAAACCAAAGCAACATAAAAATAGGAAAAGCAATCATAAAAAGAAATTTTGACAAAGCGCTTCAACTAATTCAAGAAGATAACCCATACACAAATAACATAAAGAATCTAAAAAATATTCCAAGAAAAAATCTCCTTATGTATGTAAATGCAGTCCAGTCAATCATCTTCAATGATATAGTCGCCCAAGCCTTAGAAGAAAACTTAAACCTCGAAGACAAAGGTCAGCAAAGCGGAATCTTAGCGGGTTACAAAACAAGATTTTCAAATGGAACATTAGGACAAATAGAACGAAATGTTTTGAGCCAACACGGACTAGAATTAGCAGACTTCGACATCCAAGAAATTCCATATCTCAGGATGAAAGGTTCCTTCAGAAAAGCTATAACAAAAATTGAAGACCTAAAAGTAGAAACTGAAGACGATGAAGAGTTTATTGGTTCTAAAAAGATAATCCTAGAATTTACACTTCCCTCAGGTGTCTACGCAACAACATTTTTAGAAAACTTTTTCATATTTTCTTAATCATCAATATTTAAATACTCAGTTTAAGTCAATAACCGATGGCATTCGATTACGCAAATTACCTAATACTTCCTCTCTTAATTTTCCTAGCAAGAGTAGCCGACGTGAGCATTGGAACAGTCAGACTAATTTTCGTCTCGAAAGGTTTCAAGATTCTTTCCCCAATTCTCGGGTTTTTCGAAGTTCTAATCTACATAATAACAGTGACAAAAATATTATCCGACATGACAAATCCATGGCTTTATATCGTATACGCATTAGGTTACGCGACAGGAAATTATGTGGGAATGTATATCGAAGAAAAACTTTCTATAGGAAAAGTAATGATAAGAATAATTACACAGAAAGATTCTAAGCAACTAATAGCAAAATTGAAAGAAAAAAATTATAATTTAACTATAGTGAATGCAACAGGAAAAAGGGGAAAAGTAAAATTAATATTTTCAGTGATAGACAAAAAAGAACTAAAGAAAGTAATTGGAATAATAAATGCGACAAATCCAAAATCATTTTATTCAATAGAAGATGTGAGATACGCGCAAGACAACAATTTACTTTATGACAAAACATTTTCAGAAAGGTCAAAATATAGCTTGAAGAGGAGATAACTTCTTCCATTCACATAAACATTATAAATACCCTAATCTTAAGAAAATCAATGGAATCCTCCATAAAAACAGGCATTGCATTTGGTATGACATCTGGCGTCATCACAACGCTAGGAGTCATAATTGGATTAAGCGCAGCAACAAATCTTCGTCTAGCAGTAATCGGCGGAATCTTAACCATTGCAATCTCCGACGCATTCTCTGACGCTTTAGGCATCCATATCTCACAAGAATCCTCAAAGCGAAACAATCACAAACAAATCTGGGAGGCAACCATCTCAACCTTCCTAGCAAAACTAATTGTCGCCCTAACTTTCTTATTGCCAATCCTATTCTTTCCATTGGAAGTTGCAATCAAAATAAATTTGGCATGGGGCCTAATCCTCATAGTAATATTCAATTATTATTTAGCAAAATCCAGAAACGAATCCCCATCAAAAACCATAGCTGAACATCTCGGGGTAGCAATCTTAGTAATTATAATAACCTATTACGTCGGAAAACTTATCTCAATATATTTCTAATCTTGTCATTCAAAAATCAATTCCTTTTCCCCGCCAACGCCACGACTCAAAATCCGAATCCCTTTTTTCTTAACTACCTTCCCACAAATCTGCGCATCAATTCCAAATTTCTTCGCCTCTAAAATCACCTTCTCAGGTTCTGGACTAATCACCAGCAATCCTTGTCCCATATTCCAAGTTCTATAAGCTTCCTTGGCATCAACATTTCCAACCTTCTGACAATACTTCATAATCTTACAAGGCTCAAATAAATTATCTAAATCCGCACCAAATCCACTAGCCCTCAAAACCCTTCCAAGTTTCCCCGGAACTCCGCCTCCAGTGATATGAGAAACCCCATTTATTTTACAGCTACCCTTCGTCTTAAATCCGCCATGCATACTAACAACCGCCCTCGAATAAATCTTAGAAGGAACTAAAACCAAATCACCCAACTTCTCGCCATCCAATTCAAAATCATGCCACTCACTCCCGTGCACACTCTCCAAAATTTTCCTAACTAAACTGAGTCCATTCGACCGAAATCCATTTTCCCGAAAAGCCACAATATGATCCCCGACACAAACTTCTTTCCCAGTAAACAATTTATCTTTACGCCCAAACCAAATGAGCGCACTACTCCAACTATACTTAAAATTGCCATGTCCTCCAACAGCACTCCCAAGTTCCGCCAGCTCCCCATTAACAATAGCAACATTAGCATCCTTAGCAGCCTCGACATAACCCTTAGCCAATTCTTTCAACATTTTAATATTCCCCCCCAAAGAATTAACATCCAAAACACTTCCAACCAAAACAGGCTCAGCCCCTCTCACGATCGCGTCGTCACAAACCATCGCCAACAAATCAAAAGCAATACTATCATGCCTATTCATCCTCTGCGCAATTTCAACCTTCGTCCCGACCCCATCAAACCCTATAGACATAAAACTTCCTTCAGGCAAATTCGAAACATCAACACATCTAATCCCACTAAAATCATCAAAAGGAACTATCACCTCCCCAATATTCCCATCCCTATTCTCCCAAGTCTTCTTAGCGGCCTCATACAAAATCTTAGAAGCCTCGTCTCCAGTCTCAATATCAACTCCAGAACTCGCATAATTCAAACTCTCTTTAACATCCCCACAAGCTTTATCCGAACAAACTTCAATTCGCCCCATATCCCAAGAAGACACTCAATAGTTTTAAACATTATTATAATCAATATCTCCCCACCCAGAATCGAACTGGGACACATCGGGTTACAGCCGACTGCTCTACCACTGAGCTACAGGGAGAATACCCATCAAACCCCAAATCGCTTTATAAATTTTTAGATGTCACTTCCTAGCCTTCAAAACAATTCGCGAAATCTCCTTTCGCCCCTCGTCACTAAACTCACTTTCCAAAACCCCACTCAAAATATCGTCCTCATCTTCCATATGTTTCCGAACAACATCAACAAAAACCCTCATATCATCCGCCAAAGCCTTCCGAACTTGGGCATCACTCCCCGAATTAATCGCATCCCCAATTCTTTTAACATGCTCTCTCAAATCCTTATGCTCTAAGAGAATCGCCTCAATCGGAATCTCAAAACCTTCACTCTTCATAACTGCAAAAAGTTCCTCTTCCAATTTCTCATGCGCCTCCCAAAGCTCGCAAATCTTCCAAAAAGTATGCACCAAATTAGAATAATTAATCATATCACTAGCAATAATAAAGTCCAACTCAGACAATTCCATTTCTATTCTTTCATGCTCATCCCCTAAAATAACAATCGCATTCATAACAAACTAAAAGTATCCATATATTTATACTTTGGCAAATACTGTAATTAAAATGATAAAAACTTAAAAGTTAAAATAAATTATTAAAAAATAGTATCTAAAAAGATATAAATCAAAAAATAGACTTCTAATTATGAATATAGGATTTGACTTCGATGGAGTATTCTCAGATTGTGGACAGCTAAAAAGTGAATGGGCAAAAAAACTTCATGGACTAAATATCCCAGCTGAGAAATTTAAAAAAGAATTAATAATTGAAACAGGAACTTTAACGCTAAGTCAATATGGATATCTGCAAAAACAAATATATGAGACAAGAGAAATCGGCCTAACAATGTCTCCGGTAGAAGGAGCTTTCGAAATATCATCTAGGCTCCAAATGGAAGGACACAACTTAAGCATCATAACATCTCGTGGAGAGTCGGCATCAGAAATAGCAAGAGAATGGATGAGGCTAAAAAAATCATATATACCCATAGTAGGAATCGGAGGCGGAATAAGCAAAGCAGAAGCATGTAAGGGTTTAGATGTATACATGGACGATGACATGGGCAAACTTATAGAAATAGGCGAGATAGTGCCAAATAAATATCTATTTTCGTGGGGATATAACAGCCATATTAAGCTTCCAGAATCCATAGGCAAAAGAGTAGAATCCTGGCAACATTTTTACAAAGAAATTTCAGCTCTAAACAAATAAAAACTTATCTCAACAAGCCCCACCATCCACCAGCGAAGCGTCCCACCTCCCACTCCCCAAAACGACTAGTCGTTTTGCGCGTCTTCCCAATACCCATGCCCAGGACAAAGCCCAAGTCCCTTATCGATAACCAACCTTCGAAGCGCATGAACGCTTTCCTCCATCTTATCAGGAATAGAATTCGGCAAATCAATCCTTCCTTCTATCCCTCCGCCAAAAATCGTATCCCCACTAAACAACAACTTCCGCTTCTCATCCAAAAAAGCAACACTTCCTCTTGTGTGCCCAGGACACTTAATAATCTTCAAACCAAAACCACTCCCCTTAAGCCTCTTCGCCTTCTCCCTCAAAATCTTATCAACTTTATCATTCGCATAAAAATGAAAACCTCGAGCATTCTCCACATAATCCTGCAACTCTTCGCCACTCGCAAAAACCTTAGCATTGGGAAACAAGTCCAGTCCACCCAAATGATCATAATGCAAATGCGTAAGCAATACAATATTAATCTCGCTCAACCCAACAACCTTAGAAATTTCTCTTCCCAACTCATCTCTATCCATCGGGTCCCCAGCATCAATCAAAACCCATTCCTCAGGATTTTTAATCAAATAAACAGAACCCTTCCCCTTAAACTTCCAAACATCATCTCGAATTTTTGTAATTTTCATAATTAATAAAACCTTTAAACCCATTTAAATTTTTCTAAGAATGCACTATCACATCATATTAACAGAAAAATGCAATCTTCAATGCAAATACTGCTACGGAAAATCCATGGAAGAGTTCGACAACGGGTTGCAAGACAAATTCAACTACGACCTAGAAACTCCCATAGACAGCCAAGTCAAAGCAGAACAACTTAAATCCTTCCTAAAATCAGAAGACACCTTAATCTTCTACGGCGGAGAGCCCCTAACAAAAGCCGACCAAATAAAAGAAATAATAGATAAAATAAAAATAAAAGCATTCCGTATTCAAACAAATGGTCTTCTAATAAAAACCCTGCCAATTAAATATTGGAACAAAATCACAAAAATATTAATCTCAATAGATGGGACGGAAGAAAGAACTGACACGAATAGAGGAAAAGGAATTCATAAAAAAGTATTAGAAAATATGGCCTGGTTAAGAGAAAATAATTACAAAGGAGAAATAGTCGCAAGAATGACATTAAGTCAGCCAGACATTTACGACCAAGTTCTTTATCTTCTTGAAACAAAACTCTTCAACTCAATTCACTGGCAACTAGACGCCGAATTCTACAAGTTCGATTACAATAAAGAACAATTCACAAAATTCAAAGATGAATATAATATTCAAATAACAAAGCTCTTAGATTATTGGGTAGAGCAAATACAAAAAGGAAAAGTCATAAAACTTTATCCATTCCTCGGAATATTCGATACAATTTACCACAATAAAACCTCCTTACTTCCATGCGGTTCTGGCCACGCAAACTTTACCATAAATACCAAAGGTGATCTCTCAGCTTGTCCAATAATAAATTCCGCAAAAAATTTCTACTGTGGGAGCCTCAAAGAAGGAATAACAAAAAACATTCACGCCGACGGCTGGTGCAAAAATTGCGACTACTTAAAAATTTGCGGAGGACGATGCCTATATTCAAACAAAGCCCAACTCTGGCCAAAAGAAGGTCATGATATGGTATGCCAAACTATAATTCACCTAATTAAAGGAATCCAAAAAAGAATTCCAAGAATACAAGAAGCAATAAGTCAAAACAAAGTTTCAACAAAAGATTTCAACTACGAAAAATACTTCGGTCCAGAAATCATCCCATAAAATAGCAAAACTCGCCAAGTCGGGCAAAGCCCTCTACTTTCTAATATCTAAAATCTATCCTCTCGCAAAGCGTGGTCCAGAGATCATCCCATAAAACATCTAATCCCTACTTTCTAAAATCTACTCTATTCTACGCGGGCGCAGCTCTCCTAATCTCTAACTTCTAATCCCTAATTTCTCGCGCAGCGCCTAATATCTAAAATCTATCCTCTCGCAAAGCGTGGTCCAGAAATTATCCCCTAAAAATAAAAAAATAAAAAAAATAAAAAAACGTTTTAATCTGATTCGTTTTCTCCAGAATTGTTGCCTCTGCTTTCAAGTTCATCTTCGATAACATCTCTCAACCTTTCAGTCCTATTCTCCATGAACTCTTCTCTGGCCTCAAGTCTTTCCTGAATAAATTCACTTCTGTTATCAAGTCTTTCTTCAGTATTCTCAAGCCTTTCTCTAAGTCGCTCCTTCTGCTCCTCGTCAAGATTAGCATTTTCAATTCGAGTCCTCATTTGTTCAATATTCTTAACGCCCCTTTCTTCAAGCTTTTGAATACGTTCTTCAGCTTGTTCCATTCTCTTTTCTCGAGCCTGAATCAAGCCCTCATCACTATCAATCTTTTCAAGTAACTCATTCAATTCCTCGTCGCTCATCTCACTCAAAGCCTTATGCTTTCGAACAGCATTTTCTCGTTTCTCAATAGCTCTCTGTTCCATCTCATAGCTCCTATTCAATGCTCGTTCACTAAACATTTCAAATCGCTCAATTTTCTCAGCACTAGCATTATTAGCAGCAAATCTTTCAAGAGCTCGAGAGTAAATCTCATCAGCATGGTCCCTGTGTCGCTCAAACTGATTCTGAATCCGTGCAATTCTTTCCATATTCTCAATAGAAGAATCCAAATCATCAGCATCAGATTCAATTTCACTTAAATCCTCTTCAGCCTTAGCAACAAGTTCATCATATCTAGCCTGTGCTCTCTCGTAAGCCTCCGGATTTTCTTCAGCCAAAAGTTCAGCTTCAGCCAATCTTTTTTCAGCCATCTCAAGAGCTCGCTCGATATGCTTCTCCTTATTAAAAGTAAAAGCCAGCTTCATCCGATCCATCCTGTCTTCAAAGAATCCTATCTTCTTTGCAACGGGAACGGCCGCTTCATCATCTGCAGCCACAACTCCGCCAAGAGTCCCGACTAACAAAAACGCCATCAAAAATAAACTAATTATTTTCTTCATATACACATACCCCCTTTCAACACATCAATTTTCATAATAACTCTAATATTAAACAATATATAATACCTACCTGAAACTAAATGAAACTATTCTAAAATAAAACCCAGCAAAAATATCGCGACTAATTCCTTTTCCTTTCAATCAACTTAATTCTCGCCTCTCTTCCCATTCTCTCAATAGAAACTAGTCCCTTCTCAACCAGCACCCTCACCTTCCGCGTCGCCATTACTTTCGACATATCTAGCTCCCTGACCAAATCCTTCATCCAACAACTTTTTCTTTCAATCAAGAATTCAATAATCTTTTTTTCCTCCCCAAACAAATTCCGCGTCAAACTTTTTTCCCTATTATCCTTTTCCTTTTCAAAAGCTTCTTTTTTCATTCTTTCAAGCTCAATAAAAAATTTCCTTTTCTGAAACTTAAAAAATCCAAACCCAAAAACAACTAAACCCAAACCAAGAATCCAAATTTCAAAATATGAATCACTAGTTCCCTCATAGAAAACAATAACTTCTTCTGCCACATCTTCCCAGTCCAAAATAATATTTTTCCCGTCGCTAGAAACCTTATAATTCTTAGGATAAATTAATCCATCACTTAAAATATGATTCTGTGGCAAATAAACTTTCAAATCATAATTACCACTAACCACTTTAGGAAAAACAAAAATACACTCACTATCTTTTCGCAAAAAATCTTTAGAAATAAAACTAACCATATTCCCATTTCTTTCAAGCAAAGAATATTCTTCAGGAAGAATAACTTCATCCCCATCACTCAAAACCACCTCGACCAAAACTTTATCTCTATCGGAAATAGAACCAGAATATCCATCCTCAACAATCGTGCAAGTCACACTCGAAGCACAAGCAAACCCAATCGCGAAAACCAAAACTAAAACCAATCCATATCTCATGTCGAGTAAACAAATAACAACTATTTAAATTTTTCAAAAGGTTCTCAAATATTTAGAAAGATAGTTCACAACATCACAATCTAGATTATCGAAAAATTCCCTGCGGAACCCTCCTCCAAGACAAGATTTTTTACGAAGTTCTACTTTTGTAAATCTAAAATCTGGCAATTTCTGCGTGGCACAAAAATTATTAAAATAACTAAATTTTTTTATCAAGGGAACACAAAATTTAGGAAAATTACAAGAGCCTAAATCATTCTCCTTAAAGTCATAAAGAAAATCCTTGTATCCATTACAGCCATCAAGATAAATCATCATGACATTTGGAAAATTCTTAAAAGGAGAGTCAGACATATCCGAAGTAAGCATATCCATTTCCACATGACTAGGAACAACAAGCCCAGATTTTTTTATGTCTTCAATCAAAGAAATAAGTTCAACTCCCATATCCAATAAAGATAACTCTACTTTATAAGAACTATCGTCCTACACCACATACTCATAAACTTTATCATGCGCAACAATAAATAATAAATTATGCAACTATCACCAACAAATACTTAAATAACTCATCCAATCAAAAAACATGAACCTAAAAGAAGTAGTTTGCGAATTGACTAAAGAAGACGATACTCAATTATTAAGAGAAGTGATGGGGATGACAATTCTTCACGGAGCCATAATAAATGGTATACCAGGAATAATTTTCAATTCACCCAACGTTAGAAAATCCGTCAATCAATATCCTAATAGAATACAAGCAGTTTCAATGGGATACGATGGTCATTGCTTTAATCACGATGAGTTAAAATTAGCAATAGAAAAAGCAACAAAAGAAACCCTTCTCGTCTATAGAGACAAAAATGGAAAATTAATTTCCCCACTTTATTTGGGAAGGCAGTTTGAAGATGACCCCTTTACGAGAGCAATATGGACAGATAAACCGTATTCTAGAAATTACTACAAAAGAGATAGCTGGGGAAGACTACTCCCAACCGAAAACATTAATAATTTTTTCTTAGAATAATAATCTTCCGAAACAATCGAATAGAATTTCCATACGCCGAAATCGCTACGTTAACCTAGTCTGATCGTATAGGCTTCTCAGAGCAAAACGAAAAGAGTAGAGTTGCTATGAAGATATTTTTTCACCAACATTAATTATGTTCTCTAGGGATTTAGCCCCAAATCTGAAAGAAATAACTGCGACAGAAGAATATGTCACAGTATTGAACAGGTGTTCCAGAAACTCTTTCTTATTCTCCATCTCACTTAATGAAGAAAGAAAAAGTGGGAGTTCTCCAACAAGTCCACCAGAAGAAATTGCTCCCAAGGAAAAAAAACAAACAGCAACGGAGCTATATATTCTTCCAGCATGTAAGGCTCGACTTTCTTCATAATTTGTTCTAACTTTGATAGTGGGATCTATATCGCATTTTTCAATACCAGCAATATGGTTGATATAATAAGATATAATTTCATAGGTAGAATCTAATTTTTTCATTGCCCCAGAAAAGAATTTTTCGAAACCCATAAGAATTCTAAAAATCTATATATTATAAAGTTTACTACTTATTAATTACACCACATACTCATAAACCTTACCATACGGAATCACCCATTTCACAACCATCTTCTGATGTGCCCGCTCCATAATCTTCCTAAACAACCGAATCGAATTCCCATGTGCAGAAATAGCCACATTAACCTCATTCTTCCTCATAAACTTTTCCAAATCTCGAGCAAATTTCCTAACTCGCTTTTCAACGTCAGCAAACGATTCCCCACCAGGTCCCGCAACCTTATATCCCCGATGAATCGCCTTATATTCTTCCGTACCCAAAAACTCTTCAACCCTAGCCCGATTCATCCCCTCAAGACTTACAACATAATCTCCATGAACCTGTAAATCATACTCTTGTTTACCAACTTTCCTAATAAACTCTTCGTGCGTCATCCCATTCAAATCCCCGTAATTTCTTTCAATCATTCTATCATCTTCCAAAATAATCTTACACTCTGGATGCTGCTTCAAAATCGGAGCCAACGTATCCTTACTTCTAGACAACCGAGTATGAATCGCAACATCAATCTGCTTATTCTTCAACTGCAAAGCAATCTTCAACGCATGCTTCTTCCCTTGCGCCGTCAACTTAGAATCCATCCAGCCAGTAAATCTTCCATCCCGATTAAAATCAGTCTGTCCGTGACGAAACAAATAGATATGAAACCGCTTCTTCTTTTGCCCTAACATAGTATAACCCCACCTACACAAGCCCCGAACCTCCAAACCTCCGAACAGCGAAGCGTCCGAACCCCCTCGATTTTTCTCATAAGAAGAAATCGTAAGCCTTATATAAAAGATTAACTATTAAATAAAATGATAATTCAATGGATAGTGATAGCAATCTTTGTCTTTGTGGGCCTACTTTACATAAGACTAGAACACGGCATGAGCAAAATAAAAATCCTAATCATAATAATAGTCGGTTTCATTTTCTATTTTACAATCGTCAACCATTTTACCTCAGATCAAGTAGACCTAACCTCACCACGAGGGATCGTCAATGGAGTTTACCTCTACGTTGGATGGGTTGGCTCTACCGCCTCTAATCTTTGGAATGTCGGAACAGATACTGTGCATTCAGTTGGAAATGCCGTGAAAATCAACAACACGGGAGAAGACACGGAAAAAAATTAAAGCCACAGGCGGGGCTCAAACCTGCGACCTCCGCATTGCCAATGTGACATACTTTCAATTTTTAGCAACAAGTTTTATATATTTTAACTAATTGACAAAAATATGAAATACGAAATAGATGTAAGCGGTTACGACCTATTCCAAGAAGGATATACTATATGTGTAGCCTCTGATTGCGGAATAGTGAAAGGATTCAAATTTAAAGATAATCTCATTGCAGAGATACAAAATAAATGGTCAAAAGGATTTTATAGATATAGACCGACAAAGGGACAAAGAGGACTTCTAAAAGTTAGAATATATTGCATTATCATACATTATTTAATAAAAGAACTCAATGAGAACAAAGAATTAGATCTAATAGTATGTAGAGATTTTCCAAGTCATGAAAATAATATTAAACAAAATTTTTATCACTTCATAGAAATCCTCCAAGGTAAAAAAATAAAAAGTTTAAAGTTCGAACAATTGCCTAACAACTCCAATGCACATGGATATGCGTATTTAATGTCTAAAGATAAATACAATCATTTAGGATGTTATGTTAACATAAAAATTGAAGATATAGAGCCGTTCCTAAAGAAAAAAATAAAAAATGTCAAGGGTACAAATACCGAATCCTAGTTTGCCCCTCCAAAACAAAATTTGGACGAACTCTCTAGCAATGACAATTATAAGTATATACTCAGATATTTAAACTTAATGGATTGCCAAACTCTGAATAGAGCCTCGTTAAGCGATAATTTTTTATAAGTAAGTATCTAAATTAATCTTATGGACAAGTCCAATCGACCAAAAAACAGATAGATAATAAAAAAATTAATGCAAAAGCTGACTCGATAGGATGGCAAATTGGGTCAAGATTAGAAAAAGTAAGGGATTCTCTTCAATCCAAAATGGTGGAGTTTGAATCTTTTAGAAGTAAGTTTGAAATGAACGAGTTTAACGAGGAGCAATTAGCAACTCATCTCAAATTTCTCACAGAGTTAAAATTTGAGCTTTACAATCTGGAGAAAAAATTCAATTCCCTAGGTCCAAGACTTAACATGAGGGCTTATGTGAATTCTTAACTATCTGGGGTTTTAGAAGAAAATTATAATTCTAGGAAAGTTAGACCTAAGCCACAGGCGGGGCTCAAACCCGCGACCTTTACATTACCAATGTAACGCTCTGTCAGCTGAGCTACTGCGGCACAATATTCACCATTCCCAAAATCTTATAAACCTTCCCCTCGCCAATTTACCATGGAAGACCAAGACCAAGACGATTTCGATTTCGAGGCAGAATACGAGGAGTTAAAACTAAAACATAACCTTCCAGATTTCAAAGCCCTAGCAGAAGATTTCGATATCGAAAAAATCGCAGACAAAGAAACCATATTCCTAGCAAGAGAAGTAAGAAGAGCAATTAACGAAAAAGTCACAGCTTACATCCATCTATTCGAAACCCTAATCAACCCAACCTCGCCTCCAATGTTTGTCTTCAAAATCCTAAAAAATATGTCCGAACAAGAGAAAGAACAAATCCAAGAATTCTACAAAGTCCTGTCCAAAACACAAATAGAAATCATGAAACTCGACACAGTCTATTCAGAAAAAGACGAGGTAAAATTCATAAACAAAACCTTCAAGGTCTGGCAAGAAATGAAAACAAAAATCTACTCACTTTTCGCCTCCTTCGAAATAAACTTTGAAAATGACGATATCTCAAAAAAACGAAGCTACTTTGATTAATTCTCAGAATCTAACCTCTAACCTCTAACCTCTAACCTCTAATCCCTAATCCCTAATCTCTAATACAAACATTTTTCTGGAACCCTATCGCTATCAACAACACATTTCAAACTCGCCATATCAAACTCGCCATCAACAACAATTTCCGACATCAAAACAACCCTCTCTCTAGCTCCAACATCTTGCTCAATAATCTTAAAACTAACTTCTTCGCCAAGTATCTCGCTTCCAGGTGAAACCTCATTTCCAGAAAATAAAGAAAATCTAACTCCGAAAACTCCTCCAACCTCATCATCCAAATTAAAAATCTCAGCTCCGCAAATCGCCTTTACTCTTTCGCATCCTCCAACTCCATAAACCAAGCATTCAATATTGTCAACAAAATTACCAATAGAATACTGAACCTGTTGCCATTCACTACAGACAAAAAGGGAATCACTAGAACTTCCACCACCTCCTCCTCCAGAAGCGCCGCCTCCACCAGAAGCGCCGCCTCCAGAAACAACATTTCCTTCTTCATCCAAAGCAACATCACTATCTCTCAAATCATTTTGTCTTCCATCTTCCGCACCCTGTTCCATTAGTCCAACAACCGCAAGCGTATCTTCCCCAAAAATAAAAAACATCCCACCAACAGAAATCAAAGCAAGAATTCCAAAGATACCCAACCCGATATAAATTCGTCTCAAAATCTTATTCCCCTTCTCCTTCCTCATAACAAACAAACCAATCAAAACTTTAAATAACTACCTAAATATCAACTCGCCAGTGAAGAATATCTTCAACGCCCTTCTTTCTATCTTGCTCCATCCTATCAAGTTGAAGATTAACAAGACAGCATTGTACTCCAAATCTAACTCTATTCGCAACATAATACGCAGCCACAAAATTGCATTCTCTCTTATTAGAACATTTTCCACTATTCAAATACTTAGCCTTCATCCTATCAGTATAACTCCCCCACCTCTTTAACTTATTTCTATAAAACTCCATTTTATCTCCAGATGATGTCGCATGATTTTCAATTCTATTAAAAAAAGAATCAGCTACTTCCTTGTATCTCTTCATGTCTTCAGTGCTCATAGCAAAATCAACAATAATTCAGATATAAACATTATGGCACTAAATAACAACAACCTTAAACAAAATCCGTGTAATCCGTGGCTAAAAATTTCAGTTTCCTAAAACTTTCTCCAAATCCATCTCGCACGAAACAACAGGGAACCGAATCTTCCAATTCCTCAAAACTCTCGGGGCAACTTCACCAATCCGGCCAACCTCTTTCCCCCTAACTAAAATATTCCCACATCTCCCAATAATATAATTCGAATCTTCAATCATCTCAATCGAATATTCCAATCCCAACATCTTAAACAAATAATCCAATACCTGCTTCATCTCAGTATACCCCATTCTCTCATCAACCATAGCAATCGCCAATTTCTCTAATTCAACAACCCCAGTATCCGAGCAATCTAATTTCTGACCTTTAATTTCTAATTTCTCATAATTTTTTTCAAAAATTCTGCCCATCTCAAATATCTTTTGCGGATAAGCAGCATCACTATTCTCCGAAATAATCTGCAACATATTAGTCGTCAAGTCCATTCTCAAAACATCTCGCTCAGTCTTCGAAGCCTCAACCTCAATAAAATTATTAAAATCAAAATGCATCTTTTTAATATTCTTCTTAGTCGTCAAATGAAAACTAGAACATTCCAACATACCAAGTCCAGCCAAACAATTCCCAATCATCCTTTTAGTCTTGTCAAAATTATCCTCTTCAGCAATGGTGGAAATTTTCGGAATAATAGGCACAAAATTATCAAACCCATAAGCAATTGCAACTTCTTCAGTCAAATCAATCCAATGCAAAATGTCAGCTCTATAAGGAGGAATTTCAGCAAAAGTTTTCCCTTTTTCTTCCCTAGAGCCAATTCCCATTCGAGCCAAATGTTTTTTAACATCTTTAAAAGATAGCCCAATCCCCAAAGTCTTCTCGATATCTCCAACTTTAAATTCCAAATCCTCGTACGACATATTGGGAGAAACGTACGAATCCTTGCCGTCTTTAACATTCATCCCATAAACTTGGCCACCCATTTCCGAAATCGAAGCAATCAAAATATTCAAAGCCTTCTTCAAATAAACCAAATTATGCCCGGAGCATTCAATAAAAACATCCTTAGTAGTTTCCGTAATCCGCCCAGTCTTTTCGCTATTAATAATCGGAGGCATAGACAAAACTTCATTATTAGCATCCAAAAAAATTGGGTATACTTCGGTATCCTCTAATAAATGCGCATAGTTCCGCCCAGTCGGATGATTTTTCAAAATCTGTCGAGCATTCATTTCGCTTTTCCCTTCAAGCGGCAAAAACTTAACATCTTCATTCTTCAACCCAACAAACCTAATCGGCAAACGAATCTTCTCAAGCGGGTAAATCCCAATCGCGACCTTCGCACGTTTACGCCCAATCGAATTATGCAACTTCTCCTGCAAATCAACAACATCCTTAATCTTCGCGTCGTCAAACTTCAATCCCTTAACAATAGCACAAACTGTATGCGGCCGAACCGCCTTAACGGACTTATCAACAAAAACCTCAAAATCTTTCTCAGGTGGCAAAATCTTAAAACTAGCAATCTTCCCCTTCCCATTAAACTGCATTAAAGCTCGTGCAAAATTTTCCAATGAAAGTAAGTCCGGCCTATTAGGAAAAACCTCAACCGAAACCTCCGAATCCGTCACCTCTTCAATCGGCGTCCCCATGTCTGTTATTTTCTTTTCTAGTTCCTTAGTTATTTTCCCAACTCGTTTCTCTAATTCTTTTCTATCAACTGTTAAGATTGTCATATTCTAAATCCTCCATCAAGTTGCCCAAGCCGTAAAAATTGGCAACCGCGTTGCCTTAATTCAAACCTAACACCTACAAGCGATAGCGACCTAATACCTAATACCTGCGACCCGAAGTCGCCTGGCGTCCCCATGTCCGTAATCATCTTTTCAAGCTTCGCATCAATCTTACCAACTCGTTTCTCAAGCTCCTTTCGATTCATAGTCAATATTGTCATTTCATATACTCCTTTCCATTTATAACACAACTCAAAGTCTCTCCTTCGGCGGTCATAGAAATTCCAGCCTTAAAATACTTGCCACTCAAAAGATAAGGCATCCAAAACCGGTCATTTTTCCACATTCCAAATCCATCACTTACCTCATTAGCATCATAAGGAATCTTATCAACATCAAACCATTTCCATCTCATCTCATCTGTTTCTCTAGGATATCCCTCGAAACAATCAGTTGTATAAATACGAACTAAATGATCTTGTTCATCACCCTCAAAAATATACAAAGTATCACCAGCATTTTTTAAATTTTTTAAATCAATGCCACATTCCTGTTTAGTCTCTCGGCAAACACATCGCTCAAGGTCACCATTATCTTCTTTTTCCAACTTCCCTCCAAATCCATTCCATTTATTCTTACCAAAACCTCTTTTCTTTAGTCCGAGCAAAACCTTATTATCTCTATGAACAATAACTAATGTTTCAACGCTAGTCATTATATCGCCTCCCTCTAATGATCTCAACCTTCTTCTCAAGTGCATCAACCACATCAACCCCATGTCGTCGAGCCAAAATACAAGCAACAATAATCACATCTGCAACCTCATCCCCAAGACTTAACTTTGAAAAATTCCCCAACTTCTCCTTCCTAACTAACCCCGAATGCCCAAGAACCTCGCCCGCCAACTCCCCAACCTCTTCAACCAATTTAACAACATCCCAAGGTTTAGACTCCTCATTATTCTTCCCCGAAAATTCATTCAACCTCTTAATCTCCCAATCAACAAAATCCTGCAGTTCAATCATTTCCATTTTTTACCTCATTGATTTTAATAACTTCTACATAATCAAACTTTTTAGCTAAACCACTAACGAGATTGCTACAATCACCAGAAGGCATTTCTTTAAAACCACTAACTCCGATAGTATCAACTCTAGAATAAACCTCTCTTCCCATTAACTCAGCCATATCATCAATAATCCTATCAACATAACCAACCCCATTATATCTATCGCTAAAAGTTGTAATCATCGGTTTTTTCTGACTACCTAAATGCGCATACAAATAAACAATTCCAGAAAAAACAATATCATCAAGATTCAAATCAACTCTCGTTATCATTTCCGCCACTCCTGTTTTAATAATCCCCAGCAATTAGTATCATAAATCTTTCCAGTAGATTTAGTTCTAGCAGATTGCCTAGTAGTTCCTTCTAGCGTGAAGCCCAATTTTTTAGCCAACTCATTAGAGCCTGTATTCGGGACATAAGCAGAAAGAATCAATCTATTAAGCTCCAATTTATAAAAAGCAAAATTAATCAACGCATCGATAGCTTCAGTCATAATACCTTGTCTCCAGTAGTTTTTCCCAATCCAATATCCCAGTTCAGCAGACCCAACATAAGTATCTATGTTAGACAGTCCGACCCCTCCAATAAATTCACCACTTTCCTTTAATGTTATAGCCATCTCATATTTATCTCTTGGAGTTTTTTTACTGTTCTCAACACAATGATTTACAAACCACTCTCCATCTTCCGATGTATACGGATAAGGGACTACCTCCAAATATTTCGAGACATCTAAATCATTTATTTTTAAAATGATATCATTAACATCATTAGGAGAATATTCTCTCAACACCAATCTCTCTGTTTCAAGTTCCATCATTTCCGCCACATCCTCATCTCTCGCAATTTAGAAATATCATTCTTATACATCTCTCTCAAGTCATCAATCCCAAAAAATTCCATTATAATCCTATCAAACCCAGGTCCCCAAGCAAGCACAGGAATATGCCTTCCAAACATTGGAATCGTCACTTCTGGCCGAAACATTCCAGCTCCCCCAAGCTCCAACCATTTCTTCTTCCCCTCGTGCCAAACATCAATCTCAAGGCTAGGTTCCGTATAAGCAAAATAAGCCGGCCTCCATCGGAGCTTCTCGTAACCCATCTTCCCAAAAAATTGCTTCAAATATCCTAAGAGTTGAACAAAATTCGCGTTTTCGTCCACAACAATTCCTTCAGTTTGATTAAACTCAAATCCATGCGACCAGTCAACAGTTTCATTTCTAAAACACTTTCCTAAAGCGAAATACTTAGCAGGATATTCCTTATTCTTCCCAATCTTCATAATTTGTTGAGCCGATAAAGCCGTAGTGTGCGTTCGAAGTAAAACTTTTCTAGCATCCTCCTCAACCCACTTCTGTTGCCATCCTCTGGACCCATCAACGCCACCTTCATGAGCTTTCCTAACAGCCTCCATAATTTTCTTAATTTCTGATTTCTGATTCTTAATTTCTACATTCGATTTCAAATTCTTGAGATAGAATGTATCCTGCATCTCCCGCACCGGATGATCCTGTGCCGTAAACAAAGCATCGAAAACCCAAAATCCACTCTGAACCATATCTCCCTTCATCTCCTTAAATCCCATCTCCAACCAAATCGACTTAGCATAATCCGTAGCCTGATTTACAAAATGTCTCTTCCCTCCATAAAGCCGCGGGACTGGAGCATTCAAATCATATCGCCTAAACTTCTTCCCTTTCCAACTAGTTCTCATTAGCATCTTCGGCGTCAAAGCCTCAAGCATATCCTCACTCAAATTCATCTTACTAATCCTAATCCCAGAATCAGTCAAACTAACTTCAACTCTCTTACCCTCGACAACTTCAACGATATCTTTCCTCTTCTTTAAATTCTCTAAGGCCAACAAATCCAAATCCCTAACGTCTTTCAAATCCATCGGCAATTTACTCATAAAAATCTCTTCAATCATCTTCTTAGAAACATTTCCCTTAGAAACCAGCCTCAACTTTCCCTGCTCAATTCCAATCAAGCCCTTGCTCTTCAAAACACCCAAAGCAACCTTCGCCTCGTTCTCATTCAACCCACAAACATTCCTAATCTCACCAATCGGAATCAGCCCCTTCTCGACCAACTTATCAAGCAAAGCCCGCTCTGGTAATTCCTTTTTCAAATAATTAACACCCAAAATTCCCAAATCAACTCGTTTCACCTCACTACTCTTAACCACAACCAAACCCTTCTTCTCTAAAAAACTCAAAGCCCTCAAAACCGTCGTCTTATCAAGCCCACTTTTTTCAGCAATAATCTCGGAGTCCGAAGAGCCCTTTCCCAAAACAGGCAAAACACTGCGTTCCATGGGCGACAAGGATTCAAGCAACAATTTCTCATCCATATCCAAACCAGTCATATAATCTTTTTAAGGTTTAGCCAAAGAATATTTTGAAGTATGCAAATCATTAAAAACAAGAATACTTATTTTCAACAATGATAGAAAAAACTTTAGAATTAAAAGTAGAAAAGCAAGGCAGCCCATGGGATATTTCTTTAGAGCTAAAAGGAGATGTTATCAAGGGGCACAATAACTCAAGAAGTTCTAATTTTCCAGAAGCCGTAAGGACATTCGCAGATCTAATAGATAAATATCCAACTCATACAGTTGATTTAGTTGCGGAAAACAAAGATATAGGAGGAGATTATGCAAAATCTCTTTGGTCCCTGGAAGCATATGCTACATTACATAATAAAGCTGCTCTATTAGAAAGAGGAGTATTAGCACTTGCCGAAGATTATATAAAAAATTCTTAAAAAAGTTAATGCAAAAACCAATCTGCATAAAGATAATCGTAATTTTTTTCATTTAGCAAAGTTGCCCAAGTCAATCTCTAGGAAAAGCAAAGCTTTTCCGTCTCTCTAGATGCAAAACATCGTCTCTCTAAAAAATTCAAAGAATTTTTGTCTCTCTAGGAACTCCGTTCCGTCTCTAGTAAAGCAATCTATGAATCCCCTTCAAATGTTCCAAATGCTTTTTCTTCGCCAACTTCAAATTCCCAAAATTCCCACGATGAATAATCCCAGCAAGCTCTCTCCCCGCCAAAATCTTCGGAGTCACAACATAGTCAGCCCCAGCCTCATACAACTTCAGCGTCTCACTAATTCGACCACCCGTCACAATAATCTTAGCTTTCGGAGCCAGCTTCTTCACCTTCTTCAATAAAAACATCGTCTGCTCATAATCAGGAATCGTAGAAATAACGAGCTTCAACTTCGTCATATCAATCTTATCAAGCATCTCCGGACTACAAACATCCCCATAAACACAAGCAATTTTCTTAGCCATCAAGACCCCAATTATCTCAGGATTATAATCAATAACCAACAATTTATCTTGTTTAGAAAGCAACTCTTCCATCAAAGCCCCACCCATCCGATGCGACCCAACTAGCAAAATTTCCTTATCAGTTTTACTCTTATATTCTAAAACTTCACGAATCGGCAAGAACCCCAAGCTCTTTATCGGATAACGAAAAAAAGTATACAATCCACTTTTATACTTAATCAGATAAGGAGTAACTGACATTGTAATAATCGTAGCGAGAACAATAGTCGAAAAAAATGAAGCATCAAAAACTCCAGCCGTAAGACCAATCCCGCCGATAATCAAAGAAAATTCAGATAATTGCGCGATAGAAACCGCCGTCAAAAAACTAGTTCGTGGCTGGTATCCGGTAATCCGAAGTAAAATCAAAGTAACAATTGGCTTCACAAAAAAAGCACCAACAAGCAAAGCGCTAAGCAAAACCAATCGACTTCCAACTCCAACAAAAACAAGTTGCATCCCAAGAGCAACAAAAAACAAAATCGCAAAGAAATCACGAAGCGGAGAAATCCTAGACTCTAACTCCAACTTAAACGGACTATTAGCAAGACTAACTCCAGCAATAAACGCACCAATCACAATCGAAACCTCAGCAAGGTAAGCCATAACAATAAAGAAAAATAAAACAGCAAGAGCACACAAAAACATAAACTCATTAGACTGCGCCGCAAAATTAAACAGTCTATTCAAAACAAACTTTTGCAACAAAACAGCAACGAGCAATATCAATCCCAATTTCATAAAAGCAATAACTAGTGGAGCAACCGCAAAACTCCCACTCGTAAAAATAACAATAGCAATAATCGCAATCAAATCCTGCAACAACAAAATTCCTAAAATCAATCGACCATGAAGAGTGACAAGTTCATTCCTATCCGCAAGCAACTTAACATCAACCATAGTAGAACTAAAAGCCAAAATAATCCCGACATAAGCAGCCTGCAAAGAAGTCAACCCCAAAAAATTCACACAAAGCAAACTAATCCCAAAAATAATCCCAACCTGCAAAATCCCAATCAACGCAATCTTTTTCAAATTAGCCTCGCGAATTTTATGAAAAGAAATCTCTAAACCAGCAGTAAACAATAAAAAAGCAATCCCAATTTCTGAAAACGCATTAATCAAATCCATTCCCTTAACAACCCCAAAAACAAGTGGACCCAAAACAAGTCCAGTTAAAACATATGCAGGAATCAAAGGTTGCTTCAATGTTCGCGCGACAAAAGCAAACATAGCAGACAAAATCAGAATCACAGCAATATCAAAAATTATAACTTCACTCGCTGGCAACGCTCCAATATGTCCCGCAAAACCATCCACAGCCTGAGCAACATTCCCGGTCAACCAATTCATAAAACTCTACAGTCAACATCTTTTATAAATATTTAGAACTCCACACAATCTCGAACCTCTTCACTCGACATTCCAATCGTTACCCCAAAACTTTGCCGTCCCTTAACATCAACAATCCCGCTCTTATCCAAAGCAAGCGAAGCAATCCTTAAACTACATCCAGCCTTTCGACAAACCAAAACATTCTGCATAATCCTAGCAATCTTTCTAGAAGCCTGCGCTCCAGAAGTCAGTTGTCTAATCTCACCCAAATCAATAACAATCTTAACTCTCTTTTCGGCCGCGATCTTCGCCACGACATGATTAAGCCCCGAATCTCTTTGCTTCAAGGTATCTTTAATTCTAATTTCTAATTTCTTATTCCCAATTTCTCGCGAAGCGCCCTCGGGGGAAACCAAATAATCAATCTTCAAGCTCTCAAGTGCCCGACGATTAAAAGCATCATCTCCACCAACAAGGGCAATTTTCCCACCAAACTTTTTATCCTTTAAAGAAGCAATAATTCGTCTAGCTTCACTCTCTCCAGACCGAATCAAAAACCCATCACAATCCAAATCTCTCAAAGCCTCCTCTTTATTTTTTACCTCTCTCAAATAAACCGAATCCTTAAACTTAAACAAATCCAAATCTTTCATAAAGAATTAAACCAAACATTCTTTTTATTACTTCTTATCGTATCTAAATCTAAATATTTATATACTCACACGGCTTAAATAAACAATGGACTTAGAGGAAAAAACAGAGGATTATGAAAAGCCAATGATTAAAAAACACGCTATTGTTATGACGATGTCTCCAGCAGGTTCAAAAATGGGGCATGGATTATTCCCCTTTGTAACAAAAACCCCAAAATACCAAACGCAATCTCCCTATATTGAAACACAACAATACAGAAGATAATTTTCAAAGCAAAAAAGACTATTTATTCTTTCCCCTAATTTCCGCCATACAAGCAACATCCGCAAAAAAAGTTTCCTGATTAATTCTTCCATAAGAAACAAAATTCCGCGTCACTTCATACATGTCATACCCTTTCAAAATAGCCCCTCTACAAAAATAACAAACATTCCCCTTCTCACTAACACTTTCCGCAATCAAAACCTCAAAATCACGAGCATCCAAAATCTTATCAATTAACATAGTCCGAGTTTTCTCATACGCGTCTCCAACTTTCCAAACCATCACAAATTAATCTCTCCAAATTATATAAAACTTTTCCAATAAAAAATCCGCGAAATCCGTGGCTAAAATTTTCTCATTCACCCCGAAATTAAAGTCCCAACAAATCTCTTCCCTTTCAATACAGAATCCATCGCCCCCAAACTCCCAACAATATAAGTCACCGTCTTGTCCTTAGCAATCTCCTCAGCCGCCACCCTATCCAAAACAAAATGTTGCCCGGCCTCGAAACTAATCTTCCGAGCAATCTTCAAAAATTCCTTCCAACTAATCTTCCCGATAAATCTCGCATTCTTATATTTAGTAGGATCCCTATCATAAAGCCCCCGAACATTAGTCAAATTAATAAAAGGACACTCTAAATATCCAGCCAACTGTGCCGCATTTCCATCACTAGTATTATTATCTCGCCATCTAAGTCCGCCACAAAACACAACCCGATTCTTCAAAAGCAAACTCTTAACCTTCTTCATATTTAGCGGAACCTCTTTATTCGCTTCCTTCCCAAAAAACCGAGCCATAAACCCAGCATGAAACCGAGTAATAGCAATTCCTTCTTCACTTTGATCTCGTAAACTCTTTCCCAATTTCCGAAAAGCCGAAATATACCGACGAGCGCTACTCCCTCCACCGCAAACAACAACAAATCTCTTATCCTTATGAGAATCCAAGAGTTTCTTAAACTCCAACAAAAACTTATCATCGACATCATTGGGAACAATTCGACTACCCCCAAGCGAAATCACCCAAACTTTTTCCATAGCATAACAAACCTTATCAATTATATAAACCTTTTACAACAACGCTTCTAATCTTTTAGGAATAAGATATTTTATTCTACTAGCATCATAATCAAAACCAATTCCATCCAAGAATTCGCGCTCTACCGAACCTAAAAAACCATTTCTATGCACAATAATAATTGGGTTTGTCCGTATAATAATTCCTAAATGGTAATAATGTAGTCCACCATCTAAATCGTTATGTTCCCAAGCCACAAACATCCCTTTGGCTAAATACCTTGTTTCTTCCAGCCCATTAAGAATTCTATTCGGCTCATTTCCTCAAAGATACATATCTCTATCTATTTCCCCTCCAACAAAAAGTCCAGTCCCAAGACAATTAGAAACATTGTCCTGCAAACTTTCTATTCTTTTCTTAACAAAAGTATAATGTTCTTCTATCCCAAATATCTGACGATTAGAAAAACAATGTTTCTTCGCTTCAGATATTTTACGGTTGGCAACTCCAATTTCCATAAAAAAACATAATGTTTTATTTTATAAAATTATCTTTTTGTAACTACTCTAAAATTAATCAACCTCTCTAACTGTAAACAGATTTCACCAAATACAAATTATCATAATCAATCATCTCAACATCTCCAATACTCCAAATCCGAAATCTCATTAGAATCAAAAACAAAATCAGCTTCCTCCGGCCATCTACTTTCATACCATTTCAAAACCAAATTCCCAACATTATCTTTCCTAAGCAACTCAATCCCTTTCTGATAATCTAGCCCAAATTTCCAACTAGCAGACACATCTCCACTAGAAACAAGTTTCGCAGGATTAACAATAAGTCCTCCTCTAATAATTTTCACAGGCTTATCCATATCAGGAACCCAGTGATAAAAACCACTCGACAACATCTCAGCATCAAATTGCTTCCCAATCCAAATCCCTCTCATCCCAACAGGCGGAGCCAAAGACTCATCAAAACAATTCCTAGACCTAACAAAAGGAACCAACTTAGGAACCCCAACAACTTCTATTAATCCCATGCCATCCAAAAGAATTTAGAGTTATATAAAATTACCCCTCAAAAACATAAACATCTTTTAGAGTGTCGCATTATTTATTAAAACAACCGCATCCATAATCCAATCTCTCTTCCTTATCAGTATAAGAGTCACGTCCACGCAATCTTCTAGCGTTCATAGGATTACCACTTTCTTCAAATAAGTCAGCTCCGCGGGATAAGTATTCTCCACCAAGATCCGCAAAAATTCCATACGCCAACCTATGATTTTTTCTCTTAAGTATTTCTTCCCCAACCCCGAACGCCTGTTCCTTATCTTTCAAGTAAGGCACAAGATATGCCGCATTAGCCGATTGGCCAGCTTCATAAAGAGCAACAATAACCGCATGCAGAGTCTCTTGATCCTCGCATCCAGTAGTTATAGCTAACACTACAGCCTTATGTAAATCATCATGATTACCGCGAAGTCCAGCCTTAATTTTATCCAATCTCGCCAAATCCATAGCTCCCGCAGAAGTATTCACAAGCATCGCTAACCCTCCAATCAAACATCCCATGTATCCAGCTTTTACCATAAAGATATCACGAAAATGAATATTTATAAAAATTTGTAGAGTAGGGTATACACATACAAAAATCATTTAACCGTAAACAAATCCCTATCCGTCACATCAAACACCCCCAACCGAACCCCCGAGTCCAACCACCCATGCGCATAATTCAAAGCCGCAAACGCCAAAACCCATTCCCCTTTCGCTTCAAAATGCCGAGCATCCGAAAAATAATTGCTAACCATTTCAACAATCTCACAAGCCTCAGTCTCTTTCCCCTTAACGATATGCTTTCGAACTTCAGCCAAACCCCGCCCAGTCAAATCAAAATATCGATCCAACTTCTCTCGCGTAATCTTATCTTCCATAACAAATCATAACATCAAACATTAATAAAAGTTACCAACCCGGGCGCAGCCCTCACCGAACCACCAAACCACCGAACCACCAAACCACCCACGGATTACTCAAGTAATCCGTAAGCCGTCGCTTTCTTAATCACAAATCTAGAACCAACCATTTCCGAAATCACAGCGTTAATAGAAAATCCCTCAAGGCTCGCCCTAAACACACCTTCTAGTAACGGAATATGTGTCTCATCAGCAACCCTATTCAAAACTCCAAGAATTTCTTTGGCACTCAAAACAATCCGTGTCCTTTGTTTTTGCCCAGCCCGAATAATCATCAACTCTTTCCCCTCACCCATGCACTCAATTGTTGAAACACTTGGGTCATTAAGCAATGGAGAAATCTTGCCATAATCTCCCTCGGCATCTATTGCGCCCTCGCTCATGATCATAGGTGAAATCATTACATCACTAGGTTCTTCAACTCGAATTGGCGGCGCAATCTGAACAGCTTGTCTCGGAGCACCAACCTGCCTAACCTGCCTAGGTGGCATAACAACCTGTTTCGGTGGCATAACAACCTGTCTAACTTGAATCGGTGGCATAACAACCTGCTCCGGAATTACCCTAGCAACCCTGTCCCCCGTATTCATCTCTCTAACAACTGGCTCAATCGGTGCAACTAATTTACTCATATCCCTCTTGACAATTTTAGGCTTAACTTCAACATCCTTCATGGCCGGAGCAATACTGTCCATCCCCATCGAAGCCCTCATAACATTCTCCGAAACCTTCGGAACAAAATCGCTGTCAACAACAAACTTTTCACCGTATTCAAATTCTTTCTCACGAATAGTCTGCACAATAGTCAAAACAAACTTTTTCACAAACGGATGCATTGAAATCAAAGAAGTCTCTTCATCCATAACAAAGTCCCCCATAAAAATCTCTGATTTTCATATGCTCGGCAAAGGCCTAGGACCAAAATTAGCAGAAGAACCTTGTTGCATATTCGATGACATACTAGCTCTCATATTAGGTTGCATACCCTGTTGCATAGAATTTTCCATTCTAGGTGGCACCATTTGTGAAACGCCTTCACTTCTGCCTCTAAGCTTCCCCTCCATCAAAACCAATCCTTTCGCAATCGTCTTATTCTGATTCAATAACGAATCAATCTTCTCCAGCATCTCCTTGTCATCAGGCTTTCCTCCAGACACAAAATTCTTCGCGCTCTCTTCAAAAATTTGCAACAACTTAGAAATATTATCTGACAAAGCCCCAAACTTAATAGACATATTAGTCATAGCATGTTGCAACCCAACAAAATTTTCAATCAACAACTCTTCTCTCTCCTTGGCTGTCATCTTCTTTTCACCAGGAGACTTTTTCTTTCGAGTAACTTCTTTAACTGGATGTTCCTTAATAATCGTTTTCAATGTCCCCTCATCATCAACAGTCTCAGTAGTCACCCTCTTCACCACACTCTTCGTCATAACCAAACCAAGAACACATTATTTATAAAAGTATTGACTATTCACCACCGTAAAAAACAAACCGCCAAGTCAAATCTAAAAGCGAAGCGCCCTAATCCCTAATACCTCGTGCAGTATGGGCCCAAGGCAGGAATCACACCGAGCGCAAGCGAAGGAAGTCCCCGTGGGAAACCCCAGGTTTGGACCTCCTGTTATGGGCCCAAGGCAGGAATCACACCGAGCGCAAGCGAAGGAAGTCCCCGTGGGAAACCCCAGGTTTGGACCTCCTGTTATGGGCCCAGGAGGAATCAAACCCCCGCCGCCCGGGCTGGAGCCGAGTAGACTATCATTATCCGATGGACCCGGATGATAAAAACAAGTAGAGAGTCCATCTTTTAAAGATTTGCAAGAGGAACAGCCCCGGGCTGGAGCCGAGTAGACTTTTCAC
>JAGVXH010000008.1 GCA_018303845.1 Candidatus Pacearchaeota archaeon
ACCTACGGTTCAACCTTCGTGACAAAGTCACTCGGAACGGAAATCTTGCGATTTCCTGAAAAGTTCTAAAGAACTTTTAGTCCTGTCTCGGGCGTTTCTAATTTTCGTGAATAGAAAGCTTTATAATAGTAAATTATTGGGTAAGGGTAGACGGCCATAGTATCTTGGTTACACCCGATCCCGTTCCGAACTCGGAAGTTAAGCTTGATGCGTTCGTGTTTGTACTGTCTCTGATGGGAAGGCACGGAGCTGTCTATTTATATTTAGATAATTAAAGTTTTAGTTTGTGGTAGTTAGTTGTCAGTTTATTCCACAAAAATCCATGGAGTCTTCGACTCGCATGTCTTCTTGTGGAAATTTATTTTTTATATTGAATAAATAAATCTCCTTCTGAGGCATTTTTTGGAGGGATTGCTCCTTTTGGCCCATAATGTATAGTTGTCGTTTTCTTTGATAAAAGATATTGGGAATACATTGCTAGCAGTAAAAATAATATTGAAATTATTCTGATGTGGATATATTCGTTGGAAATAAATATACCAAATATAAGAGTAGAAATTAAAATATTAAATGGTAGAATAAATTTATCCTTCATTAGAATTTTTTGAATTTGTTGACTAACTCTAAAGTGTCTGTTTGCCCTAGGATTTGTGCTCGGCAACAGTATCTTTTGATTCCTAGTTTGTCTAGGGCTTCTTTTTGGGTCATGCCGTTTTGAACTAGTTCTTTGTATTGCTGATATAAATGTGCTATTGGTTTTCCGCAACTGAAGCATCTTATTGGAATTATCATAGAGATTGAGTGGATTTTTGGTTTATAAGTTTTTGGTTTGCGGGCTATGGTGAAACCCTATCGGATTTCACCAAAAATTGAAAATCTATCATTTTCAACTATCCAAATTTCGAAGAAGCGTGGTTCCCCGAAATTTGATTTTTAATGGCTTGTGCAACAAAAAATGAGGAATTCACCAAGGCCGGTTTGGGTAAATTTATATAGGTAATTCAGTTATTGGTACAATGGTGACCGAGAGGAAAGAGTTGATTCGTTTGCGAAATGTTTCGAAGTTTTATGAGATGGGGAACAGTGTTGTTAAGGCTTTGAACGAGGTTAATTTGAAGGTTTATGAGGGTGAGTTTGTTGCGATTATGGGGCCGAGTGGTTCTGGGAAATCGACTGCAATGAATCTTGTTGGGAGTCTTGATGTTCCGACGCATGGCTCTGTTTTTTTGGATGAAATTGATATTTCAACTTTAGGCGAATCGGAGCTTGCACAAATTCGAGGGAAGAAGATTGGATTTATTTTTCAGTCGTTTAATTTAATTGCGAATTTGACGACAATTGAAAACGTGATGTTGCCGATGATGTTTCAGGGGACAGGTATTGATAAGAGAAGAAAGAAAGCGGAGGAGTTGTTGAAGTTGGTTGATTTGGGAAATCGTGGGGAACATTATCCTGGGGAACTTAGTGGGGGACAGCGACAGAGAGTTGCAATTGCGCGAAGTCTTGCAAATGACCCTGAAGTTATTTTGGCGGATGAGCCTACTGGGAATTTGGACACGAAGACTGGGGCCATTGTTATGGAGTTTTTGGAAAAGATGAATCGAGAGGGGAAGACGATTATTATTGTTACGCATGATCCTGATTTGGCTGAGAAGTATGCCGATGTTGTTTATTGGTTAAAGGATGGGATTTTGGAGAAGGTGACAAAGAGGGAAGGCAAAAGGTTTGTTGATGTTACGAAGAAGGTGAAAAAGGCTGTTAAGGGAAATGGGGTGAAGTAATGAAGGATTATTTTGATTTGTCGGTGAAAAATTTGCGGCATCGTGGAATTCGGTCTTGGTTGACATTACTTGGAATTTTCATTGGAGTTATGGCTGTCGTTTCTTTGATTTCGCTTGGGAACGGTTTGCAAGCAGCTGTTGGTGCGCAGTTTGGAATTAGCAGCACTGAAATTATTACTGTTCAGGCTGGGGGACTTAGTAGTGCTGGTCCACCTGGAACTGGGGTCAATAACAAGCTGACACGAGATGATGCGGAGGCGATTGGAAGGATTGCCTCTGTTGATGTTGCGATTCCTAGAATTCTTGCTAGTGGAAAGATTGAGTATAATGATAAAGTTTCTTTTGGAATGGTTGGCTCTGTCCCTGATGGCGAAGAAAGAAAAGTCGTTTACGATACTATAGAAGTTGAAGCGGATAGTGGTAGAATGTTAAAAGATGGTGACGTGGGGAAAGTTGTTTTGGGTTGGAATTTTTACAAAGATGATTCTATTTTTGGGAAGGAAGTTGTTGTAGGGAAAACTGTTTTGATTCAAGATAGGAAGTTTGAGGTTGTTGGGATAATGGGGAAAAAGGGGAGCTTTATGGTTGATGGGCTAGTTTTGATGAATGATGATGATGTTATAGATTTGTTTGATTATGGGGATGATGTTGATTTGATTGTGGCCAAGGTAAAGGATAAGAGTTTGATGGATCGGGCGAAAGAAGATATCGAGAAGTTGATGAGGCAGCGGCGGGATGTTGATGTCGGGAAAGAGGATTTTTCTGTTTCTACGCCTGACGCCATGCTTGATACTGTTAATAATATTTTGGGCGGGATTCAAGCTTTTATTATAATTATTGCTTCTATTTCTATTTTGGTTGGGGCTGTTGGAATTGTTAATACAATGACTACTTCGGTTTTAGAAAGGCGAAAGGAGATTGGGGTTATGAAGGCGATTGGGGCGAAGAACTCTCAAATTTTTATGCAGTTTTTGATTGAGTCTGGTTTGCTTGGTTTGGCTGGTGGTTTTATTGGGGTTGTGCTCGGTGTGTTGATTGGGATTGGCGGGATACTCGCGATTAATAATTGGATTGGGGCCGAGGTCGCACTTTCCATTGATTTTGTTTTAGTTGGAGGGGCTTTGGTTGGGAGTTTTTTAATTGGGGCTGTTGCGGGTATTGTTCCAGCAATGAATGCGGCGAATCAAAATCCAGTGGAGGCGTTGCGAGGCTAGCTGTTAGCTGTTAGCTATTAGCTTTTAGGTAGGCTTGTTCAACTATGTTAAAAATGAAAGACTTTAAGAAACTCAAGGTTTGGAATCGAGCAATTGATTTTGCTGCTGAGGTTTATCAAGCTACTGAAAAGTTTCCCAAAAAGGAAGTTTACTCTTTGACTGATCAAATTAGACGATCCGCTGTTAGTATTTTTTCTAATATTGCGGAAGGCTGTAAAAAAGATAGCGATGCTGAATTGGTTCGCTATTGTAATATTGCTTTGGGCAGCACAGGAGAGCTTGAGTCTCAATTGATTTTTTCTGAGAGAATTGGATATTTGAAAATTGAAACTCTTAATGGTATGGTTAGGGAGTTGGATGAAATTGGAAAGATGTTAGCTGGGCTTATTAAATCTATTAGGGAACAAAATGAAAAGAGATGATATAAATGAGGTGCTATTGAAATGATAGGAAGTGAAAGTATTCGGTATGCATTGAGAAATATTGCGCATCGGAAAGGGCGAAGTTTTTTGACGGTGCTGTCGATTTTTTTAGGTATTGCTACAATTTTTATTTTTGTTAGTTTTGGACTTGGACTTTATGGATACATGAATGATTTGCTCGAAGGTGGAAGTGGGGATAAAATTATGGTGCAGCCCAAAGGATCAATGGGTGTACCTGGACTTGATTCTACGTTTGCATTGACAGATAACGATGTTGAAGTTGTTAGTCGAGCCGGTGGAATTTATGAAGCTACTGGGTCTGTTTTTAAAATTGCGGAGGTTGAATCAAGAGATGAGTTGAAATATGTTTTCTTGCTTTCTTATGATCCTAGCATTCCTATTTTGATGGACTTGTATGATGTTGATGTTAAGGAGGGTAGGTGGCTTAGAAAGGGGGATTCTGGAAAAGTTTTACTTGGGTATAATTATTTGATTGATGATAAGATTTTTTCTAAGGGACTTAAAATTAATGATAAAATTACGGTTCAGGACAAAGAGCTTCGGATTGTTGGGTTTATGGAGTCTGTCGGGAATCCACAAGATGATTCCCAGGTTTATGTGATTAATGATTATGTTGATGAGATTTATCCTAATGATAGTAACTCTTATGGCTGGATTGTTGCGCGGGCTGATAAGGATAATATTGATTGGGCTGTTGAAAATGTTGAACGTGGGCTTAGGAATTCGCGAGACATGGAAGAGGGAAAAGAGGATTTTTCTGTTGAGAGTTTTACTGATATGATTGAGAGTTTTTCTACTGCTATGGATATTATAATTGGGTTTGTTGTTTTGATTGCTTTGATTTCGGTTGTTGTTTCGGCGGTTAATACTGCGAATACTATGATTACTTCGGTGATTGAAAGGACTAAGGAGATTGGTGTGATTAAGTCAATTGGTGGAACGAATAGCGAAGTGTTTGGGATTTTTTTGTTCGAAGCTGGATTCTTAGGATTTGTTGCTGGTGTGATTGGGGTTTTGCTTGGATGGGGTGCTGCTGCTCTTGGAGGATATATTCTAGATAAAGGATTTTATCTTGTCTTATTTGGAAGAGAATTTGGGTTCGGTGGAGGATGGGGCTTTTTGGCTCCGGTGTTTCCTGGTTATTTATTTGGAGGACTGATTGTGTTTGCGGTTTTGACGGGGGCGATTAGTGGAGCGATTCCGGCTTGGAATGCTAGTCGGACAAATATTGTAGATGCTTTGAGATATGAGTGACTATATTAGAGATTAGAATTTTGGCTTAATTACTTTTTTTAGACTTCTTGATTTTTCTAAAAATCCAATAACCTAATAATAAAACTATAGCTGCGTAGAAAATATATGTTCCTGTTCCTGTTACTTTTTGATCAGCTTTTCTTTCTGTGAAATATGATGAATCGAAGTTAACTGTTTTTTCTACCGTTCGTCTTACATTGATTGCATCTGAATAGATTAAGTTTACTTTGAACTGCCCGTCGGATAATATTGCCTCGAAGTCTGCAGATGTGTATTCGTTTGAATCTAAATCTCCTACTACAATTTTATTTGCTCCCTTAATTTGAATTGCATCTTGTTTTGGAATTTCTATTGCTAGTGCTTCTATGTCGGATTCTTTTATGTTTAGAACTTCTATTGTAATTTCATTTGTTGTATAGCTGTAATCTTTGATGTAGATTTCAAATTCTGCTCTGACGTCGTCTACTTCTATATTGAATGTTTTTGTAACTGGTGCGTCTCCTTTGCTTTGAACTCTTACTTCTATTGGGTTGCTTCCGTCGAGTGCGTCTTTGTTTATTCTTACTTCATATGGAATTAATAAATTTGTTTCGTAATCTTTTACGTAATCTAATTTTTTAAAAGTTCTAAGTCCTGATTCTCCTGGATTGAATTCTATTGGATAGTCTGATAATAGATTAAATGTTATATCTTTGCAGTCTGGTGAGTCTAGACCTTCGACTTGGAATACCAATTTCACATAATCACCTGGGACCGCTGGATAGGGATCTTGATTTAGAAGTGTTGTTGTTAGATCGCACGCTGCTACTGCCGACGAGAGTCCTGCCGAAAATAACAGCAATAAAATTAATGTCACATCTTTTCTCATTATTGTTAATGATGCCTTTTCTTTTTAAAGTTTGCTTATTGCCTTAGATTGTTATGTTTAATCTCATAAAAATTTAAAAAGGGATATGAACAGTTTGGTTAAGGTGTAATCTTAAAAGGGGTATACCAAAAAAAATCATGGCAAAGAAATGTGTTTATTGTTCTGCTGGAATCGCGGAAACTTCCGTCGTGGATATGTGTGAGCGTTGCATGTATGGAGTTTGGGGCGAGAAGATGGCGAAGACTATTGTTGAAAGCATGGAGAGAGAAAAGAATGCTGGGAACTTGGAACTTGGTCAAGTTGGATCATCAACACCACAAGTAGTTAGTATCAAATGCCCAGCTCCAAAAGACTCACTAAAGAAAAAATAATTTTAATAAGAATAGTGTCGAAGCGATTAGCGAAGAGGAATTAATGATGGAATATGCTCACTAGTTGCAATTTGATAGGTTGCGGAAAACTTATAAAGGGAATTTTTCTTGATTTGATAGGACATGAAAGTGTTCGAGTTGATTGCAGCGATGAATAAGTTTCTGTAATTTAAAATACAATGGCAAGAAGAGCAAAGAAGATAAGAGATAAGGGAAAGTTGAAGCTTAGTTCTTACTTTAAGATTATTGAAGATGGCGAGCGTGTTGCTATTGTCGACGAGAGAGGAATTCGTATGAGCTTTCCTCAAAGGCTTCGAGGAATGAGTGGAAAGGTTGTAAAGAGTCGTGGCAGATTTAAGGAAGTTGAAATTAAAGATGGTGGCAAGTTGAAGACTTTCATTATTCACCCTGCTCACTTGAAGGTGCTCGGATGATAAAAGATTCTAGGCCTGTTTGTATGGCTGAAGTTATAGGATTGGTCGGAGATTCTGATAAGGCTGAAGAGATTAAGAAGTTTATTAGAGGTTTTAATGTTTTAGATTTTGATAAGGCCGTTGAATTGATGGATGAAATTAGGGCACTTAATTTGATGAAATTGAAAGAAGATTATATTGTAAAGATTGCAGATTTTGTTCCGACTAGTGCTGCTGAATTGAATAAGGTTATTATTGAGGTGTCCCTTGATCAGGACGAAGTAAATAAGATTTTGGAAGTTACCAAAAAATATAAGTGATCAAGATGGCGCGAGAAGATTATGCAATTGTTTTAGACTTTTTGCCATATGGCTATCCTTTGGACAATCGTCGGATGCCCTTGGCTCAGGCTATTGGAATTAATGGACTTACTTTGCTACAATTAATTCCACGACGAGGCGAAAAGTTTGATGCTGGGGAAAAGGTTTACATTGGGGATGGAAAGAGAGATAAGGTTCAATATATTTTGGGAAGATGCCCGAGAGAAAAGTTAACTGACGCTGCTAAGGATCGTTTGAAAGATTTTGTTACTGGTGCTGTTAAAGCCGACGAGGAAAGATTTGTGAAATTTTTTAACAAAGCACAAGCTATAAATACTCGACTTCACCAGTTCGAATTGTTGCCGGGATTGGGAAAGAAGCACACGGCTGCTATTCTTGAGGCACGAGAAGAGAAAGAATTTGAATCTTTCGACGACATTCGAGAAAGAGTCGCCAATATACCTGCACCTGAGAAGGTTATCGAGAAAAGGATAATGGAGGAGCTGACAGAAATTCAGCGGCACAATTTGTTCATTGCATAAGATGGGAGAAAAGAAAGAATACGTAAGGAAGAAGGAAGAAGAAGTTACTCTTGTTAGAGTTCTTGGTCGAGACATTCGTGGAGATATTAAGATTAGGTCTGCTTTGACTAAAATTAATGGAATTTCGTGGGCGGTTTCTAATGCCGTTTGTAAAATTTTGGAATTGGATAAAGAAAAGAAAATTCAAGAATTCAGTAAGGATGAATTGGCTAGAATTGAAGATTTTATGAAAGCTCCGGAGCTTCCTTTGTTTTTGAAAAACAGAAGAAACGACCTTGATAGTGGAAAGGATTTGCATATGAGTGGTATGGATTTGAAGATGAGGAAAGAGTTTGATTTGAAGAGATTGAAGAAGATTAAGTCTTACAAGGGTATTCGACATAATGTTGGTTTGCCTGTGCGAGGACAAAGAACTAAAGGAAATTTCAGACGAAATAGAAAACCATCTGTTGCGGCTGCAAAGAAGAAGGTGAAAGTATAAGATGGGAGATATAAGGAAGAAGCATAAAATGTTTAGTCGGCCTAAAAAGTTATTTGACCGAGCTAGAATGGATGAAGAGAATATTCTTGTTAAGAAATATGGGCTAAAAAATAAGCGAGAGATTTGGAAAGCTAAGAGTGCAGTTTCTGGGATGAGACGAAGGGCTAAGAGTTTAATTGGGAAAAGTGATGAAGACCAGAGAGCATTTTTTGATAAATTGAATAAAAAGGGTATGAATGTTGTTAATATTTCTGATGTTTTGGCTTTGACTGAAGAGAATATTTTTGCGAGACGACTTCAGACTTTTGTTTTCAAAAAGAAATTGGCGACAACAGTTAATGGAGCTCGACAGTTAATTGTTCATAAGAATGTTTTAGTTGATGGTAAGGTTGTTAATATTCCTTCGTTTGTTGTGACGCTAGATTTGGAAAATAAGCTTTCTTTGAAGGAGCGAGCTGTTAAGGTTGGAAAAAAAATTGAAGCGGAAGACGTGGAGGATGCAGAATAATGGCAAAAGTTGAAGAGAATGTGGGGATTGTGAATGTTTATGCGAGTTTTAACAATACGATTGCGACTGTGACTGACTTGGCTGGGAACACAATTGGGCGAACTAGTGGTGGGCAGATTACTAAGCATGACAGAATGAGAGCGAACCCGACAATTGCTATGTTTATCGCAAAGAAGATTATTGAAATTTGCAGAGACTACAAGATTACATCTGTTTATGTTAGAATGAAAGGACAGACTGGTGAGACTGGAATTGGACCTGGGGCTGGTGCGATTACTAGGACTTTGACGAAAGAAGGAATGAAGATTTTAAGTATGGCGGAGACGACATGTGTTCCAAGGGGCGGTCCAAAGAAACAAGGAGGTCGAAGAGGTCGAAGACCATAAGGTTTTAAACTGAAACTTTGATAAAATATTAAAATGGAAATTATAAAAAATACAAACGAGGAAGTTGTTTTTACAACTAATATCAATGTGAGTTTGGCTAATGCTATACGAAGAAGTGTTGGCGAGATTCCGGTTTTGGCTGTTGTTGAATGTGATATTTATAAGAATGATTCTGCTCTTTACGATGAGATTATTTCGCATCGATTGGGTTTGGTTAGTTTGAAAAATCAGAAGATGAAGAAAGATGAATCGGTTGAATTTAAGTTGAAAGCTAAGGGGAAGGGCGATGGGGAGATGGTTTTGGCTGGAGAAATGGGAGAAGAAGTTGTTTATCCTGATACTCCGATTGTATTATTGGGGGAAGGTCAGGTTTTAGAATTGGTTGCTCGAGCTAGGGCTGGGAAAGGAATTGATCATGCTAAATTTATGCCTGGGCTTGCTTATTATAAACATTTACCTAAGATTAAGATTTCTGGAGAGGGCGAGAAACAAACTGAATTGGCGAGTTTGCATCCTGAAGTTTTTGAAATGTACGGCAATAAGATTAAAGTAAAAGATGCTTGGAAATGTGATTTGGATAATGAGGATATGGAAGAATACAGTGGAGTTTCGATTTCTTTTGATGATAAGTTAGTTTTCGTTATTGAATCATGGGGGCAGATTGAGGCTAAGAAAATTTTTGTGGAGGCTTGTAAGGCACTGAAAGATAATATTCTCGAGGTTTCTAAAGTTTTGAAGTAATATGGAAATTGCAATTAGTAAAACTAAAATTGAAAAGAGAATGCGTGGGAAATTGGACGACGAATTGATTAATGCGATTGTTAAGCTGAAAAAGACAAATGTTGAAATGGCAAAAGAATTGGCACGACCTAAAAGACGATGGCCTTCTTTGAATTTGAAAGATATTGATATGGTTAAAGGAGACGTTTTGATTGCTGGTAAAGTTTTGAGTGCTGGAGATTTAAGTGCTCCTAAGAAGATTGTTGCTTGGGCTGCAAGCGATAAGGCTTTGGCTAAGATTAAAGATGCAAAAGGGACTTTTGTTTCTATTATTGAAGAAATGAAGACTAATCCTGAATTAAATGGTTTTAATATTTTAAGATGAGTCCCGTAGGAGAGAGTGCCGTTAGAAATGTTGTTTATTCTGGTATTATAGTTACAGATGCTGGAAAACCTTCTCAAACTATTGAACTATATGGACCTGGAAATTTTGCACAAGGGAATTATAAAAGTAGGATTGATGAACTTCATGCAATGAAATGTGATCATACTTACCTTTGGAAAACTGGACGACATACTAAGAGTGAACTTCTTGAAAGCGTGGGGTGTAAAGATGAGTAAAATTGTTTATGATGGAAGTGAAGCTGTTTTTGGCAGGCTTGCGAGTTTAGTTGCTAAGGATTTGTTAAATGGTAATTCTGTTGATGTTATTAATTGTGAGAAGATTATAGTTTCTGGGGATAAGAAGTTGTTTGTTGCGAAGGTTTTGCAGAAGAGAGAGATGGGGACTGGTGGTTCTATGAAAGGGCCTAAATATCCGCGTGCTGCTGATAGATTAATTAAGCGAATGATTCGAGGTATGCTTCCTTGGGATAGGGCTAAGGGGCGAAAGGCTTATGAGAATTTGAGATGTTATGTTGGCGGGGATGCCAAGAATGTTGTTAAGTTGAATCATAGGAAGCCGATGAGGTTTTCGACAGTTGAAGAAATTGTAAAATCATTAGGTGTTCATAAGGTTACAAGTGTTGGAGGGGCTAAATAATGGCGATTAAAATGGTTGTTTCTGGGAAGAGGAAGACTGCGGTTGCTAAGGCTACGATTGGTGAAGGAACAGGTGTTGTTAGTTTTAACAAAAGACCATTGGAGTATTTGACTAGTTTGCAGAGATTGGAAATTAGCGAACCTTTGATTATTGCTAAAGAGGTTTTGGGAAAATTGGATTTTGATGTTGCTTTGAATGTTAGGGGTGGCGGGACGGCTTGTCAGGTTGAGGCTGGAAGGTTGGCGCTTGCTAAGGCTATTGTTGATTGGAGTAAGAAAGAAGAGGTTAGAAATGCTTTTTTGTCTTATGATAGGAATATGTTAATTGCTGATACTCGACGAAAAGAGGCTTGTAAGCCTGGGGATTCTAAGGCAAGGGCTAGCAGACAGACTAGTTTCCGTTAATCGAGACCAGTATAATAATTTATTTGTGTTAAAGTGTAATATATTTTTGTTATAATTTAGATTTATATTTAGGATGGTCGAATCGAAATTTATTGGGATAAGGAATAATGGTGTTCTCTCAAATGAGATGAGAAGAAAAGGTTTTACTGCTCTATTTTGTAATTTCCAGTAGAATTGAATGAGGTCAGTATTGCTGCTGATTCATATAAAGTGACAGGAGGCACTCCCATTAAATTGATGCTGGATTTTTTTAGGTGCTCTCTATGGAGTGCTAGACAGGAATTATTTGAGATTCTTTCTAATAAAGTGTCTTTCCCTTCGAAAGGAGAAGCTAAGTCTAAAAGACGAAGAAAATCCTCTGACGTATATGGATGTGTCATTTCCATTACTTTTTTATGATCTGTTCCTCTTATAATAAAGGGATTTCCTACTATCGAAGGATGGGCAGCTCCTAGCCTCCAGTTCCAATCTTTAATTTTTGTTCCCGGAGAATAAATATCACATTTCGGATAAAATATGTATTGGTATCCATTAGCGTCTTTTTCCATACTCAGGGTTCCTGCTAATAATTTTTTTTCCATGAGTTGTCTTATTCCAATTACTTTTTAATTATTATTGTGCTCTATTTTATTAATATGTAAATTCTTTTTTCTTGGGCTTAAGTAGTCTTTTAATTTTCTTTGTGCTGCGTAGAATATTTCTGGATTGATGATTGCTTGATGATTGCCACGGAAGATTTTGCCGTCGAATTTTATTTCGCCTAGATAGGTTCTGTTGGTTAGGACTTTTTTTAGACCGTTAACTGAGAGAGAGAAGTTTTTAGAGAGGGAGTTTAGGGAATAGTTTTTTGAGAGGAAGGTTTTGTAGATAGAACGGACACGAATAGAATCTTGATTTGGTATTAAATTGCCTTGGTTGATGTCGTAGCCTAATGGCGGTCTGCCTTGAGGCTTTCCTTTTTTTGCTTGGGAATCCATTCCTATTTTTTGCTTATGTCCTCTGGTTTGTCCGTAATTTCTGAAAGTATCTAGGATTTTCCAATCTACTTTTTCGTTGGTATAATTTTGGAAGTCTATTGGGTTTGAAGGTGCAAAGGTTGCGCAGATTTTACAAAGCGAAGAGCCGAATAGCTTGGCTTCTTTTTTTCCCGAATATCCGCATTTTTTGCATGACATTATAACAATTGTTTTGAATGGTTTAAATCTATTGTGATAGAATTAGTTTCCAGATGCTTGTGTTGCTCCGAAAATTATTGATCCGTTGCATGTTCCGGCTACTCCTCTTGGAACGTAGATTCTCCAATAAGATTCTTTTATTGCGTCATTTACCACATCGTCAGTACGATAGTTTAATTCAAACCGTTTGGTTACTGCTGCACTTGTTAGGTTTATATAATTAGTTTCGAATGCGGAAAGAGAAAGTGGGCCCGTGGTACTTGCTGTTAAGTTGTATTTTTCGAATTCTATTGGAATGTAGCCTATATTCCCCAAGCTGCAATTCATTGCTATCCCGTCTCCTTGAGTTGTCCCGTAACCTTCTAATGTTAAATTTATTTGTACATTTCCAAAATTTGTTATGTTTGTTATGTTTTCATTGGAAACAAATGTTGCGTTAACCGTTCCATATTCTATTACGTCTGGCAAACCTAATGCTAGAAGTGGGGAAACTGTTATATCATCTGTTAAATTGCTTGTCCAATCCATTGTGTCTATTGCCGTTACTTCGCATACCCAATCCTCTGGGTTTGCATAATATTGTACTTGAAATGTGCAATTCGCCAAAGAGTGATATGGATCATCTGCATATCCATTGAAACCAGATGTGTCTGCGATTAATTCGCATGATGAATTTGAGTAATGATCATTGTTGTCATTTGCATCTCCTGGAGATGATGCTACCGAATCGTAAAATGTTGCGTTTGCCAATGTTACATCGGCATCTCCGTTGTATTCTCTTATTACTGCCACGCAAGATACTTTCGTTGTTGCGTTTGGTGTTAATGCAATAGATGCTGCATCATCGTTTATACTTACGTTGATGATGTCTGGATATGTATTTCCTATTGTTAGGTTGGTTATTACTATGGTACTGGGTGAGCCGATTCCTGCGATTACATTATTTGGAATGAATGTGAAAAGTGCGAGAAGGAGAGAAACTTCTAGGAAGATTAGACTTACTCCTATTATTATTTCATTTTTTTTCATCATGTTCCATTTAGCTTAGTTCTACGTATAGGTAATATGCTGTTGAACTTGACCATGTATCTAATGCGACTTCTGGTACGAGCATTTGGAAATCGTAATCACTCCCGTCATAACCTGGTTCGTCTTCTTCTAAGATTGTTGCGAATATTATGTTTGTTGTATCATGAAGAATTACTTCTTCAAAAACTGTTGATTGGGTTGCGTTGTTGACATAGGTGTTTGTTGATGAACACGCTCCTGCCGATATGGTAGTTCCTGCGACTACAAAAGTTTGTGTGTTTGCGGCTGCTGTGAATGTTGTATTTATTCTGTCTTCTCCATCTTGACTTAATACTATACTTTCTGCTGTTATTTCAGCCGCGTCTGCGCAAGATATTGTTGCCCAGCTTGCAACACCTGAAGCTCTTGTCGCGTAAACTTCTCCGCCTACTGAAGTCAATGTCCAATCATAGATTGTTGAACCTGAAGAATCGTCTAGTGTGAACCTTCCATCTATCCATCCCACGAAAGCTTTCCAATGTGGGTTTTGTACTGATGCTGTTATGTTGATTTTGGAGATGATTCCGCCTGAGATGTTAACAATTTGGCCAGATGTTGTTGCCCTGGTTTCGTTAGCTGTAATATTAATACTGCTTGGACCAGTTGGGGTTGCTAGTGCTATTGATGAGAAGAAAAGTATTCCAAAAAGTAATACAGTAAAGACCAGTATTTTTCCCGTGCTTTTTTTCTGATTTTGTTTTTCCATTGTTTTTTCTCTTTTTCTCTCTTTCTCTTTCAATGTCCCAAAAAAATTGGGAAAATAAAAAATAAACTTATTCTAGCTCTACGTAAAAGTAGTAGACAGTTGTTGCGATATCTGTTCCGTGACCATTTTCTAAGACTAGCATTTCAAAATCATGTAGTGCATCGTCGAAACCTACAACATCTTCTTCATCTAAAATAGATGTAAAGATAACTGATGTAGGTGTGCCCGCATCGTCCGTTAATAGAACTTCTTCGAAATGGTTATTAGTGCTTGTGTGCGACCCGTCGTAAATACTTGTGCTTGCACAATCTCCTGCTGCAAATTGCACGTTATTTGTATAAAATAGGTCGTGAGTTCCTGCATCTGAGAATGTTTCATTTACTCCGTCGACATCATCGGAAGCAATTCCGAAAGCTGTTTCCAAATCATCGTGATCATTTACTAGATCAAAACATGCGATTCCTGCCCAGTTCACTGTCACAATTGTTGTCGCGTAGATTTCACCTTCTGGTGAAGCTATTGACCAATTATACATTTGATGATCGCTTGCGTCCGCCAATTGAATTGTACCCGATACGTTACCGTAATAACCTTGCCATGACTGCGTTGTAGACATACCCGTAATACTTAATTCGGTTACGTTTCCTGCTAGTGCTGTATGGTTTGAGGGTGCATCCATTGGAGCTCGCTCTGAAGGCTTTACAATTGTATAATTTGCACCAAACGGTTGAACAGCTAACACGCTCGCCGCCATAAATGTTACTAATAGTAGCGATATTAATGTTAACCTCTCTGTGTTCATTTTTTAACCTCCTTTTGATTGTTCATGTCATTGTTCACAACATGTTACCCGCTTTAGATAACAATATTGTTTATAAACTTTCCGTTTTTTCAAAAGTGAAATGTGTTTTCAAAAGTGAAATGTGTTTTCAAAAGTGAAATGTGTTTTCAAAAGTGAAATTTATATAGCTGTATTACATAATATTTTCATGGAATTTGGAATTTTGGCTGGACTACTTGATGATAAATTGATTAAGGTTATTTCGGTTTTTATGAAACATCCTTCTAAAAAATTTTATCTTTCGGAAATTTCAAAAATGAGTGGGGTGAACACTGCTACGACTTTTAGAATTTTAAAGAAGTTAGTTGGACAGGAATTGGTTCATATGGATGTGCTTGGGAAAGTTCGAGTTTATCAATTGGGAACAAGTGAGAGGGTAAAAAGTTTGTCTGGGATATTAAAGGACAGCAACATAGAGAAGAAAGATTTACTGGAAGAGTTTTGTGAAAAGGTTGGAGCGTTGGCACGAGTTCGATTGATTCTGCTTGATTCTCGGACTCATAATGGGGCACGGCTGATTATTGTTGGGGATTTATCCTCTAAAGAAAGGATTGATTTGATTTGTAGGGATTTTGTTGAGAATAAGAAATTTATTGTGACCTATATTGAACTTCGGACTACGCAGTATGAAGGACTAAAGAGTTCGCGGGCGTTTGATATGAATAAGAAAATTTTATTTCAAGATAATTCTTCTAATTAGTTAGATAATTTCCAAATAGAAAACTGCAGTTTGTTGATTTGTTGGATCGTAACTCCTTAAATTTGCTGGGACTCGGAGTTCATAATCGGCGTTTTCATAAGAGCCTGGTTGGTTTTTGCTTATCTTTGTTATGTAAATTATATCTTCTTTTTCTGTTGAATCATATTCTGTATTTGCGTCGTCAGATGTATCCCACAAAATTCCGGTTTTGAAGTTGGTGGAATTAATTGAAGTTGCTACGGGGACTGCTGTTATTGTTTTGGCGAAGACTGTGTAGTCTAAAGTTTCGTTAATTTCTAGTGATGAGTTTAGATAGATTTCCGCATGAGAATCCCTAAAAGATGTCATTGACAAAGCAGTGTCTAATTCTTGAATATCGTTTGAAGAAGCTGTTCCAGAAATTTTTTTTCCTATTGCTTGAAGGGAAAGCCAGTTTATGTTTGAATCGTAATCTGCTACATAGATGTTTACTTTTGTTAGATTTGCTAGGTTCCAGTTTGTTAGTTCGTAATTGCTGGAATCGGTTAGCGTAAAATTTGTTCCTGCGTTAATGTTCCCATAGAAAAAGTGCCAGGACTGTACTGAGATTGAAGAATTTGCTTTGTTGTTCGTTTCGTTTAGTTCCGTTATTGTGTTTGGAAAATCTACTACTGCGAATACATTTGTTTCTCCGAGTGGTGCGTTCCATTGTATTGAAGTTGTGTTTAGGCTGAATTTATTTATTAAGATTGTTTTTGTTGTTCCGATTTGTGTACCTGTGCCTTCTGGGTCTCCGCTATAGAATTTTACTTGGACCGATAAGATGTCTGCTCCGCCAATATTATAAACTGTCGCGTTGATTGTGATTGTTTCGTTTTCTGTTGGATTGTCGTTGCTGATTGAAATTGAAGTTCCATTGATTAAGAAGTCTGGATATGTATAATTGAAAGACCTCGTTTCCGATGTGTTTGTGTTTCCTGATGTGTCGGTGCAAGTTACATTCCAGAAATGAGTTCCTATCGAAAGGCCTGAGACTGGTTCTGTTCTTGGGAAACCTGATGTTGCAAAGGAAGTGTCTTCTATATTTCCGTCTACTACTAGGTCACAAGATAATAATGTATCTAACGCGTCTGTTGTTGTCCAGATAAATATTACATTGCTGTTTGCATTTATTCCTGCATTATTTTCCGGCGAAGTTAGGTTAATTGTTGGTGGTGTTATATCCCGGTAGAATATTCTTGTTTCCGACATGTTTAGGTTTTCGTCTGAGTCTGCACATCCGACTGACCAGTTGTGGACTCCTTCAGATATTCCTGATATTATAAAATTGTTTTGGACGTTTTTGATTATTGATGAGGAGGATTGGTTCCTTGTTCCATCTAAGTAAATTGAACAATTCATTAGTCCGAGTGCATCAAGTGGCGTATAGCTGAAATTAATGCTTGGCTCTTGAGTATAGGTTCTGTTTGCTGGCGAGACTAGGTTGATTCTTGGCGGAGCAAAGACTGTGAAATTTGTCGGTGTTGATGTTGCTTGGTTTCCTGCCTCATCGGAACAATTTATTCTATATGTGTGATTGCCGTCTACGATTAATAGATTTGTTATTTCTTGAGTTGCGTTAGTTGTGTTGCCTGACCATTCTAGGTCTGTATCAAGATAAAGGTCGCAGGAAATTTGTGAGTCTAGGTTGTCTGTTATCGTGAAGTTGAAAGTGACATTGTTATCGTTATAGATTTGGCCTTGTGATGGCAGTCCTAATTGGATTGTTGGCACGGCTGTATCTATGTAAACTTTTCTTGTTTCGCTTTCCCCCACTAGTCCGGTTGCGTCTGTTATATTTACGCTCCAAAGATATATCCCGTCTGCTAAATTTACTGTGAAATTATTATTGACTCCGCTTATTATTTCACTTTGGTTTTCCATGGAAACAGCTCCGTTAATTATTAGTTCGGATTTTTGGAATCCTTCATCGTCTTGTGGGAGATATGTGAAGTTGAATGACCCCGTGTCCATCCATGTGTTGTTTAGAGGGGAGACTAGGTTTATTCCTGGGACTGTGGATTTTGTAAAGTTGTAAGTTGTACTTGTGTTTAAATTTCCTGCCAGGTCTGAACAGGTTAAGTTCCAGTAATGTACTCCGTCTGTTATTCCGGGGATGGTCCTTGTTATGTTGGTTGAATTTGAGACATTGAAGTTTGTGTCTCGGATATTTGAGTCTATGGTTAAATTACATTTCAGCGTTGGGCTTAGTGGGTCGAAGACTTCAAATTCGAAAGAGACATTGCTTGCGTAGACTTCTTCGTTTAATGGGAAATGGGGTGTGATTAAAGGTAGAGAGTTGTCTAGGAATATTTCGTTTTCTTCTGAGACATTTGATAATCCGATGCCATCAGTACATTCGATGTAATATGTGTGTCTGCCGTCTGAAACCCCTTCTGCCTCTAAACTGTTTAATGCGCCAATGGATATCCCGCCTATTTGAGTTGTATTTATGACTCCATCTAGGTAGAATGCACAGGAAGTTATTTGGGTATTATCTGTTGGCGTGAATTCGGCTAGGATTGCGTTTCCTTTTATGTATGTTCCATTTGTACTATTCATGTAGACTCTTGGGGATTCAGATATGTTTAGTGTCCATGTTGGGCTTGAAGAAGTATGCGAAGAATTGTCGGTGCAATCTATTCTCCATGTTCGAAGGCCGTCGGGAAGTCCTGAAAATAATTCGCTAGATATTACTCCGCTTGTTGACTGGAAGTTTGATTCGCTGACTGAGTCAATAAATAAGCTACAATCTAATTCTGAGTCAATTGAGTCTGTTACGTTGAACTCAAAATTTATTTCGCTTGAGGACGAAGAAGTTTCATTTGCTGGTGAGATTAGAGTTATTGCTGGTGGAAATAGGTCTATTAACAATGTTCTGTTTGCTGGCATGACGGAAGTATTACTTAAGTCGAAGCATTGAACTGTCCAGTTATAAATTCCGTCTGGGATTCCTGTGATATTAAACATATTATTTACCCCTAAGTTTATTGAGCTGTTTGTTGAATTTATTTGTCCGTTGATTAATAGCTCACATCTGTTCATTCCTGAGTTGTCATCTGGCAAGTAAATGAATTCTATATTTCCTGTTGAGTTTAGGTGATTATCTGCTGGATCGATTAGAGATAATGTTGGCGGCAAGTCTGTGATGTCGAAGCTCCACATTGGAGTTGTGAAGGTGTTCTTGGCTTCGTCTATACAGGTTGCTTCCCATAGATGAGTTCCTCCTGATAGTGGGCCTGAAGAGACATTAACTGCTGTGTTATTTGAGACTGGAATGTTTGATTGAATTACTGTTCCGTCTAGCGATACATTACAAGATAAGTTTGAATCCATGTTATCCGAGGCGTTGAAGCTTAGATTTAGAAATCCTGATGTGAAATTTGCGGTGTCTTTTGGTGAGATTAAATTTACGACTGGGGAGATTAAGTCTATGTAGAAAATTCTGGTTTCACTTGTATCTGTTGTTGCGATGTCGCTTAGATTTACGCTCCAATAATATGTTCCTGATGTTAACCCATTGACTGTGAAATTATTTGCGCCCTCAATGATTGCGGTTTGGTTGCTTAAATTAAAGACTCCGTTTAGAGTTAAAGCTGAAGATTTGAAATCTCCGTTAACGTCGCTTGCATTGTATGTCAGGTTTACGCTACTTTGATTGAACCACGTTCTGTTTGCCGGAGAAAGTAAACTTACTTCTGGGGGAACTCCTGATTGAATGCTTAAGGTATCTGAATCTTCTGTAATTATTGTTTTATATCCACTAGTTGCTTTTACCGTGTAACTTCCGAAGACGTCCGTTGAAATAAAACTGTAGTTGAATAGTCCGCTTGCGTCTGTGAAGGTTCCTGTGTAGTTGAAGTTTAGTGCTTGGACTCGTGGGTTAAATGTTGAGTTGAACGAGCCCATTTCTACACGGTACTCTAGGTATCTTGAATAGTTCAAGCTGTCAACGATGCCTTGCCCTTTTGAGAGTTCTGTCCAGCCTGTCCAACTGGATTTGTCGTTTGATGTTCTTACATATACTAGAACTCCATTACAGTCTGTTGCGGTGAAGTCTACAGTTAGTCTTGGTCTTTCGCTTGCTGTTGAATACTGGCTACTTCTGAATTTTATTCCGCCTGAGCCTGATGCTTCTATTACTAATCCGTTATTTGAAATGTTTCGTAATGCCCATTTTGATGTTGTGCTTGATATGTCTAGTGATTTTGTTCCTGTCGTTGCTGTGCTCATTGTCCCTATTGATACTGTTCCACGAGAGGGAGAGCCAGCAATACTTTCTGAACTCCAGAGGTCTGAGGCTGTTCTGTAAATTGATGTTACTTCGCTTTCGTCCCATGCTTCTAGTATTTCATAAAATGTTGGATTGTCTCCGCTGTCGAAAAGAGTTAAACGAAGAGTCGCGGCGGAAACTGTTGCTCCATATGGAACTTTGTTCGCCCCAAAACCGAAAGCTTCTTCAAATTCCACAATGGACTTTTCTACGTCTGGAGATGAATCTATTGTTAGTTCTTCTGATGTTGCGAAGTTTACCGTTGGATTTCCGCTTGTTATATATGAATCTTTTGTACTGGAGTAACCCCACGAGTTTCCGTTTTGAAAATCTACTGTTCCTGAGCAACTTTGTGCCACATCGGTCCATGAAACGTTTTCCCAATTGACACGCGCTCCCGCATCTAGGATTCCGGTGAAGCTTCCTGTTGTATTAAGCGAATCTAATGTAAATTCTCCTCCTGAGTATGTCACGTTGTCATAACTTGAAATTATTTTTATATTGTCTTCGTCAAAATCTAAGACGCTTGCCGATGTGCCTTGATTTGTTAAGTTTGCAAATGGGATTAGAACGTTATTCCACCAAAAGTTGATTGCGTTATTTGGGATTGCTGTTCCGTTTGAAAATTCTAGAGAACCTGTCATAAAAATGATTTCTGCCCCTGGGCTTGGGTTTGGATTTATTATTAAATCTAATGTTGCCTTCAGGACTTGGAATGTCCCGTTGTAAGAACCAATTAACCCGGCTGTGTCGTTAGCGTATACGGTGTAATTGTAGCTTTCTCCAAAGGTCTCGTCTGTTTCTATTTCTGCGCTCCACCAGTTTCCGAAAATATTTTCTAATACCACTCTTGTTTTTTCCACTCCTCCGATTACGCCTTCCCAAATTACTACCCATACGCTGTCTGTTCTTAAGTCATCTACGTCCATGTTGAGCGTTAGGTTTTCGCCTTCTAACAATAAGTGGCTTGAGTTTACGATTTGCCCAGCTTCATTTGTTTGATTGATTAGGGTTACGGCTGGGGCTGTTGTATCAACTGAAAATGTTATACTTTTTTGCCCTTGTGAACCTGCTGAATCTTGAGCGTAGACTGTCCATGTGTTTTCTCCGTCTACGCTTGTTATTCCAGTGATGTCATCTCCACAGGTGATTGATGTATTTGTTGTTCCACCGTTAAGACTATACCAACATGCCACCAAGGTTACTCCAGAAGCATACGAGATTGAATAGTTCATTTTTACAATTTGGGAATTGTATACATAGGTTTGTGGGTAGTGTATTTCTATTGTTGGCGGAGATTCCCATGTGATGTTTAGGTCGTGGGCCGTAATTGTATTTGGTCCATCTGTTGAATATAAAAAACGATAAATTAGATTTGAACCTGCGGCAAATCCCGAGAGGCTTCCTCCATTGGCCACGGTATACCAATTGTTTCCGTTGTCTACGGTTAATTGTAATGAGATTGTATTTGTTGCGTCGACTCCTGATTCGGTCCATGAGGCGTGAGAAATTCTTGTTATTTCCTGACTGGTGTTCATTGTGTGTGAGGTGACATTTCCTGTTCCTCCGGTCATGGTTATGTTTCCATAATTCCATGTTACATTATTTGATATCCTAATTGATGAGTTGTCTAGGAATTCGTCGAAATAATGTTTACCGAAATCTACGTTAAATGTTGTGCTGTTTGTTGAGAGTTGCCCCATTGTGTTGTTGGCGTAGAACCTTATTGTTTGCGTAGACTCATTTAGGACTACTGGAAAAATTTGTGAACCTGTGCAATCTGTACAAATTGTTTGATTTGCTCTTCCGTTGATTGACATGATTAGTGCTGCCGCGTCTCCGATGAGTGTTACATTTAGCATAGGCGTGAAATCCTGTTCTGTTGGGAGGGTAATTCCTTCAATTAGGATTGTCGGCGGTGGATCGATTCCATTTGTCCAACTAATGTTTAAATCTAATAAAGACATTATGGAAATATTTTGCGCTTCAAAGAAAAGCCTATACGCAAAATCTTCGCCTGAAGGAATTGTTAGCGAAGAATCTTTTGTGGCTTCATACCAAGTGTTTCCGTTGTCTACTGTGACTTCTACTCTTAAAATATTGTTTACATTTGTACTGAAACTGTTCCACGTTATGTTTGTGAATTTTGTGATTTCGTTGATTAATTTTACTGAGTAGGATGTGAAGGTTCCTATTTTTTTACCGCCTGTTATTATGGTTGAAAAATTATCGTAACGAACATTCAAGTTATTTGTATTGAAAATTCCCACTTTCCCTTCTGGGAATGAAACATTTGATGCTGTTGCTGTCTGTACTCCATTTATGTAACATGACACTGTTTTATTTTTTATTTCTAGCACGAATGTGTTCCATGCACTTAAGGTATACATTGTTGAAGCTGATGCAAGCGAGGTTGATGAGCCTCCTGAAACTCTTTCTATTCCTCCCTGACTTGTCTGCTGGTAAAGTCTGCACCTATAATAATTTTGAGGGTCTTCGTATGCAAAGACTACTCCTGACTGATCGTTATCTGCTGCATACATGCTAAAGGATATATTGTAATCTGTTATGTTATTTAGTATTAGTGTGTCGTAAATTGCCAATGTATCTGCACTATCTAGCGTTTGAATTAACTCTCCAGAACTAAGCTCCCATCTCCCCCCAGACAGTAACCAGTTTTCGGCATTGTCAAAAGTTTCATTTATGATTGTTTCTCTTGCCAATGATAATGTTATGTTTCCTTCCAACAAATCTAGTTCTTCTGAATCTAGTTCATAGGAACTGTCTAGATATGTGTCGTAATAGTTATTTCTCATATCTACATTGAAAGAAACTGATTCTGAATTTTCTTCTCCCATTGGATTTCTTACGAATACGTTTAGTGTGTAGTTTGCTTCTCTTAGGTATAGGATTTCATCGTTTGAGAAACTGCAAGCTGAACATAATGTTTGATTCGTTCCGCCGTTTATATTGTACCATAGCGTGTCGCCCTCACCTGTTAGGCTTATATTTAATATTGGTGTTGCATCATTAATTTCTCCTGGAGTTGGATAGTTGATTGTAATGTTTGGCAATTCCTGCTCTACTGAAATTGTGACGTTCCATTTAGAAGTTATGTTGCTAGTGGAAAGGTTAGTCGTCATGTTGGCGTAGGCGAAGAAAAAATATTTCCTAGCCAGTTCTCCTGTTGCGTTTACTAAAAATGTTATTAGTTGACTTTGCCCTTCTGACAAAGAAGAAGTTGTTAAGGGGTTTGATGCGGCTGTTGTGTAAAATGGAGTTCCTGCATTAACCGGAATTATTCCCTTGTCCATGTTTGGAGTTTGTGTTGTGAAGTTCACTGAATCTATATACCAACCTTCTTCGTTAACACTTTCGTCTGAGAACCAGTGAAATCTAAACGAAACGTTTTCTGCAGAACTTCCCGATGTGATGTTTGTCATGTTTATTACTACATGCGAAAAGTTTGAGGATGTTCCTACAAGTCCGTCTCCCCATACTGGCTCTCCCGCTGTTAAGGGTGGTCCGCCCGAATAGACTCTATATATAGTGTTATATCCTCCTGATATAAAACTTGTAACTTTTTGCCAGGATCCGCCATCTAATTGATATTGCAAATAACCCCCATCGTATGCACCGTTTCCTGCCCCATAAACTTCTGCATCCATGTAGTGATAAAAGTCGAATGTTGAATTTGCTATTATATCGTAAGTTGGAGAGACTAGAATTGATTCACTGTAATCTGCGTAGTCTCCTGTTCCAGTATCTCCCACTTTCCACGATTGGCTTCCGTTGTTGGTATATTCTGTACTTATGTGCCATTCGTCCACCTTGGCGTTTAGCGGAAAATGTTCAAAGCCTTCTGTTCCTGTTTCGAAATCGCTGTAAGTTTCTTGTATTGGATCTAGTGTCACATTTATTGTTCCACAATTCCCGGCTAGACAGGTTACGTTTAGTGTTACATTAAAGAGTTGGTTTTGCTCTACGAAGATGTTATCTCCGATTGGGAAGATTCTTGTTATGCTGATTGAAGGTGGGGCTGAATATGGAAGTATTGTTATTCCTGTGCTGTTTACCCAGTTGCTGTAATTTTTTCCGTCATAGTATCTTGCCGAACATTTCCAGACTTCGCCTGCCGCTGTTCTGCTTCCTGATAAGGTTACACTGAAATTAGTTGTGCTTGCTACATTGTTTTGAGATGTGTTTGAATCTTGTGAGTCGTTTTTGTACCAGATTACGTAGGCTGTGACTTGGTCCGCGTCGATGTCTTCGACTAAGGCTGTACAATTATAATCTGTGACATCGTCGTTTGGTCCGTCTAGGGAATACATTAATGGTGATGGGTCAGTTGGCGCGCTGTTTGCTGAGTACATTAAGACATTGTCTAGACGTTGAGCATCAACATTTCCAGCTGTCTCTAAATAACTTGAACCTATTCCCACACCTGGAGAACCTGAGTCTAAATCCGAATCTGTTGTCGAACAAATTAATGTTGAGCCGTCATAAACTTCTATTGATGTTCCTGTAATTCTTAGGGTTACTATGTCTCCTGTAGTGAATTGGTTGTCTCCTCCACAATTAGTTTCTAAGACTGTGTTTGTGCTCCCTACTCTTTTCCAAATTCTAGTATTTGCAGCCGTTGTACTAAAACTAAAAATGTAGGCATTTGACATTGTTGCGTCGGAGCGAACAATTAGATGAGACAAATCGTCTAGATTATCTTGGACTGCATATGTTGCGGTGACCATTTGATCTGGGTTCCAAGTATTGGATATTACTCCGATACCTACTGCTCCGTCATTATTTCCGTTGCTGGCGTCTAGCTGATTGGATGTAATTTGAAGAAAGGATGCATCGTTATAGATTTGTGACCAGACAACACCTTCATCTGGAGTGTGTGTCGTGAATAGGTTTCCGTTTGCTCCAGTAAATGTATCGTTGAATCTCAGATACATTCCGTAACTTAATGGGAGGGGAATTATTGTTAGGTTTCCGCTTTGACTTTCTGTTGTTTTTTCTCCATCGGTAACTATTAAGCGACAGCTCCAGACTTCTCCGTCTGTTGTATTTGAGCTGCTTAGAGATACTAGGAATTCGGTTCCTGATGAATATGAATTGTTGTAACTCGTGGTGGAATATATCCCTGCATTTCTATACCAGATGGCTGTCACATTCATTAAATTTGATTCTGGGTCCGTTAATGTTGCAAAGCAGTTTAGGTCTGAAGTTGTGTAGTTGGTTCCTGTTGTCGAATTTATTTGGGCTTCTAATGAAGGTGGAAGATTCGCACTTAGGATTGTTAGAGAATTAGATGTTGATGTTGTACCTTCTAGTGCCCCGTCATTTGGAGTTGCTTCGCATGACCAGACTTCGCCCGTCGTTGTTTCTTGCGAAACGATTGTATTGTAGTTTTGATTGTAGAGTACGGCTATTTGTTCTGCGCTCATTACGAAAGGGAAGGCTAAAAAGTTATCTAAGCTTCCATTGAAATAAACTCTAGTTGCGGCCTCGAGGACACCTATCTCGTTAAAGGCTGTTGTTTTTAGTCCTGTTTCTGAATTTGCTTGGGAATTGAAGTTTCCGTCTACATACATCTGGACTAAGCCCGTTGTGGAATTTCTTGTCATCGCCACATGATGCCATGCGTTGTTGTTGATTGGATTTGTCGAATATGCCTGTGCCCCATTTCCAGCGCTAATACCAATTCTACCTGCTGCGGATAGGTGCCCCCAGAAAATGTCATTTCCATTTCCTGCCGCTTCTGTTCCGAAAATTGTTGGAGCTTGCCAGATTGTGTCTGACCCTGGCTGAGTCGTTCTTATCCAAAACATTACAGTTCCTGTATCCCCAAAAATTGCGGACATGTCTTGGCTGATTGTTAATGAGGTTGACCCGTTGAAATTATAGTAGCCTGTTGAATCGTGGGAGCCTGTTGATTGATATGATGCAGTTGATGAGACTGTGTAAGTTGTTGCGTAGTTTGGAGTTGATGAGGATGTGCTTCCCATGTTGAAGGGAAGATTTAAGGTTGCATAATCGCTTCCATTTTTTATCCAATTATATGTTTGATATATTGTGTCACCGTCTATGTCTGCTGAAGTTGGATTACAGGTTAGGTTTTCTGTTGTCATGTTTGTATTGAGACTTGAGTTTAAAATTATTGAAGATGTTGTCGGGGTTGTGTTTAGTAAAATATTTACATTAATGTCATCAAGCCAAATGTTTTCTCCGTTTGCTAGGTTCGCGTTGAATCCTATTCTAAAACTAGAAATGAAATATTGGGAATCTGTTGTTATATATTCTTTGTAGTACCACGTGTCTTCCGTTGCCTGATCTGCTCCAAAACTATCTATTAAATCATAAGTGGTTCCATCATAAAAATACACATCTATGTCTGTGTCTTCTAGGTCGTCTTCATTGTACCAGAAAGTTGCGTTGATTGAAGATGCTTGGCTTGCATCAATGTTTACAGATTGTAAGTCTCCTTCATTATTGTTTGCTGCTCTTACTGCTTGGCTTCCTGAATGTGTTCTGTCGGATACTATGTCCCATCCTCCTACTGTTCCCCATTGAGCAAAGGCTGTTTCGAATCCTTCTGAAAAAACGGATGGGATTGAAGGGTCAACAATGTAATCGAAAAGAATTGCTCCTCCTACTACTAATAAATCAAATGTATCTTGTGGAGAACTTAGATTTGTTAGTAGTATTTGGTATTTTTTGTTTTCTTGAATTGGTCCAAAATCTGCTAGTTTTATATCAGAATCTTTTTCATAAACTTCAACTGTTGCATTGGTTGAATTTGATTCTGCGTAAATTGTGATATCATTTTTATTTGTTAGTTCTTTCTCGAAGACGATTCTAAGAAAATTGTTTTCTGGGATTAAGTGAAAAATCTTATCTAAGGCTTTAACTTTTTCGAAGATGTCTTCTATGAAGTTTTTATTTTCGTCTAAGTGTTCTGCTTTCGTGATTATTATTATTTCGAAGGTTTGGGTTGATAGGTGTGGGACTGTCCACTCGATTGTGTCTAGAAGCGAGTTGTTGTTTGTGTCTAGGGCTTGGAATGGTAAGAATTTGCCTTCTTCTTTCCAGTAAACCTTTATTGAAGATTCCTTTGATTGATTTAATTCTTCCTGAAGTGATGTCGAGACTAGGACATTTTCATAATGTAATTCTGCGGAGATTTCTACTTCCTTTCTATCAGAAGAAATTATTTTCTCTTTCTTTATTGGGGAAGGAGTTTCGTAGCTTAAGACTGTATCTTGTGGGGCTCTTGATATTGCTATGGTTTTTTGAGGATCTTCTGAAATTAGGTTTGAGATGGTATCTGTTAGCGAGGTTTTTATTTTAAAATCCAGTGAGATATTACTTGACAGGATTGTGATGTTGCTTGAGGATTCTGGGATTTTGATTTGGATATTTTCTCCTGATGTAATTTCCTTTTCCCATTTGACTGGGAGTCCGACTTTAATTTGAGTTTGGGTTGAGTTGATGTCTATCACTTCTGACTGCTGGGGACTTGGGGGAGTATGATTTATTTTTTCTAGTGGCACAAGAGCCGTGTTTTCTTCTGTTGTTGTTTCGAAATCTGGCTGGACTTCGAACATGATTTGTTTTGATGTTGATTCTGATTTGATGTTGATTGCGAAGTCGCCTGATGTATCTGGCTGAAAGATGAAATAAGGTTTGTCTGATTTGTAGAATAGCGGTCCGGTCGGTGTTTTGATTTCTAAAGTGTAGTTGCCAATTTCACCGATTTCTATTTTTATTTTTTCGCCTAGTATGTATTGGTCTTCGGTCGCTGAGGCCACGAAGATTAATAGAATTATTATTAAAACGAAGGCTAACGCCAACATTAAACTTACAGTTCCCACTTTTGACATACATTTCTTGTTCATTTTCTCCCAATTTTTTGGCTACTTAGCTTGCCAGAGGTTTATTCTCCCGACTCCCGAATCCTATGATTTTATTGTCGATTTGTAATCTTAGGCAACGTGTTTGGATTGAGTGCCATGGACTAAATTTGAAAATCTTACGATTTTCAAGACGTGCCCCATAGTTTATTCCATGCAAAATTACGGCATCTTCGACGCCGTATTTCGCATGGATGATTTTTACCTTTGTTTTCATTTTGCTTGCCAGAGATTTATTCTCCCGACTCTGAATCCTGTTATTTTATTTTCTATTTGTAATCTTAAGCAACGTGTTTGGATTGAGTGCCATGGTTTTTGTAGTTCTGTTGAGATGTCTTGGGTTGATATTGGATTGGCGTTTTTTTGAATGATTTTTAGAATGTTTTTTCTAAGATTATCAGCCTCTTTTATCATAGCTTGTCTTGGGTATTTTGTTTTATAAACATTGTTGTGCATGGTATTGTTTACGGTATGATTTATAGTACGATTTATCGCAGGTTTTATCAAGACTTTGTTTTGCTGGAATGTTAGAACTATGAGCTGTTTAAGATGATGTAATTTAATTAGTTGATTTGATTTGGAGGTAAATTTATTAGGTTGATTTTCATAGATTTTTTATGGAAATTAAATGCAATGGAATTTTAAATGACGTTTTGCCTGAGGATTTTTTGGAATTGGGCGATGGGAGAATTGTTCGGAATTTGAGAGATTTGGTTATAGCTTTAGAGAGAATGAAAGAAGAAGATTTTAGATTGCATGTTTATGGGGAACAGAATGATTTTGCGGAATGGGTTTTGGAAGGCTATTGTGATGAAAATTTAACCAAGAAGATTTTCGCAGTTCGGGACAAGGGGAAGATGATTAAATTGCTTCGAAAGGTTTTGAATAAAGAAGAGGGGAAGAGGTTTGAGAAGGGTGGGAAGAAGGATGTTTTGAGAAAGATCAGCGAGATGAGATAATTTTTTAATTCGGATTGTTTTGGGAAGTTTCTTAAATTGGGTTTGTATTGATTTGTTATGAGTAAGGTTGTTGGGATTATGTCGTTTAAAGGTGGTGTTGGGAAAAGTGTTTGTGCTATAAATTTGGCGAGTGGTTTGCAGAGATTGGGGAAAAGGGTTTTGGTTGTTGATGGGAATTTTTTGAGCCCGAATTTACATTTGTATCTTGGGTTATTGAATCCGGGAAAGACTTTGAAGGAAATTATTCGAGAAGGGATTTCTCCGCAGAATGCTATTTATACACATAAGTCTGGCATTCATTTGCTGCCTTGTAATTTTTATAAGGATGTTAATTTTGGAAAATTTCGGGATATTATCAATGGATTGAGGGAGCGCTATGATTTTATTATTGTTGATTCGGGTCCGAGTTACAGCGAAGAAGTTATTGCGGTTTTGATGGTTAGTGATGAATTGCTTTTTGTTGCGACGCCTGATTATCCGACTTTAGCTGCGACTGTTCGGGCGAGTAAGTTTGCGAAATTTAAAGATGTTAAGGTTCGGGGAATTGTTGTCAATAGGAAAAGGGGAAGGGGTTTTGAGGTCAAGAAGCTGGAGATTGAGCGGACTGTTGGTGTTCGGGTAATTTCGGAGATTAAGGAAGATTTGAAGATGATGAAAGCTGTTAAATTATTTGTTCCTGTTGTTTGGGAATATAAATGGAGTTCGAGTGGTCGGAGTTTTATGAAATTGGCTAGGGAAATTAATTCTTGATTATTCCACTCTGGATTTTACTAGAAGTGCTAGGCTAAAAGTTGTTGTAGCTATTCCTAAAATTAGAGTGAAAGCTGCAATTGCTTTTGAGAAATTTAACGCTATCATGTCTAGATAGGAAATTATTAAGTTGAAACCCACCATTTGCAAAGCTAATTCTTTGATGAATTTTCCGCCGCCGAAGAGAAGGAAGAATGCAATTAAAAATGGGAATAGGACACCGCCAAGAATCCAGCGATTTTGTAAACTCGTGTCCTCGCATTTTATTTCTGTATGGGGAAGTCCTTGTAGCTCATAGATGATTTTGCTTTCTTCGCAGTTTGATTGAGATGATGTTATAAGATGCCCAAATTCATGTATACTAATGGTTCCGATGAACATGAAGTTTGTGATGATTATAATGAAGACAAAATGTTTTAGAAAATGTATTAATGGGGACTCTGGTTCTTGTGGTAGTGGAAAATATTGTTCTGGATTTTGCTTAAGAAATTTTAGGAAATGAATTATAAAGATTAGAAAAAGAATACTTGAGATTAGGGCTAGAATTGATATAAGGTTTTGCCAGAAGATTGCGAAGAGATAAAGGAAGAGGGAAATTGAGGTATAGATAATTATGTGTTTTGTGATTTTTTCTTGGATGTTGGTTGCTACTAGGAATGTTAAGAGAGTTACGAAAAATGATATTGGTATCGTAAGATGGATTGACTGTGGGGCATAGAATATTAGAGGGATTAGAAATGTGAATGGGATTAGTGCGTAAAATATTTTTTTATTTTTTCTTATTTTATATAGGATTGTTAAGAGGCATATGGTTTGAATTGTTAAAACTGCCGAAAAGACTGTGAGAAAATCTGTTGTATCAAAAGAGAAAAAGTTTGTTGTCCAAAGGAGTAGAAGGATTGCAAGAATGAGATAGATTAGCCCTAGGACGATGAGGGGAATTTCCTTGGAATTGAAAGATGAGGTTTTGATTTCTTTGATTAGAGAAATGAATATTATTAGAAATATTGCAGAAGTTATGATTGATGCCAGTAGGAGGATTATTTCCATTGCATATTGAAAGGCAATGTTGTTTAAAAGTTTTGAGTAATAAAAAAAATTGCTCCCCATAAGGGGAGCTTGATTTTAAAATTTATTCGAGTTCTATGTAAAAGAAATATGGAGTTGTGGCTACATCGCCAGCATGTCCATCTTCTAAAACTAGCATTTCGAAATCATGACTTATTGAGTCAAAGCCCGACATATCGTTTTCTAGTAGAGATGCGAAAACTGTAGTCGTACCGTCGTGCAATAACACTTCTTCGAAATTGCCATCTGTGCTTGTCTCGGCACTATCGAATATATCAGTACTCATACATTCACCTGCTGTGAATTCTTCGCTCCCAACATAGAACGCGGCATGTGAATTAGCTCCAGTAAAAGTTTCATTAACACCGTCTGCTGAATCGTCGATGTTAAAAGTTGTTTCTAGCGCTGCTCCGTAAGTTGCCCAATCGAAACATGCTATGCTTGCCCATGTGATTGAGTTTGCTGTAGAAGCAAAGACTTCACCACTTGGAGAGGCCAGGGACCAGTTGTACATTGGATTTCCTGAGGCATCTGTCAACTTAATTGCTCCTGAAACATTACCGAAATAACCTTGCCAAGATTGTGTAATTGAATTTCCAACAATTGTTAATTCCGTAACATTTCCTGCGGTTGCTGAATGATTTGCCGCGATGTCTGCTGCTCCTCTAGTGCTTGCGCCTGGGGTAGCTGTCAAAACTCCGTTTGGATCTGCGAGAACAAAACCAAAACTTGAAACTGTTAGTATCGCTAATAATAAAAATGCGTTTATTCTATTCATCTTATTTTATTTTAAACCTCCTTTCAGATTTGATTCGTCTTTCGCAGTTTCCCGCGAGACGTATATCGAGAAAAGGTGCTCAGGGTCCAGCTTCTCCAGAGAGGCGGAAGAAGTTGTCACCTGAAAAGTGACCTTGTTCTCTAAATTTTTTTGAACCTCATTTATTAGATGAGTGATAGAATCGTCTTGTGATACGATGTATATTTTTGGAATTGCAGTTTTTGTGTAAACTGACATTGCCTTTATTTTATCTAGTTGATTTTGTATTTGCCAGAAGAATTTTTGCAAGATAATTTGATGCTCAGAATTTTTTAGGCACCAAATGTTTATGATTGTTTTGTTTTCTTTTGATAGTGGAAGAAGGGTTTTGCCTGGGGCATTTTTTGCAAGAGGAATTAGATAAAGGGATTCTTCCGATATTGAAAAGAGTGTTCTTGGTTTTCCTTTTTCGAAGGCTCCCGTTTTTTGTTTTTTAACTAGACCTGCTGCTTCTAGGAGCTTTAGCTGCTGGCTCACAAAGGAAGTTGTTGTTTGTAAGGATTCTGAAATTTCCATCGGGGACGAAGGCTGCTCTATTATCATTTTCAATATGTCCCATCTGGGATTACTAAGAAAAGAATCAAGCTCCATAACTAGAATATATTCATAAAACCTATTTAAATGTTTTGTTAATTAGGTGTATTAGTAATTTGGGCAAAGTAGTAATTTTGATTATTTTGTTGATTATTTTAACTTATTTAATTGGCTATTTAATTTATTAGTTGATTAGTAATATAAAAAAATAATTTGGGCTTATTCCAGTTCTACGTAGAAGTAATATGGCGTTGTTGCGGTATCTGTTCCGTGACCGTCTTCTGTTACTAACATTTCAAAGTCATGTGTTCTTCCGTCGAAGCCCAGAACATCTTCGTTTAATAGTGATGTGAAAATTACGCTTTGGCTAGTCGGTTCGTAAAGTAAAACTTCTTCGAATTTGTCATTTTCTCCAGCTCCCGTATTACTGAAAAGTCTTGTGCTTTGACATTCGCCTTCTGAAAATTCAAAGTTGCTTGTATAGAATGTGTTATGAGTTCCGGCTCCTATTAGATTGAAAGTTTCATCTATTCCGTCTACATCGTCGAATTTTATGTTAAATAATTCTTCTAATTGTGTTAAGTTTGTTCCATATCTGGAAGTCGTTCCGCCGTTTCCAGATTCACTTGCGTATGATCCATTGGCGCTATAGTTGAAGCACTGAACATTTGCCCAACTTATTGAGTTTGATGTTGATGCGTAAATTTCACCTTGAGGAGAAGCCAACGTCCAATTATACATTTGGTTGTCACTTGCGTCGGATAGTTGGATTGTACCTGTTATATTACCGAAATATCCTTGCCAACTTTGAGTTATTGTGAACCCATCTATGTTGATTTCCGTTACATTTCCTGCTTGAGCGGGAATTGATGCTGGGGCATCTGGAGTTGCCCTTGTTGAATTAATTATTGTGTAATTTGCCCCGAAGGGTTCAACTGCTAGGACTGGAGAAATTATGGACAGAATTAATAGTGCCAAAACTAATCTCTTCACTTTATCCCTTCCATAATAACCTTTAGTTGGTCGATGTCTCGAGAAAAAGAAGTTTTCTTTTGAATTTCGTTGAGCGAGTTAATATAAGTTTGAAGCTTTGCCACGAGTTTATCTAGCTCAGATTTTTCTGCCAGGTTTGTAATTTTGTTTTTCACAAATTCTACATCCTTTGCATTTTGTTCTATTGAGGCTTTTGCATCCATGGTTTGTGATTTGAATGCGTCGAGATCCTGGATTCTTGTTCGCATTTCTGCGTAAATTGTTTGGACCTTGTCTGTTTGCGTGTTAATTCTTCCTTCGACTTTTTTTATTTCTATTAGTTCTGATTTGACTTCTTCTGAAAGTTTTATGACTTCTTCTATTCCTCTGAAAAATTCTATTTTCTTTCTAGTCTCTCTTAGTTCTTCCATGATTCGGTTCATTATTGATTCGTTTCCTTCTAGGTTTGCTTTTAGTGCTTCAATTTTTACTTCTTGCTTTTGGACTTCAGTCATTAATTTTTCTGGCTGGACTGAGGCTACTAAATCCGAAGACTTAACTGCCTTTAATTCAACCTCTTGAATTGTTCGGTCTCGCTCTAGAATCATTGACCTAAGTTCACCAATTTGTTCGGAAGTTCTTGTAAATCTTTCTGAAAAAGAAGCTCTAACTTCTTTGAAAGCTTCAGAACTTGCTTTTAACTTTTCTATTTCTGTCTTTAATTTTATTATGTCCGCAGATGCTTCTTTTGAGACTTCCACTGGTGCCACTTCTATTTCTTTTTCTGGCTTTTCTTCAGAAGATTCTTCAGAAGATTCTTCATCTTTTTTCTTTTTTAGGAAGTCGAACATTTTATTTCATGCTCTATTTCTTGGATTAGTTTTAGGAGAATATCGTAGTCATGCTTATCATATGTAGACTCAAAAATTTTGATTTTTGATTTTAGCAATGTTAATTTTGACCTTACTAACAATGCCTCTTTTTTGTCGATCTCCCCTGATGCTAACTCCAGTTCTAAGAGCTTTAATTTTAGTTTAGAAGCTACAAGATATTTTAAACCTTCTGTCCTCTCGGTATAGCAAGATATTTTTTGTATCTTTTTGTATTGTTCATTTGGGATTATTTTCTTTGATATGCCTTTTATCCTTAAGTATTCTTTTTTCATTTAGTCCTAGAAGGGAAATTATTTATTTCTTCGATCATTTTAGTTTTTTCCATTATCGGATTTAGCTTGGTTGCAAATTCTGGTGAAAGCTGTTTAAACCATGCTGCAATTTCATTTTTTGTTTCGTTAACATGTATTTTGAAAATATCATCGTCCATATTTGGAAGAACATCTTTTAGTTCTGCTAGTGTTGAAACCATCATCCCGTTGTCGAAAGTTATTGGCTCTAGTTGTTTTTCTTCCATATTTTCTTCTTTATTATAAGTTACTTTCTCTTCTATTGCCTGAATCTTTTCCTTGTCTTCTATCTTTGATCTTTCTCTTTGTGCTTCCTCTACTGACCTTTTTATTTCGTCCATATCTGCCAATTCAATTTGCTTTTTCTTCGGTGTCTTGCCTAATTTTTCCCATTGCTTTACAATTCGTGGTTTTAATCCTTCTAGATAAATATCAACTACTGAAAAGTTTCCTACCATAATTTTATCTTTGACTAGTTTTAATTCCATTTTCAAATCGAAGACATCAATTTTTAATTCTTCGAGTTGTGATTTTAAGAAACTGTCTCCATATTTTGATTTTATTCGTTCTAAATCGCCTTCTTCTACTGTACGGGTCTGGATTTCTGTATTGATATTTGCTTTAATTTCTCCTACAAAATCATTCATAACCTGGGAGATTAATAACTGCCCAATTCCCCATTTACGGAATTCTCGACAGCCTCTTTCAATTTGAAGGAAACCTTCCCCTTGTCCACCAAACTTAGGAAGAAGACGATGAACTTCATCAAATACTAATAATATCTTTAATTCTGGGGATTCTTTTGGATCGGACTTGAAAACTTGTCTAATTACATTTGCTACAAAAATGTCCATGTCTTTTGGCTGAAGTTTGTTTAAGGTGAAAATTTGTACGTGACCTGGTGCGAAATATTTATTTATGTCAATTATTTGCCTTGCATCTTTTACGGCTCGGATATTTCCTGGGAAGCCTCTAGCGTCGGAAGGCTTTAGTCCGAATTTTGGATAGAAAGATATCATTTTTTTGTCTTCGCATTTTCGCAGCATTCCTGACCATTGGGCTGTTGGATCGAACACTATGACGCAGACATTTTTCATTAGGGCTTCTTCTATTAAGACTTGGGCAGAAATGGACTTACCCATACCTGTTGCACCGGCTACAATTGTATGTACTGTTAGTCTATCAATTTCGAAGAGTGCATTTTTATTTGTCTCTGCAATGTGCCCTAGGCTTATTACTCGCGATCCTGGTTGAGGGAGAGTTGAATAATCAACTGCTACTTTGTATCTTTTCATTTTATCTAGATGTCTTTTGTAGATGAAAAGGGATAATAGAATAAAGCTTAAGAATGAAATTATAGCTAGGTACATCCAAAGTGGAATTCCAAAGAAAGCATAAAGGTAGAGAGGTTGTGTTACTTGAAATGGGACTGTAATTCTCGAGACGAGATTAAAATATTTGGCCTCAATTTCTAGATGGTATTCTCCATTTGGAATGTCATCAGGGAGCTGTAATTCTTCCAGAAGAGTCAGCATAGTTTGGATTTCTTCATTTGTTTGTTTTTCTGCGTAAACTTTTGAACCGTTTGTTGCTACCGCTTCTGCTTTTATTGAGACTAAATAATTTTGTTCGCTTAGAAGATTTTGTAGAGAAAGTTTGTATTTTAGGGTATCGCCCTTATTTACTTTTGTATTAAAAAGATCCGCCTTAATTAGCATCGCTTCAATTGGCATTCGTCTCTCTACTATTTTTATTGTGATTGGGATATTTTGCTCTAGCGAACCTGATATCGAAAGGTTCCCGACATATGTCCCTAGTGGTGCCGTTCCATAAATTGTCATTTTTAATTCTCCAAATGAATCAGGTTGGATTGTTAGGGATTTTTGCTCTAGAATTATTATATCTTCAAGTTCTGGAGGAAGAGAAAATACCAAGGACATTGCTTCTCCGAAATTATAAATTCCTACACTCTCTTCTGCGAAAGTATTTCGCCTTACCTCTTTTTTTATTTCTTTTGTACTAATCCAGTAATCATCTCCATTTTTCCTTGCTGCTTCTATTATTTCTGCTAGCTTGTTTTCTTCTGTATATGGTCCTGTTGGGAACACCAATTGTTCTTGAACTGGATTTATTTCAGTTAGTGTTAAATTAACTTTGACTTCAGTTGGGCTGGAAGAAAAGTCAATAATAGAATAATTGTTGTTGTAACCTTCTAGTGTTGCGATGAGGCTGTGATTTTGAGTTGTAAGGGATGGGTACAATGAGTAGTAACCGTAAATATCTGTTGTCGTAGAGGACCCTGATATCGAGACTTGGGAGTCTAAAAGCGGAAGATCACTTGTGTCTAAAATGTAGCCATGAATATGCGGGATTATTGTTTCGAATACTCCTGGTGTTGCCGGAGAAAGTGTTATATTTTTTTGGATTGTATAATTTTCAAAAGAGATATTAATGTATTCGAATTTGTCATCGTATGCTAACTTTTGTGCTATTATATTGTATGTTCCTGGGATTAGTGTTGTTGTGAAATTGTAATATCCTGTTGAGGTTGTGTTTTTTGTTATGCCTGCGAATGTTACGGATGCATTTGCGATTGGGTTTCCTAGCGTGTCTTTTACGAAACCGAAAACTGTTGCTTCTACGGTTGTTCCTATGCCGCCGCCTGCTGGACATTCGTCATTTGGATCCGTGAAGAAGTAATATGTTATTGAAGTTGATTCTGGTGTTGGGATTAACATTTGGTAATTCACAGTTACATTGGGCGAATATCCTTTTTGTAAATTTGAAATATGGGAGACATATACGATATTGCCAGAAGCGTCTTTTAGGATTCCGATGTCGAATATGTTATTTTCTCCATCCCATCGGTAAGTATGTGTTGATGGAATGTCTGTTACATTTCGTGAGCCTATCATTATCCACATGGAGGATGTAAATGTGTTGACTGCACAATCTACCCTGCCAGAACAGCCTATATATGTGTCGACTTCTTCTGGGGTTGCTGGGACTAGCGAGCTGAAGTCTATTGTTAAAACAGTTGACGCGTAAACCTCATTTCCACCTTCCGCCGCTGTGTCTATGCAATCAAAAAAGAGGTCCTGTCTACCAATTTCTCCTGAGAAAGTTTCTGATAGCTGTTCCGTAAAGCCTGGCACTCGAAGAGCCAATCCGTAGATTCCGTTCCAATAGAGCGTTGGGAATGTCCGTTCAATTACTATTTGCGTGATATCTCCGGCCCTACTTTCTACGTAGACTGCGTAACCAGTTGAGAGATAGTGGGAAGTGAAAAGTAATATGAAGGATGTCGTTGAAAGGATTGCTAGGAAAAGAAGAAACATCTCTATATTTTTTTCGCGGGATTCTTTTTGAAGTTCGGTTCGTAGAGTTGCTAAAGCGGTGTTTGACTTAGCAGTATACTTTTGAGATCTCCCTTCTTTCATGGGTTTTCATAGGGATTTGGGAATTTAAAGTTTGGGTTGATAGGTCGAAAGGTATATAAAATAATTTAGGTTGTTATTGTCGAGGAGATTAACTGTTATGGGATTTTTGAGTAAAAGTAGCGCGCCGAGTGAACTGCCAGATTTGGCTATAGAAAGTCTTGGAAGGAGTGCACCCATAGAAAGTGCTCGGCAATATACTCAACCTATTGTTAGCCAGCCTTTGCCTATTTTGCCCAAGCCTATTATTATCCCTCAGTCCCAAAAGAAAGAAGTTGTAAGAGAAGATTGCCTTGAATTTTCACGCGATGCAATTCAGGATAAACCTGCACATGATGATATTAAGAAAGCTATTGATAATAATCTTTTGAGGGCGAGTGAAAGTGGGAAATTGTCTAAGTCTGGATTTTTTGATCAGGTTTTGGATGATATTAATGGTGAGATTAAGGACCTTGGGAATCTTGAAGATTGGTATGAGAAAAAGTTTTTGAAGCAAGATGTTGTTTCGAACATGAAGGGATATTGGGAAGAGAATAAAGCAGATATTATTATTGAAAGTTTTGGGGCTGAGTATAAGAGACAGATTAATGATAAAGTTAAGGTTTTGCAAGAGCTTGAAGAAGATTGGCGCGAGATTTATTTTAGGTTGGTTAAGAAGGAGGAGGAAATGAAGAAAGAAGAGCGGGAGTTAAAGGAGACTTTGAGTGAGTTTGTAAATTTATGTAAGAGGAAAAAGGGTGGAGATGAAAAGTAAGATTTCTAAAGGACAGAAGAAGAAGAATGGGGCTGTCAAGATTAGTATTAGTGGAAATGGAAAAATTGGGGCTGCTCGGAGGCTAAAGAATAGGAAGGTTGTTATTTTGTTGTTTTTTGGTGTTGGTATTTTAGTTGTGGGCTTGGTTTTACTAATAATGTCTAGCGTTGGGTTTTTTGAAAAATTTGAAGAAGAGAAATATTTTGATATTAAAGATGAGTGTGGGATTATTCTTGGAAATTTGGTTCATCAGGTTCGAGACGAAGGAGAGTGTAGGCTTAAGTGTGTGAATGAGTGCGATGTTCGTGGGATGGATTTTGTTAGATTTGGGTTTGAAGGGAAGATTGAGGATTGTAATTCTTGTGACTGTTGGTGCAAATAGGGTTAGGGATTTTGTGAATTTACAAAACATAGAAATCCATTCAAAATCATGGGACAACGTCTGAATGATTTCTAATGGATAATAATTGATATTTTTATTTTATTTATAGGAGATATTTTGAAACCGTTTCGAGAGTTGGTTCTTATTGAGCACACTAACGGATTGGAAATGTATCCCGCATCGGTTTCCCCAATAGGAGATATATTCTACTTTCCTAGATAAAATTTTAAGTTGTCTGTCAACCCTTATGAAAATTTTAGTTTTGAGAAATGGGACATTTTTCAAGAGAGAAGGTTTCTAAAAAATTACGAGGACCTGGGGCTTTGGGAAAAGGCTAGTTTAATAATTTGGTTTGCTTAAGTTTAAAATAAATGGATGGTTTGTGTTTTAATGGGAGATATTGATGATTTATATAAACAAGAAGCCGAAGATATTGATTCGAATTTTTTGGATGAGTTGAAAGTCAGTAAAGATCATAATAAAAGTTTTGAACGATATAGAAAAAATTTGGCTAGATCTAGGGAAAAGTTTAGCAAGAGTTATGATAAGTTTAATCAGCTTGAGACTTTGCGACTTCGGAATATGAAGAAGAAGATTGCGGGTTATGATAAATTTAAGCATTTGGAGATTTCGCATTTTAGTTTTGAGTTTGGATTTTGGGAAAGGACTCGGATGCGATTTGAAGTTATGTGGTTTAATTTTGGGCGACGGGTTGCTAGATTTTGGGCATGGATTTTTCCTGATTGGTTGATTTATGCTTGGTGCAAGGTTCGAGATTTTGCCTTGACGACTTGGAGGGATTTTGTTAGATTTATTGATGAAAATTGGACGAGGTTTAGTGAAGCTGCTGTAAAGAGTTGGAATTTTGTTTGGAGCTGGATTGTTTCTGGATGGAATGATTTTGTTGGGCTATTGAAGAAAGGAATGTTTTGGAAAAAGGTTAAGGTCGAGGAGAAGAAAGAAGAAGGCGAAAAGAAAGTTTCAGCGGATGGTAAGGATGTTGATTGAGTAGAATAAAAAATTGTGCTAATATTTTAATTGAACTGTTATTGTTTGATTTGTGTATATTTCATAGTTCTTGGTAGGTTCAATTAAAAAGTTTGTTCCAATTCCTCCGAGAGTGTTTAGATAACCGAAAGTTTGCCCGTATTGACTAATTGAGATGGATTGAATTTGTGGATTTTCTTGAACGAATTCGCTTACGTATATTGATGGGAAATATTCGGTGACTATGAAGTTTGATTGTCCTTGTGGGATTTCTATGGAGAGAGGATTTTCTGCTATGATTGTTGTTAAGGTTAGGATTAGTGTTAGTAATAGTATTTGTTTTTTCATTGTTTCGTTAGATGTTTTATTTCCTGGAAGACTTCGCGTTTTTGGCTGCCTGATAATCCTATATATTCTATTTTTAGTTGGTCATATAATTTGTTTGCCTCTTCTAGTTTGCCGTCTTTTTGTAAGAGTTTTACTTGCTTTGCTTTTTCTAGGAATTCTAAAGAAATTTGTTTTTTCTGTTGTTGTTTCACAAAGAATAGATATCCGATTAATCCTGATGCAATGAGGACTAAATATGTTGCGATACTTGAGCCAGTGGTGGGGACAGAAGAAAGGAAATGACCTGTTAGTGGGGTTGTTTCTTCTTGCAGTGAGATTAGGGAGACTGAGATTAGAGAAAGAGTTTGTGTGTCGAGTTTTTGGTTGAATGTGTATGTTATTTTTTTTGTATCGGTTTCAAAACTTATTAGGCCCTCTTGCTCTGGGGTGTAGTCTATGTTTTTCATTATGAGGGAGCTTAGGTCAAGGGAGCCTGATGGAAACTGGAGAAGGAATTTTGTGTTTTCCGTTTTTTCTAGTTCTGAATTTAGGGAGTGTTCTATAATTGAAAAGTCTTCTTTGTTGCCGTCGAGATATGTGACTTGGAAAACTCCTAGCTTGGATTTTATTTGAAGGTTTTCGTCTTCTATAAGTTGCATGGATTTTTTTACCGTTTTGTCAATTAGGCTTGGGGAAAATTCTGGGGAATACTCCAAGATTGCTTTTCGGATTAAGTCTTCCGTTGATGTTTGAGTTATTTCTAGAGAGTCTGTTGTTGAAAATGTGTCTGGTATTTTTTTTCTTAAGATGCTTAATTTTACTCTTGCCGAATTTAGTCTGCTGTCTAGCAAATCTTTTGCTAGATCTGTTGACTTGTAATTTTCAACTGTTTTTTTTAAGTTGGCTAATTCTAACTTTGCGCTTTCGAAGTTGTCTGTTATTTTGAAGGTTTTCATATATTCTGTTTCTGAAGGAGTTAAATCGGATATCATGTCGTCTGAATTTTCTATGTCAGATTGCAATAGTTCTATTTCTGAAAGAAGTGCGTCAACTGACCCAACTAGAGAAGCTGATAGCCCCGAAGTTGATGACGATGTTTTTGAGAGAAGGCTTGTTGCTGAGACTTCACGGGATAAGTCTGCCGTGTTTCCGGCTGCATCTGAAGAGGATATTCTATAGTAATATGTTTTCCCGTTTTTGACTCCTGTGTCGGTGTATTCTTCTTTTGTGCCTTCTAGTTTTTTGTAAAAATTTGTTAGGTCAACATTTGGGTTTTCTGATTTGTAAATGTTTATTTCTTCTATGTCTTCTTTTTTGTCCAAGAACCAATCTAATTTTATTTGGCCGTATTCACCTGAAGCTTCTAGCGAAGTTATTAGTGGGGGGGCTCTTGTGTCTACTATGAAGACGTTGTTTCCAATGATTTGTGTCCCGGTTCTTCCCTCTAAGTCTCTTGCCTCGAATTTGAATGAGCCGACCTCTTCTTCCATTGTTGAAGAAATTACAAGGAATCCTTCCCATGAATTTTCGGAGCCGTAGAGGATTATTGGGTTATAGGTTATCCCGTCGAATGAATATTTCAGCAGTGGTGTTGTGGCCGGGATTTTTGTTGTTAGTAAGCTCACTTCATATTTGCCTGCTTTTAGTGGGGACTGACTTAGGGAAATTTGTGCTGAGATTGGGTTACTTATTTTGAAGACGGCTTCGAGCTGGGCGACTCCTGTTGATGCGTTGTTCGGGTCTGCTATTGGTCGGCATTTTACATAGTATTTGTAGACTCCATCATGCAAATTTATTAGAGTTTTTTTATGGATTGTTTCAAAATTGTCATCGAATCCTTCCATTGAAACGAAGGGGGTGTCTTTTGTTGTACTGTATCTGCAAAGGACTTGAGAAGTTGTTGTGATTTGGAGGACAATTGAGTTTTCGTAGATTATATTTGGATTCGTTTGGGATGAGTCTTGGTTTGGGTCAAAGTTGAAACTAACTGTTGATGCTGTTGCTAATGTTGTGCATAATAGTATTAGGAATATTATTTTTTTCATCGTCTTGATTTTAGGTTTAGGTAAGACCTCCGTTCTTTTCTGATTTTGTAGACTAGAATTGAGATGATAAGGATTAGGAAAATATATGAGGCTGTTTTCAGGATTTGGGTTATTGAGTTTTTTGGATTTACGTTTAGAATTACGGACTGTTCGTAACTCTGTTTGTTGTCGTAGAAGACTCTGCCTGAAATTATATATTTGCCTGCTTTTTGTGGGGTGAAATAGAATTGGAAATTGTCTTGTGCTGAGAGTGGAATAAAGAGTGGCTCGTCGCTTTCTAGTAGTTGAATGATTTTGTTTTCGTGCATTATTTTACCGATGAATCTTGCCTCTAGGGGTTTTTCTCCTGTGTTTTGAAAAATTGCGGTAATTGGGACTATGTCGTCTATATCTGCCCATGGTTCTACGATTATTTTTTGCAGAGTCCCAGCTGCGTAGAGTGATCCTTCTTCTAAAATATCGAATGTTAGAATTTGTGACGAGTAACAATCTGGGACTGAAATTTCTACCCAATATTGTCCTATGTCTAAATCTGTGGATGGTATTTTGAAAAGGAACTGACCTTGCTTTGTTGGTGTTATTTGGGATGGAAAGAATTCCTTTTGTGCTATCAAGTTTGTTGAAGATTGGTCCCAGATATCTAGAGATATTTTTGGAGATATTTTTATGTTGCCTCGGTTTTCCATGTCTAAAGTTAGAATCACGTCTTCGCCTTGTTCGGCATTAGAGATTTTGAAATTTGAGGCCTCACATTGTTGTATTTCCTGGTCTGTTATTTCTGTTACTATGTATACATCTAGTGTTGGGAGAACGAGTCCTGTCGCATGACCTTCTTTCGAGTCACCAAGTCTTGAAGATTTGATTCTTAGGAATCCGGTATAATTTCCATTTGGGACGTCGGAAGGTGGGCTTACTGAGATGATTATTTGTAAAGGATTTCCTTTTGATACAGATAGAGTTTTTGATGTAAAATTTATCCAGTCTGATATGTTGCCGTAAGTTTCAAATTCTACTTCGGTTGAAATTTCTGAATCTATTGTTAGTGTTATTGGACGCTGTGCATATCCTGACCTTAGGACATTTTGGAAATTAATTCCTGCCGGGCTGACTCCAATATTTGCAGCGGATGATAGTTGCATTAAAATTATTAGGGCCGCTACTATTGTTAAGACCGTTCTCCCTCTTTTGCTTTCTCCCATTTTTTCTCCCATTTTATATTTGTATTTATGTTTATTAAATTACCCTTGCGTCGCGGCAAAGACGATGTTTCCCATGCAGTCGTCGCTTATTCCTTGTGGGACATAGACTCGCCAATAGGTACTTTTGTTTGCCTCATTTTCCATGTCGTTTTGCCTTGAGTCTAAGTTAAATTCATGTGTTGTTGGTGAAGATGTTAGGTTTTGATATATTGTTTCTAATTGTTGCAAAGTTAGTCCGCTTGAGTTTGAAGCTGTTAGGTTGAATTTCATGTAGTCAATTGGAATGTCTGTTGTGCCGCATTCCATTGCTTTTCCGTCTAGAGGAGTTTGCCCGTAGCCGTTTAGTGTTAGATTGATTTGTATGTTGCCGTAATTTGTTACCCTTGCTTCTGCTTCTGGGCTGACTTCTTCTAATTCCATTTCTCCGAATTCCATTGGTGAGTTTACGCCTAGTGCTAGGAGCGTGTTGATTGACGTTGTGTCTGAAGTTAGGATTGAAGATGAGTAATTGTCTGTCGTGTTGATTTGGCACTGCCAGTTCCCTGAGTCGGCGTAGTATTCTATTTGGAATGTGCAATTTATCATGGCTTGGTTTTCGTTTCCGTAAGATGTGTCTATTCCGCAGGTTGAGTTTGTATAGTGATTGTTATTGTCATCTGATGCGCCGAACGAGGAAGAGGTTGAGAATAGTTCTGCTAAAACTGATTGCATTGATGTTGCACCTTCGTAATCTGAGACTACTCCGAAGCAGTTTGCCTGTGTTTGTGTTGCTGGGGTTAGGTCAATTTCATTTTGTGGCGAGGTTAGAAAGTCTTCTATTGTTATGTTGATGAAAACTGGAGGTGTATTGATTGAGAGATTTTGCGCCATGTCGAAGCCGGCTCCCGTGACTGTTACTTGTGTTGTTTTTTTTGCGGTGTAACCTGATGCATCGTTTACAATTGTTAGGTTTAGCTTGTCCCCAATTTGGCAAGGAGTTGCTAGCATTTCGCAATCTATCATGTAGATGTTTGGCGTGCTTGAAAGTCCAGTTGGTCCAACGATTCCGAAAGTTTCTTGTCCGTTGGCTTCGTTCCATAGTCTAACTGTTCTGCCATCCGGTGAAGTCGTGTCTAATGCGTTTTCTACATAGCCTGCGATCCAATGAGCGGATGTTGTAAATGGCGTCACTAATAATGATGTTAACAATAGTATGGTGAAAAAAAAATTATTTCTTTTCATCTTTGATGTCCAGAGTTAGTTTATTTGTTTCGAGATTGAAATTGATTATGACCTCTTGTCCTTCTTTGAGGTTTAGCGTGTCGACTATGGCTTTTGGTATTTTTACCCTATATCCTTTTTGGATCTTGCCATCCTTGAAAATCATCTCTTTCATGGTTCTTTTTAAAGTCTTTTTTGGTTCTTATTATAGACTTTTTAAAGTATTTAAGGTTTGGGATTTATATGAGCTATAGAAATAAATAAAAATCTTATTGTTTCGGCATTTTTATGAATATTATAAATCGGATTGAGGTTGGGAATGTTGAGAAGAAATTAGAGATAGGCAGGAATTTTCATAGGTTTATTGTTGTTAGGGATGATGATAAGTTAGTTTATCATGCGGCTGATGTGGATTATCATAATTATGTTCCTGGTAATTGCGCTAGTGAGAAAGATGTTTTGGGCGGAGGGAAAGTTGGCATTTATCAGCTTGTTCCTGACGGATTAGTGTTTGGTGGAGATTCTGGGAGATTTGGGAAGCTACCGAATGAATTGATGGAGCTGTATGCTTCTATGCTTTTGGATTATTATAGGGAAGAGAATTCCCAGTTGGAAAAGTTTGAGGTTGATATGAGTGGAAAACTTACAATGAAAATGTTTTGTTTTTTGAAAGAGTTGGAATTTAATTTGTAGGAACTGGAAATACTTTTAACGGCAGTTTTCTTGTTTTCTTTATGGAAGAAGTTTTTGTGCAACATAGGGATAAGGAGCCATTTGATAATATTTTGGCCGGGGTTAAGACGATGGAAATTCGGTTGAATGATTTGAAGCGACAGGGGATAAAGTTGGGGCAAAAGATTAAGGTTGTTAATAGAAGTGATGAATCGCAAATTTTGTTTACGCGAGTTATTGGGCTGTCTCGATTTTCGAGTTTTGAGGACTTGTATAAAGTTATGGGAGATAGGGTTAAGGATTATGAGAGGGAGATTTTGGAGCGGGTTTATTCTAAAGAGAAGGTTTTAGAGTTTGGGGTTTTGGTTATTCATTTTGAGTTGGGGTGAGGGAGAATTGTTTATATTTCGCACACGGATTCTCACGTATTTTTTATCTTGAACTTTATTGTTTCCATAAAAAATCATGGGCTTCGCCACATGATTTCTTATGGGAGGTAAACATATTAAACTAAATTCTAATCTATCGTTTATGTTTACTAAAAAATATGTTGAAAAGATAAAGGGTATTTTTATTGCTGTACTTATTGTTATTATTCTTATTTCAGCTTTTCTTTATTTCTTGTATAACTGGAATAAAATGTTTTTCTGGGTCCTAATATTCTTAATTATAGTCTATTTGCTTTATGCTCTTTTCCTTTTTATAAAGAAGTGTATTAATAAACTGAGGAGCGACCCTCTCCAAAATATCGCAGCCTAAATAAGCGGCGAGACATAAACTTCTAAGATTGCTGAAAATAGGAGGAGTAGGATTGCGATTAGGATTAGGGATAAAGTGTCTAATATAATTCTTTTTAATTTGTCTTTGTTTGTTAAGTCGCCTTTGATGAAAGCGAAGTAAAGTATTCCGCCGGCTATTGCTGCTAAGATGTAGGCTAACATTTCTGGAATTCCATGGAGAAAATATTTTGCGAAGGAGATTGGAAGGGCAGCTAATCCAAATGTTTCTCTTGCGACGGAGCCGATTACGAAACCCATTACAGAAGCGTTCCATGCTATTATGTATATTGCTCCTGCGCCGTAGAATATCGCAAAGACTAAAGATATTAGAATTATTTTTGTGTTATTTTTGAAAATGTTTGTTATGGTGGATGTTGTGTCTGTTGCTTTGCCTGTGATTAGTTTAATGTGATCTACTGAGGAGCCTTGCATCTCGAAAACTGTTTGCGAGATTTCTGGAGGGAAGAAGAAGGAAGACATCGCGAAAGAAAATGTGAAGCCAAGAAAGAGCATTAGGATTAGGATTGCTATGGATTTGTGCTGTTGGAGCAACCAAGATTCATCGTTCCAATTTTTTTCTTTTTTCTCTTCCATTTTTATTGCGCCCTGGACAACATAGAGGCAAGAAAGGGTTGTTAGAAATATTATTGCTAGGGAAGTTGAGTCTTTGAAAATCCATAGGCCTAAGACGATTGAGAGGATGGAATAAAATGAGGCAATTATTAGAATTTCAATTGGGTGGCGTTCGGCTTTTTCTGGGTTGAATAGGAGGTCTAGCATACAATGTTGTAGATGATATCGTTTTTAATGCTTTTAATTAATTCTTCCATGAAAAATTGCGCCACCTTCGGCAGCGCATTTCTCATGGATGACTTCGTAAACTTTATATAAATCTTTTATCTGATTCTCTTATGGTTAGAAAAATGCTTCGTGCTTCCGATGGACTGCCTTTTTCTAAGGCTGTTATTTCTGGCGAAAAATATATTATGGAAATCTCTGGGCAAATTGGGTTGAATAATGATGGCGAGTTGACTAAGGGGATTGAGGCTCAAACCAGAAAAGCTTTAGAAAATGTTGGAGATATTTTGAAAGAAATTGGGTGGAGTTTTGAAAATATTATTAAGGTTAGAATTTTTCTTGCTGATATGGGGGATTACTCTATTGTTAATAAAATCTATTCTGGATATTTTAAGGAAGGCTTTCCTTCTAGGGTTGCTTTGGCGGTCAAAGAATTGCCTCTTGGTGCTTTAATTGAGTTCGATTGTACGGCTTGTGGTGATGAATATAATTTTTGATTACCAGAATTTTAGTTTGTCTAGAAAATTTAAAATTTTATCGAAAATTGTTAAGGAGTTTTTTTCTGCTAGGATGAAAATTTCATCTAAGGGATCTTCTGACTCGAATCTGTATTTTATTGTGTTTTCTGTTGTCCCGATTACCCCGCCAGTTATTTTTAGGAATTTGCCGGCGTTTTTTTCGAAGAAGCCTATTTCTTTGTAATTATTTTCTTCTAGGAAAGTTTTGTTTATCTCGTATTCGAATACCATTTTTCCTTGTTCTGTTTTGTTTAGAGTTGTTTGAACTTGGTATGATTTTAGATAGTCATATTGTCTAAAGATTGAATGCGCTTTGTTCTATTGGCTGACTTGAATAAAGTGCTGCGGTTAGTCCTTTGTCTTTGAAGATTAGGGGAAATGCTTCTGATACTTTTGAAAAATTTTTTGGATTAAAACACCAACCTCCGAGATATGGCTTTGGGGTTATTGGAAGTGGGATGAATTTATAGACTTCTACTTTTGCTTCGTTTATTTCATTTTTATCTAGTTGTGTTTTGAATACGAACTCCTCTGGCTGGGATTTTATTTTTGGGGATTTTATTTGATAGCTGAAAGTGAAATTATCACCACTTACTTGCCATGTGATTACATTGTATTGGGGAGTTGAAAATTGAGCTACGCCATTATTTGATATGTTCGATATTTCCCACGACGACGGGACATATTCTTTTAATTGGATGCCTTCTACTTCATGGGAAAGTCTTGCTTGTAGGGTGATTGTCCCTTCCGCATCACTTCTTATTTTTGGTTTATTTTTATTTTTGCTGAATTGTTCTGAATATTGTTTTTGGAATGTTAAATTTTGGATTAGAAAAAATGTTTTATTTTCTGTGAATATTTCGTTGTTACATATTGCTAGAGTTGTTATGATGTTTTTCCCTAGGGCTAGGTTAGCTTGAGAAAGTGTTTGATTTGTACATGATTGTGAGAAGTTGAGCTCGATTGGGATTTGTGATTCTGATATTGTTAGGGTTGTGTTTGGTTGGATTATTCTAATTGCTTTTTCTAGTATTAAAGTTGGTGCGACATCGTAGCCCTCTCCTGATAGTGTTAGGTTTTTTGGAGTCGCGAAGTAGCCTGAGCTTTTGTCTGTTATTTTTGTTTTGAAGATATCTCCAGATTTCCATTGATATCCTGTTCTGTCTTTTATTACGTCGAGGTCACAGCAATATCTGTTATTTGCCGGAGAGACTTGGCAATTTGAAAAATAATTTTCGTTTGTTGCTAAATATGTTTTTACTTCGAACCAAGATGGGGACATGCTGTCTGTTGACTGAACTTCTCCGCAGATGAATTTGGCAGAAGCTGGGCTAGTTAGTAGTAATAATAATATTATGTATTTTAGTTTTGTGTCCATTGTGTTGATGAAGTTACAGAAACTTCATAGCCCTCTTCTAAATTTAATTGGAAATTGTTTCCGATGAATCCTGGTATCCACGGGAAAGGTGAAGGGATTAGCCCTTGTGAGCCTTGTGTGGTCGGGTTCCATTTTGATATTGCATCTGCATTTGGAATGCTCATTATTAATCCTTGCGCATTTGAACGTGTTGTATTCGCATAAAGTGCTATCCAGTTTTTACCGAAGCTAGTTGCGTTTTTTGTCAAGTCTATTGTTTGACTCGGATAAACTTTTCCGACCACACTCCAGTTAATTGTTTGTGATAATGATGTGTTGATATTTACTTCGTAGCCTTTTCCTGATTCTATTTCGAAGTTGCAATTTGTTGCGGTACACGAGAAGCTTTCTGGGCATGAGAAGTTGTTGCAAGTAACTCTGCTTTGTGTTATTGAGTTGAATGTTGTAAAAGCTGTGCTTTGAGGTATTTCGTTTAATGTTTCGTTTGCGTTTTTCAAATAACTGGCGTTTGACGGGAATGCAATCCAATTTTGCGATTTTACGATGTTGTGCCTTAATTCGTAGAGATGCGCGCCGAATATATCAGATGCGTTTTGTCCGGTTGGGTTTGTCGCGATGACTTGGTAGAATCTTCGTTTTTGCCCTGCAAATGTAATATCAGTATAATTTAGATTTGTTGTTTCGGTTACGTAAGTTAGAGTTGGAATTGTTGAGCCGGCGTAGATTTTGTATCTTTCTGAGTGCTCTGATGCGTTCCATGACAAGATGATGTTTCCTGTTCCGTCGTTTGAGGTTTGGTTTATGTTATATATTGTTGGTGTTGTTGGTGGTAAAAATGCGGCGAATGTGAAATTGCTTGAGCCCCATGCTGTGTTTTGATATGCGTCTGTGCATTTTACATTCCATGTGTAATAACCATCTGATTCAACTTCTATCGACGAGAAGTTTAGTATTATATCTTTTGCTGGGTTAGAAATTGTTTGATTTAGGTGCCAGCCGCCTGACCAGTTTCCGTAGAGTGAGCAGTTTAGGACTTGAGATTCATCTGACAATGTGAAGTTGAATGAGGGAATTGTGTAAGTTGAAAAATTTGCTGTGTTGATTGGATATGTTAATGTTATCTCTGGCGCGTCTAGTTCTGTGATTTCGATTGCCGACCAACTGGTTGTTCCCGCTCCAGCTGCTACTCCTTTTTGTAAAACTATTGCGGTTTTATTGTATATATTTTGCGTTAGATATGATGTTGCGAATGACGTTGAGGCTCCTGAGTTTTCGTTTGAGTGGATGTCAAAAGACCTTGTTGTGTTTACTAGGGGCATAGAAATTGTTGCGTATTGTGGGGATGAGGAAATTGTGTGTGAATGTGTTCCATGTTGTGCGGCGAAGAGGTCTGATTCAACTGTAAACCATTCGATATCTAATGCTCCTGCTATACCCTCTCTTGTAAAATTTAATGTTGTTGAATTTTTTATTTGTCCCTTTGTCATTGCGTTTTGAATCAGTGTGTCTGTTGACCTTTTTGAAAATATCATGAATGTTTTATTTGTGTTTATTTGTGATATTGTCTTTTCTGTTGCACTTCCTGTGTTTGAAATTTGCGCGAAACCTCTTTGCGTTGAAACTTCTTTCCAGCTTACGATTTGGTAAGACAATGTCCCGTTTGCTAGATTTGAAGATCTTGTGAAATTTACATTTGAATCATCTATAAATTTGCCAGTCCAGAATCCGTCAATGTTCTGAGCTGAGGTACTTGAGTCTAGCCTGTTGTTTACTATGATGAAGGAATTTGATAAATTGACTTGGGTAATCGATAGAGATAATGTGTTTTCGTTTGTATATGAGATTTCTCCTCTTTGAACTGTTATGTTTGGCCCTGCTACTAGCGACCATTCAACAATTGCACCTGAACCAGATTCGTAGTTTTTGAAAATGATTTCTTCTGGATCTGTAAAGTCAGATGTTATTTGTAATGTTGCTGGGTCTGAAGTTCCTGCTCTTACCGTGTGTAAGATAAATCCTTTTGTTGGATGAATTTCTTCTATCGATTGAATGGAAGTTCCATCAGTAAATATTGAACCACGTTGGACTGAATATGTTTCTGGCAATTTTATTAGGGATGAATTTACGAAGAATGTTACGTTTCTTGAGGTTGTATATCCCATACTATCGTTTGTATAAACTTGTAGGAAATGTGATTGCTCGTCTGCTACATTGATTGCCACACCTTGACAGTTTGGCATTGTCACATTCTCTCCAAAGTTTAGTCTATACCAACATTTGTCCAGATGGATGTCATATGCGCTGTAATCTACTCTAAGGCTTGTGTTGTAGGTGTATGTTTTGTTTTGTGGCGAAGTTAGTGTTAGAGTTGGGAATACGGTATCTATTAGTGTTATATTCCTCGTCGCTGCTGATGCCTTATTTCCCGATGTGTCGTAAGTTGTTGCGTTGTAAAAATATGTCTTGTTTGTTCCTGATGCTTGAAAATTTATTTGGGTTATTTGTGATTGGTAGGTTGTTTGATTTAATAGATGTGTTTGATTGTATAGGTAGAATGTTATATTTTTGAAATTTGTTTCTGAGAGAAATGTGTTTAGGTTGATTAATTCTTGTTCGAGAGATACTCCGGAATCTTCAGTTGGTGCTATGAAAAAAAGAATTGGATTTGTAGTGTCTAATGTTATTTTTCTTGTGGAGAGATTGAATGTTAATCCGGACTTGTCCGTAATTGTTGCGTTGTAGAAATATGTCCCGTCTGCTAAATTTGTGAAATTAATTTGTCCCGTTTTTGACTCAGATGTTGTTGTATTAATTAGTGTACCTGCCAGATAAAGTCTAAATGTTATGTTTGCAAAATTTGTTTCCTGAATTGAAGTATTTATGAAAATGAAACTTTGTGATTTGTTGGCTGCGTTAACTTCTGTTGGCGAGACGTATGAAGCTGATGGTGGGAGGTTGTCTAATGTTATGATTCTTGTTTCTGATGTGTTTTTATTTCCGGCAAGGTCTAGTGATGTTACATTGTAAAAATATTCGTCGTCTGGCAAAAGCGTATAATTGATGTCTCGTTTCGTGGAAGTGAATGTGTATGAATCGTAAAGTCCCTCTCCATTAAATAAACTAAATGTTATATTTTTGAAATTTGTTTCTACGACTGATGTGTTTATGTAAATGTAGTTTTGTGTAATGTCGGTGTTATTGGGAAGGGTCGGCGAGATGAAATTTATTTGAGGCAGTGTCGTGTCAATTGTTATTGTGTAGTTTGTTGTATTGAATTTGTTTCCGACTATGTCTTCTGCTTGGTAGAACCAGTTGTAAATTCCGTCGGACAAGAAGTTGTATACTGTTCCTATGATTATTGAAAGCTCTCCTGAAAGTGGGATTATTGACGAGTAGACAAAATCTGTTTGGTTGAAGACATAAAGGACGGCTTGTGCTAATCCGTTTTCGTCTGATAATGTTGCAGTCAGATTCTGTGAAGGGTTGTTTGTGATTAGGTTGTTTGTTGGAGATGTCGGATTTCCGGTTGGTGAAATTGTATCTAAAAGTATTATTCTTGTTGGGGAATTTCCGTATCTTCCTGCTGAATCAAAGACTGTTATATTGTAATAGTATTTTTTATCTGGCAAAGTTGTGAAGGTGTGATCTCTAGTTGAATCATTTTGGAAATAGGTTGTGACCAGTCCTGTTGAATTGTATAAAAAGAATGTCATGTTGCGGAAATTGTTTTCTATTATACTTGAGTTTATGTAAATGAAATTTTGTGAGATGTTTGTGTTATCTGGTAATGTGTTTAGTCCAAAGTCTACGACTGGGTCTGTCACGTCGAATGTGACTGAATAATTTGATACGGAGGAAGTTACGTAGCCTAGCGTGTCGTTGCAGAAGACGTTCCATTCAGAAGTTCCTTCTTGCGAAAGGTTGAGTGTAAAATTTCCGTAGGGCTTGTTGCTGGCTGGGACATAACTTATGTTTATATCATCGATTGCCATATCGCTTGTGTATGCGGAACCGGTTATACTTCTGAATCTTATTTTTATTGTCCCTTCATAATCTGCTAAACTTCTTGAGACATAGATATATGGAGCCGTTTGGACTGTTTGATTTTGTCCGACTTGGGACCAAATGGATGTCCAGCTTGAACCATCGTAAACTTCTAGGAATAGACTTCCCATTCCTGCTCCGTACATGTGAAACCAGAAACTTACATTATAATCGTTTAGGTCTGCATTTAAGTTTTCACTTTCTAACACGGCCTGAGGAGAGCCTGCGTCAAACGCACAAGGTTGCCCCGAACTTGCTTCGATAAATAGGAAGTGTCCTGCTATTGTTTGAAGTGTATGGTCCGCCTCTGGGCCGGTTGAACCTGAAGGTGTCCCATCGTTGTCTAAGTTTCTTGACCAATCGCAATTATCTGTTGTGCTTTGTGTCCAATTCCAGCCAGAAGCTACTTCGAAATTATCGAAAAATTTTCCCGTCTCTCCTCTTATCCAGTCAGAATCTGTTTGGTTTAAATGCCATCCTCCGTTCCATGTCCCCCATAGACTACAACTTCGAGTTAAATCTGGGTCCTCTGCTGTATAATTGAAGAGAATACTTGTTTCTTGTGAATAGAATGAGTTATCTGATGGTTCTAATAGTTGGATTGCCGGGCCTGTTGTTGAAACTAGGAAGGTTACATTTTTGTAGGCTAGGTTATTGAAAGTGTCGTTTGCGAAAAAATGAAGTGTGTGTCCGCCGTCTGTTGTGTTAAAGGTTGTTGATGCCGCACAGTTTACTGTTGTGTTTGCTGTGTTGTCTATATTATACCAGCATGTGCTGACTCCCACTATTTCATCTGTGACTGAATAGTCTAGCGGAAGACTTATGTTTGTTCCATAGGCTTTTGGTTTTGGATTTATTATTTGGATTACTGGACCTAAATAGTCAATTCCGATTCTTCGTTCTTCTGTTGAATTTGTATTGCCTGCTTTATCCTGAGTCGTTACATTGTATTTGTAGACTTTGGACGGAAGGTTTGTAAAATTGATTGACCTTGTTGTTCCTGTGTATGTTGTTTGGTTGATTAGAGTTATTCCGTCATAAAGGTTGAAAGTTATGTTTTGGAAGTTTATTTCTGATATTGTTGTGTTGATGAAAATCCAGTTTCCGGTTTTGTTGAAGTTATTGCTTTCTGTTGGAGAGACGAATTGTATTATTGGGCTGACTGAATCTAGTGTTGTATATCTAGTTTCTGAGACTCCTAAATTTGAAGCTTTATCGTAAGATATTATTTGGTACCAATATTGTGTGTTTGCTAGGTTTGTGAAGTTGATTTGTCGTGTCGTGTCTGTGAATGTTGATTGCGCGACTTGCCCGGTGGAGTTGTATAATGTGAATGTTATGTTTTGGAAGTTTTCTTCTACAAGAGTTGCGGCTACTAAAATCCAATTTTGGTTTATGTGTGTGTTATTAGCAAGTGTTCCAAAGCCATAGGTTATTTGTGGTTCTGTGTCGTCGAGAGTTATTGATCTTGTTAGAGTTGAAGTTGAATGGCTTACTTTGTCTACAACTGTTACATTGTAGTAATATGTTCCTTGTGAAAGTAGATTCCATGTTAGCCCCCTTTGTGGGTTTGTGTATGTGTTTGTTTTTATGTTGAAGCCGGTTGCGTTGTAAAGGTTGAATGTTATATTTGCTTCGTTGGCTTCTGTGACTTCGACACCTACTGTTATTGAATCTCCTGATGCGAAAGATCCTGATGGTTTTGTTGAACTTGAGAAATCTATAGTTGGGGCTAAGTTATCTAATGTTAAGTTTCTGATTGTTGTTGTATTTGAATTTCCTGCTAGATCGTAAGCCGTTACATTGTAAAAATATACTTCGTCTGGAAGGAGCGTCCAGTTAATTTGTAATGTCCCATCGGAGAATGAGTGAGAGAAGACTTGGGAGTCCGAATCATAAAGGCTGAATGTTATGTTTTTCCAGTATGTATCTGATGAGGTTACATTTACGAAAATGTTTTCTCGTTCGAAAATTAATCCTGACTCTTCTGTTCCTATCCCATATTCTATTAGTGGTTGTGTTGTGTCAATTGTTAGTGTGTTTGTAGTTGTATTCATTTTGTTCCCGACTGTGTCTTCGACTTGATAGAACCATCTGTAAATTCCTTCGGTTAGAAAATTATATACTATTCCTACCGTTGATGATAATGCCCCTCCTAGCCCGACTACTTGCGTATGAATGATTTGTCCTGTTGCGTTTAGGATATAGAGTGTTGCGTTTAGTAGACCTGTTGTGTCAGAAAATGTTGCAGTTAGATTTTGGTTTAAGTTATTTAGGTATGAGTTGTTTGCTGGCGTGCCTAGGTTCCCGCTTGGTGCTATTAGATCTAAATTTATTTTCCTTGTTTCGGAGTATCCTACATGATTTGCCTTGTCAAAGACTGTGACGTTGTAGTAATATGTTCCGCTTGCAAGGTTTGTGAAGTTGGTTTGTCTGGTTGAATCTGTGTAGCTGTTTGTTCTTGGGAAACCTGTTGAGTTGTATAAATTGAATGTTATGTTTTTGAAATTATTCTCTATTAGGTTTACATCTGCGAATACCCAGTTTCGTCCGACGTTTGAATTGTTGGCTTCTGTGCCACTTCCGAAGAAAATTTGAGGGTCTGTCACGTCTACTATGAAGGTGAAATTATTTAATCCAAATGAATCGTAGCCTATTGTGTCGTTGCATTTTATGTTCCATTTATATGAGCCTTCTTCTTGTATCGGGACTTGGAATGCTGTGAAATTTTGCTCTTGCCCTAATGTTGTTGTTGATTCGTAGTTTGTGATTTGTTGATATGATTGATTTATCCAGTCGGCGCTTCTAAATGTTGAAGAGACTCTGATTTCATCTAGGGTTCCTATAAAATTATGTGCAACATTGTCATAGAATACTGGATTTGCACCTGTTGCTGCACCTATTCTTGCATTGTCTGTTCCGGAGAGACCATCTCCTTGTGTTGCCGAACCCGATAGGCTTCCATCAACATATAAGAATTGCACTGTCCCGGTATGTCCTCCGCAAACGTAATGCCATGAGTCGTCCGCGTATGTTGTTCCTGAATCTATTGGGTTAAATGCGTTATTGTAACATTCTGCATATCGAATTGCTCCTGATGTTGTTACACCCAAACCTGTTCCGTCAGTTGTTCCTCCATCTTCCAAAATTGTTCCATTGTGGTTTGATGCAAATTTTATCCATGCACAATATGTGTGCGCTCCATCTACATTCCATTCTGGGTTTGTTCCTAGATAGTCTGTTCCATCAAAGTAATCTGCTCCGCCTATCTTTCCTGATGTGTTCATGTTTGAGTCTGGGTCTATTCCGTCTTCTGTATTCCAATTTCCAAGTGTATCGAATGCTGTTCCTGATGTTTGGTCTAAGTGATATACGGAAGTGTATGAAGCACTCCAAACTGATGCTGGTGTTTCTGTGCTTTCTGCATCTGGGTTTTTGTAATACATACAAATTGTATTTGTTCCAACTGTAAAGCTTGGAATTTTTAGCCAGACGTTTGCTTGTCTAGAAGTGTAGTCTTCTATTTCGTAACTTAGGGCTGTGCCTGCGGAATCACAAGTTCCTGAAAAAAATAATAAATCAGCGTAGTCTCCTGTTTCTGTATGATAGGATGAAATGTTGAGATAGATTGGAAAGTCGGTTAGCGTTGTACTGCCTGTGTTTGTAATGTTTATCTCTCGTCTGTTTTCTGATGCGACGTCTTGCCAATTCCCTGAATATGTTTCGTTTTGGTGCCATGCTCCGTTCCAGTTCCCGTAAAGCGAGCAGGTGTCTACATCATCTGGATCATATGCTGAAAAGGAAAAGTTTAACTCCGTTCCTGCTCCATAGAATGTGTCATTTATTGGGGCGATTAATTCTATTGCTGGTCCTGTGATTGAAATGAAGAACGATACGGAGTCTTGTCCTATGTTCCCAAAGGTGTCGTTTGCGTAGAAGTATAATGTATGTGATGCGACTGAAGTGTTAAAGGTTGTTGTTGTCCCGCAGGTGATTGATTGGTTCTCTCCATTGTCTAAATTCCACCAACAGGCCTGCACACTTGAAACTTTATCTGAGACTGTGTGCTCTAAAGACAAGGATTCATTGTAGCCATATGTTTTAGCCCTTGGTTTTGTTATTGTTACAACTGGGCCGCTTGAATCCAATCCTATACTTCTTGTTTCGCTTGAGTTTGTGTTTCCTGCCCAATCTATTGATGTTACGTTGTATTGGTAATTTTCGTCTGGAAGATCTGTAAAGTTGTATGCTCTTGTCAAGTCGGTAAATGTTTCTTCGGAGATTAATCCTTCTGGGCCGTATAGGTTAAATGTTATTTGCTTGAAGTTTTGTTCGGTGACTGTTGTGTTAAGATAAACCCAATTCCTGTTTCTTATTGCTCCGTCATTTTCCGTTGGTGATGTAAAGGATATTATTGGAAGAATTGTATCTAGCGTTATTGTTCTTGTTTGGCTTGATGAGTTTTGGCTTGCTTTGTCGAAGACTGTGATATTATAGGAATAGATTTCGTTTGGGAGATTTGTGAAATTGTGTGCTCTGGTGCTGTCATTGTAGGTTTGGCTTGATACTAGCCCTGTTGAATTAAACAAGAAGAATGTTATGTTTTGGAAGTTTAATTCTGTTAGGCTCGTATTTATGAATATCCAGTTTTGGGATTTGTTTGTGTTTGAATCTTCTGTCGGTGCAGAGAAGTCTATAGCTGGAGCCGTGTTATCTAATGTTATTTTTCTGGTCTCAGTTGACCCTTTCTGGCTTACCTTGTCTATTAGAGTTACATTATAGAAGTATATTCCCTCACTTAGCAATGTCCATGTTACTGCTCTACGCCCGTCGGTGAATATGCTTAAAGGCTTTGCTAGTCCGCCTGTTTCATTGTATAATGCGAAGGTTATGTTTTGCTCGTTGACTTCTGTTGCTGAGACTTCTGCTGTTATGATTGTACCTGTTATGACTGAATCGTTTGACTTTGTTGCTCCAGAAAAAGTTACTACGGGCGGAGTTGTGTCTAATGTTATTGTTCTTGTTTCGGAATAACCCTCGTTTCCTGCTAGGTCATATGAGGTTACGTTGTAGTAATATTTATCATCTGAAAGGACTGTCCAATTGATTTGTCTTGTGCTGTCGGAGAATGAGTTCGGACTTGGTGAGACTATGCCTTCGTCGTTATATAGCCAGAAAGTTATGTTCTTGTAATTTCTTTCGTAGATGGATGTATTTATTGTTATGTAATCTCGAAGGACAATACTATTGGTGTTTTCTGTTGGCGCAATGAGTGTTATCGTTGGTGCTGTTGAGTCTATCTCAATTGAGTTTGCTGTTGTATTGAATTCGTTGTTGACTGAATCTCGGACTCGGTAGAACCATGTGAAAACATCGTCGTATAGGAATTCGTAGATTATTCCGACTGTTGCAGATGTTAATCCGACTAGAGAAATCAGTGAAGAATAAATTGTGTGGCCTGTTGAGTTGACTACGAAAAGTGTTGCATCTTTTAACTCAAGGGAATCTGAGACTGTTGCGGTTAGGTTTTGGGTTTTATTTTTTGTGAAATATCCGTTTCCTGGTGAGTCGGAGGTTCCTGTTGGAGAAGTTGTATCTAGTTCTATTGCTCTTGTCAAACTTGATGAGTATCTTCCTGATTTATCATAGGCTGTGAAGTTGTAATAGTATGTCTGGTCTGACAAACTTGTCCATGTTATGTTTTTTGTTCCGTCGGAGAATATTTGGGAATTAATTAGGAAATTGCTTGAGTTGAATAAGAAGAATGTTATGTTTTTTGGATTTGTTTCTACTACGCTTGTGTTGACGTAGATTTCGTTGTCGCTTACTCTTGAATTATCCGAGAGCGTTCCTTCCCCGAAGTCTACTACTGGATTTGTTAGGTCGATTCCGACTGAGTAATTGTTTAGTGCTGTTGACTTGTAGCTTAAGGAATCGTTGCACTCTATATTCCATTTGTATTCTCCTTCTGTTGTTAGGTTGACTGTGAAGTTGGCGAAGGTTTTTGCGGCGACTACAGTGAAGTTTGTGTCGTCGTTGTCGAAGTATGTTCCTTGATCTACGCAGAAATTTGCTAGTGCATTGGGATCGTCGTCATATCCGATACCGCATCTTACCCAGTGTGTCCCGATTACATTATCTACCGTGAAACTTCGTGTTAGGTTGTAGTTTGTTCCGCTTGGAGCCGTTCCAGAATAGATTGTCTTCCACCCTGTTCCATTGTAATACCACATGTAGACTTCGTTTGTCGTTCCATATGGGTCAATGTAACAGATTGCTTGTAGCGTTGTTCCTGGTATTGTTTTTGTGTAACTTAGCCACATTTGTTCTATTGATTCGTCTGCTGAGGTTCCTTGTGAGGCGCATGTATTCCACGTATTGTCTCCTTCTGCTGAAAGTGGACTTGCTCCACAATCTAGACTTGGCCATGTTTGGCTACACGTTTTGACTGTCGTGTTTGTTAGTAAAGCATAACTTGAGTCGGTTTGATTTAGATGCCATCCTCCATTCCATGTTCCAAAAAGAGAACAGGACTGAACTCCGTCTGGGTCGGTTGCTGAATAATTGAATAATGTGTTTGTTGCCGAGGGGTAGAAGGTGTCGTTTGCTGGGTTGTATAGAGATATTGCTGGTCCTGTTGTTGAGACTAGGAATGTGACTTGGGAATTTGATGGGTTTCCGAATGTATCGTTTGCAAAGAACCACAGAGTGTGTGAGCCGTCTGTGACTGTGAATTGCGATGAGCCTGTGCAACTAACTGTTGTGTTTGCTCCGTTGTTTATGTTGAACCAGCAAGTGTGTGGTTGTGCGATTGGATCTGAGATGGTGTATGTTAGTGGTATGTCGGTTCCGTTTCCGTAGGCTTTTGATTGAGGGGAAGTTATTGATATTATAGGTCCCGATGTATCTAGCCCGATTATTCGGGTTGAACTTGATGCGAAATTTCCTGCTAGGTCGTAAGCTGTAAAATTGTAGTTGTAAAAGTTTGTTTGTAGATTTGTGAAATTAATTTGTCTTTGTGATGTTGTTGTTTGGTTGACTAAGCCTGACGGTCCGTAAACGTAAAATGTTATGTTTGCGAAGTTTGTTTCGATTAGGCTCGTATTTATGAAGAGCCATGTTTGACTTAGGTTGGATAAGTTGTTTGGCGTTGGACTTGAAAAATTTACTATTGGCGATATTGTATCTAATGTTGTTTTTCTTGTAGTTGAATAACCTAAGTTGTTCGCTTTATCTGCGACTGTTATATTGTAGAAATATTCTGTATTCGGAATATTTGTAAAGTTATATGCCCTTGTCCCGTCTGTGAAAATTTGTGAGGCGACTAGGTTTGTTAAATTGTATAAATTGAATGTTATGTTTGCGAAGTTTGTTTCTGTTAGACTCGAGTTTATGTAGATGAAATTTTGTGAAAGGTAGGAGTTGTCTGGATATGTTGGCTCGGAATAATTTACTATCGGGACTTGGTTGTCTAAGGTTATTTTCCTAGTTTCTGTTGAACTGTTTTTCCCGAAGATATTGAATACTGTTACATTGTAAAAATATGTCCCTTCTGGGAGAAATGTCCATGAAATTGTTCGCCGCGCATCTGTATAAGTTGATGGTGTTCTTTCTGGGAATCCTGTTTCATTAAAAATATAAAATGTTATGTTTGCTTCGTTTTCCTCTATTACGCTTACTTCTGCTGTTAGTGTTGTGCCTGATATTGTTGCGTTTGTTGGATATGTTTGTCCTGAGAATGTTACTATTGGATTTGTTGAACTTACTCGGACTATTCTTGTTTCGGTTGAGTTTGATTGATTGGCTAAGTCATAAACTGTTGCACGGTATGAATAATTTCCGTTTGGTAGTCCTAGGAAATTATGTGTTGTTGTCTTTGTTGTGTAAGTTGTTTGACTAAATAATCCTGTTGTATTATAAATTGAATATGTTACATTTTTAAAATTTATTTCTGTTATGTTCAAATCAATTGTGAAAGAATTATCTCCTATTAGGGAATTGTTTTCTGGTGTATTTGGCGAGACGAAATTTACTAAAGGCAAGCTTGTATCTAGGATTATGTTTCTTGTTTGACTGCTTCCACTGTAACCTACTTTATCAAAGACTGTAATGTTGTAGGAGTATTGTGTGTTTGGTAGGTTTGTGAAATTGTAGACTGATGTTTTGTTTGGGAAGAATTGTGTTGAGACTAGGGACGTTAGATTGTATAGGTAGAATGTTGTGTTGGCTGTGTTGTTTTCTGTTATGGTTAGGTTGATTAATATTGAGGTTGCGTTTGCGGCTGCTCCATCTGCTTGAGTTGGTGAGGCGAAATCTATCGTTGGTGCGGTATGGTCTATTGCTAAAGATGTGTTTAGCGAATATGGAGAGTTGGCTGAGTTGCTGCCTGTTAAATCGTAGGCTCTACATGTGAAGTTTACGCTAGAGGTTTCGGACAGTGATGTTGTATTCCATGTGAATGTTGAACTTGCGGTGTGGTTTCCGATGTATCCGCTTGTGGTGTTTATCATGTATGTTATTTGGTCTGCATCTATATCTGTTGAGCCTGAACAATTTAGTGTTACGCTTTTGTCTACTGTGATATTGCATGAGCCACCGTTACAAGTTAGGTTTGTTGGGGTTGTCGGAGGAAGGTTTGGTCTAGTTCTAATTGCGATTTGAAAATATGCTGAACTATCTGCAACGGCATGCGCTACCGTGGCAGTTCCAGTTGCTCCCGCTAGTGTTTGGTCTTTTGTTCCCCATGTTCCTCCTGCTCCTCCTGCCGTTCCATCTGCTTCTTGCTCGCCAGACTCAGACCATCCTGTTCCAGAAACTGAAAAGGGGTCCCCATCTCCTCCATCAAAAGATAGTCCGTAAATTGCTAGGGAATTGTTATACGTTGTTGCTATTGATGGGATTATACGGCTGGCTACACTTCCTGCTGCTGCAAAATTACTATTATCTATAGGAGTTGTTGTATCTGCTCCTGATATACGAATATACCAACCGAAAATATTATTTGCAGCTTGGGCTGTTACGGATACTGTTCCTTCTGTTCCATCTGCTTTCTTCCAGTAGGCTGCGATGTGGGCGTCGGAAGTAGTTGTCCCGCTTTGTCCTATCATGTTCCAGCCGGCAACATTATCTGAGAATTGTTGTGTAGATGTAGCTGCATCGTTTCCAACAATTATTAACAAAAGTTCTCCTTCGGTGATTCCTGAGGGTGCGGCTAAGTTTATGGTGGCGGCTGTTGTTGTTCCCAAACTTGTTGCTTGGAATCCTTCTACAATTGGAGTTGGTGGGTCAATTATATAATCAAACTCCAAACTTCCTTCTAAAACTTTTAAGTCAAAAGTATCTTGTGGGTTTTCTAAATTTGTTAGGTAAACTTTATTTTTCCCGTCTACTAAATTTGTAAATTCCGTTATTATTTCATTTGAATCTTTTTCATAGACTTCTATTTTTGGGTTCCCTGTTATTGTTCTTGAATAAATTGTAATATCTTTTGTTGAATCTAGCGGTCGTTCAAAAGTTACTCTTGCGAATTCGTTTTCGTTTATTTTTTCGGACCAGATATCGTCCAAATCTTTTATTTCTTCGTATATATTTGAGAGGAATTCTTTATTTTTATCTAGGTGCGTGGCTCTTGTGACTACAATTATTTCGAAGGTTTGGTTGCTTAGATGCGGGACTGTCCACTCGATGTAGTCGTAGATTCCGTTATTATTTGTGTCTTCTAGCTTTGTTGGGATGATTTGCTTGGATTCTTCTACCCAATTTATTTTGACATCTTGTTGGTTTTTGATTTTGAATTCTTCACTTAGGTTTGTGAAAGCTAGGACTTCTTCATAATGAGTTTTGGAATAGATTAGGACTTCTTTCCCGTTTGGCTTTGTTGTTTCTTCTATTTTTGGGGCTGGTGTTTCGTATGTTATTTCTATGTGGGTTTCTTCTGATTCTTCTGATGCTGTTATGCCAAAGGATTGTGATTGTGAATTTTCTGGGGCTTCTTTTATCTTTAGTGTTTTTTTAATTTCTTCTGCTTCTTGAGGAATTTGAATTTCTATGTTGGAATCGTTTGTGTAGATTTTTTTTGTCCACTTTACTTTTTCTCCCACGACTGCTTCGCCTTGAATTAGTTCTACTCTTAATTCAGATTCGTTGATTAGTTCTGAGATTGTTTGGTTTGTTTGGTTTGTTTGGTTTTGTTCTGGGGCTAGGGTTGTTTGGTTTTGTTCTGGGGTTAGGGTTGTTTGGTTTTGTTCTGGATATTCGTTGGTTGAATTGAATTGGGATTCTTCTTCGGATTGGTTGGATTCTGCTGGGGTTGTTTGGTTGGATTCTGCTGGGGTTGTTTGGTTGGATTCTGCTGGGGTTGTTTGGTTGGATTCTGCTGGAGTTGTTTGGTTGGATTCTATCGTGATATTTTCTAATAGCTCGTCATTTTCTTCTGTTATGGAATTTTGTTGTTCGGGTTGTTGTTCGGGTTGTTGTTCGGGTTGTTGTTCGGGTTGTTGTTCAGGTGTTTCTGTACTTGGATTTGTTGAGAAAGGGCTGGAGTTGTCTGAAATTGAAATGTCTGTTGAAATAGCAACGTTTGTCATTAGAAGAATGTAGATCAGGAAGATTACTCCAAAGTCTCGCAATTCTAGTTCTCCCCTTTTGTTCATTTTTTCTTTTCCTTAGATTTAATTTTTTTGGGGATATTCCAGTAGGGAGATTTGCATTTTGGGCAGACTAGGGGTTTTTTATCGATGGACTGGATGAGTCTTGGTACCCAGATATGTTTGCATCTCTCACATATATATCCATCTAACTTTATTTCTCCCATTTTTTTAAAGACTATTGTAGTCAATGTTGATTATGATGTTGAGTTTAAATACGTTATCTTTGGTATATGAGTTTTGGTATATTACTAATAGGTAGATATTAGATTTTAGATTTTAGATTTTAGATTTTAGATTTTGGAATTCCATGAAAAATTTAAATGGATTTATTTTAGAAAGCGTTTCAATTCTGCATTGTCTCTTGTATCTTCATATCCTAGATTAAAAGCTTCCTCAAGATGTTTCTTTTTGTTATCTAGGGCACTAATACTAAGCTTCTTTGTTGGAGAGATATATATTACGTCAACTCCGACTATCTCTTTTTGTATATGTTTTTTGTTTGAATATTCCACAACTGCCTTACTTAGTCCTTTATTCACAAAAAGAGAGTATGTTTTCCAAAAATATGCAGATTTGCTTGGCCCACTATTTTCATCATCTATTATAATTATTTTTTTTGCTCCTTCTTCTACTGCTTTTTCCAAAGTTTTTTCCATTGGCGCGCTAATTGATCCATCTATGTATTTTTTTCCATTAATTTCTACTCTTTTTCCATAACATATTGGAACTGCTTTTGATGCCCTTAATGCTTCAAAAATATCTACATTCTGATGGTTACTGAAAAATCTCTTTCCCCCTGTTGTATATTCTGTTGCTCCAATGAAGAAATTTGTTTTGGATTTTCTTATTGCCTTGTAATTTAATGGTTCTAATTCTTTGAAGATCTTAATTACGTAGTCCACATCCAAAACTCTATTAATCCTTAATAAAGATACGAACTTTTTTGATGCTAAAAGATTTGTCCATATATTTTTTATTTCTGGATATTGCCCTGCCACATAATAGGCGAGGGACCCTGTGCTTCCTGAGCTTCCAACTACAATATCTGGTTTTTTTATTCCATGAACTTCTGCTAATGAACACAGAGCTCCGGCCGAATAAGCACATCTTGCTCCGCCGCCGTTTGTGACTATGGCAAGTTTTTTCTTCATAGAATAATGCTTGATTGAAATCTTTTAAAACTTAATTGTTAAAAAATGGTCAATTTTTATTCAATAAGAAATTACGTCTTTTTCAACTTCGGATTTCTTTTGGAAATTTACTCTTACTATGGGTAGATTTATTAAATTTGGTTTGATTTTATTGACGATGAAGAAGTTGGGAGTTTTTTTGCTGATTGTAGTTTTTGCTCATTTTGCTAGTTCGGCACATTGGATTAGTGGATTTGCCGAAGATGCTCTTGATAGTGAGGGAAGTGATGGGAAGGAAGTTGTTATGTGGAACCCTTTATTTGGAAGCACTGATAATGTTAGCGATATTGTTGGCGTACTTGGGATGAGTGGAGTTAGTGGAGTTTATTTGTTAGATTGTGAAATGCTTGGCAGTGGCTGTGTAGTTGGCAATATCTTGAGTTTGAAAATTTTTGGAACTAGATATATTTCGTGGGTTGTTAATGTGACAGTTAGTGGGGCCGGTTATGATGTTGTCGGGAATTTAAGCTTAAACTCTCCACCTTCTGTTAGTTTGGTTGCTCCAGAAAATTTTGGATATAGTGACTCTAGTGTTGATTTTAATTGTTCTTTTGCGGATTACGATGATAACGTTGTGCGAATTGCTTTGTGGGGGAACTGGTCTGGAGGTTGGTCGGAGAAGGCTTTTGTTGATTCGGATTTTGATAATAATTATGTTATTTTTAGTGAAGATTTAGTACAAGGAAGTTATAAATGGAATTGTTTTGTCGAAGATGATTTAGGAATAGGAAGTTTTGACACTAATAACAACAGTTTTTTTGTAGATGCTACTGCGCCTTTTATTTTGGACGTCAGTAGTGTGACGGATGTTTGCGGATTCGGTTCTATCCCAATTGAATGTAGCGTTAGTGATAATATCGGCGTTGGAAGTGTTGTTATTCGAGCTCGGGCTCCGAATGGCTCTTTGACTAATTATTCTGCTTCATTTATTTCTGGTAATATATATAGGGCTAATGTTGATTTAGGTGAAGCAGGAGTTTGGGGCTTTGAGTGTTTTGGGTTTGATATTGTTGAAAATGCGAATTATTCTGTCGGGGATTTTGTTACGGTTGGTTCTTTAAATGCGGAAATTAGTTTTGTTGGAGAAGTTAATTTTGACAAGAGCCCTAGCGTAGAGGGAGAAGTCTTAAATGTTTCAGTTAATATGACAAATGTTGGATGTGTTGATTCTGGAAATTTCACTGTTGGATTTTTTGATGATGATGTTAATTTTTGGAACGCAACTGCTTTTATTGGAGTTGATAGTTTCTTGAAAGTTTATGCAAATTGGAGTGTTAATATTGGGAGTTCGGAAATTTTGATTTATGCGGATTTGGAAGATGTGTTGGATGAAGATAATGAGTCGAATAATGAAATTGTTGGCTCTACTTATCTGAAGGCTTGGCAGGGAATTTATGGGAATGTTAGTTTAGACTTGGTTTTGGCCGGCGAGGAAAATAAAATTGGAGCATGGGACGATGTTGTAAGTTTTGCTGGAAATGTTTTTGTAACAGATAGCGAGGCCAATGTTGAATGGAATAATTTGCAAGCTGTTGGTCGGACAAAGTTGGAGTTGCCTAGTTCTGATGATTTTAGTGAAATTGATTCTTTACTTGGGATGAGTTTTTATAATGATTCTTTGGCTGAACTTTTTAGCTCTTCTGAAGTTTCGAATTTTAGTGTATTTGGTTCAGATATTGAAAATGTGGCTTATGTTAATAGTAGCTCAAATGGGAATTTTATTACGGGGGTTTTATGGGACATGAGTGATTCGGTTGATTTAGAATATGATTCTTCGGAAGGTGAGGATGTTGTATTTGTTGCGAAGATTAATGGCGGGAAAATTGGAACTCATGGTGTTTACGATTATGAGATTATTGTTCCGTCAAAACTTAGGGGTTATGATAATACGGATGAAGAGAAAGTTTATTTGTATTATGATTTAAGGTAGAGTGAATTTTATTTAAAGTTTAGCTAAAGATACTAGATAAAATTATATGCTTAGATTTTTATAATAATTTTTAATTAATATTGAGAATTTAACGAAGAGAAAGTTTATATAATAGTTTTGTGAAGGTTGGTTATGGGAGAAAGAATAGTTGGGAGACTTATTATATTACTTGGGATTTTGTTTTTGAGTAGCTGTGTTTTAGCCGAAGTTCATGTTATTAGTAATTCAGAGAACTGGAGAGATGTTTATTCCTCTATGTTATTTGCTAGTTTAAATGGGGACTCTGGGGATTTTTTGGCGAGCACACAACATGGTCCGGTTTTGCTTAATGGAATTCCAAAAAATAATGATATTGTTCTTTTGAATTCTAATGATAAGCCGTTTGTTTTTAATTATGGTAGCATGATTGAGGCGCGGGACTATGCTTCGGTTGAAGAGAGAAGTTATGATGATTTTAATTTGGAGTTGGTTGATGAGTTGGATGTTAATAATTTTATTATTGTAGATGGGTCTTATGGATATAGTGCTATGGCAGTTACTCCCTATGCTGTTTTGACCGATGCTTGGGTTTTTTTTGCGGATAGGGTAAATATTGCTGAGGTTGAAGCAATTTTAGCTAGGAAAGATGTTAATTCTATTGTTGTTTATGGTTATGTTGACCGAGAGGTTAATGATGCATTAGTTGCGTATAATCCGAAGGTAATTAATTCTGGAGATAGGTTTCAAGATAATGTTTTGATTGTTGAGGAATACAAGAAGTTAAGTGATGCGAAACAGGTTTTGCTTAGTAATGGAGAATTTATTGAAAGAGAATTGATGATGGGAGCGCATCCAATTTTGTTTACTGGGAGAGAAAATGTTCCTGATGGCATTGCTGATTATTTGCAACGAAGTGATATTGAGGTTGGGGTTTTGATTGGGAACGAGTTGATTAATGCGGCTACAAATATTAGGCGAAGTGCTGGAATTAGTGTTATGGTTAAGTTTGCTCAAGGGGCAAGAAGTCAGACCGCCGGAGTTTCTGCCGTTGAAGGATTGGATTTGTTTTATCTTCCTACGCCTAGTTTAAATTTAGAAATTAATTCTGTTAAGTATAATAGGGCCGCTAAACAAGTTGAAGTTACTTATCACAGTACTGCTAATGTTCCAATTTATGTTAAGGGAACGCTGACTCTTTTGGGCGATGATGGGACTAAGAAGGTTGGGGATTTGGATTCTGTATTTATTGCTCCAAGTGATTTTAAGACTTTGATTTACCCTGATGTTGAGTTGACTGGGAATGATTTGAAGGCTGAAGTTTATGCTTTGTTTGGTGAGGTCAAGAGTTCGCTTGATAGGGAATTGCGTGGTAGTTATGATATGGGTGTGATTAATGTTTTGGATGATTGTGAGGTTGAGATAACTGGAGTTAAGTATAATAAACAGAAGAATATGTTTATTGTTGGAATTGATAATGTTGGGGACGTTGGTTGCTATGTTGATGTTGAGTTAAATGATGTTGTGGTTAATCGAGTGAAGCAAACTATTGGTGGAGAGGGCTCGGTTTTTGTTAAGGGTGGGAAAAGTGGGAAGATTGAGTTGACGCAGAGAATGGATGATGCGGATTTGATTGACAATCCCTATGTGAATTTGGTTGCTTATTATGGGGAAAGGGAAGAGAGTTTGGTTGGGGTTTTCAGAGGAAAGTTTGAGCTTGATGTTGATATGTTTAGTGGGACGACTTATCTGATTGTTGTCTGTTTAATTTTGTTGTTGCTGTTGTTGATAGTTTTGTGGCGAAAGAAACAAGATAATGAGTGGTAAAGTCGTGGCTTTGTGATTAGAGAATTATATTTTGATTTTTTCTTCTCTTTGTGGGACTGTTCTTTTTCCGAATCTGGCGATTCCTCTTTCAACCTGGTCGTTTCCTATGAATAGATGGTAATTATTTCGTCCGGGCCCGCTAAATATTTGCCCTGAATAGTCTATGCTCCAATGCGTTGATGAAGACGTTTTTTTCCTAATTGCTTTTCCTGATTTTTTTAATAAATCTATTAGTCTCTCATGCTTCTTTTTCTTTTCAGAAGATATTGGTTGTGTCGCATAAAAAATACCTTGATGTACTGATATTAAACCCAATCCTTTTTTCTCATAGTCTGTTGTTAGCGATATATACTTATGATTTTCTACTGGGATATTCAAATATCTAAACCCTGTATCTGCAACTTGGAACTTGGTTTCTCCTGATATTTTTCCTATTTCAAGCCTATCTCCCTCTTGGATCTCTAACACATTTTCCCCTACGTGTTCCTTTACCGCATGTCTTAGTTCTTGGATTGATGATAAATATAGCTCTGTGTCTTTTTCAAAATATCTGAAAGCATAATCTAATACTGGATTATCAAGTTGGTGTCCCTCCCAGTGCAACTTTTGTGCTTCGGAAATATTTTTATCTAAAATGGATTCTTGTCGGCTTAGTGTTTTTTCTAAATTGCCTATTCTTTCTTTAGTTATTAGTATTGAACGCGAAGCCTGTTTCGCTTGATCATAAGCGTCTTGTACTTTTGTTATTTTGTTATTTGATGTTTTGTATTTTTAAGGATTGTTGCGATTGAGTTGTTGCACAACTTATTTAGACAGTTTGGGTTTTCTCTTTTTTGTCTGCTTCTTTTTCTAATCTTTCTTTTTCTGCCACCCTTGCATCATTTTCAGATTTTAGTGGCATAATTATTGTTTCCACTTCTTGGAATATTTTAAAAATATTTTCTAGGTCTTTTTTGGCAAGAGTTGAGGTCCAGATTTTTGTTTTAAGTGGGACTTCTATTAATTTTATTGATTCTAGATGGAGGTTGTATCCGGCCTTTTGAAGTTCTGTTATATTTTGTTTTATTATATTTATTTGTTCTCTTATCACATTAACTATTTCTTCCTTCTTTTCAGTTTCGGCTTCTTTTGTTGTTTCGAACTTTATTGTTGATTTGGATTCTGATAGAAGATTTTTTGCTTTAAGGAAGAGGACTGATTCTATTAGGTCTTTATCTTCTATTGCTTTTGATTGGGTTTGCTCTGGCATTATTTTTTAGATTTGGGTTTTTTATTTTTTAGCTGACTCGTCTCCTTTGAAAGACTCTATTTCCTTTATCATTTCTGCCTTGTCAGTACATGATTTTAATCTCGCTCCAAAAGTTTTGGATAACTGTTCTGAAAACCATGTTGCTATGTCATTTTTTTCGGCATTTACATGGAGAGTAAAAACTTCATCATCTAGCGTCGGAAGGAAATTTTTTAGTTCTTTGAGGCTTGAAATCATTGCACCATTGTCAAAAGTTAGGGGTGCTACCATTTTATTATTTAGTTCTTCCATCGGATCTATTTTTTTAGCCTCGGCAGTCTTTACTTCGCTTGCCTCTTTTTCTTTTGCCTTTTCACTTTCTTTTCTAGCTTCCTCTACTGACCTTTTTATTTCTTCCATATCTGCCAATTCAATTTGCTTTTTCTTCGGTGTCTTGCCTAATTTTTCCCATTGCTTTACAATTCGTGGTTTTAATCCTTCTAGATAGATATCAACTACTGAAAAGTTTCCTACCATAATTTTATCTTTGACTAGTTTTAATTCCATTTTCAAATCGAAGACATCAATTTTTAATTCTTCGAGTTGT
>JAGVXH010000009.1 GCA_018303845.1 Candidatus Pacearchaeota archaeon
ATCGTGTGGCGAAAGCCCATGATTTATTATGGAATAATCCAAACCACCAAACCACCAAACCACCAAACCTCCCTGAAATTCTCTTAGAATTTCATAATGCCCCATCAAACAAAACCTCCAAAAAAAATTCTTCTCCATAAGAAAGCATGTGGCGAAGCCCATGATTTTTTATGGAATCTATATATAACATGGCACAAAAAATCAAAACTCCTTTAAAAAAATTTAGATACTACTCTCAAGAAAATCAATCAACTAAAACAAAACCCAATTCAAAAATCACTTCGTAACAATCTCAAGTGCCCTATAATCAACCAAATGCTTCAACCCATTCGCATGAGGAGTCCAACCCTCATATCTCCAAACACCATCCCTCTTAATCATAGCACCGCCCTCAAGATAAATCAAACTATAAACCTCATCCCTCAAATCCCCCTCACTACAAGCCTTCTTGTACCCGGAAACGCCAGCCACCCTAACCATCTTTTTATTCAATAATCCGCCATCTCTATACAAATGAGAATCGGTTATTTCAGCAAATTCCAAAAAATCAGAACCACACTTAAGCTCATTAATTATCCCTTCAATAGCCTTCTTAGAACTCTCTCCTAATCTCCTTAAATGAGAAATCCTTTTGTCATTAATATCCATCATAACAAAACGCCCCTTTCTTTTTTAAATTTCTATATACTCAAACACACACTTCAAACTACAACATCATCTGTCTTTTATCCTTCCCGCTAAGTCCAAACAAAAAAACCCACATCAATCTCACGAAAATCCCGCGGCAAAATAATTTCCCATAGTAAAACAAAACCACCGCCAAGTCATTCTAATTTCTAATCTCTAATTTCTAATTTCTAACCTCTAACCTCTAATCTCTAACCTAAAGCGTAACCTGTCTTTCATCCTTCCCAAAAATCCTCTCAATATAATCCCCAATTAACTCTACACTCTCCTTTGTATAACCCGAAATATCATAATCCCTCACAAGCTCCATCGCAGGTTCCATATACTTTCGAACACTTCCCTCACTCACCGTAAAAATAATCTTTCCCGAACACTTAAAACAAACTCCACTCAAAGGCGGCCTCCGAAATTTCTCATTACAAGCCGAACATCTAAACTCCTGCTTCGCAAACTTCCTCAAATTCCCCCGAATGTCCCGAATAAAATGCCTCTCCAAAACAAGCCGTGCAACATCGTCTTCATCTACACTTCTAAGTTTCTTCGCAAGTTCCATCTGTGCCGCGACCTTCTCCTTCATACTAGGAAGACTCTTGTAAACCCCATTATTATTCCCAATATTAAAATCCCTCGTATCATGACTAAACCCATTTCCAACAAATCCCTCTTCACCCAACTTCAACTTATCCCTAATCAACTCCACTTCAACAACACTAGAATGCAATCCCTTCTCGGCTGCCTCATATAAGTTCAATGGATATTTCCCACCAGCTTCAAAAAACAAAATCTGGTCATCAACCTCACCCGCCCAAATCCGCGCATTCAAAACAAGTGGTGCATCCTGACTTCCGCCCCTATGACTCGGCAAAAACTTCCGCGAAAAATTAAGCAACACATCCATCAAAAGCATAACAGCCGCCTCATCACCATCACAATCCCGCCTCATCGCCGCATGCATAAAAGGACTCGCAAGCAAACCCTGCATATTTGAAAATCCAATAATCCGACCAATAACCCCGGCACAATTATGCGGCGCCATACAAACAACCTCAACACCAACCAAATCCTTCGCACTCTTCAAATTATAAAACCGCTCCATCCCATAAAACAAAGCCAACTCCTCATCAACAAAATTCGCCAAATTCAAAAAAACCTTATCTGCCCTCTCCTCTCCCAAAACCGCGCAATTAGGCAAAACCACATCATGCGGCTTCAACTCCAAAACCTGAGAATCCTCAATCAAATCTCTCCCATTCATATCAACCAAATATCCAAGTTCCTTAAGCCTTCCAACTCCAACTCCAATTTCTCTAGGCCTAAAATGAGTCAACGGAATCTCAATCGCATCATACCTCACCGTCCCATCCTTATTCACACTCAAATTAGCCCGTGCCCTTAAAATCCCTTTCGCCAAATCCTCCGGCAACCTCGACTCACTACTAAGCCGACCAACACCCTTAACCATCCCAGGAATCTCAAACTCCTTCAACCCCAACTTCTTAATCGCCACCTCAAAATACCTCTTTACGTCTATCTTTCGAACCCAACTATTTCTAACATCTCCATGCATCTTACAACTCCCAACCTTAACCTCATTACACTTCCCACAAAACCCAAGAGCCTTACCCCTTTTCCCACAAACCTCACACCTCTCAAAAATCCCTTCATTCCCACATACACATCTAAACATAGGAAAATCTGACTTAACACTTCCACTCATCCCAGCAATCTGAACACTCTTAAGCTTCCCCCCACTTTCACCCAAAGGAAACAAAACATTCGGACTACCAACAAGCTTCCGCAACTTCGCCTTCTCTGGTCGACCCATCCGCGCACCAATAAAAGTCCCAGCCTTATCTTTAATCTCAACCAGACAAAGAGAATTAACAATCTCTAAAACTTTCCGCAAATCCATCTCATCAACTTTAAACAACAAAACCTCCCCATTGTAAACATCCGTCTTCCCAAGATTAAATAACAAAGCCAAAGCGTCCAAACTTACAACAACATTATCCAAAACAACCTCATGCTCAACACCCAAAATTTCCAAAGCTCGTTTCCCAAGCCCAAACTTTTCCCTAACTCCACGCTCCCAATTCAAAACCAACTTCCCACCACGCCAAACCGCCCCATTCAACCATCTAAGCAAACCAACAAATTCTTCATTAGAAATCTGCGACCAATAAAAAATATAAGCAGGATGCAACGGCACACCTAAATCTCTACTCAATTTAACCGCTTCATCAAAACTAATCTTTTCGAAATTCTTATCTTTAAATTCCGAATTCTTCTCCAAGACCTCAAGCAACCACCACTCCTCAACATATCCAGGCACAACTAAATCCGCATTCCGGTCAATAACATCCCCAACCGGAAACAAAATATCTCCCAAATAAACAATCTCCTCAACCTCCCCATACAACTTCTTCGCCTCCTCAAAATCCCTAAGCTTCCGAACCGAACCGTTCTTCAATTTCACAATCGGACCATCAATCGAATCACAACTCGTAATAATGCAACCCTTAGTCGGCCTCTCTAATTTCAACTGAGTTCCATGAGACAAAAATCCACCCGAAATTCCCATGGTAGCCGAATGAACAGAAACCGCACTAAAACCCGAAGTCCGACCCCTACCATATCTAAACCGAAAACCACCAGACCTACCAGGATGCCCATAAACCGGACGCCCCGCAACCAAATCCTTAATATAAGTCGCAACATCTTCCCCTTTATTTTTCTTATTCTTTCCCTGCAAAATCAAATAATCCTCCAAATAATCAAACCCATTTCCTATCTTCCATACCCCATCCTCTAAATTTTTCCGAACTCCCCTAAGCCGACCCCAAGCCTTTCCTGCCTTCTGCGCCAAACCTTCCGAAAAAGCCAAACACATCCCACCCCTAATTCGGTTCGTCTCAACTCTATCTAAATCCTTAAAATTAGAAACCTCTAACTGTTCAGTCGGATCTCCATCAAGCTGAATCGGCAAACCTCGCGCCAAAAATTCCATCTCTTTCTCACTCGCAAAATACTGCAAATTCGAAACCCTCTCATGAAAATCTCTATTCTCCTGTACCATCCGCTTAACCTCATCCTCACTCGCATCATACTTCGCATAACCAAAACACTCCCTCAAATAATCAATCAACATCAAAACCAGACAAACACTCGTAGTCCCAGCCGACCGAATCGGACCACTAAAACTCACAACAAAATAACCCTTATCTAACTTCTTCCCCTTATTATCCACCTTCCCAATCTTAAGTCCAGTATAACCTTCAATTGGAGAGGCAACAACTCCTAAAGTCATATAAGCAAACCCAACACGAATCCCGCAATCAATCGCCTCCAACTCTGAATCAAACTTCCCAATCTCACCAAAAGCAATCTCCCGCGCAATAACAAAAGCAACCGTCGCATCCAACTTCCCATATAAATCCTCCAACTCCAAAATCCTAGAACTAACTTTCAAAACATTCAACTTAGGATAAACAACCTTAACCAAATTCACACAACGCTCAGCCATAGTCAAAGCCAAAGGGCACTCAACTTCAACCTCAGGATCAAACCCCTTAGCCCGAGCCCTACCCGCAACCTCATAAGCCAAATCAACCCTTCGCTTCAATTCCTCAAAATATCCATCCAAATCACTCATAAAAAACCTCCAATTTGCAAAAATGAAAATCTGCGAAAATCTGCGAAAATCTGCGGCTAATTTTATAAATTCTCATCTTCAATCTCCTTAATTTTATCCAAAACATCATCCCAAGAAAAACACCTATAAATTCTCTCATGCTCAACCCTGCGATTCCAAGGCTTATCCAACAATAAAACCCTCAACCCATTCTCAGCATATTCCAAAGAAGAACTCCCATTATCTTCAATAATCACCCCAACCCCAAGCTCCCGACAAATTTCATCCTTATTCTTCCCTTCTCTTATAATATCCCCAGAAAACAAAACCTTATCCCCAAAAACACCAAACTCATTCATTATAAAATCCTTAGTTTCCTTAATCCTATCTTTGGGCCGGGCCGTAATAAAACAAATATCATGATTATCTCTTAAAAAAACAACTCCTTCTCTGGCCCCCTCAACAAAATCATGTTTCTTAAAATACTCTGTAAAATTATATTCATCAAACAACTTAACAACCAAATCCTTCTCAATACCCAAAACTTCCCATAATTCATAACAAAAAACATCTTCATAATCAACCCGCCTAACTCCCCGACTCTCAACAAATTCCAAATATTTCTCAACAAATTCCACAATCACTTCATCAATATCAATCGCAATCTTCATCTCCCACCCCCATCCAATTTACAAATCAAATCATCCCCTTCCTCCCAAACAACCTCACCACCAGAAAAATCTAATATCTTAACTTCCTTACTTTTCAAATTCAAAATAGGCACCTTACAAGGATCTGGTTCATTCCCAACCATAATCTCAAAATCAGTCTGACTCTGAAAACAAGATGTAGAAATGGTCAAAATATTATTATAGCTCCCAATCATCGTCCGGTGCTGCCCACCCACAACAAACACATCAGGCAAATCTTTCAAAACCAAATCATCCCCTTCTTTACTTGGTACAATATCCATCTCCCCATAAACAGGTGCCAAATGCCTCCGCTTCAAAATCTCTTCAACCACACGAACCGGATTCCGATGCCCATAATTAACTCGAATATCCCCAATCTCATCAATAAACTTATTCAAACTCCCGCCATAATAAACTAATATCTTCAACCCCCCAATCTTTAATTCGGCCGGATTCGAAACCATTTTCAAATTCTTCATTTTCCCCAAATTTCCACTCCACTTATCCGCCAAAGCAGGCATGGGTTCGCCAATCCAAACCGCATCATGCTGACCAGGAATCATAACTATCTCAATATCTGTCCGAATCCGACCTAAAATCCGAGCCAATTTCTCATACTGACCCCGACATCCCTTAATTTTCAAAAACTTCTCCTGCCCAGGATAAACCCCAACCCCCTCAATATTATCCCCAACCAAAACCAAATACTTAACCTTCGCCGCCAAATTCTTCTGCCTTTCATCACCAACCTCACCATTCAACCAATTAACAAACCGCATTAAATTCTTCTCCAAAAACATCTTCGAACCAACATGTAAATCCGAAATAAACGCAACAAACTCATCACTATCCCCAAAATTTTCCCTGTCCAAACAACTGTTTGGGTAAATAAACTCCGACGCAAACAACATTTTTCCAGAACCAGAACACTTAAACGCAACAACATCATCCAACAACAACGATTGCGCCTGTTCAAACAACTGTTTATTCTCTCTATTCACTAAAACAACCGTCCGCCCCGTCAAATCCTCAACTTCAATCAATAAATTCTTATTCTTAGTAATCCTCTTATCATAAACCATCCCAACAAAACAAAACAAACCATTATCCCAACCAATTCTCCTAATAGAACTCAAATTAACCAAATCACCTCTTTTTATCAATATATCTCTTAAGGCCTCAAACCGCACCCTAAAATAACTCACAAAATCCGACGCCCCTAATTTCTCAAAATCCCTCCTAGTTTCCCTTAAAATTTCAACACCACAAATCCCAACACTTCCAAATTCCTGATTTCTAATCCCTAACTTCTCCTTATGTTTCTCAAAAATCTCCTCCGTCAAAATCTTTTCAACAACCCCAAAATTCCTTAATTTCTCAACAATTTGCCTAACTTCCCTCTCCTCCATCCCACAAAAAAAATCCAACATACTCCTATCTAAAAAAAACCCATTTTTCATACATAACTTCAACACATCCCGTTTTTCCATTTTAAAATTGAGGAATCTACAGTTTAATGAAACTTGTCCTCATATTCAAAGTCCAAGCGAATCATTCAAAATCGCCTCAACTTTATTAAACAAATTACTAGGCACAACCAAACGAATCTCCCGCGTCCGCCCGTGCCGACCCTTCGAAATAACTTTCGCATTAATAATCCCAAGCATATCCATTTCCGCAATAATATCCCCAATCCGCCTCTGCGTCAAAATATCAGTCTTCGTCTGGTCACAAGCCTCCTGATATAAATTATAAACATCTCCCGTGTAAAACCTATCCAATTTCCCAAGCTTAACCTGCTTCGTCAACTCCAAAACCCCATATAAAACCAGTTTAAACTGCTTCGGCTCCCCTTCAATTATATCCAAAATCTTATCTTTCTCAATCTTCAAATTAGCCAAATCAATATACTCTTCACTAATAACCTTAACCCCATCCCTCTCACTAAGTTCACCCGCAATTCTAAGTAAATCAAGCGCTCGCCTAGCATCTCCATGTTCCCGCGCCGCATAAGCCGCACATTTCGCCACAACTCCATCCGCAACAGAACCAGGCTTAAAGGCCTCTTTACATCTACTATTCAAGATATCTTGCAACTGAATCGCATTATATGGATGAAAAATAAACTCTTCCTCCCCCAAACTTGACCGAACCCTAGGATCAATATTCTCCAAAAAAGTCACCTCATTTGAAATCCCAATCAAAGAAATCTGCGCCTTACTAAGTTCTTGATTCAAACGCGTAAAGGAATACAAAAAATTATCATCCATTTTCTTAACCATCTGATCAATTTCATCAAAAACAAACACAATTAACTGTTTCTTATTATCAATCAACTCAATAAAACGACTCCAAACTTGATCAGTCGGAAGCCCAGTTGAAGGAATTTCCCCACCTAATTGTCTAATTAAAGCCGCTAAAACCCTATATTCAGTATCCGCAACCTTCTTTAATTTACAATTTAAATACTCAAAATGGATATCAACACCTAATTCCTCAGCTTTTTTCATTATTTCATTCTGAACATATTGAACCGAAAGCGTCTTTCCAGTCCCAGTTTTACCATAAATAAACAAATTACTAGGACGTTCACCCCTTAAAATAGAAGCAAGTATAGAAGCAATTGACTTAATTTGTTCATCTCTATGTGGAATAGATTCTGGTGTATAACGAACCTGCAAAACTCCTTTATTTTTAAAAATACTATTATTTACAGCTGTATTAAATATACCACCAAGCTCAACTCCCATTAAAAATAAACCTCATAAACTCTATTAATTTTAAAGCTATTTAAACTTTCATATATAAGAAATACACCTTTGCAAAAATATTTCCACTGGAACTCAGACCCCTTTATTTCTCATGAACCCCTTTATTTCTAATAAAATAAGTTATTAAAAAATAAAATCTTAAATATATTATATGATATATATAATATATAATACAAATATTTATAAATAAAAATTAAAAAATTAAAACCTAAAAAATTTAAAAACTTTTTTAAAGCTTTCCATGAGAAACAATAGGGTCACACCCCAAATAAAAATATTTAAATTTTAAATAATAATACTACTAATTATAAACAAAAAAACAGAAGAAAGATTTATAAAGAATTTATATATAAATTTAATATGGACAAAAAACCATTCAAAGCATTATTAGGTAAACAAGTAGTTACTAAAGAAGGAAAGAATTTAGGAATAATAAGAGATATAACATTTGAAGCAAGAACAGGAGAATTAATACATATGATTTTACAAAACTTAACGACATACACATCAAATTTATCTCTTGAAAGAACAAAAAATAAAGAAGCATTAATACCATATAATGCAGTAATAGCCATAGGAGACTTTATTGTAGTATCAGAAGAGGATTTATTATAAATAAAATAATATGGCAGATATAAAGATAATTGGTGCAAAATTTTTAGAATTAGAAGCAAAAAAAAATCCAAATTTCTCAGGAAAATTACAATTAAAAACAAATATTCAAATTAATTTATTAGAAAAATTAAAAGAATCAAAAGATACATTAAAATTAACTTATATTTTTGAAATAAATTATGGAAATTTAGGAAAAATAGTAATAAAAGGAGTATTATTTCTTTCAATGGACTTAAATACAATAAAAATAATACTAAAAAACAAAGAAAACAAAGAATATAATACACCAGAATATATAAAAGTAACAAATTTAGTAATACAAAAAGCATCAATTAAAGCTCTTGAATTAGAAGAAGAGTTGGGATTACCAATTCATATAAAATTACCAACACTTTCTATTAAAAATTAATTATTTTATTTTTAAAACTAAACTATATCTTAAAAAACAATCATAATTATAAATAAAATAATATAAAATAATATATGGATCCATTAAAAGAGGCTTTTTTAAAAATTAAAGAAGAGATATTATTATTAAAAGAAGAAATAAAACATCTAAATGAAAAAATCAATACAATTCCAACAATTCCAACAATTCCAACAATTCCAACAATTCCAACAATTCCAACAATTCCAACAATTCCAACACATAATAACTCATTAATACTCCCACAAACCCACAAACCCACAAACCCACAAATAATTCCAACACATAATCAATCCATACAGCCTCTATATAATGAAAATATACCTATTTCCACAGGAAACAATGGGGTTCCAACACACACACCAACCAACACACCAACACACCAACACACACAAAATTTAGATTTTAAGCAGGTAAGTAAAGTATTAGAGTCATTAGATAATATAAAAAAAGAAATAAGACTTAAATTTAAACGTCTAACTCCCCAAGAAATGCTTGTTTTTAATACATTATATATTTTAGAAGAAAATAGTAAAGAAATAACATATAAAATAATAGCCACACAATTAAAATTAAGCGAATCATCTATCAGAGATTATATAAATAAGCTTACAAATAAAGGCATTCCGATAGAAAAAACAAGACAAAATAACAAAACAATAATATTAAAGATATCTAATGATCTTAGAAATATAGCTACTTTAGCCACAATCCAAACACTCAGAGAGCTTTAAAATAAAAGATATAATATCTTTCAATAAATATTACTTTAATACCTATTGATTTTATTTAAATTATTTAATTTATATACGATAAATTATCTTTTATAAAAAATAATTTTAAATAAAATATTACAAATAATAATTATTCGGTTAAACGAATAAAAACTTTTATATAAACATCTCACTTTATTACTTAATTATAACGAGTATAACCCTAAATCTAGCATATTTAGGTTGGTTTTTGAATGTGAATATATTTTTAATACTCACTTTTTTATATTTTATATGAATCTCTCACTTTTCTGGTTTATTTTATTGATAAATTTAGTATTTTTTTATAAAAAAATACTAAATTAACTCTCACTTTTTCACTTTTTCACACTTTTTGACTGATTAACTTTAACTTTCACACTTTTTATAATATTACTTTTAATTTCATCAGGAACATACAACCTTTTTTTCCCACTAAACTCCCGAAATTCCATGATTAAGTTATTATTTTTTTGTTTTATCATATTAATTTGCCCCCTAATAGTACTTTTATTTTTACCAAGTAAAGCTGCCAAATCCTCATAACTAAGTCTCATTTCAGAATTTAATAGAGTCCAAACAATTCCCCTTTCCATAACAGTAAGATTAGATAAAATATCTGTTTGGACATCTGTTTGGACATCTGTTTGGACAGAACCATAAGATGTTTGTTTATTGTTTATTGTTTGGGTTTGTTTGGACAAATCTTTAGATAGCCGTGGACCAAAAAAAGAAATAAAGTCTTTTATCTCAATAAGATCATCCTGAATGCTTAAAAGTTGATTTTTAATAATTAAAATTTCATCTCTTTGTGACATATGTTTATCGTCGAGATGTTTAATCCATTCACCTACTTTATTAAAATCCTTTTTAACGTGACTAAAAGAATCTTGAACATCATCCCTTAACTTCTCTACTTTTTTTTTATGTCCAAATAAACTCCACATCTTAATAATTTTTAAACACTTTTCTTTATAAATCTTTCGCGTTGTTTAAACACCAAACACCATTTAACACCCAATTAAACATATATACATTAAAAAAACACCCAATTAAACATAGTGTGTTTAAACACCAAACACCAAACTTTATAGACGATAAACAATATAAAAATAAATAAAAATCAATAAAGTAAAACAAACACCCGTCTTAATGTTGTTTAAACATTGTAAAACATCAAACAGCTAACTAAATGCGTCCAAACAATATACTTAAACAGATAAAATTCACAACAAAAAGATTATAAACTTTAAAGTTAAAGCTATATGTATGCAGCTAAAAAAAAAGATAATTTTTTCAGGCGTCACCTCAACAATAATACTAATCACATCAATAATTCTCCCAATTATTCCATGCAGAACTGCTCCAAATATTCCAAATAAAATTTACAAATGGGCATTTTGTTCACTAAATCCGGATAAGACTTCGTCTCTAGGATCTATTACAGAATATTTCGGACACACATCATCTTTAAGGGAAGCATATCTTCTAACATTCATTATAACATTCATCGCAGCAATGATATTTTTTCATTATACAACCAAAAAAAGGAGGAGAAAATGAAAATGCAAGAAAATAATTTAACAGGAATTTTAATATGGATAGTTGGAGTTATTATATCATTAACAGTGGGTTCTGCAATGATTAATAAAACACTTTTAATCCCAATGATTCCAGCAATAGTCACAATAGTTTCGGGTTGGGTTGTGATTATAGGTTCAATAATTAGTGTGATATTAATGATTTTTAATAAATAAAAATAAATTTTATAAAATTATTACTCTAAAAATTTCCAGTATCAGCATCATCTTTAAGGCTTAAAATTAAGGCAATCATAAACATTACAAAACCAGGAAAACCAAATACCAAAGTATTTCCCATAGCTTCCATAAAATTATAATCAATTTCACCACCTATCGGAACGGCAATCATAGAAATTGTTACCCCAATAACCCAACCAACACCGATACAAAGTGTACCTAATAACTCCATTTTCATGTCAACTTCACGCATTCCACATTTTTATACTTTCTCACATTTTTCACTAACATAACCTAAGTGCATAATCAACCCAAATGAGACAAAATTTAGTAGCAATAAATCACAATAAACCTTAAAACATTTCAATATTAAACTGGCCATGGGAGAAGATTATAAAAAAAATATGTATGCTTAGGAAAAACAACATTTACAATTTTACATTATACAGCAAAAGAAGTAGTAGAATGCAAGCACAATCTACACAACGGCCTTTGTAGCAATGGCAAAATTTGCACAGCATTTGATGGAGAAAAAGAATACAAGTCAAAAAATTTAGAAGATATTTAAAATAAATAAAAAGTTCGCACAATACAAGAATAATATAATTTCTTAATAAAGTTCGCATAATATACATTATACGATGTTCTAATTATATAAAACGAACGGATTTGGTCCGTTTGCACAAATTATTTATATGCGAACGGATTTATTTTCAAATGGTGATAAAGACATGTAGCAATTGCTCCGAAGAAAAAGAGCATCATGCCAAGGGCCTTTGTTATGCCTGTTATAAGTCTTTAAAATGGAAGCCCACAATCTCCAAATGTAAGCGATGCCTTCAACCCAGGGCAATCCACGCCAAATCCCTCTGTGCTTCATGCTACAACACTACCTTCCACGCAGACAAAGCCAATGCATATAACCAACGTAAAAAAAATAATATAACTCTAACTCAATTTCGAAAAACTACTTCCGCCTGTGCCGTCTGCGGCTTCAACCAAATCGTAGACATCCATCACATCGACCACAATAAAACTAACCATTCCCCAAAAAACCTAATCGGACTTTGTCCAAATCATCACAGAATGATCCACAACCATAACTTCCGCCAAGAAATTCTAGCGATTCTCAAACAAAAAGGTTTCGACATGCCCCTACAAAACACCCCTACATCTCAAAATTAAAACATTTTTTAACAAATTTTAAAGCACCTACAAACAAACTTAGTATATTTAATCAACAAATTCCTTAATTCTAAAAGAAAAGTCTCTCTATGCCCCCTTAAAATGCGAAATTGCCACTTTCCACTTTAAAATTTTCAATAATCCAAAAATGTCCAAAATAAACAAATTTTAAATGAAAAAGTGAGAGTTAGAAAAAGAAAAAAATGACAAAAAATAGCAGAAAAGTGAGGGTTCTAAAAATAAATAAAAAACCAAAAAGTAAGGGGTGGAAAATAATAATAAAAATACCGTCGCTGGCTAAAAAAGTAAGACTTATAATTAATACTAAAAAAGTTCGCATAATCTAAAATACAAACTATAATAAATCAACTATATAATTATTCGGTTTAACGAAAATCAAAACAAATGTTTTTATATATAAAAATATAATCAAAATCATGGAAGAAGGTAAGCTCGAAAATCAAGCAAAAACTTGGCCAGATGGTCCGGGTTATTTTTCTAAAACAAATGTGGAATCAATAGTTCGTGAAGCAGAATATACCCGAAGGGAATTAATGAATCAACAAGGCGTAATAATTAGATATCCACAAGAAGTAAACAAATATCATAAATCCTAACAAAACAATGACAGAAATGGAATGGCCAAAAACCAGAGAATACGAGCCCAATATAGACGCAATAATCAAAGACACTAAAGAACAAAAAGAAGACCTTTATTATCAATTAACAAGTCATCCATTATCAACAATAAAACAAGAATATATAGAAGATTATCTAAAATAAACACCCAAATCTACTTTCCCTTAAAACAATCTCTACACAAAACAGGCTTCCCCTGAACTGGCTTAAATGGAACGGTTGTAGCTCTACCACACTCGGCACAAACTACACTAAAATCTCGTCTCTCCTGAAATCTACGGTTCCCACCCCGACTATCTCGAACTTTTCGAAAGCAAGCATCACATTTTACAGGCCGACCTTCAGTAGGATTAAATGGAATCTCACATTCCTGCCCACATTCAGCACAAACAGCCTTGAACTTTTCGCCTTCCATAAACCAATTCCAAAATATAACTATAAAAACCTTCGCATCTCACATTCTCCAAGACGACAAAATGAACAACCAAGAATTTTTAAAAAAACTAGAAATAGAACTCAAAATCTCAAAAGCATCACTGCACACAATAAAAAACTACATCAAACAAAATCAACTTCTCTTAGAATCTACAAAAAAAGAACCATCCCAAATCACCTCAGATGACATTAAATATTACCTCGCCGAAAACCTCACAACTTCCGCAGCCGCAACTATAACTCTTTTTCTTGCAGCAATAAAATACGCTCACATAAATATCTTAAAAACAGATCCAACTCTTACAATTAAACGCCCAAAAAAAGAAACTCATCTTCCAACAACTCTAACAAAAACCGAAACCAGACTTCTCTTTTCAAAAATTAAAAACGAAAAATCCAATCTAATGATAAGCCTAATCTACGCCTGCGGATTTCGAGTCTCAGAACTCACCCAACTAAAAATCCAAGATATAAACCTTCCAGAAAAAACCGGTCACATTCGCCAAGCCAAAGGTCATAAAGATAGAATTTTCAATATCCCAGACTTTCTTTTTGATTCAATAAAATACCAATTAGAATCTCAAATATCTAGAAATCAAATCTATCTTTTCTCAGGAAGAACAGGCAAAATATCTACAAGAAACATCCAAAAAATAGTCTCCCAAGCATCAAAAAGAGCAGGACTAAAAGACATTCATACCCACACACTTCGCCATTCCTTTGCAACCCATCTGCTAGAATCCGGAACCGACATCAGAAAAATCCAAGAACTCTTAGGCCACTCAAATCTTTCAACAACCCAAATCTACACCCATGTTTCAAACGAAGAACTCAAAAAAATAAAATCTCCAATAGAATCATTATAACACTTAAGACCACAATAATTCTTATAAAGCTAGAAAATAAAAACTTAAGATGGATAAAAACATAGTTTCGTATGTTGAAGCGGCAGAGGAATTAATCCAGGATGCACCAGAATATTCGAAAAGAAAGTTATGGAAAGAATTTGCGAGAGAAACAATAGAAATACTTTATAATCATGGGACACAAGGAAGCTCCTATCATACATTGGCAAACAACTTAAATTATATTTATTCAAACAATAATTAGTTTCAAACTTCCTTCTTCACCAATCTCCGATAAACCTTTTCCTGAAAATTCTTCGGCAACTTCCGATAAATCGCATTAATTTTTCCATGTAGCATCACGGCATCATCCTTTCGAAATGAATCCTTCGCCGCCTCATACTCTCGAATCAAATTCAAAACATCCTTCTTATCAATTGCAAGCCGAACCTTTCCAAGTTCTCTATAAAAAAATCCCTTACATTTCACAGGTAAAGCTTTGTAAATCTCACCCATTTTTCTATAATTATCTCTGGCAATATCAATACGACCATCTCGAACCAGCCCATTTGTCTCATTAATCAATTCAACCATTCTCTCAACCCCAGGCTCCTTCTTCCAATTTTCCAACCGAACCTTTCCAAAAATCATAAACCCAAAATACCCAATAAACAAAAACAGCGGCAACCAAAAAAACGAACCCAAACTAATAGAATCTCCAACCCCAATAAACATCCCAGTAATACTACTAAGTCCAGAGCTTACCGAACCCTCGCCAAACAAAACACTCTCCATTTTTTCAACCTCTTTCAAGGCAAATCCTTCCTCAAAATAATAAACAAGATTTCCTCCTTCTAAACTAGAAGCATCCACACTATAAATACCATTCCCCTCATCCTCAACATTACTAACAAAAACAGCTTTCCATTTATCTGGAATAATTTCCAAAACCTTCAAATCTTTATCTCCACTAACATCCAAATTCTTACTAACCAAAACAATTTCTTGCACTCCATCTAAATATTCCAACTCCAATTTCCAAGTCTCAACCGAAACACCCAAATCTTTTTGCAGTCCATTATTATAAGAAACTAAACTCCGCAAAGCCCCATCCCCAATATCAACTCCGCTTGCTTCCATATAATTTCCAATTACCTCTACCAAATCCAAATCAACACTTCCCTTAGAAAACTCATACGAGTCAACACTCACAACATCCAAAACAATCTTCCCTTTAATCTCATCAATCTCATCATAAATTTCCTTAGTCCTTTTTTCTCTTTTTTCCTCCTCCATAAACTTCAAATTAAACTTCAAATCTTGGTCCATCTGAACAACCCTCTTTTTCCAAAAAGTCATATCTGAACTAAGTCCCAAAACCTCCAAAATTTTTCGCTCTTCCAATCCAAAATCATCTTCTTTCTCTAAAAACGAATTAATTTTTTCGATTAAATCCTCAACTTCATCCTGCCGACTGTAGCTTGCCGCTTCATTAACTAAAACTTTTCCGCTATCATTAACAACATCAACACTAAAATAATTAAAATCCCAGCCCTCATTCCCAGCATTATCAAAACATCGAACCTCCCAAATATAATCCCCGTCATCAAAATCAACCAATCTAATCTCAACTTTCTGCCCATTAACAACATTATTCTTAAACGCCAAACTTTTATCAGAAGAACTAATGGGAAAAATAAGTTTATCAGTTTGATGAACCCCAGAAGAATCCTTCGTAGTATTATATAACTTAAAACTACAATTCTTAATTCCATTATCTTCATCAACCCGATACTCAAATTCAATATCGCGACTCTTCACCTCGTCTTCCCAATCTGGAAAAATTAAAGTAACATCAGGATCCTTACTATCAATCCCACTTGCAACATTCAAAATCCCGCCATCAATTTCATACAAAATACCATTAATCGTAACTTCCAAATCAACATCAAAATTACCAACAGCCAAAGGAGTATAATCCGTACTGCTAATCGTTCCAAATCCAGAACCGAAAACTCCATTATTCTTAATCCGATTCGTCCCAACATAAAGATCATAAACCCCACCAACTAAACTATCACTTCTCAAATCAAATCTGGAAACACTTCCCATTTTACCACTGTTATTAAAACTCAAATTAACAATTCCTAAATTAAAACTCTTATTCAAAACATCCGCTTCAGCATAAAAATGCGAAACAGCCTTTAGCGAATAAACTCCAGCATTCCCCAAAACAGAACTATTAATACTAAAATCCTGCGGGAAATTTCCACTCAAATTTTTAACAAAAACCTCACTCAAATCTGGCCTAATTAGCTTCAGCTCAACAACACCTCCATTCGCATTAACGCTACCACTAACCCCACTACTTTTTAAAAAGAAGTCTCCCAAACTAAGATTAAAAGAATCTCTGACAACAAAATTTCCACTTTTAATCTTACTAATCGAAAAATTATTCTTGTCTCTACATTCAAGTATCCAGCTATGATTTTCTTCTTCCTTAAAATATTCTGGAATAATATCTCCATCCTCAATTAAAATATGTATATCTCCATCAATTTTAAGATTACACTCGATATCATCCAAATTTACATAACTAATATTAATCTCAAAAACAACAGGATTGGAAACAATTCCACTAGGGACATTTGTATTAATATCCAACTCACTCCCGCCACTAACCTCATCAACAATAATCACAATACTATAATGTTGTGTAGACAAATGTGGGACAACCCAAGAAATCCTATCAATCAAATCATCTCCATCCAAATCAAAATATTCAATATCCGAAACAACTTCACTCTCACTCTCCCAAGTCACAACAATATTTTCCTTCAAAGCAGGGCTAGGCAAATCCGAATAAACCCTAACCTCATCATCAAAATGTTCATCGCTAGAAATCAAAACATCCTTTTCAAGTTCCCCTCGTCCAACCTCTTTTTTCATAATCTCAACATCATCCCCTTCGAAAATTTCAAATTCCAATTCAATTTGACCATCTTTAACGAGTTCTTTCAAAATCTTTTCTTTTTCTACAATAACCTCATCTTCCTCTGATGTAGCCAATTCGCTAGATTGCAAACTCTCATTGCCTAATAGTGTATCAATATCAATATACTCAAAACCATCAGAAACATTTTCAGAAGCATTCCCAGTCTCTTCACTGAAATTTACCTCAACATAAGTTTCACTATCATTTATAATAATTATATCTTCATTCAAACTCAAGTCCTCAATATCTTCACTTAAATTTACCTCAACATAAGTTTCACTATCATTCATAATAATTATATCTCCACCCAAATCCGATTCCTCAGTTTCTTCACCCAAATTTACCTCATCACAATCATTATGGGGCGTAACCTCATCCAAAACTTCCTCAACTAATTCAACTTCAATATCCTCCGTCTCATTAACCGCACCAATAAAATGAACATTTAATCCAATCAACAAAATTAACATTACAAACACTTGCGCATATTTCTTAAAACAAAACTCGCGCTTCCTATTCACTACACCTTCGCCATATCTCCCAATTTTCCCGTTCATTTCAATTTATTATTTAGTGCCTCCTTTTATATTTTTCAAAAACCCTTCATTATACAACCAAAGTGTCAAAATTTTCCCGACAACATCCTGTTCACTGCTTCCCAAAACTCCAACTAACTCCCCAATCGCATTACGTTGATCAGATGTAATAGTTCCCTTTACAACAACCGTTTCAGCTTTGAACCTCTTTAAGTCCTTTTTGGGCATGATATAAGCACTAAATAATACTTTATAAAGGTTCGCCAAAAATTAGGATAAACATTATGCGTCAAGGACCTACACGAAGTGTCCAACTGAATGCGATACAATTTTTCATATAAATAATAAAAATTCAAAACTACAATCATCACCTTTAAATAAAATAATTATCCTCTATAAATAGGGAGAAAATGGGAGAAAAGAAAAAAGAGGTGTTAATGCAATTTTTTATATTAATCTTAGTCTTACTCGGCTTAGTTCAAATATCAGCAGACACACAAACGCAGATGAACATTTCAAATTCTCCACCAGAATTAACCCAAAATATTCCGGACATTTTAATAATAATGGATACCCCGAGAATAAATGCGTTCGACTTAGACGACTATTTTGAAGACGCAAATGGAGACACAATGATTTTTGATTATACTACAATATCAAATATTATAACAACAATCAATTCTGAAAACCAAGTATCATTCTACCCAGACATTGGATATTCAGGCTCCCAATTCATGCAATTCAATGCCTCGGATGCCACATCCACATCCACATCCAATTTCTTCGAAGTAACAGTAGGAATAGACACAACCCCTCCGCAGTGGAGTAGTCCCAAAAAAAGTCTAGCTTCAATATACCAAAACTATCATGTAACTTTTACAACAAAATGGACAGATAACGTAGAGTTAAAAGAATTTATATTTTCAATCGATCAAGGATTAGGTTGGCAAAACCAAACAGTCACATCATTTACGGGGACATCCAACACCTCATCTTTTAGAGTCCAAATAAGCGCGCCAGCAGGAACAAATGTTTCATGGACATTTTATGCTTTTGACATTTATAACAATACAAATAAAGTTGATATTCAAAATTTCACAGTAAAAGCATTCAACCTTGAGCTAGGAGAAGAATACGACGGGGAAACAGAATACGAGGGAGATACAGACACAATAGCTTCCGAATCAGGTGGAGTGTCTTATGGAACAGGGGGCGCGGAAATGGATTATTTCGAAGAAGGAATTTTAGCAGAAAATTTGGAAGTTGATGTAAGAAGTCTAAAGGTAACGCTAAGACAAGGAACAAGTGTAACAAAAGTTGTACAAATCATAAATACAGGAAATACTAATATTAGATTAAATGCGTCAATAAGATATCTGGAACGTTTTACAAAACTAGGTGACACAGATATCGAAATAGCGCCAGGGGAAACACACGAACTCTTAATAGAATTTACGGCCCCCTACGATGCGATGCCAGATCAGTATTTCGGATTTCTTCTTCTTAACCATGGAGATCAAATTTCAATCCCAATAGTACTAGACATAAAAAAATTTGAATCAGACGTAAGGATAAAGGTAAACCTAACAGAAGGTTCAAAGGCAGTAAGAGTCGGAGAAAAAGTCACGGCCCTAATAACAATAAAAAATCTACAAGACATAAGAAATTCATCATCCCAATTATATTATGCAATAAAAAATTTCAAAGGCGACATAATAGAGTCTGCAAGTGAAGACATAGTTCTAGAAACAATATTCCAAGAAGAGAGAACGCTAACAGTTCCAGAAGGAACTTTCGACGGAGAATATATTTTCTATGCAAGAATAATTTCAGAAGAGGCAATGGACCTAGACTCTGAAAAATTTTTGATAGGCGCAAGATTCAAAATTATAGCTATATTAAAAAAATTCCTTTACCCGACAATAATCCTAATTCTTCTAATAATACTTCTCCTCTTATATATAGTTTACAAACAAAATAAGAAGAAAAAAAGATTACTTGAATTATATCTACTTCTAAATGAATTAAGAGGGCTAGTAAAAGAAGGCAAAACTATGGAGGCAATGGATATTTATAAAAGAATAAAATTAACATACGGCCAAAACGTTTCAAAGGGGTTTATGGAAGATGAGGTAAAATTAAGAGAAGAACTGAATAAGTTTTCAAAAATATTAACAGAAACAGAAAATAAACCGGAGCCAAAACCAGAACCAAAACCAGAACCAAAACCAAGTAAAACAATTCCAAGCCCAGCAATCTCTAAGCCCAATCCAAAAGAGCCAATCAAATGAAAAAAATCCCAATCTTAATCCTAACTCTAATAACCACCCTAGTTCTAGTTCAAGCTACGTCTTACGGTGAGCCAATCATAAAAGAAAATTACGAAATCTCGAGAAGCACAATAGAAAGAGAATTAGAGCAAGGAACACTATTTGAAGATTTTATAGAAATAACAAATAATCAGAATTCACCAATAGAAGTTTTTTTTAGACCAACGGGGGAAGTCGAACAGATGATTTCATCAAGATTTACAGGGCTGATAATAGAACCAAAAGAGTCAGAGAAATATTATTTCTATATCAAAGGATCAGAAATAGGCTCATTCAAAGGACCTTTGATTTTATCAGGTGGACTTTCAGAAGAAATTTCCGTCAAAATAAATGTAACAAACGAGTCTGCAAGCCCAGTATATATAATTGATCTTATGCCGTTGCAAAAAAACTTTTATTTAACAAAAAAAATTGAATTCAAAATAGACATCACAAAATTAGAAACTTCTACTTTAGAAAACCTCACCCTAACATATAATTTAGTAAAACCAACTAACGAAACAATTTTATTAGAAGTAGAAACCTTAACGATAGAAAGTCCAATTCAAATTTTGAAGAAATTCAACTTTCCTGAAAATGCACAGGAGGGATATTACAAAATCCAAGTTGCAAGTTCCTATCAAAATAAAATAATAGAAACAGAATCTCTAATAGTGGGGAAAATACCTCCGATGTCAAGAAAATTTTTCGGTATCCCAGTTTGGATTTTAATGATAATAGCCTCTACGGCCTTAGCTGCAATTATAACATTCTTTTTAGTAAGGGGATACATCGAAAGCAAGAAGAAATATAAAATGTCACTAGATATGAAATCTTTGCCAAAAAAAGAAAAAGGTTTTTTATGGCTCGGAAAAATAGCAGAAAAAAAAGATGATGCGTATTTAGATCCACACAAATTAACAGTTCACTCAATAGTTGCGGGAGCAACCGGAGGAGGAAAATCTATTGCAGCTCAGGTCCTAATTGAAGAAGCATTAAAGCAAAACATTTGTGTCATAGTATTCGATCCAACAGCTCAGTGGTCAGGAATGCTCCGGAAACTAGAAGATAAAAAAATGTTTGCATATTATGATAATTTTGGAATGAAAAAAACCGATGCTAGAGGCTTTCCAGGAAACATTCGAGCAATAAAAGACGCAAGACAAATAGTAGATGTAGAAAAATTCTTCCAGCCAGGGCATATTCAAATTCTAACCCTAAACAAACTTCAACCAAAAGACATGGATATTGTAGTTGCAAATGTAATTCGGCAAATATTCAAATCCGATCCAAAAGAATATCCAACACTTAGAACACTTCTGGTCTTTGACGAAATTCATAGAATCTTGCCAAAGTTTGGGGGGACGGGAGAGGGATTCATTCAAATTGAAAGAGCTTGCCGAGAATTTCGTAAATGGGGATATGGAGTTTGCTTAATCTCTCAAGTTTTGTCAGATTTCGCAGGGCAAATCAAGGCAAATATTTCAACAGAAATTCAAATGCGAACGCGAGACGAAGGAGACCTAAACAGAATTAAAACAAAATATGGAGAAGAATTTTTACAATCTCTAGTTAAGGCGTCAGTTGGAGTGGGAATGTTTGTTAACCCAGCCTATAATCATGCAAACCCCTACTTCATCAATTTCCGACCGATTCTCCATAACACAAGAAGACTTTCCGACGAAGAACTAGACAGATATAATCAATACAACGACCAAGTCGAAGAACTAGAATATCAAGTAGAACAACTC
>JAGVXH010000010.1 GCA_018303845.1 Candidatus Pacearchaeota archaeon
ATCATCCGAACCAAACGGAACAAAATAATCCAAATCACTATCAACTAAACTAGCAATCCCTCCAGCATCGTCAGCCATCTCGGCCCGAAGCGTAGTGTCTCCAGCCGAGCCAGCCATGTTCTGCAAAACCAACTCAACATCCATAGACTCACCCGGCGCAAGCCTCAAAGGATTCTCATCCCAATAAGGAGTCGAAACCCCAAACGCACTGACCATAGACAAGCTAACCAAAATCATTCCAAACATCAGCATCATATTTTTCATTTCCATTTTATGTTATAATCTGTATAGTCCAAGGCCCCGTCCCTGCAGATGAATATGACTGAGCACTGATTGTCTGAGGAAGCCCTCTCAAACAGAAAAACAATTCTTCTTGCCCAGAAGTATCACCCCTATTATTTAACGTATTATTCCCTCTTTCCAAAATAGCAGAAGTAACATTAATTGAAACAGAATCCCCCATGGCAGTTCCAGCACATCCTTCAGTCACCGCACCAACACTAAAATTACTAGCATAAATATATTCAGTATTAACTGTCTCTCCTCGAAGATCTCTACCGGTAACATTCAAACTTAAACCCTCATCATTGCCAGTATTATTCACTACAATAGGATCATTATTAGACCCAACATTAACATTAGCAACACCCAATGCTCCCCAACCCAAAGCCGTAGGAGACATAACCATAGAAGTTAATTGATTAAAAGTAAATTGCCGAGTACTGTCATCTCTTGCACCAGCTCCATTAATATCCGCAGAAGAAACATTCACATACCAAGTTCCACTTTCATCAAAATACCACATATTAACAGAACAACTATACTCAGCAGTATTTGGAGCATAATCTCTAACCCAAACACAAGAATTATTGAATCTAACCGCTTCACCATCATTATCAAACTCTGCCTTGGCAGCACTGTCATTAAGATTACTAGCTCCATCTGCATCTGTTACATTAAAATTAAAAATAACAGTCTTAGACCCAGACTCAGTAGGTGTTTGCGCAGAGATAAAAGTAATCCCAGAAATGGTCGGAGCATTATTCCCAACAGTAATATTCAAAGCAGCAGTTCCGCTAGTTGCTTTCCCAGTAATATTCCCGAACCATTCAAACAATCCAGCCGAAGCAAACGAACTCAATATTAAAATTCCCACCAAAAACAATCCGCTCCTTTTAACAACCATACAGATTAACTAAAACAAAAAGATAAATAGATTGACGCGAACATATTCTCATCTAACAAACAAAACATTTCATCCCCTATTTATATAAGAATTTCTTAATAAAAACTCCCAAAAACAAAAAAATTACAAACGAATCATCATCTCTGTTCTTCAATCTTCTTCTCAGCCCTAGCACAAACTCCCCAAACATTTCTCTGGTCCCGACCCAAAATTTCTCCAATATCCGAATACCTCATCTTCTTATCTCTCTTCAAATAGACAACAATAGATTCCAAAACTGTCAATCTATCATCAGCAAAAATATCCAAAGGAACAGAATCTTCACCCTCTTCAAACTTCATAATAACATCAGACTTCCCACATCCCTTCTTATACGCCGTCCAAACCGTCCTCTGGTCCCGTCCCAACTTCTCTCCAATCTCCGAATACTTCATCCCCAAATTTTCTTTCATATACTTAACAACCGCCTCTAATGCCCCAAGTTCACCACCAGCAAAAACCTTCAACGGAATCTCCATCTTCCTTTCAACCCTCAAAGCCGAAATCTCCGAAACACTAACCCCAAACCTCTCCATCAATTCATCAGTCAAAGCCTCAACAACCTCAGCCGAACTCAAACTATACTTCTCCTTCAACTCATCAGCGATAAGTCCCATAGCACTAACCAACCTATCATTCTTCAACTCCTTCTTCTCTTTCTTCTTTCTTCGTCCAGCCGTCAACAAAACCATAAAAATCCTAACATCCCAACCAGAAGAACTAAAATAATCCTGAGAACTAATGCCTGAAGGCATACCATTTAAACAAAAGAAAATTTCCTCTTGCCCCTCGCCCAAAGAATTATTTCCTCGCTGCAAAGCCAAAGTAGAAATAGTCACAGCACTACCATTAATCATGACATTCCCCAAACATCCCTGGCTCACCCCATCAACACTAAAATTAGCGGCATAAATATATTCATCCGTCTTCGTCAAACCCTGCAAATCATAAGCAGTAATATTAATACCCAACCCATCATCATTTCCTGTATTACTAACAACAATAGGGTCATCAATAGCCCCCGCATTAACATCACTCAAACCAAGAACGCCCCAACTCAAAGAAGCAGAAGACATCACCATCGCTGTCAATTGATTATACGTAAAAGACGTAGAAGAATTACTCACACTATCCACAAAAAAATCCGAAACACTAACATTTATCGTCCACTCTCCAGCCCCATCATAATACATCATATCAACAGAACAAGAATAATTCATAACAAATTCACTAGAGCCAATCTCAACACAAGGACCACTGACCCTTGTCACCTCACCACTTCTCTCAAAACTAACCCGAGCGCTAGAAGAATCAATATCATCAAAACCATTTAAATCAGTCACACTAAAATTAACCTTAACATTTCTAACCCCAGCCTCCACTGGACTCTGGACAGAAACACTCGTTATATCTTTTATCTCTGGAATAAAATTATATTCTCCAGTAAAATCAACTAAACTAATTCCGTCTATATACATCAAATCCCCATTCCCACTAAGTCCAGGATTCCCATCCCATCTTATTCCAACAGAATCATCAAAAACACAATCTGCCTGACTAATCATAATAGACCCGAACCACCATGAATCCATCGCATGGTCACCTTCTGTAAAATTCCAAATCTGATTCCCATCACACAAAATTTCAACATATTCGCCAGGACTCATACCCGAAGGATAATAGTAAAACGAAAGATTAATTACTTCACGCCCCGTAAAATTAAAACTTTTACTAAAATAAGAAGAAGTAGTATCATCTTGTAAATATGCAGACCAAATCCCACCAGAAATTCCAGCATCCGTAACAGCACTGTATAAATTAGACCTATAAGCATCCAATCCTCCAAAAGTCCATCCCTGTTCTCCAGATTCAAATCCAGAATAATCTATTATCCTAATCGACCTATTAACAGTATAAAACTGCATCTCCGAAACATTATAATTCACCAAAACTCCATTCCCCCAAGAATGCCATTGGTAAGGATAACTCTGTCCACTAGGAAAATAATAACTCACGCTATAAACATTCGACGACAAATTGACAGCACTAACATTCTCACCGTTAATTTCAAGCAAAACAGTTCCATTTGTATTGTCAACCGTCACATTAAAATGCCCAATCCCAGAGTCTTCCAAAGTAGCATTATCATCCCAGTAATTAGAAAAAATAGGATAAACGGCATCAGTAGTTTCCTTCACAGTATAAATTCTCTCCGAAGAAATATTATAATTTTCCAAAGTCCCATTCCCCCAAGAACTCCAACTATAAGGATAATCCCCACTGCCTGAAAAGAAATAACTCGCACTATAAACATTCAACGACAAATTAGTCGCGACAATACTAGTGCCATTAATATTCAAAAAAACAGTTCCATTTGTATTAAGAATAGTCACATTAAAATGCCCAGTCCCAGAATCAAAAAGCGTTCCATTATCATCCCATTCATTTAAAAAAATTGGGAAAGCAATATCACTAGTCTCAACCACATAAAACCTTATCTCAGAAAAATTATAATGCTCCAAAACTCCATCTCCCCAAGAATGCCACCGATAAGGATAATTCTGTCCGCTAGAAAAATCATAACTCACGCTATAAACATTAGGTGCCGTATTAGTCGCACTAACATTCTCCCCATTAATCTCAAGCAAAACAGTCCCATTTGTATTAAGAATAGTCACATTAAAATGCCCAGTCCCAGAATTAAAAACCGTTCCGTTATCATCCCAATAATCTGAAAATTGAGGATATCTATCATCAAAAATTCCAACAGTATAATTTCGCGTCAAAGAAACATTATAATCCTCTGACTGCCCATTTCCCCAAGAATGCCATCGATAAGGATAATCTCCAGCGGTCAAAGCAACATTCACACTATAAACATCCCCACCAACATTTACAGCAGAATAATCAACCCCATTAATCTCAAGCAAAACAGTTCCATTAGAATTAACAACACTAACATTAAAAACTCCAATCCCAGAATTAAAAATCGTTCCGTTATTATCCCAGTAACCAGAAAATTGTGGATACACACGAAGAATAAATCTAAAATAATCAAACCATCCAGGTTCATTAGCCGCTATTGCAGTGGTAGTCGCCTCAAGAAGATTCGTCGCAGGCTGACTCAAATGAGTCCCATTAAAAATAAAAAATTCCAAATCCTCTGCCAAATCCATTCCCCAAACCATAATATCATTACTATTCGGATCTCCAACCGCCCTCAAAACTTCTATATCATCAGACATAACCCCAGCAGTACCATCCTGAGAATTACAAGGTCCATTACTCCCTTCCAAATTATCCAAATCACTAACAGTCTGCCCATTCTCAGAACACGTCCAAGTTCCACTCGCTAAATCATATTGAAAATAATTAATATTTAATGCATTAAGCACAACATAACCAAACAACGCTGTGCCTCCATTCTTCGTCCATTGACAAAAGGCATTTGACATCGCAACATTTTCCGCACTACCTTCCTCTCCAGGCTCCCCAGAAAGCCAACTATTCCCATCCCACATCACGGCAAGAACATCTCCCGTACTATCAGGGCCAATAATTACCCCGATATAATCTGACTCAGGATCCGAACAAATTTGTATTTGTTGAACAACAGCCGCCACATTTCGGATAAGAGTAGAAGTTCCCCAGCCCTTCGTAGAATCACTAAAAATATTATAATTTGCGTTAGTCGTTCCCTCTCCCCAAACAATCATTGCATCCCCAGAAACAGATTCCCACGCAAGACTAAATCTTTCCTCATCAATCGCCGCAGCAAAAGTTGTGATAGTAGTCACATTAACCCAAGAAGCTCCATTCCACCTCACAGCACTTATATCATCACTTCCTCCAGCGCTCGCCATCATAATTTCATCACTACCAAACTTACTACTCATAACAACAAATAACTGTGCCTCCGCAGCAACATCTCCATTAAGAGTTATTGTTCCCTCTCCACTCCAACTACCAGTTCCATTCCATGTTCGATAATAAAGCGTTCTATCCGCAGTAATATCCTTCTCATACACAACAAGAAAATCCCCAGAGTTCTGTTCGACATCTACATAAAATCCTCTAAAATTATCATTCGTAGTACCAATACTCGCAACATCAAGCCACGAACTAAAAACCTCATTCGTATTATTTCTAATACTAAGAAGAATATCTCCCTGACTGTCCCCAATAATCACTGCAGTTTGATTTCTTCTCGTCGAAGATTTCACAACCACCCTGTTTATCGTTCCAGCAGTTATTGTAGGCGCATTCTGTTCCGTATCAAAATTAAGACCACTCCAATCCCTATATCTCGGAATAACCTGAATACCCTCTCCATAAACCGCTAATCCAGGCGTATTCCCTTGAAAAGGATCAATAACATGGTCAATCTCGACAACACCGCCAACAACCCTCAAATCAAAAACATCCTGAGAGTCAACAAGATTAGTCAAATAAACTTTATTATATTCACCAGAATTCAAAACCTCAAACTCCGCAATCAATTCACTCCCACCAACTTCATAAACCTCAATCCTAGGAGAACCACTAATCACCCTCGGAAAAATCGTAATATCTCTAGAACTATCCAGCACCGACTCAAAAGTCACCCTCAAATATTCCCCGTCCATTACTTCAGTCCAAACATCATCCAAACTCTTTACCTCGCCATAAACATCCCTAACAAAATTCCGATTCACATCCATTACCTCAGCCTTAATAATTTCAATCACAATCTCATAAACCTGCTCACTCAAATGGTCAACATTCCACTCAACATAATCAACCAATCCATTCTCATTCAAATCAAACGCACTAAAATTAATCCTAACATGTTCGCCCTCGACGATATGATAAATCGAAATCTCACTCTCTTTAACCTCCTTACTTAAATTCGTATAAGCCAAAACATTCTCATATCCAAACTCACTAAAAGTAGAAACAACAACCCTCTTACCTTTTTCGATATCTTCTTCAACAGCCATCGGAGCCTCCGTATAATAACCAACTCCAATAAAATCCTCATAAGGACTAAGCTTCGACAAATTCAAACTAACTTCCTCGTCGCCAACAACAATATCCTCCACAATATCTTCCTCCAAAATAACTTGACCAGTAACACCAAATCCAGTCACCCAACTCCAAAATCGAGTAAAAATACCTTCACTTGTAGCAATATCGACGACGACATTTCCAGTCAAAACTCCTTCCAACAAATCTTTCTTAGCCTTACCCTTCACTAAATCTTCATATTCGCCAACATCAGCCTCGGCATTGTCAATTTCTTCATCAGTTAAAATAGAAATATTATTAGCACCACGAGGAAGATCAACAACTAATGAACCCCTTTCCGTAACATTAATCACCTTCAACCACTTAACAGGCCGACCAATCACGGCCCGATACTGAACCGTATCAATCAAAACTTCCGCAGTCCCAATAGTAACATTCTCAATCTCTGTAATGTTTTCAATCTCTGTAATGTTTTCAATCTCTGTAATGTTTTCAACACTGACATTAATAATCTCTGTAATGTTTTCAACACTGACATTTGGAACAACAACTATCGGAACTCCTCCGCCATCAGAAATAACTTCTTCAACAACAACAGAAACATTTTCCTCAACAGAAACTTCATCAACAGAAACATTTTCCTCAACAGAAACTTCATCAACAGAAACATTTTCCTCAACAGAAACTTCAGAAATAAAAACATCCTCAGAAATAACTTCTTCAGCGACGGTAGACTCAGGTTCAGCGACGGTAGACTCAGGTTCAACAACGGTAGGCTCGGGTTCAGCAACGGTAGGTTCGGGTTCGGAAGCGGTAGGTTCGGGTTCAGCAACGGTAGGCTCGGGTTCGGAAGAAACAACCTCATCAGCAGGAGCCTGTTCTTCAACAACAAATCCAATAAAATTAGGAACATAAGTAAAAACAACAAACGCCATCAAAACAAAAACAGCGACGACACCAAACCCAATAAAAACCTTCTTAGCAGAAATATTCTTCTCCCATTTCTTAATTTCTCGTCGACAAAGCTCAACATAAGAGTCATAATACTTTATCCATTCTTCAATCGTTCGCCCATCCAAATCCTGCGCCTTCTCAAACAAATAATCCTCATGGCTAATCTCCTTGTCCCGATATCTCCGTTCCAACTTCGTCTTCATCCCAGAAATCTTTTCCTTTCCCTGCAAAGCTAAGGCAATCCGCTGCTCAAGTCTCGCAATAGTATTCGCAACTGACTCATGCCTAACCATACTTATTATGTATGTATTTACACTTATAAACATTGGCATATATATAGGATTACCTATTATTTATGTATAAAACAACACAAAATACACGCAAAATATGAAACCAAAAATCCCTCAAAAATACATCATTAATACTAAAACAAAAACAACTTATTTCTTCCAGGAAAAATCCTTGAAAACATCACAGGCGTCCACTAAACCAAATTTTTTAGCAAGATTCTTCCCATCTTCAAAAACTAAAACAGCGGGAACAGCCCCAATATCATAAGTAGTTCCAATTCCAACAATCCCAACAAAATCATCCACATCCACATAAAGAGACTTCACATTATTCTCTAAAAGATACTTCCCTTTGTCCTCCTGTGCACATCCATCAATAAAAAGATTACAAGGACCACACCAGCTCGCCATAAAAAAACCGCCGACTTCCCAAAAGCAACCTCACTTTCCAAATCCTTCAAATTATCCACAGCCTTATCGCACAACTTTTCCCAACGTGCAATCTTTACCATGCACAATAAATCCGAAAATACTTTATAAATTTTTCTCAAGTAGTCTTTTTAAAATGACAACATCACAATATCAAAAAAACCTCAAATCACTCCCAAACACCCTAGACTCAATCTTTTGCAAATGAACACAAAGCGTACTAGGAGAAACCCCAACCTTCTTAGACAAATCATTCAAACTAATCTTTCGCGGAAAATCATAATACCCAAGTTCAATCGTCGGCTCCAAAATCTCACGCTGTTTCAAAGTAAACAAATCTCCAAATTCAACCCCACGCCGAATTTTCGACATCTTCAAAACATTCGCTCCAACACCTTCAACCCCAGCAACCAAATCATCAACATTATCCTCTCCAAGCAAAACCCGAAGTCGCTTAAAATCCCCATTCAACCGAACCGGCCACTCCAAACTACAATCAACATTAACAAGCGGAGCACTCAAAATAGAATTATCATCACGAAAATGAAAAACCTTAGCCTCACGATCAAACTCTTTCAAAGAAACAGGGAAATTATTCTTCTGCAAAAATCGCCGAACTTTTCCACTATCCCCACTTTCAATTCGCATCAATCCAGCAAAAGAAGTCATCCCAACAGGATGCCCATTCTCTACAACAAACGAACTACTATCAAACTGATTAGCCAATTTACACTCCCAACAATTGTCCATCCCCAAATCAAGAGTAAGGAGCACAAGATTATTCTCAACCATACAAACAACAACATACACAATATTAACTAAACTTTCAATCCCCTCTTTTAACAAATAAACAAACTCTTCAGAAGACAAAATTAAACAAATGACAAAAATTACCTAAAAATAAAAACATTTTTATCAAAAGTAAAATACACCCCAAACATATTCGCGTGACTATATTCCCTACTTATAACAATTTTCACACACTCTTATAAAATGGCTTCCCATCCACCGCACACTTCCCATCCAAAAAACAAGCATTTTCCGCTTTCTCTCTCTCATATTCTTCCATCCCTTTCGCAATCTCTGCCGCAATCTCATCAACCCCACGCGCAAAAAATTCCAAGTTCCCCTTCCCTTCAATAAAACTCGCCATCAATTTTTCCTCAATCTTATTCCTCCCGCTCCTCCCTTCAGCATCAAGCCCCAAATTAAATAAAATAATCGGCAACTCCCCAATCACAAGCCCCACACAACACATCTTATTAATAATCAAATCCACAACATGTTCCTCCATCGTCCCCTTAGTCGCAAAAGAATAAATATACATATCCCGCGCCTGTCCAATCCGGTCCAGCCTCCCAATTCTCTGCTCGACCGCCATCGGATTCCAAGGCAAATCATAATTAATCAAATTCCGACAAAACTGAAAATTAAGTCCCTCCGCCCCCGTATCAGTAGAAATCAAAATATCGGCCTCACCTCTCTTAAACGAATCAATCCTCCGCGACTTCTCCTCCCTATCAAGCCCACCCATAAATTCAATAATCCTCAAAGCCTCTTCTCCTTCGTCCTTTATCCCTTCTTCCTTATTCCTTACGTCTTGTTCCTTATTCCTTATACCTTCGTCCTTTTGCAACTTCTCAACGATATATCGCAAAGTAGTCGGATGCCGCGTATAAATCAAAATCTTCTCATCGTCCGACCGAGCTCGAATCTCTTTAACCAAACTAACAAGCTTCTCAATTTTAGAATCAACTTCTAACTTTGCATAATCATCAAGTATACCTTGAGCAAATTCCTTAGTTCCCGCATGGTATACCTCACTTTCAACAATCTTAGTCAAGCTCTCAATCGCACTCTTAGAAGAAGAAGTTACCTTAGGTAAGATAGCAAAAACAATCAACGCTCCATTAATTTCGCTACCATCCTTCCTAAAATAATTCGACTTCAAAAGCTGAACTGTATTCTCATAAATGATTTTTTCTTGCGCCGTCATTTCAACAGTAACAATTACCGGTATACGCGATTTATAACAAACCCCAGTCTCACTTCTCTGCCGACGAACCATAACTTCCTCCAACTTTTTCTTCAACTCAACCGGATTCAAAGGATGCCTCTTATTCCCACGAAACAAAAAATTCTTCCGAAATTCCTTCATCGTCCCAAGATGTCCCCTCTTCAAAATATGTAACAAATTATACAACTCTAACAAATCATTCTGAAACGGCGTAGCTGTTAAAAGCAAAAATCTCTTCTTTCGAAGCCTATCAACAAACCTCCACCTCACCGTATTCCGTTCTTTCAACTTATGCGCCTCATCAACAATCACCAAATCCCAAGAAATCTCATGCGCAGCCTCATGCCGAAACTTCCCCGTCTTCCGATTAAAAATTTTAACTCTATCAATCGAAGCAACAACATACGCCTTCTTCCAATCACTTTCATTCTCAACAATTGCAAAATCCAAATCAAACTTCTCAGACATCTCACAAACCCACTGGTCAACCAAACTCGGCGGGCAAAGAATAACAACTCGCGAGAACCAACCTCGAGACACTCCTTCCTTAATCACCATCCCAGCAGTAATAGTCTTCCCAAGTCCAACCTCATCTGCGAGTAAAGCCGTCGCATTCAAATCCCTCAAAAGCCTAAGCGCCCCCTCTCTCTGATACGGCAAATCATAACTCAAATTCTTAGCAATCTCCCCATACGAAATCAATTCGCTAATCTCCGAATCACTAGAAACCTCATCTGCCTCCATCCGCAACTTAAACAACTCCGAAGAATCAAAACTCCCACTATCCAAATTCCCAAACAATTCCGTAGAATCATCCTCAAAACTCTCATTCACAATTATATCGACCATCTCTCCACCAAAAAACTCAAACACTTTAAGAATATTATTATACCAAACCTACGCTTTTCAAAAAACTATACTAAAAACTACTTCTGACCAACCCATAGAAAATAATTATCCCCCACAATCTTCTTCTCAATGGTTTTAAATCCTACCTTCTCTCCATCTTTAATACAATTTTCCAAATTCCTAGCCGTATGTATAGCCCAAGTCTTATCTAAACCATACTGCCCAAGTTCAAGCATTTCTTTATCAGAAGTAAAAATTTCAGCAAACCTCTCTCTATCGACTCCCTTTAAATGATAATCCGCAACACACAACTTTCCGCCGTCCTGAATAACATCATAGAGTTCACTTAAAATAGTAGGACCAGCTTCATGAAGAACAAAAGTGGAAACCACATTATCATACTTCCTAGGAACCAACACTTTTTTTGAATCCGAAAATGTAACCTCCCTACTATTCCTACATTTCAGAGCAAATGCAATACTATCTTTATTTATATCATATCCAACTATAGAATCCACTGAGCATAAAGAATGCAAATAACGAGTAACAACACCATCCCCACAACCAAAATCCAAAACCTCACCATCAAGATACGATTTAATAACGTCAGAAATTTCACAAACAGCCGCTATCTGCAAATAATTATTACTTCCATCCATGAAAACCTAATTTCGAAAACCTATATAAATCTTTCTAGATGTAATCATTATTAAGTAATTAAAGCTATAATCAATCCCAAAACAATTATAAAAACAAAATCATTAACAAACAAAAAGATGGTAAACAAAAAATTCTGGGCAACAACCTTCACCCTAACCGGAACAATAGTTGGAGCTGGAATCCTCGGACTCCCCTACATCTTCGCAAAATCTGGATTTCTAATCGGACTCCTCTGGCTTCTAGCAATCGGAACAATCATGACGTTTGTAAATCTAACCCTAGGAGAAATAACTCTCAGAACCAAAGGTCGCCATCAATTAACAGGCTATGCAGAAAAATACTTAGGCAAGTGGGGAAAACGCCTAATGTTAATAGCCGTCATCTTCGGAATCTACTCCGCACTTCTAGCATACCTAATTGGAGAAGGGCAATCTCTTTCAAGACTAATTTCACCAAACATCTCGCCAGCAATCTTCGGAATCGTATTCTGGCTAATCCTAACCCTTCTACTAAGACAAGGGCTTCGTGGCTTAAAAAAAATAGAAACATGGGGAGTCATCTCCGTAATAACAATAGTCATCGGCATCTTCATAAGATTCGCTCCACAAATCAATCCAACAAATCTAACCCAAATCAGCCCAACCAACTTCGCAACCCCAATCGGAATAATCATGTTCGCCCTATTAGGCTTCGTCGCAATCCCAGAACTAAAACAAGAAATCAAAGGACAAGAACATCTCCTAAAAAAAGCAATCATATTTGGAAGCATAATCCCCATTTTCCTCTATGCCATATTCACCCTAACTTTCGTCGGAGTCCTCGGAAATTCAATCACTGAAGTCGCAACTCTTTCATTCGGACCCATAATCACAATACTCGGAATCTTTACAATGTTCACTGCCTACTTCGCTCTATCTTATACATTAAACGACACATTCCGCCAGGACTTCAAAACAACCAAGACAACAAACTTCATCCTAACATCCATAATCCCCCTAGTCCTCTACGTTCTAACCGAATACTTCCAAATAATCAGCTTCACCTCAATCCTAGGAATCGGCGGCGCAATCTCAGCTGGAATAACCGGAATCTTAATTCTCCTAATAGCAAAAAAAGCAAAACTCTCAATCAATACTCCAATACTAATCACCCTCTCAATATTCTTTATAGCAAGTATAATATTAGAATTAATAAAATAAATATTCCAATAAAAACCTCGCTGAGTTTCACTGCTCCAATTTTTTACCTTCGGCAAAACCCCGTAATCCAATCAAAACAAATCTAAAAATTCCACCTCCCAAAACAATTAAATAACCTATCCCCCTCGGAAAACAAAGATGGTGACCATATTCCTATTCCTAGCCATAGCATTCATCCTAACCCTACTCATAGGAAACCTCTTAGAAAAAATAAGAGTCCCATGGATTTTCTCTGCATTCCTTATAGGAACCGTCCTCTCAATTTCAAACCCATTCGAAACAATAACCTCATCCCCCATATTTGAATTCCTCTCCCAGTTAGGAATGTATTTTCTTCTCTTCGTCATCGGCTTCGAAATAGACCTAAAAAAATTAAAGAAAAGCAAAAATTTCATCATCAAATCGACCCTATTCATAATTTTCTTAGAGACAATTCTGGGAGCTCTTCTAATACATTTCGTTTTCGATTACTCTTGGATTATTTCCGCGCTAGTAGCATTGTCCCTTGTAGCCGTCGGAGAAGAAATCCTAATCCCAATACTAAACGAATTTAGAATAACAAAAACAAAACTAGGACAAAGCATAATAGAAATAGGAACCCTAGATAATATAATAGAAATATTATTATTAATGCTAGCAGGAATCCTAATAGGCATAGGAATACACTCCAAATACGATATAATAATAACGCTACTCTCATTATTCTCTCTATTCGCATTAACAATTTTATTAGGGAAACTCAACAAAAACGGAAGAACCAAATTCAAATTCATCTCAATAGAAACCCTCTTCCTCTTCATCCTCTTCGTCTTTTTCTTATTCCTAGCAATCGGAGAAATCGCGAACGCAGTCCCAATCGCAGCAATCCTAGCCGGAATCGGACTAAACACTTTCATACCAAACAACAGAATAAAAAACATAAAGTCAGAAGTCAAAACCCTATGCTACGGCTTCTTCGCCCCAATATTTTTCCTAGGAGTAGGACTAACAATGAACATAAACTACCTCCTTGTCTCACCACTCTTAATTATATTAATAATAATAGTCTCAAACGGCTCAAAAATTCTAGGAAGCTGGATAACAGCAAGAAAAATATTGGGAGAAAAACAGTCCATCCTACTAGGAATCGGACTTTCAGTAAAATTCAGCACAAGTATAATCATCATAAAACTCCTATTAGAAAATAACCTAATAGATTCCAACCTATATTCAATCATTGTGGCCTCAAGTATAATGTTCAATTTCCTAGTCCCCTTCCTGTTCTCTAAACTAATAACAAAATGGAAAATAAATAAAAAATGAAAGGCCTATCAAACGAAGAAGCAAATAACCTTCTAAAAAAATTCGGCAAAAATGAATTAAAAAGAACAAAAGAAATAAACCCCTTTAAAATCTTCATTTCTCAATTCACCTCACCACTAATTATAATCCTAATCCTCGCCGCGCTAAGCTCATGGGCGATAGGCTTCCTCCCAAATCAAGAATCAAACATCGTCGACACAATTCTAATATTAACGATAGTTTTAATCTCGGGAATCTCCGGATTTATACAAGACTACAAAGCCGAAAAAACAATAGAAGCATTGCAAAAAATAGCCACACCAAAAACAAGAATAATAAGGGATGAAATAGAAATAGAAATAGAAATAACACAAATCGTCCCAGGAGATTTAATAATTTTAGAGGAAGGCAACATTATACCAGCAGATTGTAAACTAATCGAAATGTTCAGCCTAGAAGTAGACGAATCCACGCTAACAGGAGAGTCTAGCTCTATCAAAAAGAAACTAGAAGAAGAACTCTTCAAAGGAACATCCATCACATCCGGAAACGCAATGGCATTAGTAACAAAAACCGGGATGCAGACAAGGATAGGCCAAATCGCAGAAAAACTAGAAGAAATAAAAGACGAAAAAAGTTCATTCGAAAAAGAAATGTCCTCATTCAGCAAAAAAATCCTATACTCTGTTTTGGGAATAATTTTCATAATTTTCATAATTAGCGCACTAAAATACAGCATTTACCAATCCCTACTCACCTCAATATCTCTAGCCGTAGCAGCAATTCCAGAAGGCCTACCGGCAATCCTCGTCCTAGTACTAGCGATAGGAGCAAAAGTAATGGCAACAAAAAACGCCCTAGTCAGAAAACTAAACGTAGTAGAATCCATCGGCTCAATAGACGTAATCTGCACAGACAAAACCGGAACCCTAACAAAAAATGAAATGTCCGTAACGAAAATATTCACAAACAACAAAACATTAGACACATCAAAATTAAACCCAGAAGAAATAAAAGAAATCCACCAAATCCTATTAACCGGAAAACTTTGCAACAACAGCAAAATATCAAAAAACGAAACAAACGAAAAAATATATTTCGGAGACCAAACAGAAATAGCAATAAGAAAAATTTCTGAAAAATATTTAGACTTTAAAGAAAATTACGAAAAAATAAGCGAGATATCCTTCGACTCAGGAAGAAAAATGATGAGTTCAATCTACGAAAAAGACAACAAATTCTACACATTTTCGAAAGGAGCCCCAGAAATATTACTAAAAAAATGTGACAGAATTTACATCAACGGAAAAATAATAAAACTAACCAACGAAGCAAAACAAAAAATTCTACAAAAAAATAAAGACTTCGCCTCTCAGGCTCTAAGAGTTTTAGGATTTGCATTTAACGAAACCACAACAAAAGACGAAAGCGAAACAAATCTCATATGGCTAGGGCTACAAGCAATGATTGACCCACCGAGAAAAGAAGCCAAACAGGCAATACAAGAATGTTACACCGCAGGCATAAAGGTCATAATGATGACAGGTGATAACCCACTAACAGCCGAAGCAATCTCCAACGAAATAGGACTAAAAAGTAAAGGCGTTATTTCAGGAGAAGAATTAGACAGACTATCGGACAAAGAAATAGAAAATAAATTAAAAGATATCACAATCTTCGCAAGAGTTTCCCCTTTCCACAAATTAAAAATTTTAGAAATTCTAAAGAAAAATTACAGAGTCGCCATGACAGGAGACGGAGTAAACGATGCCTTAGCTCTAAAAAAAGCCGACGTTGGAATATCCATGGGAGTAAGGGGAACCGATGTAGCAAAACAAGCAAGCGATATAATTCTCCTAGACGACAACTTCGCAACCATCCCCGCAGCCATAAAAGAAGGGCGAAGATCTTTCGAAAACATAAGAAAATTCACAAACTATCTTTTCGTCTCAAACCTAGCAGAAATCGGAGTACTGTTCTTCGCGACACTATTCCTAACTCTAAAAAATCCAATCCTTTTACCAATTCAAATTCTATGGATAAACCTATTAACAGACGGACTCCCAGCCATCGCACTAGGACTAGATCCAGCAACGCCAAATATAATGGAAAAACCTCCAAGAAAAAAAGACGAACCAATCATTAATAAATCACTAGCATGGCTAATCGGAATAATCGGAACAAAAAAAATCATCATGCTTCTTCTAACCTTCATCCTAATTAACCATCTCTTTGGAATAGAACAAGCGAGAACCGCCCTTTTCACCGGATTCATCCTATACGAATTTGTAAGAATCGGAACAATAAGGACACAAGAAAAATTAACATGGCTTTCAAACAAATGGCTTCTAGTTGCCCTAGCCTTTTCTCTATTGCTACAACTCACAATAATTTACACTCCTCTAAACACTTTCTTTCACATAATGCCACTAAACCTGTATAGCTGGATTATCTTATTAATAGGAATAGTCATCGCATATGCATTAGCAATAATAATCACAAAAATAGTATTGAAACTCGTGAAAGACTGACTAAACAAACCAAAACTGTATCCCAGAGAATAACTAAAAAATAATAGAAATACACCAGCTACAAATTAAAAAAATACGTCGCCAAATTAGGCTAATTCACAAAATCCCGAGGATACAAAACACTTAAATACCCTTCTCTCAAAGAAATTATATAAACGCGACCAAGAACCCCAATGAACATCTTTCAAAAATTATTAAATAAACACAGGAGGAAAAATGAAATTATATGTAGGAAATTTATCATGGTCTGTTGATGACAGAGCACTAAAAAATATCTTCGCTTCATACGGAGAAATTACAGAAGCTGTACTAATCAAAGACAAGTTTTCAGGTAGATCTAAAGGATTTGGATTCGTAACATTCGCAAACGATGCAGATGCTAAAAAAGCAATCGCAGAAATGCACGAAAAAAACGTTGAAGGAAGACCTCTAACGGTAAGCGAAGCAAAACCAATGATTCCACGAGATAATGATTCAAGAAGAAATAACTCAGATAACGGACCGTCAGAAGCGCCAATGGCAAACCCTTCACAAATCAACAACAGGTTTGAAGACGAAGACGACATGGATGACGAAGACGACATGGATACAGTTGAAGAAGCTAAAGAAGACGCTAGCTCAGATGAGCCAGCAATCGAAGAAGCAACAGAAGCTGAAGAATCAACAGAAGAAGACGAAGACTATTAATTCGCCAAATCTAATATAAAATTAATTTTATTTATTATTTATTAAACTTTAAATAGGACGCAATCTATAAAAACAAATGGGAAAAAGAAACGTGATAATTCTAACCTTACTTTTTCTGACACTAGCTCCACTAACAATAGCATACAAATTCTGCGAAGATATAATATCAGAAGACTATCTGGAAATTACAGAAATTACAGACCCAAGCCAAACCAATGAAGCAACATGGGAATGGAACCCAGCTGAATCAATCAACATAAGAGTAGAGGCAAGAAACAAAAATTTAACAACAAGAACATTCAGCGTTGAACTATATTTCCTAGACGATGATTTGGTAGAAAAAAATATCACAACTACAGGCATAAGACCAAGACAAACAATATCCATAGAAAGAGCACAAACCGGAACATTAAACTTTTCATTTCAACTAAGCGAACCAAAACAAAATACATATTTCCTCTATGCAAAACTTTTCGATCCAGATAATGATACTATCTGCACAAGTCTAAAGGCAACATCCACTTCCGAAGAAACCACAATCAAAATAAAAGAAGAAGAAAAGATAATAGCAGTAAGAAATATAGAAGGCCCAACAAACGTAACAGCAGGCTCCTATATAGAATACATCACAGAAATAATAAATCTAGGCAATATCAAAGAAGACAGAATTTTAATAGTCGCATATAACGCAGATTTAGGAATAAGAGAAGAACGGGAAATAATAGATTTAGAAGTAGAAGAATCAAAAACCGTAAAATTTAATTTCACGATTCCCGTGAATACAACAAAACCACAAGAAGACATTCTTTTCTGGACAGAATATGATTACAACAACGAAACAGGACACTATTACCAATCTTCCGAAAAAACAAAAGCCTTTCCAATCACAATTAGCGCAAGCAACATTCCAGCGATACAAATAAACAATACACAAAATCAGACAACACAAATCAATGAATCAGAAAACCAAATACCAGTAACAGAAATTCAAGAAACCAAAACAACATATTTCTGGCCAATTCTAATCACAACCCTAATAATCATAATAATAATAGCTGCAACATTCTTCTTTTTAAAATACAAAAAGGACATATATATGGAAGAACCCTCTTCGGCCCCAACCTCAGCAAGCACTTATGTAAAAAAAATACAAGAGGAAGCTAGCTCTTAACTTCACTCAAACAAACTTTCTTAAAATTGCATCGCGAACACCAATAACCTTCACATTTTTCAAAATCATCTTCAACGGCCTCGTTATCCGAAATATCTTTAAGTAACTTCTTCATCCTCAAAATAGAATCCCTCAAATAAACCCGCATCTCTTCTAGTAATTCGGAATCAACTTCAAACGAATCAACCTTCTCAGATTCTCCAAGTGCCAAATAAATCATTTTGGCCATAATCTTTTCAGCAGGTATACCAAACTTCTCCGAAACATAAAGAGCATATAAACTAAGCTGCAATTTGTAATCCGCCTTCCTCTCACCTCCAGTCTTCCAATCATAAAGAACTATTTTATCCCCCGTCCTCATCGCAAAATCTATACTAAGGTATACCCGAACTCCTTCAAAATTAAAACTCAAAAATTCTTCTAAACTAATCCAATCGGCAATCGGAGCCCTACGAATCTCCATAAAAATATCTGAATTATAAAAATTCTTCAAACATTTCTCGGCCTTATCAAACAAACCTTTCTTCTCAGCATCGGCAATAGCAATACCATATTCATCCTCAAAAAATCGATGCGCCTTGCTAGAAAACCCACTATATCCTCCCAAACTCGACATAACAAAATCACTTTCCATCCTTTTCTGCAAAATCCTCAAAGCATGACTAAGACTTACCTCCTCGCCAGCTAGAAATTTCCTGAGCAAAAATTCAATCACCTCATGAACCTTAGAACCAAGCCAAACTTCCTTGCTCGCCAACTTCTTCAAATAATAAATTCTCTTAACTCTATCATCCTCTGAACCAATCCATCCATTCCAAAAACCATAATGATTAAACCAATATTTCCGACGACATTCATTAAAAATTACATCTCTAGACTTCGACCAAGAAAACTCATTTCTAAAAACCATATCCATCCAAACAACTACAAACTTATAATACTTTCCAAAACTCGGGAAAAAAGAAACGACCTACCTCATCCTCTCGATCAAAGCACCCAAGGCAAACAATATCAGAACCGCAGGAATCCAAGGAAAATCAAAACGATAAGAAATCCATCCCATATCCTGCCCAAACCAAATCATCCCAAATATCAAAACAAGACTCCAAAACACAAAATCCAAACTATAAAAACCTTCCCAATCAGAAGAGCAAAATTCCCCTTGAGCAAATCAAAAATATTGCAAATACTATTTCAGCGACGACAAATTCATCTTCAAAAAAATTCTAAACAGATATATCCAAAAACAAAAACCCTACTTCCTTAACAGAACAACCCACAAAAACCACAAGAAAAAAAACAAATATAACCATTCATGCATCTGAAAATATCTAAAACTCATAATCCCTAAAAAACCAAACATCCAATTATCCTACATTCGTGATCTCACAGCGACGTTATTTCCATTTCCAACATCCTTCAAACGAAAAATAACTCCTTTTGCCATACAAAAAATAACAATTCAAATTTTATAAAATATTTTTATCCAAAAAATAAATTTGAAAACCCAAAAATACCAAAAATCATAGAAATAAAATCACCGTCGACAAATTTGAAAAATAAAAAAATCAATTTGAAAAATAAAAATAAAAATTTGAAAAAAGAGAAGAGTTTAAATATGGTAATGACATAATAAAAATAAGAAATCTCATGAGCATAAATTTAAATGGAGGTGACAACATGCCAGCAAAAAAGAAAGCAGCTAAGAAGACAGTAAAAAAGGCCGCTAAGAAGAAGTAATTAAATTACTTAACACCAAAATTTATTTTTTATTTAATCCTTTTATTCAAACAAAAACAAAACAACAAAAACATGCCAACAAAAAAGAAAACAAAGTCTCCAGACATCGATATCAAGATAAGAAATCTGAACAAACTAAAAGATTTAGATTGTAAATCAAGTAACTCCAAATTCTGTTCCAGCGATGGCGGCTCCAACTGCTGGGTCTTCGGCTCTGCCCTGGCGATGATTCTCTCTTATGAACGAAGCGCGTCAATTCTCTGGGCAATACTTCACGGAATTCTAAGCTGGTTCTACATTCTTTTTAGGGCCATGCAAACATGGGGCTGGATAAATTAATCTCCCCTCTCTAATTCAACTTCCAAATAGAATAATTCAAAAAACTAGCAAATCCAACCCAAACAAAATAAGGTATAAGCAAATATCCAGCAAGTCCACTAACAAAATAAAAATAAATACCAGTAACTAAAATCCCAATAAGCAAAACAAATATCTCAATCAACGCCAAAGAAAGATTATTAATTCCAAAAAAAAGATAACTCCACAAAACGTTCAAAACAAACTGCAACCCAAATAAAATCAAGGCAATCGTCCTAATATTAGAAGAAGGCGAGACCCAAACCAAATAGAGAGCAATCCCCATCAAACAAAAAAGTAAAGTCCAAACAGGCCCAAAAACAAAACTAGGCGGATTAAAACTCGGCTTATTTAAATTCTGATACCAATTCCCTTCCGAAGAAGTCCAAATAGCACCAACCGCACCAATTAAATTACAAGCAACAATAAACCCAATCAACAAAAACCAATTAACTTCCACAAAATAATCAATACTACAAACTATATAAAATTATACAAAAAATAATAATAAAGCCTAATCAGCCCAAGAAATCCAAACAAACAAGATTTAAACAAAAATATCCACCATAACAATTCTTAAAAACTCTTAAAACATATAAAAGTATGGAAAAACAATATAATTGCGAAAAATGCGGAGGGACAGGAAGAATAAAAGAAAAAAATGGAATGATCCACACCTGTTTTCACTGCCTAGAATCTGGAGGATTCGACCAACACGATAAAAAGCTAAAGAACGCACAAGACTTAGGAATAAAACTCTAAAGCCCCAACAATTCTTAAAACCCAAGCAAACCAAGAGACATGGAAGAAAAACGTTTTTTTGAATACGAAAAAGGAGAAATAAAATTTCCAAGAAACCATTTTAGAAACATGTCCAGAGCAAAAGATTTGTTGGGATTCCCTTTCGACTTAATAGAAAAAAACAGCTTCTACACCCACCCCTACGACATCTATTCTGACCCTCAGACAGACTCATACATCTGGACAATAGGTGGAGACGCCCACTGCCATACTGAAAAGGAACTAGGAAAATACAAAGAAGGAATCGTTTTATATTGCAAGCCTGAGGACAAAGAAGCCTTAATCAAAAGAATTTCTAAAGTAGCTTAATTTCTGTTCTTCACAATCGCCATAGCCAAAAACTAATCCTCAATATTCTTCTTTAAAGGAGAAACTCCAAAATAATCTCGAACTTTATCCAAGGCAAAAGCATAAGGAATCCCAACAGCAACAGTTACAGCCAGCCTATAAGGAATAGCAAATTTCATTTCGTCAAAACTAGCGCCACTAGTAGCCAAAACAGAGCCATAGATTAAAGGCTGAACCGCAGCAAGAAAAGTCAAATCAGAAATCCCCCGTTTCAACTTGCCACTATTCTCATCGACATTCCAAACTTTCTCTGCCCAAACATCCCGAGCCCTACAAAGAGGATGAATACTAACCATATCAACAGGAAACCCAACCATCCTAGCATCTAAAGAATCTCCAAAACTCATACCTGCACTCATCTCAGTAAAAAAACTCATTGGATAAAAAACAGGCAAGGCACAAAGAGTATCAACCCAATATGCTTTAGATTTAACAGCATCAGAAATAACATTAACAACCTGCCTAACCGCAGCCGGTCCACAAACGATAAGTCCTTCCAATTCCATAGCACAAAAGAACCAACCCTATTTTTATGTTTTTCCTTTTAAGTAATTACGAAAATAATCAATTAAATCCACACCAATTCCCACCAAAAAATCCGTGCAATCCGTGAGATCCGTGCCAACTATTTCCCGTCAGAAACAGTCCTCTTCATAACCTCAGTCACCATCTTAAAATCTGCTCCAACTCAAACCTAAATCTGCAACAATCCATAAAATAATTCAGACCTAAAAGCTCTCTCCTAACCACTCACTTCTTGCCAATCATCTTTCCCATAATCTCTGCATAACTTTATGGTCGGCTCGTCGTCCCCCTTATTTCAATCTTTTCTCCAATTCAACATTGTAATCCACGAATCCTTTCTTTTTATGGAATCCAATCGACCCCTCATTCGAAGCATTAATCTTAGCTTTCACCAATTTAACTCCTCTCTTTCTACACCAACCAATAAAAGCATCATGCAATTCGCCACCAATCCCCTTCCCACGAAACTCACCTAAAACAAACATATCGTCCGCTTCAGCCACCCTCATAACTTTTCTATACTCCTCGCTATCGATCTCACTTCCAGACAAATAACCAACAATCTTTCCATCAATCTCCGCAACAAAAACACATCCTCTTTCATCAACAATCCTCTCCCTAAACCATTTCTCACCCAATTTCCCAAAACTCCAGCCCAAATCAAGAGTTTTATCAGACTCCCTATATTCCTTCTTAAACAACATCAAATTCAATTCTTGAATTCCTTTCAAGTCCCCAATAACCGCCCTCCTAATCTCCATTCATCAACCTCCTCAAACAATCCCTCGTCATCTTAAAATCCACCAACCCCTCCAACCTCATCTCGCCACAACCCCTAAAACATAAACACTCATCCTATCAAACCCAGGATGCCCATACTCCCTTCCCCAATTACTATACATAAAACCATCCACATCAAGCTCTCTCAACGCCATCCTCAAATTCCGCTCATCTCCCTCGGGAAAAATACGCATACCCATCTCTCTATCAAAACCTCTATTGTTTGTAACAACCGCCTCAACTACTTTCCCAATCGGCCTAGTCCAATAAAGAATATTTCGACAATCATCAAACTCCATCGTCCCTCTCCCCAATCAACCTCTTCATCACCCCAGTCACAACCTTAAAATCCGCCCTTCTCTCACTAAGCCGCATCACCGCCCCAATCAAAAAATTCAAACTCGCCTCCTTCCCCGCCCGATAGTCATCAACAACATGCTTATTCTCATCTATCACCTGCCGACACAAATTCTCAACCGCCTCCTCGTCAATATTTGAAATCTCTCCCTTATGCTCTTTCAAAGAAAAACTCTTCGGCACAAAATCATTCATAATCTGCTTCCCCTTAAGCGTCGTAATCCCGCCCATCTCAACAGCCTTAATCAACTCCGCCAAATGACTAGGTCTAATATCAACATCCTCATCTTCCAAACTCTTTTTATTCCAATTCAAAACCCTCAAGAGCTCAACCGTGATCCAAGCCATATTCTTCTTGGCATCAATCCCTTCAGCAACCAAAGCCTCAAAAAAATCAACCAATTCCAAATTCCTAGTCAAAATCTTAGCATCACTCTCCAAAACATTATGCGTCTTAAGCAACCTCTCAAGCTTAACCTCAGGCATCTCAGGCATACTAGCCTTAATCTCAGCAACCATTTTTTTACTAATCTTCATCTCGGCCAAATCGGGACAAGGCACAAACCTATAATCACTAGCCCCTTCCTTAGACCTCATCTTAATCGTAATCCCCTTCGCCTCATCATAAGCCCGAGTCTCCCTAGGCAAAACCTCCTCTAATTTCTGACCTCTAATTTCTAATTTCTCGACAATTTCCAATTGTCGCGCAATCTCGTAATCAATCGCCTTCCTAATTTTCTCCAGCGAATTCAAATTCTTCATCTCAACCCTCTCCCCATAAGTCGAAACATTAACATCGACCTTAATCCCCGCATTCTTCCGAACACTCTTAATATAAGACAAACTAAGTAACAAAGACTTCAGCCACTGAACAACTTGGTCACTATCACTAAACTGCGGCTCCGTCACAATCTCAATCAAAGGCAAACCACTCCGATTATAATTAATTCGTCCACTATCCGGATTCCATTGCGCTGGATCCTCTTCCAAATGAATCTCCGTAATCTCAATCCCCTTAAACTTACCCCCTAGAGCATTAACCTTCGCATGCGCCCCAGACATCGTCGTCTGATATCCCTTCGGATTATCCGCCCAATCATAATGCTTCCTCTGCCAAACAAGCCCGTCCATATTAATCTTCGACCCAAACACCAAAGCAATCTGAATCATTTTCCTAACAGCCTCCTCATTCGCAGCCATCGGCTTCGACCCAGGCGTCCCAGTACAAATCGGACAAATCCTAGAATTCGCATCATTTTCTAATTTCGAATCTCTAATCTCTAATCTCTCCGCACTTTCGGTGCGGCACATACAAAACAATTTCTCAACTGTATCCAAATACCCATGAACCTCCAACCCAATCTTCACCGGAAACGCCTTCTCATTTTCAACCATACTAATCAAACCCCTAAAACCTTTTTATATCTTATCAAATCACTTCTCAAAATAAAAATCTCTTCATTCATAAACAACAAGTTAACGACCACCTCAAAACATTCCAACCCAAAACCCTTTTATATGTCCCAACCCTAATAACAACATGCAAACAAAAACCTTCCAACCAGGCGACCTCATCTCAATAAAAACAAAATCAAAAGAATGGCAAGGCCACGCCCTAGAATCCCACGACTCTAGTATAATTCTACTAAAACTTTCCAGCGGTTACAACATCGGAATAAGAGAATCCGAAATCCTCTCCGCCAAAGTCCTAAAACCGCAAAGCCAAATCAAACTAAACCACCCAACCACCCAACCACCAAGCCACCAACAATTGCCAAACGTGGCAATTGTCATCACCGGAGGAACAATCTCTTCTCGTCTTGACCCAAAAACAGGAGGAGCAATCCCCACTGATGCAGAAAGCATTCTAAACATCGCACCAGAATTAAAAAAAATCTGCAATCCAATAATCGAATCCCCATTCATGAAACTCTCCGAAAACATGGACTCAAAAGACTGGCAAAAAATCGCAGAGATATGCTACAAATATCTAATAGACGAATCAATCTCAGGAATAATCGTAACACACGGCTCCGACACTCTCCATTATACAGGCGCAGCCTTACACTATTTTCTACAAGACCTAAACAAACCAATCGCCCTAACATTCTCTCAGCGTTCAATCGACCGAGCATCAACCGACGCACACCTAAACCTAATCGCCGCAGCAAGATACGCAACATCCGATATAGCAGAAGTCGCCCTAATCGGACACGAATCAACTTCCGACGACACATGCATCGCAATTCCCGCACACAAAGCCAGAAAAATGCACACATCAAAAAGAAGCACCTTCAAACCAATCAACACTAGCCCCCTCGCAAGAATAACACAAGACAAAATAGAAATCCTAAAAACATTTAACGCAAGAAATAACCAAGCCCCAAAACTAGACAACAAATACCAAAACTCCGTAACCTCAATCAAAACCCATCCCGGAAGAGACCCAAGCATAATAGACTTCTATTTAGAAAAAGGATACAAAGGACTAATCATAGAAACCACAGGACTAGGTCACGTCCCAGCAAAAGACTCCGAATACAACTGGCTTCCAAAAATAAAAAAAGCAATCGAAGCCGGAATGATAATAGTCGCAACCGCACAAACAATTTACGGCGACCTAAATCCAAACGTCTATTCAGCAGGACGCGACCTCCAAAAAACCGGAATCATATTCTCAAACCTAACAACAGAAACCGCCCTAATAAAACTCGGATGGGTTCTAGGACACAAACAATGGAACAAAAAAGAAAAGTTTCTCCAAGAATATTAGAATATCCACAGCTAGAAAAATATGTCGCGATAGAATGCAATTGCAAATCCTGCACCAGCATGTGCGAAAAAAATAGTTGCTGGCCAACACCAGAAGAAGCTAAAGAATTACTAAGACTTGGTTATGGAAATAAAATGATGACAAATTATTTCGTAACAAACCCAGAAGAAGAAGACATATACGCAATAGTCCCAGCAGTAATCGGGTATGAAGGGACAGAATTTCAAGATTGGTTCGGAGGAACATGCACGCTCTATAAAGATGGACTTTGCACCTTACACGACAAAGGACTTAAACCATCCCATGGAAAATTCGCGTCTTGCAAAACATCACAACCATATCTCTTCGAAGACATAGCAAAAACATGGGCAAACCCAGAAGCACAACAACTAGTAAAATGGTGGACAAGAAAATTCTCTACAGGAAAAAGATAAATCCAAAATAAAAAAACAAAACCCTCAAAATTAAAGAGGATTAAAAATTATTTCTTAACAGAAACTTCGAAACTAAACGGGAATTTCTTAGCAACAACGTTATACAATAAAATAGCGAAAAGCACGAAAAGCCCTCCCAATAATCCTCCAACAACTGGAGCATATATAACCGAAGTCACAAAGCTAGGAGTCGCAAGCCCAAATCCCCCAAAAGTCCCAGGGTTCATCTTCTCAACAATCAATTGAACAATCCCAGTAATAAAATATAAAACCAAGAACAGAAAGAAAAAGTAAACCGCCGAAACATAATTAATTTTATTTATCTTCATTTTTACCTCCTCAATCTACAAAGAAACCAACTTATTTAAACCTTAACCTATTCATGTCCAAATGGACTACAAAACTCTTGAGCTAAAATCCGGTCTAGAAATCCACCAACAACTAGACACACATAAACTCTTCTGCGACTGCCCCTCCCTTTTAAGACAAGACGAGCCACAATACGAAATCAGAAGAACATTAAACCCAGTAGTCGGAGAAACCGGAATCATAGATGAAGCAGTCAAACACGAAGCTCTCCAAAACAAAAACTTCACCTACCAAGTCTACGACACAAACTGCCTAGTCGAAACCGACGAAGAACCGCCTCACACAATAAATCAAGAAGCCCTAAAAATCGCAATCCAAATCTCACTCTTGCTAAACTGCGAAATCTTCCCAATCGCCCAAATAATGCGGAAAACCGTAACCGACGGCTCAAATACATCAGGCTTCCAAAGAACAGTCCTCCTGGCCCACGACGGACATATCATTCTCTCAAGCGGGAAACAAATCACAATCGATTATCTAATGCTAGAAGAAGACTCCGCTAGAAAAGTATCGGGAAACTCCGACGGATCAAAAACCTTCAAACTAGATCGCCTTGGAATTCCTTTGATTGAAATCGCAACCGGACCACACATGCAAACCCCAGAAGAAATTTACGAAACCGCACTAAAAATCGGGGAAATACTTCGTTCATGCAAAGTAAAACGAGGACTCGGCACAATCAGACAAGACGTCAACATCTCAATCAAAGGAAGTAAACGAGTAGAAATAAAAGGATTCCAAGACCCAAAAATGATGACAAAAACAATAGACATAGAAATCTTACGGCAACAAGAATGCATAAAAAACAATACCTGCAAATCAGAAGTAAGAAACGCTCTACCCGACGGCACAACCGAATTCTTAAGACCAATGCCGGGAGCCGCGAGAATGTATCCAGAAACCGACCACCCTTTACTAAAAATTTCAAGAGAACTAATTAACGAATGCAAAAACTCTCTCCCAAAACTCCAATCCGAAAACACTTCCTATCTTCAGGAATTTGGACTAAACCCAGAACTAATAAAACTAATCTTAAAACAAAATAAACTCGAAGATTTCAAAACTCTAATTCATGAATACAATAATCCAAACCTAATCGCTAAAATGTTAACCATCTTCCAGCCCAAACCAGAAATCTCAATCGACAACCTAGAATCAATCCTAGAAAAAATATCAAAAGAAGAAATCCCCGAAACCGACGCAAATACTGTAATGCAAAAAATGTCCCAAGGAATGACGCTAAAAGAAGCAACAAAAAAATCAAACATCGACCTAAAATCAGAAGCACAAAAAATAATAAAAGAAAAACCAAACTTATCACAAGGAGCATACATGGGGCTCTTAATGGGAAAATTCAAAGGACAGGTTTCAGGAAAAGAAATCGCAGACACCTTAAAAAAATTATTATAAAGCAAAAATCTTACAGCGCCTTACAAGATATTGTATTTTTAATATAATCATCGCCAGGATTACATAACAACTTATCATTACAAGCATCACCGCCTACACCAAAAGTTAGATAACAAATATCATTATACATTTTGGTAAACTCAGTCTTAGCAGCAGAAATACCTACCGCAGAAATCCGACCATTCCAATAAGCAATCCCACTAGGATCTCCACATCTCCCCTTTTCAATATACCAACTCCTAGGGGCAACCGTCTGAGAAGAACAATCTAAAATTTCTTCACCAGCTTTAGCAAGATATGTAATAACACATTCATCCGTGGTCTTAGTCCCAACAGCACTTCTTGTAGTCCCACAATTACTTGTTTGAGTAAAACTAACTCCACTACATTTAGTGGTAGTTAATGGAGTCCAACTAGATACAGAACAACATTCACCCGTGGTCTTAGTCCCAACAGCACTTCTTGTAGTCCCACAATTACTAGTTTGAGTAAAACTAACCCCGTTACATTTAGTAGTCGTTAATGGAGTCCAACTAGATATAGTGCAACATTCACCCGTGGTCTTAGTTCCAACAGCACTTCTTGTAGTCCCACAATTACTTGTTTGAATAAAAGAAATTCCT